>CAIQHG010000081.1 GCA_903871545.1 uncultured Burkholderiales bacterium | reverse complement strand
GATGCACGCATAAGCCATGGTGAGGCGCAAGCCATGTCCATGCAGCAGCAGACGAAGCAGGAATATTTGATTGCGAAATCAGATGCCCCGACTACAGCGCCGAAAGGCGTTTAGTCGCGGGTATTTCACTCCACCTATGCTGATAAAAGTTAACATTCAAATCCCCTACAAATGTACTCGGACCTCAAATATTTCTTCATTCAAAAATGACTATTAAACCAGGGCCTGCCGCTGAAACCTTTGAAAATAAAAAACTAACTCTTGAGGATAGGGTAGTTAAATTCTTAGTTCGCCGTATGGTGGAGCTGTGGATTTGCATTGGTATCATTGCCTTTATCGTTGTGAAATTTAATTAATAAAGTTGTTTTTATGAGAGTCGGACTGCAGACCTGGGGAAGTGAAGGCGATATTCAACCCTTTTTAGCTTTAGCCGCAGGTCTAGTAAAAGCGGGTCACCAAGTTAAGCTTTGCATTACTGAGGTCGCTGAGCGCGATTACTCTGGTATTGCTTTAAGGCATGGTTTTGAGATAGTCAATGCGCCCAATCCGTACTTGTCCAGTGTGGACATCATAGATAAGATGGGTCAGGCTTTTAAAGCATTTCGCGATCCTGCGGCACAATTAAAAATCATCAATCGTTATTTCCTTTATCCAGCTGAGGCGGTGATGTTTGATGCCGCCGTGGAGTTGTGCGCAAACAGTGATTTGGTTGTTCGTCACATATTTTGTTATCAAACACAAATTGCGGCAGAGCTTGCCGCTATTCCAGTTGCAACCCTTTATCCAATACACAATATATTACCCAACCCGCACCAACCTCCCTTTGGGGCGGTTAATTTAGGTCGTTGGTCAATTCCGTTTTGGTGGAAGTTGGCCCAGCTATTGATAAATAAGATATTCCTTGAGCAAATAAACCGGTTAAGGACTTCACAAGGTCTTTATGCTATAGGCGATGTTTTGACTGAGGGTTGGTGCAATCAGACTTTGAATCTCATTGCTGCGAGCTCTGCAATTTGTAGACCTCAACTCAAATGGCCTAAAAACTTCAAAGTATGCGGATTCTTAAATGGATCCGGTTTAGATCAGACGAATCAGAACTCTCAAAATGCAAGGGGTCTTAGCCCGCAAGTCCATGATTTTTTAAAAGACAAAGAGCCTCCCATTTATTTCTCCTTTGGTAGTATGTTCACCCTAGATGAAAGGTCTTGGCGAGAGGCGTTTAGCGTTTGGACTGACGTTGTGAATGAGTTGGGGGTTAGGGCTATTTTTCAGATCCCCTTGCCAAGTGGAAAGTCCCTTGACTGCGGCCCAAATGTTTTGATCGTACCTAGAACCCCGCACGATTTGGTGTTCCCCTTTTGCTCCATGGTGATCCACCACGGAGGCGCTGGAACCAGTCAAAGTAGTTTGATAAGTGGATGCCCCAGCATAGTGGTTGCACACATTGCAGATCAACCCTTTTGGGGGAGTGAGCTAAAACGCATAGGTGTGTCGCCAGGGTTTATTCTGCGGAAAGATTTAAGCAAAAATAAATTAATTAAATATATAAATCTAATTTTGAAGAACCCCAAGTACCGCATAAATGCATCAGGCTTGGCTCAAATTATGAAAGATGAAAAAGGCGTGAGCATTGCAATTCGTGCACTAGAGGAATTAAAAAATTCAAGCGCACTGTGATTTCTATTTAGTGCAGACGATTTGATTCTTGAGTCCCTTGTGTGTTTTGGTCCTGTTTGGCCGTTTTTTTCTTTTCTCTTTTTAAGTCCCAAAATTGGTGAGCAGCAAACGCAAAGACCAATAAAAATACAAAGAGTTCAATCCACATTTAAAAACCCCGATGAAATCTTGATAAAGACTATTTTAAGTAAAGACCTACTCCAGGGAATGCGTCAGTGAGCATTACGTCTAGACGATTAGGTCTCATAATTTTGATACAGCAATTAAACTAAGAAAAAATCAAATTAGGCCGGACGAGCACCTTGAGCAATTAGATTTTTTGCAACGAGATTGCCAAGTGAGGTGGCTTTTTCTAAAACCTGTTCAAACTCAGTCTCATTGGAAAACTTTAAATCAATATGACATTGATCTTTTGCATTTATTAATTTAGAGTCCATCTTTAAATGGTCTCCCCAAGCGGCATCGATAGATAAAACACCTTCGTTAAGTGTGGCGTGGGCTGCCAGAGGCATTGAGCAACTTCCGCCCATAGTTCTGCTCACGGCTCTTTCCGCGTAAACGGCCACGGTTGTCTCGATGTGATTAAGACTCTTGAGGACTTTTGCAACCTCGGCCCTTTTTGAGTTGATCTCGACGCCAATTGCCCCTTGACCTGCGGCGGGCAGCATTACTTCGGGACCGAAGGTGCTGCGGATTCTGTTGGATAAACCAAGTCGTTTTAGACCGGCCGCGGCAAGGATAATGCCTTGGTAGTGCCCGTCGTCTAGTTTTTTCAGGCGAGTGTCTAAATTGCCTCTAAGAGGCTCAATCACCAAATCAGGTCTTAGTGCGTTTATGAGGACGGTGCGTCTAAGGCTTGATGTCCCAACAACGGCGCCGTGGGGTAAGCTTTGTAGGGTTGGATATTCGTTAGAAACCCAAGAATCTCTTGGATCTTCACGAGTCAATATACAGGCCAATGAGAACCCTTCAGGTAATTCCATGGGCACATCTTTTAGGGAATGTACCGCCAAGTCAGCCGAGCCATCAGCCAGTGCGGTCTCCAACTCCTTAATGAAAAGCCCTTTACCTCCTACTTTACTCAAGGGTTTGTCAAGAATTTGATCTCCCATTGTTGTCATACCTAGTAAGGTTACTTGGTGACCTAAAGACTCAAGCAAGTCTTTAACGTGATTGGCCTGCCACAGGGCAAGCCTGCTCTCTCTTGTTGCGATAGTTAGCTTTAAAGACATAAAGGGTTGAGTTTGAATAGTTTTAGATTTGTTTGATTTTTTTTGCAGCGTCAATTGCAAAATAAGTCAATATCCCGTCTGCTCCTGCTCTCTTAAACGCCAGCAAACTCTCCATCATCACTGCGTCATGGTCAAGCCAACCGTTGAGGGCAGCTGCTTTGAGCATCGCATACTCGCCCGAGACTTGGTAGGCGAAGGTGGGTACTTTGAAAGTATCTTTAACTCGGCGAACTATATCTAGGTAAGGCATCCCTGGTTTGACCATCACCATGTCTGCTCCTTCGCTAATATCCAAAGCCACCTCCCTTATTGCCTCATCCGTGTTGCCAGGATCCATTTGATATGTTTTTTTATCGCTCTTACCAAGATTCTTTGCAGATCCGACCGCATCTCTAAAAGGACCGTAAAAAGCACTTGCATATTTGGCACTGTAGGCCATGATCTGGGTGTGAATCAGCCCGTTTGCTTCAAGTATGTTTCTGATGGAGGCAATACGACCATCCATCATGTCGCTTGGTGCAACAATGTCTACACCGGCTTGGGCTTGAGTCAGAGCCTGTTGGGTAAGCACTGCAAGAGTGGGGTCATTTAAGATGTAACCATCCTCATCTAGCAGTCCATCTTGTCCGTGACTTGTATAGGGATCAAGTGCCACATCAGTCATGACGCCTAAAGCTGGGAAATGCTTCTTTAAAGTGGCCACCACATGAGGGACGAGACCATTTGGATTAGTGGCCTCTTTGCCGTCTGGAGTCTTTAGGTGACTGCTGATTACTGGAAAAAGAGCGATCACAGGAATTCCCAGTTCAACGCACTGCTGAGCTACTGGCAATAAGAGATCTAGGCTTAGACGCTCAACGCCGGGCATGGAGCTTACTGGTTCACGTCTTTTCTCTCCTTCAAGAACAAAGACTGGGTAGATTAGATCGTCTACGTTGAGCGAGTGCTCACGTACTAAGCGACGGGTGAAATCGTTTTTTCTAAGACGACGCGGGCGGTTGCTTGGGAAGGGTGCTTGCATGAGAGTAATGAGCTAGGAAAGTTTTTGGAAGATAACGTAAAGGATAACGTAAAGGATAAGGTTCTGGATGACGTTCGGGGTGACTGTTGATTTTTTGATTTGAATGTGTTTTGAATCTTTTGAATTTAAGCCTCTTTGCGCTAATGTTAACTTGAAAATTCAGAGCCAATCACGTCTAACTATAAAGTGTTTAATTAATTGATCTTCCGCCGAGCCCTCTTCGGCCTTATGTTGATAGGACCAACTCACCAAAGGTGGCATGGAAAGCAAAATAGATTCTGTGCGCCCACCCGACTGAAGCCCAAAATGTGTGCCCCGGTCCCAAACCAAATTGAACTCAACATAGCGACCTCTTCGGTACAGTTGGTGAGCCCGCTCACGCTCGGAATAAGGCGTATTTTTTCTTCGCTCAACAATTGGGAGGTAGGCCGTTAATAATGAGTCGCCAACACTTTTAAGCATCTCAAAGCTCTTTTCTTGGCCGAGTTCGCTAAAGTCATCAAAGAAAATGCCACCAATCCCGCGTTGTTCACCTCGGTGTTTGAGGCAAAAGTAATCATCACACCAGGCTTTAAAGCGAGGGTATAAGCCCTCCCCAAATGGGGACAATGCGTCACGGCAAGTCCGGTGAAAATGAACTGCATCCTCCTCAAACCCGTAGTAGGGCGTCAAATCCATTCCGCCCCCAAACCATGCCACGGTTTGGCCATTGGTGGGAGTAGCCGCAATCATGCGTACGTTCATATGAACAGTGGGTACATAGGGGTTGCGAGGATGAAAGACCAAGGACAAACCCATGGCCTCGAAGGCACAGCCACTCAACTCTGGACGGTGTTGAGTGGCGGAAGGGGGTAGTTGTGAGCCGCAGACATGAGAGAACCCACATCCTGCTCGCTCAAAGACTGTGCCGTTTTCTAAAATTTGAGTAACCCCATTACCTTGTAATTTCTCTTCGGCCCCTTTTTGCCATGCGTCAGAGATGAAACTCGTTCCACCGTCTACTGCGGAGACGGCGTGCATGATATTTTTCTGTAAACCACTTAAGTAGTTTTTTATTAGATTTGAATCCATAGACCAACTGTAATATTTGTTATTAATCGAATTTGCTTTTATTCGTGAGGCATTGAACAATATTTAATGAAATCTATATTTGCTTGGGTGATGGGTATTTTTTTATCCACATAACTTTAGTGATAAAACGGGTGAAGCCTTAAACGCTTAATTTTAATGTGCGACTTAGTTACTCACTGACCTGCTGCAATTTTTTTTGCTCACCAAGGAGGTTTGGCCAGAATGAGTCAATTTGTGAAATTATTCCCGCTGAGTCTAATCCGTAATATTTCATCAATTCACCGTGCTCGCCGTGTTCTGTAAATTCATCATTAAATCCTACGCATAGCGTTCTAACGCTAATCCCCATAGTTTGGCATGCCTCGATGACTGCTGAGCCTGCGCCGCCTGCTTTGCATCCGTCCTCCAAAGTAACAAAGCCCTGGTGTGTTTGTGCCAACTGGCGGATAACGTCTTTATCTAGGGGCTTGGCCCAGCGCATATCGACAACAGTAAAGTCCATCTTTTCAGCGACTTTAAGAGCTTCATGAAGCAAAGGGCCAAAAGCGAGCAAAGCCAATCTCTCTCCCACTCGTTTGATTTGTGCCTTGCCCCACGGCAAAGGCGTAAGCTCGCTCAGAACGGGTGCGCCCACACCTGAGCCTCTAGGGTAGCGAACCGTCACAGGGCCATTATGAAGGTAAGCGCTTGTTAACAAACGTCTGCACTGGTCCTCGTCCGAGGGACAGATGATGCTCATATTGGGAATGCACCTTGTAAAAGCGATGTCATACATCCCCGCATGAGTGGGTCCATCGGGTCCAACAATGCCTGCTCGGTCAAGGGCAAACACCATGGGCAGATTTTGCAGGGCTACGTCGTGTATGAGTTGGTCGTACCCGCGCTGCAGAAAAGTCGAATAAATGGCAACAACTGGCTTTAGCCCCTCGCAGGCTAAACCTGCAGCAAATGTGATGGCATGTTGTTCTGCAATACCGACATCAAAGTAGCGCGAGGGATAAGATTTGCTGAATTGAACCATACCAGACCCCTCTCGCATTGCGGGGGTAATAGCAACTAATTTTGAGTCGTTTAAAGCCATATCACAAAGCCACTGACCAAAGACTTGTGTGAAAGTGATCTTAGAGGGGCCACTGGGTTGCAGACCTACGGTTGGATCAAACTTTCCCGGCCCATGATAAGCAATCGGGTCTGCCTCGGCTTTTAAGTAGCCCTTGCCTTTTTTAGTGACAACATGCAAAAACTGCGGCCCACTGCTTTGTCTTAATTCTTTAAGGGTTTTGACTAATGTATTGATATCGTGTCCATCGATAGGACCTTTGTAACTAAAGCCCATCTTCTGGAAAATTGTATTTTGATGAACAAGTTCATGCGTTTGTTGCTCAATTTGCTTGGCGAGGGCGAAAAGGGGGGGTGCGTTTTTAAGTATATTTTTACCAAATTTTTTTGCGCTTGCGTAAAAACGTCCCTGCATTAACTCTTGTAGATAATTGTTTAGGGCTCCAACGGGTGGACTAATGGACATGTCATTGTCATTCAGTATCACGAGCAAATCACATTCGCTAGCGCCTGCATTATTTAACGCCTCATAAGCCATTCCTGCAGATAAAGCGCCGTCGCCAATGATTGCCACACATTTACTAGAGGATCCTAGATGTTTAGAGGCGATGGCCATTCCAAACGCAGCGGATACACTTGTTGATGAGTGTGCAGTGCCGAAAGTGTCGTAAATACTCTCATCCCTTTTGGGAAATCCGCTGATTCCAGATTTTTTTCGGATGGTCCTTAGTTGCTCAAATCGTCCAGTAAGCATTTTGTGAGTATAGGTTTGATGGCCTACGTCCCAAACCAAACGGTCCCTTGGAGTGTCATAAACATAATGAAGAGCAAGGGTCAATTCAACGGTGCCTAAATTGGAACTGAAGTGTCCTCCGGTTTGTGAAACCGAGTCTATGAGGTGCGAGCGAAGCAACTCTGCAACTGCAGGCAACTGTTCCTCAGAGAGTTTTCTGAGTAATCCTGGTGACTTAATCCACTGTAATAAACTGCCGTCCATGAAAACGCCTCATAAGCTAGTCATTTAGTGGTTAATTTATATCAAAATTTTCCCGCGTCAAGAAGGGTAGACACTTATCTTGTAAAATGATTCGGACATGAAGATGGCGCGCAATCTAATAAAAGCCCAACTATTTTTAAAAACAATTGAATCCTTAAGCACAGCTTAGGAAATCCTTATGATTACACAAGTTCAAACAGATATAGCAGGTCAAAAATTCCAGGTTTTAGAAAACGATACTTTTTTACGCGCCTGTTTTAGACAAGCCACAGACTACACCCCCGTATGGTTGATGCGCCAAGCGGGTAGGTATTTGCCCGAGTACTGCGCTACTCGCGCGCAAGCGGGGAGCTTTATGGGACTTGCGACAAATGTGGACTTTGCAACCGAGGTCACACTTCAACCCCTTGCGCGGTACAAGCTTGATGCGGCAATTTTGTTCTCCGATATTTTGACCGTTCCAGATGCGATGGGTTTAGGGCTGACGTTTACCCAAGGGGAGGGGCCTCGGTTTGCCAAGTCTGTGAGGGATGAGGCCGCAGTGGCGGAGCTGGGCGTGCCGGATATGAATAAATTGCGTTATGTGTTTGATTCAGTCAGCTCAATTAGACGTGCCTTGAACGGGCGCGTTCCGTTGATTGGTTTTTCAGGTAGCCCCTGGACTTTGGCTTGTTATATGGTTGAGGGGGCGGGCTCGGATGATTACCGTCATGTGAAGAGTTTGATGTACAGTCGCCCAGATTTAATGCACAAAATTTTGTCAATTAATGCTGATTCTGTAGCTCTGTATCTAAATGAGCAAATCCGTGCTGGTGCTCAGGCGGTGATGATCTTTGATAGCTGGGGCGGGGTCTTGGCGGATGGTGCGTTTCAAGAGTTTAGTATGGCTTATACAGCGCGGGTTTTATCGCAATTAGATAGAAGTTACGCTGGGGCTCAAATTCCTCGAATCGTTTTTACCAAGGGAGGTGGGCTTTGGTTAAAAGAGATGGGCGGCTTTGACTGCGATGTCTTAGGTTTAGACTGGACAATGAATTTAGCACGAGCGCGCGAGTTGGTGGGCGGTGCAGTGGGGGGCCCTGGAAAAGCACTTCAAGGAAACATTGATCCTAATGTTCTTTTTAGTTCTCCGCTGCAAATTGCCGAGCAGGTTAGGCGAGTATTAAATAGCTTTGGTGCGCCTCACACGGATACAACTCAGTGCGGGCCTACGCATATCTTTAATTTAGGCCACGGAATTAGTCAGCATACTCCGCCTGAGCATGTCTCGGCTTTGGTGGATACGGTACACGAACATTCAAGAAAGATGCGAAGCTTGTAAGGCTAGGCTAGGCTAGGCGGGGTGGGGTGGGGTGGGGTGGGGCAGAGTTTTGTAACTTTGTTGTTTTTAATAAAAGAAATCACTCAACCGTATGGCGTTTGCAACCTTGTAGGAAAAAGTGCTCAATAGCGTACTGAGCTTTATCCCTTGTGACCAAATCTTTAGAATGTAAATCTGCCATTGCACCGTGCAGCATTTTTTGTGTGAGTCCTTTGCTCATCATCTCCAAAATTTGATTGATGTCTTCTCCTTTGGCGATCATTTTCTTTGCCTTCGCAATTTCTAACTCACGCCATTGATCAGTCTTTTGATGAAGGCGTTGTATCAGCGGAACATCATCTCGCTGATTGAGCCAACTTAAAAAGCCGGTTACTCCCTCATCAATGATGCCCTCAGCTTTTGCAACTGAGGCTAATCTATTTTCTTTGTTGTTTTCAACAATTTTAGACAGGTGGTCAACGGTATAAAGATAGACATTTCTAAGGTCTTGAACCTTGGGCTCGATGTCCCTTGGGACTGCCAAATCGAGCATGAAGATCGGCATGTTTTTACGTTTTTTAAGCGCACTTTGAACAGACTCTAGCTTTATGAGAGGAACGTCGCTTGCAGTGCAACTTATGACGATATCAAATTCATGAAGTTTTTGAGCAATCTCGCTTAACTCAAAAGCTTGTCCTTTAAATCTAGCTGCCAACTCTTGGCCTTTGGTGAAGTTGCGATTGGCGACGCACATTTTTTTGGGCTTCTTTGCCGCAAAATGAGTCATACACAGCTCAATCATTTCTCCTGCACCAACAAAAAGCACTTGAAGCTCTGATACGTCTTCAAAGAGTTGACTGGCCAAGCGCACCGCTGCAGCAGCCATGCTGATGGAGTGACTCCCAATCTCGGTTGAGCTTCGTACTCTTTTAGCGATGGTAAAACTTCGGTCAAAAAGCTGATTTAAAGTGGTGCCCAAGTAACCTGCTTCTCGAGCAGTTTGGACTGCATTTTTAAGCTGCCCAAGTATTTGTGGCTCGCCCAGCACCATTGAGTCTAGCCCACTGGCAACCCTAAAAGCGTGGCGAGCTGCGTTGTCGTTTTCTAGCGTGTATCCATGCGTATCCAAAATACTCAAACTCTCACCGCCGAGTCCAGCGAACCACTGTTTAGTATCCCCTATGTGCTGGGGACTGACGGTGCAATACATCTCGGTTCTGTTGCAAGTTGAGAGTAAGGCGGCCTCTGTTTTTTCTCCAAATTGGTTGCGAAAGTCATCCAAGTGAGTTTTTATTCGATCACTTGCCCACGCAAATTGTTCCCTGATGTTAATAGGTGCAGTTTGATGATTAAGCCCAATAGCTAAGACACTCATTAAAAGCCCCCTTGGAGTTGATCCAGATGATCCCTAAGATCCCTAAGATCCATTGGGGCAGGCATGCCCATTGCCAGTCCAAATTGACCGGCAATAAAGCGCGAAATAAAGCGCGAAATAAAGCACGAGTAATAGGCGAATCCTGTTGCCCCATTCACAGTTTGGGCGAGACGAGGGTTTGTTCTGAGCATATTTTTAACCATAGAACTTGACAAATTTGAGTGTAATGTTACATTGACACATAAGTTTGTCAATAGTTATTTACATTATTTTTCGGTTTTTGCGATTTTGTGTCAATTTATGACCCAAACAGGGGCGCCGGGTTCGGTTGGCACTTACAACGCGCATTAAATTTTTAGGAGAGCATGATGAATATAGAGCAAAGAATACAAAACGCTATGCAAAGGCACTTTGAGGAGGTGACAGGGGACTCCACTCCCCCGACTCTGAAAGCAGCGATGCGTCATGCGCTGTTTCCCGGGGGTGCTCGGATTCGCCCCCAGTTGTATATGGCGGTTGCTATGGTCAGCGCCGAGGACGCACCTTTGATCACAGACGCGGGTGCAGTCGCCCTTGAGTTAATGCACAGCGCCTCTTTGGTTCACGATGATATGCCTTGTTTTGACGATGCACAGTTGCGCAGGGGCAAAACCACAGTCCATGTCGAGTTCTCTGAGCCGGTTGCTCTTTTAACCGGGGACGCTTTGATCGTGATGGCCTATCAAGTGTTGATTAACCAGTCCACCGGTAAGTCCATCAGCCGCAAACACGCCAACCGATTGCTAGAGATGATGCATGTGCTCAGTCAAGGTGTAGGAGCGCCCAGCGGAATTGTTGCTGGCCAAGCTTGGGAGTGCGAATCAAAGGTCGATCTGTGGAAGTACCAGCGCGCAAAGACTGGGGCTCTCTTTACTGCTGCCACTTGTATGGGGGCGATAGCCGCCGGTGCTAACCCCGCTCCTTGGAGAGAGCTGGGCGAGAGTTTGGGGGACGCTTATCAAATTGCTGATGATATTAGAGACGTGATAGGCCATGCAGAGTTGCTTGGTAAACCGATTGGTCAAGACGTTGAGCACGGACGTCCAAGTGCAGCGCAAGTGCTCGGACTTGAGGGCGCGAATAAGGAATTTAAGCGACTTATTGAAAACGCAGCAAAGTCAGTCCCGCAGTGCCACGGAAGACACATTCTCAGAGAAATGATCTCCAAAGAATCCGAGCGCTTGGTCCCCCAACCTGAATACCAACGCTACATAGAGATGACAAAACTAAATCCAAAAGGTGTTGGACACTTAGTATGACATTTAATTTGCAAGTCTCCTCACCAAGCACACTGGATATGCGAGCTGCTGCTACTCAAAACACGAGTCATCAAAGCTTTACTCAAAGGGTACGAGAAAAAATTAATCAATGGATGGCCTCACCCACTGTTTACCGCATGAGCGTTAGCAACGTTTTTACGCGTTGGTTTGCAGTACGCCGGACAAAGCAAGTATTTGATTTGATGGCCGGCTTTGTTAATTTTCAGGTTTTGTTTACCTGCTTAAAAACCGGGGTGCTTGATGCAGCCTATGATTCACCTCTAACGCTTTTGGAGCTCAGTAAACATACAAATTTAGAAGAAAAAAATTTAGAACCACTTATCTTGTCCGCTGTCGCTTTAGGCCTACTCGAGCACAGGGGGGGAGGGCGTTTTGGCATTGGCCCTCTTGGCCTGCCGGTGATCGCGTACGGCGGTGTCAGGGTCATGGTTGAACATAATTCCGTGCTTTATAAAGACATGGTTGATACGGTTGGACTCATTGGGAGAAAAAGTAAGTCTGAGATGAATGAGTATTGGCCTTATGCAAAATTTAAGAACAGTATCAATGCAACGCAAGTGACTGCCCCCGATTCGGATGCTTATGCTGTGACTGTTAATGTTGATGTTTCTGTGGGCGTTGGTGATGGTCCTGGTGTTGGGGTTGGTGTTGATGTTGGTGCTCCTATTGCTGTGGGTGAGCCCACAACCAGTACCGATCCCTTCGCTCGTTATTCAGAGTTAATGTCAGCATCTCAAAATTTTGTCATTGATGAGATCCTCAGCGCCTATGATTTCTCTGCTCATAAAAAGATGCTCGATATTGGGTGCGGTAAAGGTCGGTTTGTATCCGCAGTAGCTGAGCAAAACGAACACCTCAAGTTTGAATTAATGGACTTACCCCAAGTCATTGAGATCACCCGCGCAAAGCTAGAACAAGCAAGTTTCATCCACCGAGTTGGTTTTAATCCAGGAAGTTTTAAAACCCATGACCTTCCAAGTCAAGTCGATTTGGTCACGATGGTGCGGATTGCACACGACCACAGTGATGAGGTGGTTGCTGCTTTGTTTCGCAAAATCTATCTCGCGTTGCCCCCACGAGGCGTCTTATTGGTTGCTGAGCCGATGGCAGAGCCCACCGGCAAAGGGGCCAAACACGATGCATATTTTCACTTCTACTTGCTTGCCATGGGTGAGGGCAGACTTAGAACCCCAGAGGCTTTAAGCCAAATGATGTTTGGTGCAGGATTTGGCCAAGTCAAAGCTCTACCCAACCCCATGCCCATTCACGCGAAAATTTTGGCGGCTTACAAAAATTAGTGTTTATACCTATGTTAAACTCAAAAGTGTCAATTAAGATTGACGTTATTAAATGTAAATAATGGATTACATATGAACGCACAAGCAGTCATTTTTGAAGGACCCAAGAGCATCAAACTGAGCAAGCTTGAGGTCAACGAGATGGTCGATGGGGATGTGGAAATTGAAGTGGCTTACACAGGAATTAGCACTGGCACAGAGCGCTTGTTGTGGGAGGGCAGTATGCCCAATTTCCCTGGTATGGGATACCCACTTGTCCCTGGATATGAGGCTGTAGGGCAAATAACGAAGAGCCACTCTAAGCAAGAATTAAAAGAGGGCGATTACGTATTTGTACCAGGTGCCTATTCATTCAAGAATGTTCGCAACCTATTTGGCGGATCCGGCTCGCGTTTGGTTGTACCCGCCGATAGAGTGATCTCTGTAAGCAAGGCGAATGCCAAAAGCGCAACTTTATTGGCGTTGGCTGCGACCGCTTATCACAGCGTCTCAAAAGGGGGGGCACTCAACACCGCCGAGCCACCCGATTTGATCATTGGTCACGGCATCATGGGACGTTTGCTTGCTCGTATGACGGTTGCTGCAGGCATGCCCGCTCCAACCGTTTGGGAGATTAACCCTGCCCGTATGGGCGGGGCTCAGGAGTACGGCTACAGCGTGGTCGATCCTAGCGAGGACACAAGAAAAGACTACAGGGCCATTTACGACGTGAGCGGAGACAGCTCACTCCTAAATAAGCTCATCAGTCACCTAGCCCCTGGGGGTGAGGTTGTGTTGGCTGGGTTTTATACCAAAGAGTTGTCATTTAATTTTGCTGCCGCATTTATGAAAGAGCCGCAAATCAGAGTAGCCGCTCAGTGGAAGCGGTGTGATTTAGACGCCGTTTCGATGTTACTGAACAACGGCACTTTATCCTTAGAAGGATTGATCACCAACACCAGTTCACCCGCCAAAGCGCAAGAGGCGTACGAAGCCGCTTTTTGCGATCCCCACTGTTTAAAAATGATTCTAGACTGGAGAAATTAATGTCCACTAACGTGCCTAATAAAACAAATGGTGCCGCTCCTCAGGAACAAACCATTCAGTTCACAAAAAGACTAAGAGAAGAGGCCAGCCAAGAGCCCGTAAAGGTTCATACGGGGGAAGTAACCAAAGAAACACAAATCATCGCCATTTACGGTAAAGGCGGTATCGGCAAGAGCTTTACGCTCGCCAATCTCAGTTACATGATGGCTCAGCAGGGTAAAAAAGTTTTACTCATTGGATGCGACCCCAAGAGCGATACAACGAGTTTGCTATTTGGGGGTAAAGCCTGTCCAACCATTATTGAGACCTCATCGAAGAAGAAACTAGCCGGAGAGGCGGTGAGCATTGGGGATGTGTGCTTTAAGCGTGACGGCGTCTACGCGATGGAGCTCGGTGGCCCCGAGGTGGGACGCGGGTGCGGTGGTCGAGGCATCATCCACGGTTTTGAGACCCTTGAGAAGCTGGGTTTTCATGAGTGGGGTTTTGATTATGTTTTACTTGATTTTCTAGGGGACGTGGTCTGCGGAGGGTTTGGTCTACCCATTGCTCGAGACATGTGTCAAAAGGTGATCGTCGTTGCCTCCAACGATCTGCAGTCTTTGTACGTTGCCAATAACGTTTGTTCGGCGGTTGAGTATTTCCGCAAATTGGGCGGCAACGTCGGCGTCGCCGGCATGGTCATCAACAAAGATGATGGTACGGGTGAGGCCGCAAAATTTGCCGAACACGCGGGCATCCCCGTGCTCTCTGCAATACCCGCAGATGATGATATTCGCAGAAAAAGCGCAAGTTACGAAATCATCGGTCGTCCAGGCACCCAGTGGGGCCCACTCTTTGAGAGTTTGGCTCAAAACGTGGGCGACGCGCCTCCTATGCGTCCAAAGCCTCTCACACAAGATGAGCTCCTGTCCCTCTTCAGCGCAGACTCGGTTGGTCGCAATGTCGTTTTAGAGCCAGCCACAGAGTTTGATATGAGAGGGGCTACGGTCATCAATAAACCTACCCTTGAAGTTATCTACGACGAAGTTTGAACACGCTAATCAGCAGAAATTTTTAAATTATGCAATCCAAATCCATACCCGTCACCATACCCATAAAATCCGTGCAGCCAGCTCTCGCCGAGGGAGCTGCTTGTCACGGAGGCGAGCAAACGCTCCTAGACGCCGCTCGCAGCGCTGGTAAGAGTGAGGTGCTTGAGCGCTACGCACTGGATTATCCAAAAGGCCCACACGACCAGCCTCAAAGTATGTGTCCTGCGTTTGGATCCCTAAGGGTTGGTCTTCGCATGAGCCGTACAGCAACCATCCTGTCTGGCTCAGCATGTTGTGTTTACGGATTGACCTTTACTTCTCACTTTTACGGTGCTAGGCGCAGTGTGGGCTATGTTCCCTTCAACTCTGAGACTTTAGTAACTGGCAAACTATTCGAAGATATTCGTGAATCTGTTCACGAGCAAGCTGATCCCCAGAAATACGACGCGATCGTGATTATCAATTTATGCGTTCCAACTGCCAGTGGCGTTCCTTTGCAGCTTTTACCTAAAGAGATTAACGGCGTTCGCATTATCGGTATCGATGTACCTGGATTTGGAGTGCCCACCCACGCTGAGGCAAAGGACGTATTGGCAGGTGCGATGCTTAAATACGCTCGCCAAGAGATCATGAGTGGTCCTGTCCAAGCGCCCCGAAAAGGGAGGCAGCAAAACCCGACCATTACTTTGCTGGGCGAGATGTTCCCAGCAGACCCCATGGGCATTGCGCAGTTAATCGAGCCTATGAAATTAGCGGTAGGCACTAGCGTTCCAACCCGCGAGTGGAGAGAGCTTTACGCCGCAATCGATTGCTCCGTGGTCGCCGCTATTCACCCTTTTTACACCGCGAGCATCAGAGAGTTTGAGGCCGCAGGGCGCCCAATCGTAGGGTCTGCACCAGTTGGGGTTGAGGGTACCCACGACTGGCTGCAAAACATTGGACAAAGTGCCGGTGTTGCGCAAGCTTTAATTGATGAAGCTCGCAATAAAGCGTTACCCATAATCAAAGCTGTTTTGTCTCAACAAAAGATAAATGGGCGAATTACTCTCAGTGGCTACGAAGGCTCTGAGTTGATAGTTGCTCGACTGCTAGTTGAGTGTGGCGCAGATTTAAGGTATGTGGGCTCTGCCTGTCCTGCGACGCCTTGGAACGCGCTTGACGCAGAGTGGCTTAAATCCAAGGGCGTACAGGTCCAATTTAGGGCCTCGCTTGAGCAAGATTTAGATGCAGTGCAAGAGTTCAAGCCAAATTTAGCCATTGGTACCACCCCAGTCGTGCAGTACGCTAAAGAGGCCTGTATACCCTCTCTTTACTTCACTAATTTAATTTCTGCGCGACCCTTGATGGGCGTTGCCGGTGCGGGCTCTTTGATTCAAGTCGTAAACGCCGCGATCAATAATCAAGACCGTTTTAACAAAATGAAAGACTTCTTTGGAACGACTGGCCAAGGCGATTTGGCAGGTGTTTGGGGTGAAAAACCAGTCGATAGACCTGAGTTTCGGGCTGATAACAGGCGACAAATGGAGAAAAAAAACAAACAACGCAAAGCGCAGGAGATGGGCTAATGTTTGTAATTGATCACGACCGTGCAGGTGGATACTGGGGTGCTGTTTACGTGTTTACCGCCATCAAAGGTTTACAAGTAGTTATTGACGGCCCAGTTGGATGTGAGAACCTACCCGTTACATCAGTGTTGCACTACACAGATGCATTGCCCCCACACGAGTTGCCTATTGTGGTCACCGGACTTGCTGAGGAGGAACTTGGACGCGAGGGCACAGAGGGCGCCATGAAGCGAGCACACGCCTCCTTAGATCCAGATTTGCCAGCAGTGGTAGTGACAGGCTCAATTGCAGAGATGATCGGTGGTGGCGTGACCCCGGAGGGGACGAACCTTATTCGTTTTTTGCCCCGCACTATTGATGAGGATCAGTGGCAATGTGCGAACCGGGCCATTTTTTGGCTATGGAGCGAGTACGGCCTGAAAAAAGTACCCAAGCGTGTTCGAAAAGAGGGTGAGCGAGCCCGTGTCAATATCATCGGACCGAGCTACGGAGTGTTTAATTCTGCCAGCGATGTGGCAGAGATCAAACGGTTGGTGAGCGGTATCGGCGCAGATATCAATTTGATATTTCCGCTAGGCTCACACCTCACCGATGTCAGTAGATTGGTAGAGGCGGATGTGAATATCTGTATGTACCGAGAGTTCGGTCGCATGCTATGTGAAACTTTGGACCGTCCTTATTTGCAAGCACCCATTGGTTTGCACAGCACCACACTTTTCCTGCGCAAACTCGGTGAGTTATTGGGCCTAGACCCGGAGCCCTTCATTGAGCGTGAACGCCACACAACTTTGAAGCCTTTGTGGGACCTGTGGAGATCGGTGACTCAAGATTTCTTTGCAACAGCTAGTTTTGCTGTGGTAGCCAATGAGACTTATTCAAGAGGGTTAAAGCATTTTCTTGAAGATGAGATGGGACTGCCTTGTCGGTTTTCTGTGCCCCGTTTGCCGGGTCAAAAGACCAACAACGAAGAAGTTAGAAGCTTGGTGCATAGTAAAACTCCGTTGATCCTCTTTGGTAGTTACAACGAGAGAATGTATTTAAGCGAGATGGCTGCCCGCGGTCCAATGAAGCCCTGCTTTATACCCGCATCCTTTCCGGGCGCCATCATTCGACGGCACACGGGCACGCCCTTTATGGGCTACAGCGGAGCAACCTACTTGGTGCAAGAGGTGTGCAATGCACTGTTTGATGCACTCTTTAATATCTTACCCCTCGGCACAGAGATGGACAAAGCAGAGTCCACACTATCTAGAGGCGTAGTTGCACCGTCGCAATTGCCTTGGAGTGCTCAGGCACAGGAATTACTCAGACAGTGCGTGAGCTCACAGCCCGTGCTCATTCAAATCTCAGTTGCCAAAACGCTTAGAGATGCAACAGACCGCGCCGCCCAAGCCCTTAGTGAGCAAGAGGTTAGTGCTGAGCTTTTGCTGGAGACCGCTAAATCATTGGGCATGGCGGCGCCCGAGCAGACAAACCCAAGTAGCTCGGCCCCTGCTGAGTCAGTTAAAGGTGTGACTGCATGAGGACATTTCTAATATCTCCACACATTAATCTTTTCTTTGAATTGCTGAGGGTCATTTGCACTGGTTTGTGCGCCCAAAGATTGGCAATTCTTACCTCATGCAGCAACGTCGGGTTGCGGCTGCCCAGGGTGCGCGGGCTGAGCGCGTCAGTGGTCGACAAGGCCAATTTTTTAACGAAGGAGCATTCATATGTCTAATCGGAATTCAATCTCCGGCCTGACTGACGAAGAAGCTAAGGAGTTCCACCATTACTGGGTCCAAGGATTAGTGGGTTTTACAGCAGTAGCTGTGATTGCTCACATGTTGGTCTGGGCATGGCGGCCCTGGTTCTAAGTCAGAGTAAGTAAATTTTTTAATCGAGGAGTCACTGCCATGTCAGAAATGATCAATGAGCCCAATAACGTAATCTCTTTTAAAGAGAATTTGAGTGATTTGTTAATCTTTGGTGCAAGTTTTTTAGTCTTGTTTACGGTGTCTTTGCTGGGTCAATTGATCGGCATTCACTGGAAGACTTGGCTGAGTGTGTCTGAGGATTCTCAAAACATCTTTATTGGGACCAAAGAGGCGGTGTACAACTTTATGTCCCATATTAACTAGGAGAGATGCCATGTGGAGAATTTGGCGATTGTTTGATCCCTTAAGGGCCATGGTGGTTCAGGGAATTTTTCTATTTGCACTAGCAGCAATGATTCACCTCGTGTTGCTCAGTACAAATCGTTATAACTGGTTTGATGGACCTAGAAAACCAACTACGCCTGCTGCTGCGCAAAATGCGCCAATGCCTGCGCCAGTTGGTGAAGTTAAGTCTTAATTTAACCATCCTGCAGAGGAAGTGGTGCAGGTGCTTTGAGCGGAGTTTGAGGACTAAACTTTTTGCACTTGCCCATCTCAGACGCTTGAAATGTTTTGGCTTTAATTCGTTAATTTTTATTTTTTATTGCCTTTAATGGCGCAGGAGGGCTTGAAGATGGCCATGCTGAGTTTTGAGAAAAAATACCGTGTACGAGGGGGCACCCTAATTGGGGGTGATTTGTTCGACTTTTGGGTGGGTCCCTTCTTTGTGGGGTTCTTTGGAGTCACGACAATTTTTTTCTCAGTGCTTGGAACAATGCTCATTTTGTACGGCGCAGCTATGGGTCCTACTTGGAATCTGTGGCAAATTAGTATTGCTCCGCCCGATCTGTCTTATGGCCTAAAAATGGCCCCTATGCTTAAAGGGGGTTTGTGGCAATGGATCACAGTCTGCGCTTTAGGTGCCTTTGGGTCCTGGGCGTTGAGGGAGGTTGAGATATGCCGTAAATTGGGAATGGGCTACCACGTTCCAATCGCATACAGCTTTGCAATATTTGCTTATTTCAC
The DNA here is from genome assembly GCA_903871545.1 of uncultured Burkholderiales bacterium. GTDB lineage: Bacteria > Pseudomonadota > Gammaproteobacteria > Burkholderiales > Burkholderiaceae_C > Limnohabitans. The sequence goes on along the minus strand of CAIQHG010000081.1, from coordinate 100,885 downwards.
ACTGGAAGTGATCAGGCCCGTTTTAATGGGAGCGTGGGGACACGCTTTTCCTTACGGCATCTTCAGCCATTTGGACTGGGTCTCCAATGTGGGTTATCAGTACCTGCATTTTCATTACAACCCTGCTCACATGCTTGCAGTTACTTTTTTCTTCACCACCACTTTTGCTTTATCTTTGCACGGCGCGTTAGTGCTGTCAGCAACTAATCCAAAATCTGGCGAAGTAGTAAAAACACCTGAACATGAGGATACTTTTTTTAGAGACATCATTGGATACTCTGTGGGTACCCTAGGCATTCACAGGTTAGGATTATTTTTAGCATTGGCAGCGGTATTTTTCTCCGCAGTTTGTATCGTAATTAGTGGACCGTTTTGGTCACGCGGTTGGCCAGAGTGGTGGGGTTGGTGGTTGAACATGCCTATTTGGCGTTAAGCACATACATCACAAATCGGTTAAGAAATAAGTCAAATATTTAGGTTACAAGAATCAAGAGAATTAAGGGGGAAGCAAAGCATGGGGCAATATCAAAATCTTTTTACTACAGTTCAAGTAACTGGACCCACTAGCGAAGGAATTCCCCTTTCAAGGGGAAATGATCCACGCATCATCAAGCCCTTTTTATTTCACCTGGCCGGTAGACTAGGTAATGCCCAAATCGGGCCGTTGTACTTAGGAACTCTTGGTGTTGCCTCTCTGATCTTTGGTATCTTGTCCATCAACATCATGGGCATGAACATGCTTGCCTCGGTCAATTTCAGCCCCATTCAATTTGTGAGACAGTTGTTTTGGTTGGCGTTAGAGCCACCGGCACCTGTTTACGGTCTACATTTACCCCCACTCAACCAAGGCGGTTGGTGGATGATAGCGGGTTTGTTTTTAACAATATCGATACTTCTTTGGTGGGCAAGAACCTATCGGCGTGCAAGACAACTTGGCCTAGGCACTCACGTACCGTGGGCCTTTACAGGTGCTATCTGGTTATTTTTAGTGCTAGGATTTTTCAGACCCCTGTTGATGGGGTGTTGGTGTGAGGCTGTCCCTTTTGGTATTTTCCCCCACCTGGACTGGACAGCGGCTTTCTCTCTTAGGTACGGTAACTTGTTTTACAACCCATTTCACGCACTATCGATTGTCTTTTTGTATGGATCTGTTTTACTCTTTGCCATGCACGGAGCCACAATTCTTGCCGTAGGTCGCTACGGAGGTGAGAGAGAGATTGAACAAATCGTAGACCGCGGAACCGCCTCCGAAAGGGCGGCCCTTTTTTGGAGATGGACAATGGGCTTTAACGCAACGATGGAGTCCATTCACAGATGGGCTTGGTGGTTTGCGGTATTGTGTCCCTTAGTTGGAGGGATTGGTATCTTACTGACTGGAACCGTTGTTGATAATTGGTATTTGTGGGCTGTTAAGCACCATGTTGCTCCTCCCTACCCATCAGTTTTCCCGCACACAATAGATCCTGCAACTCTTACAGGAGTTAAGCCATGAGAGCATATGCAATTAAATTTTTAGCGCTAATATCTGTAAGTTCGGTCTTTTTGTTGTCGGGTTGTGAGAGACCGCCAATGGACAGCGTCCAACACGGGTATAGAGGTACCGGAATGGTTGAAATCTACAACCCAAGGACCGTAGCGGCTTTGGCTGACAACAACGTTGTACCTGTCGCCTTACCCCAAGCTCCAACTGATGGCCCTCGTGCTGGACAGGTTTACAAAAACGTCCAAGTGTTGGGCGGATTATCTGCAGCCCAGTTCACTCGGTTGATGGTTTCCATGACCTCATGGGTTGCACCGAATGAGGGCTGTGTCTACTGCCACAATCCGGTTAATTTTGCTGAGGATTCTAAATATACAAAAGTAGTGGCTAGAAAAATGATTCAAATGAATCAACATATCAACACAGACTGGTCCTCCCACGTCTCAACCACTGGGGTTACTTGCTATACCTGCCATAGGGGAAATAATATTCCTCAACAAATATGGTTCAAACGCGACGATACACCGATGGGATCTGACTTTATGGGCGGCAAGGCAGGGCAAAATGAACCCGCACAAAGCGTTGGTCTCTCATCATTGCCTAACGATCCATTTACCCCATTTTTGTTGGGCTCTAAAGACATTCGTGTGAACGGAGTTACTGCACTTCCAAGCGGGAATAAACACTCCACTAAACAAGCTGAGTGGACCTACGGTTTGATGACCCACATGGCAACCTCGCTTGGTGTCAACTGTACTTACTGTCACAACACGCGTTCCTTCTCAAGTTGGGAGGATAGTCCCCCACAACGTGCCACTGCATGGTACGGAATACGATTGGCACGCGACTTGAACCTGAAATATATGGAGCCGCTTAAAAGTACTTTTCCTGCAAACCGATTGGGAGAAACTGGGGATGTGGCAAAGGTTTACTGCGCAACTTGTCACCAAGGTGTATACAAGCCTTTGAACGGCGCAAAAATGGCTCAAGATTATCCAGAGTTGCAGACCTATCACTCGAGCCAACCCGATGCCACTAAAGTCACGCCGGTGAAAATTAGTGATACCAAGGCAGATATAAAAGTTTCAAAGCGGTGAGAACCATAAATCTGTAACAACAGGATCTGCAAAGGAGTTGGGGCGCGTTCAAAGCCTAGTGATTTGGGCCCCAACATTTCAAATTAAGTTTGTTTTTTTAAGGATGTTTAACCCGGGTCAACTTCTTTTTTAAAGAGGACGCGTGTTGTTCATGTTCTATAGTCATGCCAGCACTTCAAAACAATTCATCAACTGCCCAGTCCCCTATAAACGGCGTGGTTGTTATCTTGTTGTTTGATTTTTTACCTCAGCACCGTTCATGGGCTTGGCTTAAGTTAATGTGGGGTACGAGCGGGTTTTTCAAAACAATATCTGGTTTGTTGTTTGCCAAAATTATGGGCTCCGGTGAGGGGGGCGGATTTGGTTTGAGACCAAGCTCAACACACCAAGGTTTGATATTCGTTTTTGATGGAATTCAAAATGCTAGCGATTATTTAAAAAGCCAAGAGAACCAGATCTACAGGGAAAAGAGTCGAGAGTCTTGGCAAGGTATTTTACAAGTGAACTCATGCAGGGGAACTTGGGACGGCCAAGGTTGGCAGACCAAAGAGTTGTTAAAAGAAGTCTCCAATCCTGATTTCAATCGTGATTTATTGGAGTCTCAAAAACCAAATCAACAATTCCCCCCAAATGAAGTTGAGTGTGAAACTCAAACAACTGATTCTCATCATGACCCCTATGTAGCCTCTTTGACTAGGGGCAGTATCCGCGCATCAAAAGCGGTATCTTTTTGGCGTTACGCTCCCCCAGCACAAGAAGACCTGCACAAAGCGGCCGGGTGTGAACTGGCCATGGGTTTAGGTGAGGCGCCACTTCTCAGGCAGTGCACATTTAGCTTATGGAGAGACACAAAGTCTTTGATCGACTATGCCCAACAAGGCGCACATTTGAAGGCTATTGCGGCAGCTAAAAAAAATTCTTTTTTTACTGAATCAATGTTTGTTCGCATGAAAGTTTTACACATGCATGGGGATTGGATGGGTAAAGTGTTTAATTACAACTCAAAGCTTATCGCTCCATACGAGTTGTGTGTTTGATCTTTTAAATTCTTTCGTAGATGAACACGCATACAAACTCTAATCAAATAAATAAACCACTTCACCCCCATCAGTCTACTAACAATAAAGTGGTGGTCGTTGGTGCAGGTATAGGCGGCTTGGTAAGCGCTTTGTTATTGGCGCACTCTGGTGCCCGAGTCACAGTCATTGAGGGTCAATCGCAGTGCGGGGGAAAACTCAGACAACTGTGGCCTGGCTCTTTGGGTAAAAACACCAATTCAAATGAGTACCAAGGCATAGACAGTGGTCCCACAGTGCTTACGATGAAGTGGGTTTTTGAGGAAATATTTGCAAGCATAGGCGCTAACTTGGAGAGTGAGTTAAAGCTTACGCAGTTGAGCGTATTGGCCAGACACGCATGGAGCGAAGATTCTGGGCAAGATCAACTGACTCTTTATGCTGATCCTTTGCAAAGCGAAGATGCGGTGGGACGGTTTGCTGGATCTGCGGAGCTCAGGAGGTTTAAAAATTTTTGTAAAACTGCCAAATCGCTCTACGCGGCACTAGAGGGTGCGATTATTCGGGAATCCTCACCCAGCATGAGAAAGCTTGCCATGTCGCTTGGACCTCGCGGCCTCGCGCTCTTGGCTGGCATCGGTCCAATGAAAAGTTTATGGGATAGTTTAGGAAGTTATTTCAATGACCCAAGACTTCAACAACTCTTTGCAAGGTATGCCACTTACTGTGGATCATCTCCTTGGAGTGCCCCAGCAACCTTGATGCTCATTGCCCAAGTCGAGATGGACGGTGTTTGGTCCGTTGCCGGTGGAATGCGGTCTTTGGCTCAAACTATTGAGCGGCTTTGTATTGAAAAAGGGGTTCAGTTTAAATATGAAACACTTTGTCAAAGAATTGAGCTATCAAACGCTAGAGTTGCTGCAGTTCAAACAAACCAAGATGAAAGAATTGAAGCTAACGCTGTGGTTTTTAACGGCGATATAGATGCACTTTACAGCGGTTTGTTGGGCCCGCAGGTTCAAAGCAAGATGCTACCCACAAGGGACCCCAAAACAGAGCGTTCTTTATCTGCGCTCACTTGGAGCATGCGGTGCAAAGTGAATGAGAAAAGGTTCAATTTAGACCGCCACAACGTTTTCTTTCAAAATAGTTACGACAAAGAGTTTAGGGATATTTTTCAAACTAAACGGCTACCCCTCACGCCCACTGTTTATGTGTGCGCGCAGGAGCGCGGTCTTGGGGTGAGGGCCTCAAATAAGCAAGATTCAGTATCAGAAGAATCCATCTTTTGCTTAATCAACGCACCTGCAAGCGGGGACGTTTATTCTTTTACAAACGAGGAGTTAGAGTTATGCGAGAAGGAAACCTTTTCATTGCTGAGTCGTTGCGGTCTTCAATTGGAGCGGGATCCGCAGAAAACAATTCAAACCTTACCTCTGCACTTTCATCAACTCTTCCCGGCTACGGGCGGGGCACTTTACGGCCAAGCAACGCATGGATGGCTTCAAGTCTTCAGCAGGTCTCAAGCCACAACTCCGGTCAAGGGCCTATTCCTGGCGGGGGGGAGCGTGCATCCTGGGCCAGGACTTCCGATGGCGGCCATGTCAGCGCGTCTAGGGGCAGGGGCCGTGATGGAGCACCTCGGTTTGACCAAGCGGTAAGCACAGGCGGTTATCTTTGGTGGTATGTGGACGCGATGAGTGACTGTGGACAGTTTGGTCTTAGTTTGATTGCTTTTGTGGGAAGCGTATTCTCTCCTTACTACGCACGTGAAATACGCAAAGGACGTAACCCCAATCCAGAGAATCACTGCGCTCTTAATGTAGCCTTGTACACCCCTAGGGGAAAACTCTGGGCCATGACTGAGAGGCCCAAAGAGAGCGTGCTGAGAACCTCTGAAGAGTTTGTGATTGGGACCTCGTGTGTCTCTTGGGACGGCCAAGCTTTGCATATCGATATTGACGAGTGGTCAGTGCCTTTGCTAAAAAAAATCAAAGGTCGGGTGAGCGTTTATCCAGATCAACTTTATGACTTCTCCACCCCACTCGATCCTAAAGCACAACACCACTGGGGCCCTATAGCTCCGTCCTCGAGAGTTCAGGTCAATTTGAGTCAACCTGAGCAATCATGGAGGGGCCACGCTTATGTGGACTCTAACGAAGGTGTAGAGCCCATTGCGAAGGCCTTTACTGAATGGGACTGGAGCCGAGCACATCTCTCGGACGGTACCTGCGCAGTTGTGTATGATTGTCAATTTCATAATAACAATGATAAAGTGTTGGCGCTACGCTTTCTAAAAAATGGCGCGGTTGAAACTTTTCAAGCCCCTGAGCGCAAAGTGATGAATCAAACGGCTTGGAAAATGCCAAGGCGATTAAGGAGTGAGCACGATTTAGGGTCAATCCAACAACTGGAGGATACACCTTTTTATCAAAGAGCTGTGGTTGAGAATCATTTGCTCGGGGAACGAGTTATGAGTTTTCATGAAACTTTAAATGCTCAGAGGTTTGACTCATCGTGGGTGCAAGCTTTGCTGCCTTGGAGGATGCCAAGGCTATACAAAAAGAGACTAAAGATGTAATTGTCTTCACCATAATCCTTGGCTAATTTGTCCAAGTTGAACATAATGGACGGTATATCGTATCCTCACCTGCTTTTTCCAATTATTTTAGATCTATGCGAGAAAAATTCAATCGCGTAATACGAATTAATGTATCAAAGCACTTGAAGCGAGTCAATCATAAAATACTATTTAACCATCCAGTAACTTTTTGAACAAAAAAAAAGAATCAAGAATCAATCACGGATTACGGATACCCACTAAAAAATGCGGGTTAAGAGAGCTGAAAAATAAAGAGAGAATCCAACGAATCTAGACTATTTGTGGGAGTCTCATTACCTTATTATTGCAGTTTGCACCAAAGTCGTTTCTATTTAATTAAGCTCTTAATGGCCTGAGTTGAGAGTCTCACCCAAAGAGCTCATGTTTTGCATATGTTGATTCGAGGGTCTCTTAAGGTTGCGAACGAATTCCTTATCCTCTTCTAAGCGGCGCTCAATTAACTCCAACACCCACTCCACACGCTGGGGAAATCCTCTGTTGGGAAAGCCCTCATGCTTTAAGCCGTAAAGTGCGCACTGTGCCTCACAAGCTTTTTCTAAGAATTCAATTGCGCCAAGGGGTTTTGGCGGTGTCTGGGGTGTCCGTACAAAGGGGGCCTGAATCTTTGCTTGCATCAAAAGCCAAAGTTTTTTACTAAAGGGAACTACACTGCGTTGGTTGATGGAGTCTAATTTTTGCGCCCTTAAGTGTTGGCCAATTTCCGCATAAATCAACCGAGCTGCGTAAATCGCGGCTCTGCAATCGGCAGGCAAATCGGCAACCCCGACGATGGAGCGTTTGTACAAACGGTCTGCCTCATCTAAGAGCTGCCCCACCACGGCCTGGATTCCAGGTGTTAGCACTGGGTTTTTTAGCCACTCCTGGGGATCAGTCCCTTGAGCTCTCATCCAGTTGAGGGGGAGGTATAACCTGCCGTTCCTTGCATCCTCTCCCACATCCCTTGCAATATTGGTGAGTTGCATCGCAACGCCTAGCTCACAAGCCCGGGCCAAGGTGCTGCTTTGTCTTGCACCCATGATCCAACTCATCATTGCACCCACACTGCCTGCAACCCGAGCACCGTATGCATGCACAGCCTCAACGTCTTCGTAGAACCGAGATTTTGTGTCCCAAGCAAACCCATCCAATAATGCGTCTAACAACTCTCTGGGTAATTTGTACTCATGGACCACATGGGACAAAGCGTGATCCTCAATAAAGTCAAGGGGTTCTTGTGCATAGATTAAATCTAGTCGACGTCTCAGTTGCTCAAGGCTTTGTGCAGGAGTGTGGGTGTTGTCAACCAAATCATCCGCCACTCTACAAAAAGCGTATAAAGCAACTGAGGCTTGACGCACTCTTTTAGGCAAAAGACGGCTGGCGGCGAAGAAAGTTTTTGAGCCGCCTCGCATAAGCTCAACGCACTCGTTAAAGTCTCTTAATTGCGCTTTGTTTTTATCGTAAGGTTGTAGCATGGGGAATGACTTTCTCTAAAGCTTTAGCGGACATCAATACACCCGGCACACCAGCCCCTGGGTGAGTGCTTGCACCCACCATGAATAGGCCTGGGATATCCTCACTTCGGTTGTGAGGGCGAAAAACGGCGCTTTGAGTCAGAAGTGGCTCTAAGCCAAATCCTGCTCCTTTATAAGAGTACAAACGATTTTGAAAATCTAAGGGGGTCGTTATTTTGGAGCTCACAATATGTTGGCCTAAATCTTTTAGTACAGTACTTTCTAAATACTCTTGAATGGCTTGTCTGAACGATTCTCCTTTTGCATTCCAATCGGTCTTACTGTCTAGGTTTGGAACAGGAGCAAGTGCGTAAAACGTATCGCACCCACTCGGCGCGAGTGAGGGGTCAGTTGCAGTGGGGCGGTGCAGGTAAAGACTAAAGTCCTCTGCCAAGTGATGTTTCTTAAATATATCTGTGAGTAAATCTTTGTATCGCTCTGTCAAAATCATCGTGTGGTGAGGAATATCACCGTAGGTTCGGTTCGTGCCAAAGTACCAAACAAAAAGCCCCATCGAGTAGTTACCTCGCTCGATACGAGAGTCCTTCCAGTGTTTGCGGTGCTCAGGTGCAATAAGATATTTGTATGTCCAAGCAGAGTCTGTATTGCACACGACGATATCTGAGTCGAGGATTTCCCCCGCGTGTGATGAGTTGGAGCTTGATGCGTTTTCTAACTCTACGCCGCAGGCTTTGCCGTTTGCAATACGGATTTGTTTAACGGGCGAGTTATACCTAATTTTGACGCCCAGTCCGTTTAGTAACTCCACAAGCCCGTTGACAATGGCACCCGTTCCCCCCATCGCGGAATGCACTCCCCATGTTTTCTCCAAAGAGTGGATGAGCGCGTAAGCGCATGTAACGCTAAAGGGATTGCCACCAATGAGGAGTGGGTGAAAACTAAAAGCGACTCTGAGTAGTGGATGCTTAATGTGTTGAGCTACTAAACGGTACAAACTGTTCCAAGCTTTCATTTTTACGAATGAGGGAAGTGCTTTTAATAAATCCTTGTATCCATCAAATGCCACGTCCCCCATCTGCTCAAATCCCAGGTGCTTGCACTTATCCGCAGCCTTCATGAGGGCGTGATAGCCCGGGATGTCGCTTGCATCAAACTTTGCAATTTCTTTGCACATCGCCTCAGCGTCGCCGCAGTAATCGAATGTCTGACCGGTGTAAAAACGGATTCTGTAAAAGGGGGACATCTCCTTTAAAGTGACGTAGTCCGACATCTTTTTGCCACAAAGCTCCCATAACTCTTCCAATAAAAAAGGTGCCGTTATGATGGTCGGTCCTGCGTCAAAAATAAATCCGTCTTGGCGGTGAACATAAGCACGGCCCCCAGGGCCGTCAAGCTTTTCAATAACCTCAACGTTATACCCCCTTGCACTTAAACGAATGGCGCTGGCAAGCCCCCCAAACCCTGCACCTACCACCAAGGCTTTAGGTCTTGGGTCATAAGTTCTGTGCGCCGGGTTTTTAGGCTTTCCAAAATTTACAAGTCCGGATTGAATCTCCGAGGATTTTTGTTCGATTAAATCTGTAATCAACATACTAATGATCAATAGAGGGTGAAAAGGTTATTTATGATTTAAAAAAATAATGTGTTTAGTTGGACTTGATTGATCACTTGGTGGCTTATTTTGTATCCATCACAGAGCCAGCTACCAAACCTGGCCTCGCAATGGGGGTGATGATTGGATCCTCAAAGACTTGAGTGAGTTTGATACTCGCCGATCTATGAGTGGTGGACAAAGGGTTTGAATTGGCTGGGTTAAATGCGCTCGAAACCCCTTTTGTGTGGGTGACGTCACTCTTAAGCGCCCAACCCCAAACTCTCTCAAGAGATAATGGGACCATCATAATTATGTGCTCAATAATTGCCAAGCCCAGTAAACTTGCCAGCAACACCCAGTGAGAGGTGATAGTGACAAGACCCTCATGAGCCTGCCAAATGAGGTAGAGCCAAGCCGAAATGGATAAGCTCATCGTGGTGTAAAAGAAAATCCCAACTGGTTTTTTTCGAAAATAACTTCCCATATAAATTAAATGGGCTGGTAGGTATTGTTCGCCGACTTGTGGAACACCAAAGAAGAGGTTCAGCTTAGAGCTCAAACGCATTAGCCACAATAGTGCAAAAGTGCACATTGCAGTGTGATTTGGGTGTCCAATTTGCACAATGACCAACAATAATAGATTTAAAAAAAGAGCCAACTCATGATGCCAAATCACATCAACAGATTGCTTAAAACGATTCCATATATTTAAGTCTCGCTCTAAGGCTACTTTTCGCGGACCACTGATCCAGCCAGTCAAGAATGCGAGTTCATGCCAGCCCCAAAGCACGATCGTACTTATAAAACCAGTGTAAGCATTGGCATTTGTAGTCTCCAGCATAGACTTATAACTAAAGTACATCGCTGGAATGCTTATTAAAGTCCAACCCAGCCTAGCCGCTGAAAACTGCTCTTTGGGCAATCTAACCAAAAGAAGAATAATGCCTGTGCCAAACCACCACGAGAGCAGCGCGATCAAGGAGGGCTCTATGAAGGCTGAAAAATCTTGCATAGGATTATTGGTTTTTAGGCTGATTTTCTAGTGGATACAAAATCTCTTAAATTTAAACTACCAAGTCGGAACCAATCTGACCTGAGCGGGAAGCTCAGATTTGATAACTGGCAGAAAATAAAGTTTCACAAACGCGGTCAATGCTTGTGCTGCAATCCATCCCTTGTTAAGAATGTTCAGGACTCCTTTGCGCTCTTTTGCAGCATTCATTGCAAACGACAGGGCTGTCAAGCGTTCAAGGTGAATTTTGAACTTTGGATTATCGATATCGACAATCAGTGGGAACACTTGTTTAGAGATCTCTGAAGTAATTCTAAAAACTTCAAAGTCATACTGGGTTGCATTAAGACCCATTGCGTCGTGCAAGGCAGGCCTTGTATGGTCTCTTACGTACATGGTTGCATAAACAGCAATAATAAAGAATCGAATCCACCATAGGTTCAGACCTTTTAGGAGCCTAGGGTCAGCCCTCATGATCAGTGCAAATGACTCACCGTGGCGAAACTCATCGTTACACCACCTCTCAAACCAACGAAAAATGGGATGGAATCTTTTGTCTGGATTTTTCTCTAGTTGACGAAAAATAGTGATGTACCTTGCGTAGCCAATTTTTTCCGATAGGTAGGTTGCATAAAAAATAAACTTCGGTTGGAAGAAGGTATATTTCTTAGTCCTCTTTAATTGTCCCAGGTCAATTCCAAAATTAAAGTCCTTCAATGATTGATTCAAAAATCCAGCGTGACGGGACTCATCTCTTGCCATGAAAGTCATGAGTTTTTTTATATCTGGGTTGGCAACATTTTTTCTCACCTCGTTGTACAAAATACAGCCTGAGAATTCAGAGGTCAAAGAGCCAATTAGAAAATCATAAAACTCTTGCTTCAATCCATCATCGAGTTTTGACATAAGAGTATGCACCTCATCTTTGAATGCGGCGTCTCTTTGAAAATGGTCGTGGTTATTGTCCCCTTCGTACTCTTGCATCATCAGGTCCCACTCCCGTCGAACTGAGCTGATGTTAATTTTATCCATCTCATCAAAATTAGTCGTGTAAAACCGAGGCGCGAGTACCGTGTTAGTCACGGCCTTTTTGTTAGCGTCTGCTGCACTCTCAACGCTATCTACGAGGCGTTGAGTAAAGTCAGTTTCCATGAATTCGGCAATAGCGCTCATTTTTTTCCTTAATTAAAATTAATCTTTTAAATTGGTTTTTAAATTTGTTTTTAAATTGGTTTCAAAGGAGGGATAAATATATTTAAATGTTCTGGGGAAACGACACTTTGTTTAACAAAGGAGTCTTTCGTAAATTCTTGCAGTATTTTTGCAAAGACTGCTGCGTTGTCAGGGCCAAAAGCCTCCAAATCAATACCTTTAGCGGTCAGGGTATCCGTAATCGAGAGCCTACCGTCCTCGTGCAAAGCCAACTCAAAAGGGGCCTCGGATGTTAAATTTCTGAGACGCCTGTCACGTGCTAGTGCCCTTAGTGTTCCTCTTAAGAAACCTTGCTCTCCACTGAATCGCAGAACTTGGCTCGTCTGTGCTTTTTGATAATTCTTATCTTGGTTTTTGTCTGCAATCAATTCAATTAATATATCCCCGTTGGAGTCATCTTTTATGCTTAGCATTGTTTTTTGAACAATAGGTGAGGTTTGAGCTTCAACGGCTGAGCTAAATTGAGTGATGTAAGTCGCGTAAAGAAGTGACACAACCATTGCCAAAAGCATGGCTTGAAAATGTCTTTTTGTAATTGGATTGAAACTCTTTTGCCTGTTATAGGTGGCATTTTGAGTTTGACGGATGGACGTGAAATTACTCATATGCTTTTAAGATGCTTGAAGCAATCCATTGGTTGAATTACTGGGTGACTGAGTTGAGTCGCTGAGTGGGGTTGGCAATATGACTTTGATATCCTTATTGGCCTCAAGCCACGCTGACTTAAGTATTTCTGCACAACGAACACCGTCGCCAATACAGCGAAGCGTTGGCTGCGGCTGGTAAAGTGCCCAAGGTCTAGAGTGAGGCCATAAATGGAGCCACCCAATGCGGTCCTCTTTCTTTATTGACAAACTTAAATCGGATGTTCCGTTTGTTCGGTGGAGTTCATGAGCTCCTATAATTTGTTTGAGGGGTAAATTAAACGTCAAACTAAATACGACTCCAATGCGCATGACCACTCTTTTATTGGTAATGGTGTACATACTGGCTTTTGCACTCATGTATGCCCAGGCCCACAGCGCACCTAGGGTCACAGCAACCAAAGCGCCTGTGATGAGCAAAGGCTTTGCGTTCCAATCGTCCCCTTGACCTTGACCTGTTAAGTAGCTCAGTTGCAAAAGCAGCATTAATGCAAAATAAATACTCAAACTTCTAAGTTGAAATGCCTCCACTCCCAAGCTCTTCCAGTTGGGGGAGTCTTGCCAAAGTATGTGCTCACCCTTTGGTAGTTGCTCAGGCAGTCCAAGGGCAGCTTCAAACTCGTGCTCGTGGGTTGCTCTCATACCAAAGGCTCCTGACGCTCAGGGGTTGCGTACAGAGTACCCGCGCCATAAAAAGCACTGATCTTCTCCTCCTCTAGCCTTGAGATTTGCTCTGGATTCCTAAGAGCTGGGACTTTATCAAACTGAGTCGAGAGAATGGAGTCCACTTGCACTTTAAATTTAGAAATATCTGCAAAAGGAACGGGTAGTAATACAGACTTACCGCTTGGTAAAGCAACCTCAATGTACCTAAAGAGCATCTCCATTTTGTCAACCCATAGATCTTTAACGGTTCCGCCCTCTTGCCTATCAGCACCGTAAACACTCAAGCCTCTTGGATCATTGTCTTGGATTGCAACTCCGTACTTAGGGGCGACTCTAAGGGGAACAATCTTTAGATCTCCATGAGGGTCTTTCTCGTAAATGTCTTCCCTTGCAGCCCAAGCCCCGGGGCCCATACCAGCTAGTAGTGGATCCCCCTTAGGCTCAAGTGGTGCGCCCAACCAAGAGTGCGATGGTGTAAACGAGTAGTCCCCGTCAGGTCTATTTAAATCAGGTATGGTTATTTCACGACCGTCTTCTAATTTGTAGGTCTTAGGATCTGGCACAGGCCAACCAGTTTGAACAGGACCACCGCTTTCACGACCGTTGTCAAGCGGATATCCCTCTCGGTGTCCTTCTCTGATTAAGTAGTACATTACGCCTGCAAAGAAAGCCCAAAAGATGTATAAAACAACTTGTGCTACATCTATATATTGAGTAATCGCGCCAGTTTCCATTTGAAAATCTCCTAAAAAATTGGGTTAAATGATATTATCAATTGGGCAGTTCAGCCAGGCCGAATCGAGCGTTATCAGGGAAAGCGTTTAGTCTTTTTCGAGACAGCGGTGACATTGCAATCAGGGCAGTAAAGAGCAAGAGCATTTCAATGGTGAATACCATGCCATAGCCACTTGATCTGTCCATGAGTGATTCGCCCAGATAACCACTGCTGGCAAAACTTGCAAAACTGTCCTTTAAAATTCCACCAACGGCCATTGATAAACCTGAGGCAGTGGCTTGTACGGCCCCCCATGCGCCCAAGACCATCCCTATCAGACTTTTCTCAGGCATCTCCATTGCGATAATCAACATTCCAACAGAGAACATCCCCCCACCAAATCCTATAAGTAGGGTCCCAGTCCTAAACAATAATGCAGACTCCATCGGGGAGGCTAGGATGACGCACGCAAAGCCTGGTAAACCTACTAATAGCCCAAGCGCAGATACTCTACAAGCATCTAGACCTTTGCCCATGAGTTTTGCTGCTATGGCAAATGCGGCCAAGGCACCCACACCAGACAAGGCGGTAAGCGAGCTGGTAAAGCTAACATCTAGGTGTAACACTTCACCCCCGTAGGGCTCCAAAATAATATCTTGCATACTAAATGCACATGACCCAATTCCTACCGCCCAAAGAAAGCGTTTCATGTTGGGTAATCTGATGATTTGACGCCAGTTCTTTGAGAAACCATCTGGCTCTCGCTGGCCCCTTTTGGTTTGACGTGCTTCTTGTTTCCAAAGAGAGGCTAAATTTAGAACGGCTACTAAAACTGCACTTGCCTGTACGACTTGAACCAATTTGGTGGGCGAGAAGTCTTTCAAAAGCCACCCCAGTAGTGCACTACCCACGACAAGTCCTACAAGCATTGCACTGTGAAGTAAGGCAACCACTCTGGGTCTTTTGTCTGGATGTGCGATATCCGTTGCCAAAGCAAGTCCCGCAGTTTGAGTAGTTTGAATACCCGCACCGACCAACAAAAACGCCAAACACGCTCCTGCTCTTCCAATCCAAAGCGTTTCAGTGGTCACGTCGTTGAGAAGCAACAAAGAAAACGGCATGATTGCTAAGCCACCAAACATAAAAATATTTCCTATCCATAAATAGGGAAGTCTGCGCAAACCAAGGGCTGAGGGATGGGTATCACTTCTGTATCCGATTAATGCGCGCAGGGGCGCAAATATTAAGGGTAGTGCAACCGCGAGCGCGACCCACCAAGCGGGCACTCCAAGCTCGACAATCATGACCCTGTTGAGAGTCCCAACCATAAGCGCCATAGTCATACCAATGGCCGTTTGAAAGAGGCAAAGTCTAAGTAAACGAGGCAGGGGAAGGTCAACTGAAGCAGCGTCAGCAAAGGGGACATAGCGCTGGGCAAATGAGCTCAGCTTAGAGCGAACTTTTGAGCCGACTTGGTTAGCAAGACTGATCATTGTTGAACCCACTCCCAGGCTTGGGAGGTGTAAAAACCTCTTGAGATTCTTGTCGTCCTACCTTCACTCCATCCTCTAGTGACTATGGATTTGCCAAGTGCTGAGCGAAGCTTGTCTTGTGAGACTGGGGCAAGAGTGGGAGAGCGATCGGTTTTCGGGAAAAATTGTCCCACGGCATGTGCTACCGCTAGAAGTGGGTTTCGCGGTGGGAATGTAAATAAAATGGCCTTTTTTGTTCTCTCGCTCAAGCTATTGATGCCATTAATCAGATCTGGTGCGTCGTAGTGGATCAACGAGTCCATTCCAACCACATAATCAAATTCGCCCAAGGCCGGGTCCAACATATCTCCACTTGAGAACTCGACCCACCCTTTGCGGCTTGAAATTGCTGAAATTTGAGATAAAGATACGTAACGATTTTTTGCGACTTGAATTAAGTTGGCAGATAAATCCACCGCAGTTACTTGAGCACCTCTTTCAACTGCACAAAGAGAGAGCGCCCCGGTTCCGCACCCAGCATCTAGTAGCCTCATACCCGTCATGTCCTGTGGTAACCAAGACATTAAGGTTGCTCGCATCTCATCGCGCCCGGCGCGAACGCTAGCCCTAATTCTTCCGACCGGATCTGTTGAGGTCAGGCGCTCCCAAGTCTTTGCTGCAGTTCGGTCAAAATACTGTTCTATTTGACCTCTGCGCTCTAAATACCCTTGTTCTGCGTTGTTCATTTCTTTTAAGGCTCCAAAATTTCTATTTTTTTTGAGTTGTTTAGGTTGATGCTAGCAACATCAATCAAATATCAATCAAATCCCAGTAGATCAAAAATATCTCTATCCTTCATGGGTACAGCGGGTAAAGGGTCCGAGCCAATCCACAATTGGCTTGCGAGTCGCATGTACTCATCTTGAACTGCCTTGACGTTGGGTGTGGCTTCAAGCTCAAACAGGGTAGATTTTGTGAGTCTACTTTTCCTGATCTCATCAAGAGGGGGAAAGTGCGCCATAGTTTTCAAGCCAACGGCCTTGTTGAATTTATCGATTTGGTCTGTGGTCTCGCTGCGGTTAGCAATGACACCGCCTAGCCTCACGTTGTAGTTCTTGGATTTGGCACCAATGGCCTGAATAATTCTGTTCATGGCAAAGATGGAGTCAAAATCATTTGCAGTCACAATCAGCGCACGATCTGCATGCTGAAGAGGGGCTGCGAAGCCACCGCAAACAACGTCCCCTAGGACATCAAAAATGACCACATCTGTATCTTCTAATAGATGGTGTTCTTTTAATAATTTAACTGTTTGACCCACCACGTAGCCGCCGCAACCGGTACCCGCGGGAGGGCCACCTGCCTCCACACACATGACACCGTTGTAGCCTGGGAAAACAAAGTCTTCTAGCCTTAATTCTTCTGAATGAAAATCGACCTGCTCTAAAGCGTCAATGACGGTAGGCACTAATTTTTTGGTAAGCGTAAAGGTCGAATCATGTTTTGGATCACAACCGATTTGGAGTACCCGCTTGCCAAGTTTGCTGAAGGCAACAGATAAATTTGATGATGTGGTGCTCTTTCCGATACCGCCTTTGCCGTAGATCGCAAAAACTTTGGCGTTGCCTATTTTAATATTTGGGTCGAGTTGTACTTGGACACTTCCCTCTCCATCGGGTCTTGAGCCTCTTTTAATTTGTGAGACTGGAATTGCGACTGTTTCATTCATGGTGATACCTTATAGAATGTTTTTGAGGAAGTTTAAAAAATGAGTTCATCTTGGTTTAACTCTTGAAATGCGCTTTTGCGTCATACAACGTGTCTACAGTGATTTCTTGAACACCCATTTCTTTAGCAAATTTTTCCGTGTTTCTTTTGGCTTTACCGCGTACGAAAAATGGAATTTTTTTAAGCTCTAACTCTGCCTCCCGAGTCCAGTGCTGAATCATGTCGTTGACCTTTTGCTGACCCGTGGGTATGGGACTTAGATTTTCGCGTGGAAGATTTTGGATTGAGTTTGTTGTTTGCTCACTAACTGAATTGACTTCAATTGACGTAGGCTCGTTTTGAGAAGAATGGGAGGAGTTAAAAGAGTGGGTCGCGGGGTCTACGGTTTTCTTTGCACCCCCAAGGTGCGAGGGGGCTGAGGAGTCGTTGAACTCAAAGTCCTCTCTAAACATGCCTAATAAATGCTCCTCCAGCCCCATCATGAGCGGGTGAACCCAGGTATCAAACAAAACATTTGCACCCTCAAATCCCATTTGAGGCGCGTACCTTGCAGGGAAATCTTGCACGTGCATGGGAGCTGAAATAACGGTACAAGGAATGCCGTGGCGTTTAGCAATATGACGCTCCATTTGAGTGCCAAGGATCAGCTCAGGATGAAGCTCCTCAATGTGATCTTCCACCTCTAGGTAGTCATCAGTGATGATGGCGCTAAGACCATAAAGCTTCGCAGCTTCTCTGATTTCTCTGGCAAATTCTCTACTATACGTGCCCAGTCCTACCACTTGAAAGCCCATCTCCTCACTCGCCACTCTTGCTGCAGCGATGGCGTGTGAAGCATCTCCAAAAATAAATACACGTTTGTTGGTCAGGTAAGTGGAGTCAACTGAGTGGGCATACCAAGAAGCTCTTGATCTGTTACTTAGTTTCTTAATGAGTTCCTCATCTGCAGGCAACTTTGCCAACTCAAGCACTTCTCGAATAAAAGCGATGGTGCCTTTGTGCCCAATTGGAATGCGTTTGGTAAAGGGTTGTTTAAATTCTCTCTCAAGCCAAATAGCTGCCGTTTGAGCTGTTTCAGGATAAAGCACTACATTAAAATCAGCTAAGGGGAGTCTCTCAATGTCACTGACACAGGCATTCATCGGTGCAATTACATTCACCTCTACACCTAAATTTTCAATCAGAGCGGTGATTTCAATCAAGTCGTCACGGTGTCTAAAACCAAGTGCAGTGGGTCCTAGGATGTTGCACTTTGGGCGGGTGGGGCTTTGCTGTGGGGCTGTGTTAGCAGAGGATTGTTCATTGCTATTTGGTGTCGTACCTGTAGGAGTATTTCTTTTTACCAACTTTCGCACAAGGTGATAAAAAGTCTCCGCGCTACCCCAGTTCTCTTTTCGTTGGTATGCAGGGAGATCTAGCGGTATCACTGGGGTAGACAGGTTAAGTCCGAGCGCTAAACCCCCTGGATCGTCTTGAATAAGCTCTGCAGTGCAAGACGCACCGACTAAAAGTGCATTTGGTTTGAATCTCTCATTGGCTTGAAGGACAGCATCGATAAAGAGTTGAGCCGTATCACCTCCCAAGTCTCTGGCTTGAAAGGTTGTGTAAGTTACGGGTGGGCGTCTTTGAAGTCGCTCTATCATCGTAAAGAGCAGATCAGCGTAGGTATCGCCTTGGGGTGCATGCAATACATAATGCACGTCTTTCATAGAGGTTGCTATACGCATAGCCCCTATGTGCGGTGGTCCTTCATATGTCCAAAGAGTGAGTTGCATGGTGTGCTTGAGAGTTTTACGTTTAGTTTAAATATTTAATTTTTTTCAATATCTGCTAAGCGGCAATTTTTTCTTTTCTAAAGAGCGGTCGACTAAACAATTCAGCCAAATCCCCCGCTTGATCAAAACCTTGAATGGGTGTGAAGACGAGTTCAATAGACCATTTGGTGGTGAATCCTTTGGCCTCCAAAGGGTTGGCCAAACCCAGGCCACAAACCACTAAATCTGGCTTCGCCTGCTCGCAACGGTCGAGTTGCTGCTCCACGTGCTGACCCTCCATGATCAAGGTTTGTGCTGGCAACAGTTCCAACTCCTGTGCCATGTGCTGACGATGGATATAGGGAACTCCGACTTCTGTGAGTTGCATTCCAAGCTCTCTGCTCAGAAAACGAGCAAGTGGGATTTCGAGTTGAGAGTCGGGAAAGAAAAATATTTTTCTGTTCTCAAGTAAAACCTTGTGTTTTGAAATAGCCGTTTGAGCTCTCTGCCTTGGAGCAAATAAAGCTTTTTCTAAAATTGTTTCTTCAATATTAAAGGACAGTGCTGCCGCTTTAAACCATTCACTTGTTCCCTCAGAGCCAAGGGGGAAGGGTGCTGGCAACCTTTGGGCTCCCTTGGCCTCAATGCGTTTAGCTGTATCGGCTAAGAAAGGTTGTGCAAGTAAGAAAACTGTGTTTTCATCAATTAATGGTAAGCTTTGTGAGTTACGACCAGGGAAAAACTCTACCTCTGTGAGTCCCATATCTTTGAAGATGCGTTGCATTTGGTCTTCAACCACATCGGCCAAAGTACCCACAATCAAAAGTCTTTTCTTTTGTCCTGTGGCCTGTAAGCTTGGGGGGGGCGGGAGGGACTCGACAATGCTTGCTAAGCATGCATCTTCCCCCTGGGTGAAGGTGGTCTCTATGCCTGAGCCTGAGTAGTTAAGCACTCTGACGCCTGGGTTGAACTGGATATTGAGTCGCTGTGCAGCCCGCGACAAGTCCAGTTTGATGACCTCTGAGGGGCAGGAGCCAACAAGGAAAAGTGTTTTTATATCCTTGCGCCTTTTGAGTAATTGATTTACAACTCGGTCAAGTTCGTCGTTTGCATCCGCAATGCCTGATAAGTCCCTGTCATCGATGATGGCAGTTCCAAATCTTGGCTCTGCAAAGATCATGACCCCTGCTGCAGATTGAACCAAATGTGCGCATGTTCTGGAGCCAACTACGAGAAAGAAAGCATCTTGTATTTTTCTGTGCAACCAAATAATGCCTGTTAAGCCGCAAAAAACCTCGCGCTGTCCCCTTTCTTGACGTATGTCAAGATGAGCCGCACCTGATTGCGTGCTGGACGAGCGGGTGTGAGAGACGATAGGGATGACTGAATTCATGCCATCAAGCCCTCGGAGTCATTAATTGTGATTTGAGACTTTGCAGCCTTCATTTTTTCCTCTTGGAGCCTTGCAGCTCGAAGTTTTAAGAGAAATTGAGCTGCATTGATCACATAAGTCACGTAAGCACTAAGAATTAAAAGCATTTGCTGCTCAAGGCTCAGGAAGTTATAAAAGAGTGAAACGATGTAAACAGTGTGAAGTGCAATAACGCCCATACTCACCAAGTCTTCCCAAAAAAATGCTTTGGCAAAAAGGTATTTACCAAATACTACTTTCTCCCAAATGCTCCCCGTAATCATGATGGTGTACAGAGTGAGTGTTTTTAAAATGATGGACCATTTGGCCCACTCTGCACCTTCTGGGTTGGACAGGCACCTAAGCACAAGCACCAAACTTACTAAGAAAACAAGGAATTGAAATATCGCTAGAAACCCCTGAATGGGCGTCCATATTGTTTGATCTCTGAGAATCCTTTGCTCAGGTGTGTAGAGCAATCCGCTCAAAGGTTGTGGATCGTGTGACATCGGCTTTGCTTTTTCGTGCGTTTCAAACATGACCTAACTTTAAATCCGAAAAAACAATATGTCAACTTAAATTGACGTTAATTTTAAGTTACACATTAGGGGTTTACACCAATGCCTAATTGTCATTTTTAATAGACACTCATAATTGATAAGTAAATTATGAGTGCTTAGTGATCTTTTCAAGCCAAAACACGGGTTAATTTTTAATCGTTATTCAAGCTTCTTAAACCGAGCAGCAAGACAAGGGGATAGTTAATTGAGTTTTCATCATTTGTTGCCATTGGTGTCAACCCTTGCTGGCGAGATTATTCCAAGCTTAATTAAAGAGCACGGTGAAGAGTCTTGCTCGCACGCGGCTCAGACTAAAGCAAGCACGAATTCATTAAAGTTGGTTTCCCAGTGTGTGCATCAACCCTTGGCAGAGATTTCCCAACGAGATCTAAGCTATTTCGTTGAAAAGTGCTCTCAAGCTTTTTTGGAGATGAGTTCCGTTGAGCTAGAAGTCTTTGCGCAAAATCTATTTGATCAAGGGCTTGATATAGAAGTCTTTTATTTAGACATCATTCCTCAAGTGGCAAGGTCACTGCAATATTTATGGGAAAAAGATATTATTACGTTTTTTGACGTAACCAGGTCAAGTTGGAATATGAAGAGATTGATTTCTTCATTAAGCCCTGATTTCATTAAACCTGACGCAGCTCATATGATGCCGGCAGTAAATAGATTTCAGGTATTGGTTGCGACGGCCCCCGGTGCACAGCACACGCTTGGGCCGCTTTTAGTTTCTCAGTACCTACAACGAAAAGGGTGGCACCTCTTGCCGGGTTTTGACCACGAGGAGAAGGAACTTTTAGCTTTGGTCTCCAATAATTGGATTGATCTCATATGCATAAGCGTTTCTTTAACCACTGAGGTGCCTAAGCTCAAGTCTTGGGTTGCAAAGATTAAATCAAAATCTAAGAATGTTCATATTCAGTGCATCGTTGGTGGTCCCCTTTTAGCCCTTGAGCCAGAGTTGGTGAG
Source organism: uncultured Burkholderiales bacterium (assembly GCA_903871545.1). Taxonomy (GTDB): domain Bacteria; phylum Pseudomonadota; class Gammaproteobacteria; order Burkholderiales; family Burkholderiaceae_C; genus Limnohabitans. The sequence goes on along the minus strand of CAIQHG010000081.1, from coordinate 79,475 downwards.
TTTGATAGGTGCTCACGCTGCCAGCAAAACCCCTCGAGATGCGCATACCCTAGGTCTAAAGATGGTCAGGGTTCACCGTAAGCTTAGAAAGCTGCACCTTCTCAGTGCGGCTGAGTTGAGCGGTGCGGTGGCTGTGAAAAATAATGACCAGGAGATGGGTTCAAAAAACAGCAGATCTTTCAAGAGGATCCTCCCTAAAGGATTCGGGCAAGTTAAAAACAAAAACACCACCAAAATTGAAGGTTAGAGAATCAAGAAATCTGAAAACAACCTTGAATTCATTGAGGGAAACCCAAAATAAATAGAAAACTTTTTAATTTTCATTGATCTGTTATTGTTTTATTTTGAATTTGTGACTTCCTCGCGCTCGCTTAAGTGAGCTCTGAGTCAACTAATCCAATAGCAATCCCCGGTTTAAGGAGTTTTTTTAATGATTAGGTGTCTTTTAAGAAAATACCACTAAACAATGTAGGTATAATTTCCAAGTTGACACTTAATTATGAAAACATAAATTGACATTTGTATTTTGGTTTTAATTTTTTTAACCGATCTTTGTGTTGTTTAGGGTAAATGCCAGTGGTATTAAAGTCAGTTTATTTTATGTGTTGTGTTGTCGTTTGGTAGATTGAAATTTCTGGATAACTCCCCATGAGGGTGAGCTTTAATTGAGTCAATATTAGTGAAAACTGTTGCACCTTCAGATCAATCAACTCTCATAGAGTCCCTTATTTTGGGTCTATCAGATATGGTCGTCTTGATTCATCCTAAAACTCACAACATAGTCTCATTGAAGACAAAAGGAATTGAACTCAGTCGCCTAAAGTTAGAGGGTTGGGTTGGACGAAAGATCTCGGATTTAACAGAAGCTGACTCTGTAAAAAAAATATTAACCACCCTAAAGGCTCCTATTGAGCTTAGCGATCAATCCCCCCTTGAACAAGAAACTGAGTGGAGACACATTAACTTTCTTTCTCCAACAAAACAAAGTGCCCCATTTTTAGTCCAACTCTTTAAGTTTAAAAATGAAGTTAACTTAAGACTATGCGCTAGGGATCTGGGCTCAATGTCTAAGATGCAGCAAAAATTAATGGACACCCACAGATCCATGGAGCGTGACTATTTGCGACTCAGGCATTTGGAGTCGCGTTATAACTTGTTGTTTGACAATTCAGTTGAACCCATACTCATTGTTGATTTGACAACCAAGAAAATCACTCAAGCCAATCCAGCCGGTGCAAGAGCGCTAATGACGGAGGATCCAAAAAAATTAGTGGGCGCTGAGCTCTATCAATTTTTCTCGTCCGAGCATAGAGACGATTTTGAGTCGTTGATGACGGCTGCTCAAACGGGTGGTAAAACCAAGTCTTTATTGGTTAAAAGCTTGGGTGCAGATCAGACATTTACGCTCACGCCTTCGCTGATAGTTCAAGAAGGTGGACCCCAGTTGATGGTTCGCTTGACTGCAAAGTCAATGTCAAAAGGCGGCCCACAAAGCACACCCACTCAAGAGTGGTTTACTGACGCTATTCAAAAGGCCCCGTACGGCTTTGTTGTCACAGACGGTGCGGGTATCGTACTTAGTGCGAACGATGAATTCATATCTTTATCTGGTGCGTTTTCCCAGGCTCGGGTCTTAGGCAAGCCTTTTGAGACGTGGCTTGCGCGGGCTGGAGTAGATTGGGGTGTTTTAATCAATAATTTGAAGCAACTCTCAAAACTCAGAAATTTTGCAACCGAACTTGTCTCAGAATCTAACACATCAGTCGAGGTTGAGATCAGTGCGTCCACTTTGGATTCAGAGGAAAAGAGGTATGGGTTCTTTATCCGAGATGTTCACCGTTTGTCCCAAACTGGGCCTGTTGCATCAAGCAGTATGGCCGGATCTGTGTCACAACTCGCTCAACTGGTTGGACGCATGCCGATGAAAGATATTGTGGGTGAGACCTCAGACATGATTGAGAAAATGTGTATCCAATCTGCCTTAGAGTTGACGCAAAATAATAGAGCCTCTACTGCTGAAATGCTAGGACTCTCCAGGCAGAGTCTGTACATTAAGTTACACCGCTACGGAATGGCGGACTCCTCAGATAAACCTTAGTAAGCACCCGCTTTCTAGCCCTTTACGGGCTGCTCGTGCGCCTCGGGCTTTAAATCATAGGCCTTAGTCAATTCCCATATGTGACTGGGGACCATATGCTTAATTCGTGATGGCAACTCCCGTCTCAAATGAAGTACGGATTCAATAGCCTTCATCTCCACCCTCGTGCGCGCAAACTCTAAGCCTCTTGGGCCGATTCTAGGCATCAACCAAGATACGATGGGTCTGAGCCAATTAGGCATCTTTCTAAGGGGAAGTCCGCCTGCAGCGAGTTCGACATTTTTCTTAAATCCAATCACTGCAGAATGTCTTTTGCCTGCACTGCCAGGCGCCTTTAATACGATCTCATCGGACAGGAGTGCCAGTAACTCCTCTCCCTTTTTATTTCTGGTCAATACCCACTGCTCACCCTCTCCACCCATGTACCCAATAGTGATGTCCGAGAGCGCATTGGTGTAGTCAACGCAGGTACGGCAGGTGAGGGGGAAAAAGTCCTTTGGTAAATCGGAAAGGGGCAACTGCAGGAACGGAATCTCTTTTACCTCTCCGCTTTGAAACCGAATTTCAACATGGTAATTGGCCTTGAACTCGAGGTAAGTTACTTCAGCGGGTGAGGGGGTAATTAAGTTTAAAAACTGATGGAAATTCTCTGTTGTGGTGTTATCCGAGCAGGGCGTGCCAATTACGAAAAGTTCCTCCAAGCCAAGACTCTTCTCTAGAGAGCGGAGTGCGTAGATTTGGCAAGGAATGCCAATAATGGCTAATTTCTTATATCCCATTTTTTTTGCAGGCTCGATCAGCGACAAAAGTGGGGCGTAGCCCATTCTCATACCCCGTGCCCGTTTCATATCGCTTGCCTTATCAATCAACACGGGCACTGGACGCCACTTGTCGTGTGTGTCTGGTTCCATGGTGAGTACGGCATCAACTCTTCCTTGCTCAAGCAGTTTTTCTGCGATTCTGGTCGTAATTCCGCTCCACTGGGCCCCTGGAATTGGGTTCTTTAAGCTTGCTCGGTACATGTTTGTAAAAGGGCCAAAATGCAACTCATCCGCTTTCTCAAAGCTCCTTTGCCTGCCGTGAACCTTTATCTCAAGACTCTTGTAATCGGGCTGAATAAATTGACACGCTGTCGCACATTGCTTTGGGTCGGAGGTGCGTGAGACACCGCAGTCGGTGCAAAGAGATCTGTGAGGGCTTGAGTTGTCCGTAGTCTTAAGTAATGTCTTCTGATGAGGTAACTGATGATCCATTTCGATCTTCCTTTTATTTGACAACACAAAGCCCGTCCCAAATGGACACAGTTTCTTTCGGGCCTATTTGAATCAATTTCATCGCTAAAATTTAATACTAAAGAATTAATATAAAAGAGAGTTTATTCTATATCAGGAACAACACTGAGAAAATAAGTGTCAACTACTATTGACAACTTATACTGTCGTGTAAAAATTACTACATGAATGTTCCAAAGTTAAAAGTTGTCGCTGAGCTCTTAAAACCTATAACTTGGTTTCCCCCCATGTGGGCATATGCATGTGGTGTGATATCAACGGGGGAGTCTGTCGAGCTTTACTGGGGCAAGGTGATTTGGGGGATCGTTTTGGCAGGACCAATGGTTTGTGCCTGCAGTCAAGCCTGTAACGATTGGTTTGACAGACATGTGGACGCAATCAACGAGCCCAACCGACCCATACCGTCCGGGCGCATGCCGGGAAAATGGGGTTTGGGTCTTGCAATTGCTTGGACCTTGCTGTCTTTGTTTTGGGCTTGGTGGTTGGGCGTGTGGGCTTTTAGAGCTGCTGCGTTAGGGCTATTGTTTGCGTGGGCTTACTCAGCACCGCCCCTTCGGTTTAAACAAAACGGATGGATAGGTAATGCTGCCTGTGCTTTGAGCTATGAGGGCTTAGCTTGGCTTACTGGCGCAGCAGTGATGCTTGGCAATGAGTACCCGAGTAAGGCGATATTTGGATTTGCATTGATCTATAGCTTTGGTGCTCATGGAATTATGACTCTAAACGACTTTAAAGCCATTGAGGGTGACCGCTTAATGAAGGTGAATTCCCTGCCCGTACTGATGGGGCCTAAGGGGGCGGCTTGGATGGCCAGCTTGATCATGATTCTTGCTCAGTGGTCTGCGGCCGTTTTGCTACTAAACGCAGGCCAATCTAACAGTGCTTGGACAGTATTTTTGCTTTCTATGTGTCAACTGCCTCTGATGTATAAATTCGTTAAAGACCCGATCGCTAAAGCCCTCTCAGTTAGCGCATTTGGAGTGCCGCTTTTTGTCTCAGGGATGATGGTGAGTGCTTTTGCGTTGAGAAACTTTTAACCAAAGGAATAGGAGAGTGGGTAAATGATTGAAATAGCGGATAACCAAAAATCAAGCGCTGCTAATTGGTTAAATATTTTTTGCGTTGGTTTGGTGCAGGCGTGTATGGGCGCTGTAGTGGTCACGACCACTACGACCTTGAACCGCGTGATGGTGATTGAACTTGCGTTACCAGCTTTGTTGCCTGGATTTTTGATAGGTTTGCACTACATCATCCAAATGATCAGACCCAGAATGGGTTATGGTGCTGACCAGACGAAGAGATTCACCCCTTGGATTACAGGGGGAATGTTGGTGCTCGCTGTTGGCGGGATATTGGCGGCATTAGCCACAACTTTGATGGCAGAACACTTCGCTATTGGTGTGACTACTGCGCTAGTGGGGTTTTGTATGATAGGCATGGGCGTTAGTGCCTGCGGAACAACGCTATTGGTGCTTTTGTCAAAGGGGGTGGGAGATCATCAAAGGGCCACCTCTGCAACAGCAGTTTGGATTATGATGATTTTTGGATTTGCTTTAACTTCCATTGTGAGCGGCAAATTGTTAGATCCATTCTCCTTTGACCGACTCTTGGCAGTGAGCATCGGTGTGAGCGTGCTGGCTTGCACCATCACCGCCATAGCCATGTACGGCTTGGAGAACAGGCTAGTTGAAAAAATAACATATGAAGAAAATAAACAGCAGACTAAAACATCTCTTGAAATTTCAAATGGAAATCTCGACAGCAACAGCAACAACAGCAATAAAAACTTCAAAGATGCCTTAGCTCTTTTGTGGCGTGATGATCAAGCCCGCTTGTTCACATTCTTTGTGTTCTCCTCAATGCTCGCCTACAGTGCTCAAGATTTAATCATGGAGCCCTTCGCCGCCCTCATTTATCACTTCACTCCTGGTCAAACCACCCAACTGTCTGGAATTTTGCATGCAAGCGTATTGGTGGGCATGCTCTTATTGGCCTTTATAGGGAGTGGTTGGGTGAGGGGCCGTTTAGGTCAAATCTCCTCTTGGATGAGTATTGGATGTGTTTTATCAGCCGTTGGTATGTTTGGGCTTTGCTTTGCTGCTTTTTCGGGCTCGCTGGCACCTGCCTTACCTCTCAACCCAATTTTAATGGTGCTTGGGGTCGGAAACGGACTTTTCTCAATAGCTGCAATCAGCACCATGATGAGATTAGCGACTCTGAAAAGTGATGTATCAGGTTTAGATGCAAATGGAGTTAAACCTGGGATCCGAATGGGACTTTGGGGTGCAGCTCAAGCGGTTGCTTTCGGTCTAGGCGGATTGGTAGGAACGGGTGCAAGCGATTTATCCATGAAGTTAATAGGCAATGCTTCCTTTGCCTACGCTAATGTGTTTGCACTCGAAGCTGTCATGTTTTTAATTGCTGCTTGGATTGCTTGGCGGGTAAAGGGGTTGAGTCAGGAGAGTGGGGCATCAGGTGAGCTTTCCCACGCGTTTGCTCACAAAGATAGAGGATCGACTGGGTTGAATTTAAGCGGAGTCTAGTTTTTAAAACACAATTAATTTTAAAAAATTACAGTATCTAATAAAAGGAGAATAATCCAATGTATTCAACAACATATGACGTGGTGGTGGTCGGAGGTGGCCCCGCTGGGGCTACAGCAGCCAATGACTTGGCCCTTGAGGGCAAAAGTGTTTTACTACTTGATCGGCAAGGTCGAACAAAACCATGCGGAGGAGCTATCCCGCCGCGTTTGATAAATGACTTTAATATTCCTGATCACCTGCTCGTTGCAAAGTCGCGCAAAGCCAGGATGATTTCTCCCAAAGACAACCGTGTTGATATCCCGATTGACGGTGGCTTTGTGGGTATGGTTAACAGAAATGAGTTTGACGAATGGTTGCGTAACCGCGCGCAATCCAACGGTGCAAAGCGAATGAAAGGGATCTTCGACCGGATTTCTCATGATATGGACGGAGTTGCTCGGGTTCATTTTGAAGATAGCTCTTTTAAAGACAATATCACCAATCAAAGCGTTAGAGCAAGGTATGTGATTGGAGCGGACGGTGCTAAGTCAGAAGTTGCTAAACAAAATATTGAAGGTTCAGAAAAAACCAAATATGTTTTCGCTTATCACGAAATCGTAAAAGCGCCTGAGAACGATCCAAGTCACGACCCCAGTAGATGCGATGTTTATTACAGAGGCACTTTGTCACCTGATTTTTATGGTTGGGTATTTCCCCACGGGAACACGATGAGTATCGGCACAGGTAGTGCAGATAAAGGTTACTCTTTAAAAGCAGCCGTCGCAAGGCTTCGGGAGACGGCCGGCTTACAAAACGTGGAGACCCTTAGAAGAGAGGGTGCTCCAATTCCGTTGAAACCCTTGCCAAAATGGGATAACGCAAAAGACGTAGTACTTGCAGGAGACGCGGCTGGTGTAGTAGCACCCGCATCAGGGGAGGGGATTTATTACGCAATGCTAGGCGGGCGCTTAGCTGCGCAGGCTGTGCAAAAAGCCATGGTGACTGGAGACAATAAAAATCTAAGTCACGCACGCAAACAATTCATGAAGGTGCACGGCAAAGTTTTCTGGGTACTCGGGATCATGCAATACTTTTGGTATATAAATGATAAGCGTAGGGAGCGTTTTGTAAAAATATGCGAAGATAAGGACGTACAACGCTTAACTTTCGATGCCTACATGAACAAAGAATTGGTGCGCAAAGATCCAATGGCACATGTGAGAATCTTCTTTAAAGACTTGGCGCATTTATTTGGATTGATTAAAACTTAAATTCAATAAGATCATCGTAAAAATATTTTTAGTTGGGGATGTAAAGAGCTTTGCAATTGTTAGTTACTGGACATTCGGGTGAAATACCAACACAACAATTGTCAATAAAATAGTACTAAAAAAATTGCTATTACAACTGTAAGGCCAACTAAGGGATAAACAGTTTTCATTGCACTGCGCCAATCAGTGCCGCTTGGCCAACATCCTTCTACGCACTGAAGTACGGCTAGGTCGTAGAGGAGTGTATGCAGGCTCATTGATGGGTAGGATATGGATTGAATGAAAATCCAATATCCAACAATGAGCAAAAGTAAAGGGGCCGTAGAGACGGGTAGTTTGTTCCACCAAACTAGGTTTTTAAAAGTAACAGATCCCAAAACTAAGCCCCCAGTTTTTGCATCTCTTTTAGGAATAAGATCAATTCTTGAGGGTTTTGCTCCAAATAAAAATCCAACGACTAAGTGACATAATTCATGACCAACTGTCCCAGCCCACCAAAATAGGGCCGATAAATAGATATTCTTTTTTATAAAACGAAGCAAAATATAAAGCCATACCAATAAAAATATCTTAGACGACAATTCGACATTAAAAGCAGGAAATTGAAGAATACTCATCTCGGTTTGATAAATTGATCACATAAAAAAGTATGGGTATGCACAATCTTTTTTTATTTTGTGCATTAACGCTATTTCTTTTTTCTTGAAATTTTAATCTTTAAGATTTTGGATTTTTTGAACAGCATTGGCCATTTTCTGGCTGTTCGCAAGTGGTAAAGGCACATAACTCGCCCCCATGGCCAAAGCTAATTCTTGTGCCTGTGGTTCTGGTCTTGCAGATGTATCCAACCATATTCCTCTAAGTTGACAAGCCCGCCACAGTGATGCCCAGTTTAGTGCTTGAGCTTTTGCTGTTGCCCGTGAGCCCTCTCCTTGGAGGGTCACGTTGGCTCGTCCGTCACTTAACATGACTACAGTCGGTGTCATGCCATGATTTCGGGCTTGAGTGGCTGTCTCGAGCGCCAATTTCATTGCCCCGGCAAGTGGAGTGCCTCCACCACCGGGTAACGCCTGTAACTGTCTTTTTGCTCTGACCAAAGATCTGGTGGGGGGTAGTTGAACCTGAGCTAATTTGTCTCTAAAGCTGATTACGCAGATGTGGTCGCGCCTTGCATAGGAGTCTTTGAGAAGCAACTCTACCGCCCCCTTAGCCTCTGCAAGTCGCTCCAGCGCAGCAGAGCCAGAGGCATCAATGCAAAAAATAATACAGCTCTCACTTCGTTTCGCAAAACGTTGAATGTGAAAATCCTCACTGAAAATTTTAAGTCTTCTTACGGCACCCTCATTTAACGGCTTATCGCTCGTTGCATCTGGGTTGAGTTCATTATTGGAGAGATTTCTGATTTTCTGGCGGGGCGCCGCATGCCTGAGAGTGGCAAGGATGTGGAGTCGGTTACCGCCTTGTGGGAGTCCTTGAATCGGGGGCATAGGCCGCCCCTTTTTTGCTCCTCTTTGAACCTCTCCTACGCGTCCTGCAGAACCTTTCTTAGATACAGAGTGTCCCCTCATCAGTTGGTTTAACAGTCCAGGGGGGAGAGTCGCTAAAGCGGCCTCTAAAATTGAAGTTTCAAGCTCCTTGATGTCTGATAATTTCTGATCCTCAGAGTTTTCCTTATTTTGGTTTGATTCATTAAACTCCAATGATTCATTGCGAAGATCCTCATGCGTTGAGTCCTCTGGGCTCGAATCATTTTGAGACTCTTGCTCCTCCTTTGTTTCACTTGTTGGAGGAGGTGGCTCGGGTGGGAGTGGTTGTGCGGGTGATGAAGGGGAAGAGGGCTGGGGCGATGAATTGTCTGAGTTATCTTCAGGATCCTCCTCCATACGGGGCATGCTTTTGGCTCTTGGGGTAAGGACCAAGCGAGCGGCTCTGCCCAAATCCTTCGCCTCTACTTTTTGTGAACCTCTGAGAATTGCCAAAACCGAAGCCAACCTGACCGTGTATAACGGGGCGCGCATGCTTTGGACCGAAAAACCCATTGCCAGTTCGCAAACACCTCGTGCATCTGCGTCCTCAATCACAATATCATCAATCTGCTTTCTATAAGCAAAAGGATCGCTGACCAAAGACCTCTCTACATGCTCAAGCATATCAAGCGTTTCATCACTTGCACTGACGCCAGGATTTACCTGGGTCAAGTCAAGCCAAATCGCCAATTGCTCGCTCAGACAGTTGGAAATCGAGTCTTCTTGAGGTGTTGACTCATCTATGGCCACCAATCCAAAAACTGAAGGCTGAGTATCGTGGCCAAAGTAAGAGGTTACTTTTTTGGAATCTAATACTTGAGTCAATATGGAGGCTGTGGCTTGCGGGAGCCTCTCGGCCATTGGGCAGATGAGAAGCCGCCCCATGCTTTGAGCTAACATGCCTTTTTGCGTGATGGGGCGTCCCATTTGCAGAGTCAATGCAAGATCAAGCCCCCCAATGAGCCTCTCTGTGTCTACGTTACACGGTACTTTAAGGGAGTTGGGCTTGAGCGCGTTCAACCAATCCAAAAACTCCTGCATGACCGGACCTAATGAGCACTTGAGCCAAATACCCTTTAAACCGGAAGGGTCAGCACTGAGTGCGGCCAAACCCCATAATGCATCATCCCAAGCCATGTTTTTCATAGAAAAGGCTTAATCTATCATTCAGTTTCAGGAAAGAGCTCTTGCAAAGCACGCTCAACCCTGGTGCTCGATCCAGTATCGTCTAGAGGGTCTCTCCTGAGTCTATGGCATAAAGCCATTGGGGCGATGACCTTAAGGTGCTTGGCTTCAACGGATTTGTCACCTTCGATGGCTGCGTAAGCACGAGTTGCCCTCATAAGAGTTAGTTCAGCCCTCAATCCGTCTGTTCCAAGAGCTATACAAAGCTTAGAGCATAGCCTTAGGAAATCATCCGACATCGTCACTTTATCCAACCGTTTTCGAGCCTTTAAGATCTTGTCCCTCAACTCCCCATTGGCCTGCTGCCACTGCTCTTGGAATCTTTGAGGATTTTTCTCAAACGCGTCTCTGCGTTTAATAACCAAAATTCTTTCCTCTAAGTCTTTTGGAGTTTTGACCTCTACGCAAAGACCAAAACGATCAAGCAACTGAGGCCTGAGTTCACCCTCCTCAGGATTGCCACTACCAACCAATACAAAGCGCGCAGGATGCCTCACGCTCAAGCCCTCTCGCTCTACAACATTTTCACCAGAGGCGGCCACATCGATTAACAAATCTACCAAATGATCTTCTAGTAAGTTGACCTCATCGATGTATAAAAATCCGCGATTTGCTTTGGCGAGAAGCCCGGGAGAGAAGGACTTGATTCCTTGGCTCAAAGCCTTCTCTAGATCAAGGGCGCCGACAACTCTGTCTTCAGAAGCACCTAGAGGTAAATCTACAACGGGAACCGGACGAGAATCTGTGTGGTGTGCACTAGAGCCTGACTTTAAATTAACACAGTTTTCACAAGAGACTGTTTGACTTTTTGGGTCGCACCCGTAAGGACAGTTTTTAACCACCTTGATGGGAGGGAGTAAATCGGCCAGAGCTCTGACCGCTGTTGATTTACCTGTGCCACGGTCGCCAAGTGCCAAAATACCGTTAACACTTGGGTCGACAGCAACAATTTGGATGGCCAATTTCATATCCTGTTGACCAACAATCGCTGAGAAGGGAAAGGGAATAGCCATTAATTTTTTGTCAATTAAATTGAAGTGCTTAAAAAGGGTATAAGTTTTTTATGAAAATTTAACAACGATAGTTTCAGGTGGGGTAGTCTAATTCAAAAACGCATGCCGTATGTCTGATTTTGACAGCCTCAGATGCCCATCCATTCTAAAAATTCAATCATCTAGAGTTTGTGTTTTATTCGTTCCAGTACCCACGAGCTTATTAGTAAACACCCTCTAGGCGGTCCTCGAGCTCTTCTGTCGCGAGCTTGAGTTGTTCAAGCATATCTGGGTCTGGAGTCCAGTAATTTCTCTCACAGGCCTCTAACAATCGATTCGCCATTCTCATGGAAGCCGTTGGATTTAGCTCAGCAAGTCGTTGCCTAAGCTCAGGGTTCAACACGAAGGTCTCTGTAATTTGTTTGTAAACCCAAGGCTGAACTTGCCCCGTTGTTGCTGACCATCCCATGGTGTTGGTCAAATGGACCTCAATTTGCCTGACACCTTCAAATCCATGTTTAAGCATGCCCTCGTACCATTTTGGGTTCAAAATCCTAGTGCGAGTTTCAAGCGCGACTTGCTCAGATAAAGACCTTACTTTGCCCTCACCCTTGGTTTGATCGCCAATGAAGACTGGCTTGGTTATCCCTCCGTTGGCTTGTTGGACCGCTTTGGTTATACCTCCCAAGGTATCAAAGTAATTATCAATCGTTGTAACTCCAAGTTCAACTGAATCAAGGTTTTGATAGGTCAGTTGAACATCTGCTAAAGCAGACTTTAAGATGCCTTGGCTCTTAACTGCTATGCCGTCTACGCCAAAGGCAAACCCTTTACGCTGCGTGTAAGTGTCGCCAAGCTCGTTCTCGTCTGACCAAGCACCGCTTTCGATCAAATTATTGACGTTTGCTCCGTATGCGCTGTCCGCATTTCCAAAGACTCTTAGGGATGCAGTTTGCAGATCGCACCCATTGTCTTTCATATACTGAAGAGCGTGTTTACGAACAAAATTTTGCTCTAGCGGTTCTTCAGCACTTGCGGCCATTAAGGCGGCCTCAGCGATGAGTTTAATTTGCAATGGCATCAAGTCACGGAAAATCCCCGACAAAGAGATAACGACATCAATTCTGGGGCGGCCAAGTTCTTCAAGCGTCATCAAGCTTGCCCCGACCAATCTACCAAAACTATCGAATCTGGGCTTGGCACCGTAAAGCCTTAAGACCTGGGCTATTTGAGCCCCTTCACTTTTCAAGTTATCGCTTCCCCATAAAACCATTGCAATAGACTCTGGCAAAGGCATACCGTCCTCGCAGTACTTGGTCAGAATTTTCTCCGCCTGGACAGCGCCGTCTTTGACTGCATAGGGGCTTGGAATACGAAAGGGGTCAAAGCCGTGGAGGTTTCTGCCTGTAGGCAATATTTCGGGCTTATTGATAATATCTCCACCAGGGGCCGGTCTGATGTAGTTTGCATCCAGTGCACGAACGATACCTTTTAGCTCTGAATTTTCGTTTAAAAGTAAACTTGACTCTAAAAGCTTATCTATTTTGACTTTGTTATTTTCGTCAGCTACAAGATCGCATAGACCTAAGACTTTTGAAGTGCTCTGGTTTTCAGCGATCGCTTTTATGGCCTGTAGGGGCAGGGGACGCTCAAAGCTGGCCTCGGCCATGACTTTTAAGAACTCGTGCTTCTCCTCTTGGCTTGGGACTTGTCCTATCACATGAAGTCCGTTTGGAATGAGTGAGTACTCCAGTTCTAAGATTTTGATTAGCAAAGACTGAATCTTCTTGTCTGCCAGCTCAAATTGACTTGAGTCAAGTGCATGATCTGACTCATCGATCCATAGCGGGTTGGAGGACGATAAGTCGAGCTCTGTCGCCTGAGCTTGGATCATCAACGCAAGTTCTTTTTTCTCAAACGTAGGCTCAGCATCAAGGGAGCGGTATCTCTCCAAGCTAGACTTTAAATCCAACAACCCTGAGTAGAGTCCCGACTCTGTCATAGGAGGTGTTAGGTAACTTATTAATGTGGCACCTGATCGTCTTTTTGCGATCGCACCCTCTGAGGGGTTATTGGCGGCGTACAAGTAAAAATTGGGCGTATCTGCGATTAACCGATCAGGCCAGCACTGAGCTGTTAGACCATTTTGTTTACCCGGCATAAACTCCAACGCCCCGTGTGTACCAAAGTGAAGCAGTGCATGGGTCTTAAAGTCCTCGCGCAAGTAGCGATAAAAGGCTGAGAAAGCGTGCGTTGGTGCGAAACCTTTTTCAAACAAAAGGCGCATTGGATCCCCCTCATATCCAAATGAGGGTTGAATCGCTACAAGTAAGTTTTTGTACTGTTTGCCCAGTACGAATATGTTTGCGCCGTTATTTAATTGCTTTCCAGGGGCAGGGCCCCACTGAGCCTCAATTTCTTTGAGATGTTTTTCACGCCTCACGTGATCCTGCGTTGAGATGAGCGTGTGTACGTTTGCATCGGCCCCGTATTTTTGAGCGTTACCGTAGAGTATGTCCTCTCTAAGCGCGTCCACGCTGTCTGGCATATCAATGCTGTAGCCCTCTGATTTGAGTTGACCCATCATGCGGTAAAGGGATTCAAAGACGGCTAGGAACGCTGCAGTGCCAATGTTTCCGGCGTTAGGGGGAAAGTTAAATAGAACCACCGTGACTTTTTTATCAGATCTCTTGGAACGCCTAAGGTCAACGAGTTTGCCCACTCGTTGTGAAAGCATTGCTGTTCGCTCAGTGCAGGTGAACATGTCTTGTTCAACTTGAGTTTTAGTGAAGGTGCACTGCTTATGGCAACCTTTACAGGTCACGCCCAGCGCTCCCGGGCGTCCGCCAAAAACCATAGGCACCACAGCGCCGTCAAGTTCTGGGATAGCGATCATGATGGTTGACTCAACAGGCAAGAGCCCCCGATTAGACTCACCCCATTGGTCAAGTGTTTGAAACTCTACTGGATGAGCGGCAATGTAGGGGACATTTAGCTTCGCTAAAATCTCCTCTGCAGCGTGAGCATCGTTGTAGGCTGGGCCGCCAACCAACGAAAATCCGGTCAATGAGATCACTGCGTCAACAATGCAGGAGCCGTCTTTGATGAAAAACTCATTGATTGCTGGACGAGCGTCCAAACCAGCAGCAAAGGCAGGAATGACTTTGAGGCCTTGCACCTCCAACGCCGCGATCACAGCGTCGTAGTGCTCTGTATTGTTAGCCAACAAGTAAGAGCGCAGCATCAGCACACCCACTTGTCCGCGTCTGTTAAGTGCATTGACAACGTTGGGCAATTCGTTTGATTTGGTCGCTATTCGAGGCTTCATTCTAGGGTGATAGACACCCACATCGGGATATTCAAAGGGGGGCTCAAACTTTAATTTTGAATAAGTGTCACGCTTTTTCTTGTCCCCTACTCCAGCATACCTAGAAACTAGATAGAGAACTAAATTAAGCATATTCTCCTCTGAGCCCCCAAGCCAATACTGTAGACATAAGAAATAGGCTCGCAGGTCTTGTGCAGTTCCAGGGATGAATCTGAGGAGTTTGGGTACTCGTCTAAGCATTTTCATTTGACGCTCACCAGAGCTTGCGTCCTTTTGCTTGCTTTCGCCTTTTAGTTTCTTGATAAAAGCCATGGGTCCAGAGGCTGGTTTGGACATATCAAATCTGCCGATTTTGGTAAGCTTAACCACCTCGGCTGCTGAGATGGCGCAAACAAGCGCATCGCAATTATCTCTGCGAGCCTTTAAATCTTCAATAATAGGAAGAAACTGATTTTCAAGAAAGAGCATGCCCACAAAGATGATATCTGCTTGTGCAATAGCCGCTTTACAATTACTTAAGATGTTTGCATCGTTCGTGTATTGTGTTGCAGCATAAATTTTTAAACTAATTAGAGGAGCAACTTTCTTTAACGTCTCAATGCTTCTTTTAACAGCACTGTTTAAGTGCGTGTCCATGGTTAAGATAAGTACCCTGATACCATCCTCAGTTTTTAATTTAGATGTACTTTGAATCATGATTGAAATACCTGTATGGAGAAGGTTAAAGCAATAGTGTAAATCTAGATTTACATTAGAGTATGTAATTTATTATTTACTCACAGGGTTAACCCGCATCCAGGCGAATTTTTAGATGCTTTCTATGTATTTGTTATCTTTTTACAAATCTCTCGGGTTGCTTGGATCTGAAAACCTTTGCTGTTCAATAAATATGAAGCCCTACGTTGGCCGTAACAAGGTAGAGGGGGATAAATTCAATATTAAAAAATCTGACTCTAAAATAAACGAGTTTAAAAATGACAGGCTAAAAAATGGAAGGTCCGCTTGTGAACGGCCTTATGGTGCGTAGGTGAAAAAAACTATTCTTGTTCTTGTATCTTTAACCGTAGGCTTTCTCTTCATGATTTTCTTTACACCTGATCTTGATCGCCAAGAGGCTGAGCAGCGATATGCACAGCCCCCCAGTCAGTTCATCAACGTCAAAGGCTTAAGGGTTCACTACCGTGACACAGGCGATAAAAATGCACCCGCCTTGGTGCTACTTCACGGTTTTGGCTCAAGTTTGCAGACATGGGACGAGTGGGCAAAAGTTCTGGAGAAAAACTACCGCGTGATTCGACTTGATTTACCGGGTTTTGGTCTAACCGGTGCATCCTTTGAGCACGACTATTCGGATAAGGCAGATGTAGAAAGAGTGGAGGATTTTTTCAAAGCAATCGGTGTCAATCAATCCACAGTCATCGGACACTCTATGGGTGGCAAAATCGCTTGGAACTTTGCAAGCACGTATCCCGAACAAGTGCAGCGCTTGATACTGATCGCTCCAGATGGTTTCCCCGTGCCAGGGCAAGCCCTAGGGAAAAAACCATACGATGTGGGCATGATTGGAGACGTAATTCAGTTCATCATGCCAAGGTTCTTAGTCAAGAAGAGCTTAGAGCCAGCGTTTTTTGACTCGTCCAAGCTGAGCGATGCACTTTTAAACCGTTATTACGATTTGCTCAGAGCTCCCACAGTCAGGCAAGCCATACTTCAGCGAATGCGTCAAACAGTGACTACTGATCCTGTTGAGCGACTAAAAAAAATCAATGCCCCCACCTTATTGCTTTGGGGGCAAGAGGATCAAATGATCCCAAGTACCAATTCCAATGATTACGCGAAAGTCCTATCCCATTGCCAAACAGTTGTGTTGACTAAGGCGGGTCATCTTTTGCAAGAGGAGAACCCCCAAATCGCCTTAAAGGTAGTTGTTGAATTTCTTGATGCCAACAAATTTTGAAATCAAAGCATGAGACAAATTAAATTTGTTTTTTGTATTTATGGCTGGTGTTAAGATATGACTTTGAATAAAATATTTTCACAAGTCTAAATTTATGAATTTTCTACGCCGCTGGCAGTCTTTGATCATATGCGTTGTGGCCAGCGTATTTCTGGCAAGTGTAGGCGCCGTGTTGACGAATTTGGATGACTGGTACTTTCAGCTCAAACAGCCGAGTTGGAAGCCGCCTGATGCTGCTTTTGGACTCATATGGACTAGCATATTTTCGCTAGGGGCTGCCGCTGCCTGGCTCTCGTGGAACGCTGCAACTAGCCATAAAAAGAGGATGCTTTTTTTGACCCTTTATTTGGTCAATGCCTTCTTGAATATTTCTTGGACGATTCTATATTTCCAGTTGCATCGTCCTGATTGGTCTCTTATTGAATGCTTTTTCCTCTGGACATCCGTACTATCTTTAATCGTAATTCAATGGAAGACTTCAAAGTGGGCATCTGCGCTCGTAGTGCCCTATTTGATTTGGGTTTCAATTGCTACTGTGTTGAACTGGGAAACTGTGATACTCAACGGATATTAAATCGCCTACCCCTCTCTTGTCTAAAGCAAGCCGTATTTGAGGGGCTAATTCAAGAGCAATAATTAGATTAGCCCATGTTCATAAAGCTAATCCAATATGCCATGGTAAAAAATCCGCAAAAAGCGATGAATAAAAGAGCGATGAAAGCCAAAGCTTTGTTATCTACGAATTTTTTTACTTTGTCGTAACTCATTAATGAATTCATAATATTTTCCTTTTATAAAATTACACATAAATGGGACTTTTTAATAAAATCAAAAAATCTTAAAGGCAAACCCTGGGCAGAAAAAACTTACTTCTTGCAATCTTTTTGCGTCCCCAACTCTTAACGGACTCTCAAAATATGTCTTTTAGTACAACCGCCTTTTACTCTTGTATATGAGGCTTTTTTTTACTATCCCCTTTTTGGGATCAGTTCTGTGCATCAATTCCTAATATTCAAACAACTCGGTGGATACAAAAAACAGTTGATCAGTAAAGCCAACTACTCCCCCGTAGCAATTAGAACCAATGAGCAACCAAGAGAGATAGATCTCAAATGCAAAGAGAGCCTAAAACCAACTCAAAATTAAAGCCTCACATTGCTTAAACTTGTTCGGATTGCCATGCTTGGGAAGCTGAGCCAAGAAATGAGCAAATTTGCACTGAACTTGCATCAAGCACTGCGCTAAGAATTGGCTTACTTGAATTTATGATCAGGGTAGTCTCTGCGCAAATTGCTTTTGTGGAATTGATTGAGTATCCAAAATATTACACTTACTACCCAAATGATCATTAGAAGAGCTCCGATGTGGTTATGCATTTTATTTCCTTGGTTTATGAAAGGTGGTCAAAATTTATTTTACTTGATAAGAATTAAGCTTGAACTAAAGGTGGACTTTTTCTGATTAACGGGACCATCGAAACTATGGTCAAAAATAGCAAGACGATTTCAATGAGATAAACGACATCATACCCAAGAGGTGCTCGGAAAACTGAGTCAACCACATCCCTAATAATGCCACCTACTCCAATAGCGAGGCCCGCTGCAGTAGCTTGCACCGCCCCCCATGCCCCAAGAGCCAAGCCGCTTTGTCCTGGGGGCGCCAAATTCATAGTTGCTGTCAATGTGCCGTGCCCAAAGAGTCCTCCGCCCACGCCGATGAACAATATACCCATCGCAAAAAGTACTGAGGATTCAACTTGGGATGACATTATGACGCTCATAAAACCGGGAAGTCCTACAAACGCGCCAATGCTAGCCATCTTAAAGGGGTCAAAACCTTTACTTAAGATGTTAGATGCCAATGCAAATCCAATTAATCCTCCAATGGCCAGAGTAGCCGTTAGGGCAGTGGTTACACCAACGCTCAGATGTAGCACCTCCCCCCCATATGGCTCAAGCAAGATGTCCTCCATGCTAAAAGCGATAGTCCCTAGACCAACGGCAATCAAACGCCTAATTGCTTGTCCGCCGTAGCAAAAACGCTCCCAAGACTCTTTAAAGTTCTCTGACTTGACCCGTTTGCTGTCAGGGACTCTGGCCCTGCTTTCTTGCTTCCAAAGAGCAGTCACGTTTAACACAAGGGTTAATATTGCAGATGCCTGAATGACTTGAATTAGACGCCCGGGGCTAAAGTTACTTAAAAAAGCACCAAACCCAATGGCGCTTACCATCATACCGACCAAAAGCATGACATACATCAGGCCAACCACCTTAGGTCTTGAGTCCTCGGGGGCAAGGTCAGTTGCCAAAGCAAGGCCGGCTGTTTGTGTAGTGTGAAGGCCAGCTCCCACCAATAAAAACGCTACACCTGCCCCAAGGTGGCCAACCCATTGAGGAGCTTCGGAGGCGTGGCCCTGTCCTGATAACACAAGCAAGGCGAAGGGCATCATCGCTAGGCCACCAAATTGAACGAGTGTGCCCCGCCAAATATAAGGGACTCGCTTCCACCCAAGTGCCGATTGATGAGTGTCAGAGCTAAAGCCAATCAGAGCCCTAAAAGGCGCCACGACAATGGGCATCGCAACCATCACTGAAACCCAAGAGGCAGGTACATGCAACTCAACTATCATGACACGGTTAAGGGTGCCTATGAGCAGCGCAATTGCCATTCCCACGGAGACTTGAAAAAGAGAGAGTCTTAGTAACCTAGAAAGGGGTAGGTCAGCCGAAGCAGCGTCCGAGAATGGTAAAAACTTGAAACCTTTTTGCAGCCAAGAATTCAAGATTTTTGTTGAATATGAACTAGTGCCCATAAATTAATAATTTCTATTACGATGAGTGCGGTTTTACTAGCCTTACGTAACTAAGACTAAAAAACACACGGATTAATACGAAGTCTTAATCCGTGTGTTTAACCTGCAGCTATTTTGAAGCCGCTGGAGCGGTCACAGCAACTTTGTCAGCGTTTCCGTTTAGGAAGGCTTTCACCCAAGTTGTGTTAGTCACAAGAGCGACGTGCACTGCAAATGATGCAATTGCAACGGCCGCAATAATGAGTGGAACGCCAACTGAGGGCTTAACCACCAACCATATTTTTCCATAAATCATTTTAGGTACCTCCGTTTATTTAAGCCAAGGTGAATAGATATACGCCAAAAGGTGAGCAAAGGCAGCGATCATGCCAAAGAATTGTGTTCCTTGGATGATGTGCCTATGAAGCTCCTCTGACTCAGCCTCAGTTAAACCTGTCGGCCAAACTTTATGATCTGACATGGGTTTCTCTCCTATCAAAGTTCAAATTCAGTGCTAAACCTGCACCAAGGTTTTCCACGGGTTTTTAGGTCCATGAATCTTATTACGAAACTATTAAAGTGTAATTCTAATCATACATTAGTCAAAGTCAACCTAAATTTACACTTAATTTGAATTATTTGTAAATTTTGTTTGTTTTTAATGTTGCAATGCAGCATTTACCAAGGGAAGAGCGGGTAACAGCCATCTCTTTTTCATATCAAAAATGGAGTTAAATTTTTATTTAGGGAATAAACTAAAAAGCCATTAATTCATCTCAAAAAGTATTCTTTGAAAATTGTTTTGCGTTGACATTGAGCACATACAAATAATGTTTGAAAATATTTTGCAAATAAATTCAGAGGGTATTCCCTTTGAATTGAACGTTTGCTATTGCAATAAATGGTTTATTCGAATAAATTCAAAGGTACACAGTTATTTCGCTGTTTTCGCTATATTGGGGTCGATTTATCATGGGTCAATTTGCAGGGGCAATAGCAGGTGTTTGGAGGCAATCAGTTCCTATCAATAAAATTACGTTGATGGCAATGTCTATGTTTTCTAAAAACCAAGAAGCTTCCAACGACAAATCAAATAAAACAAAAAACAATGATCCCGCCGAATGCAGAACTTCAATTCAGTCGATTATTGAATCCGATATCCTCCCAAGATTACTGGGCTCACAAAATATCAATGCCACCCCCGCCCCAAGTTCCCCTCTAACCCGGCCTTTACCCTCAGCAGCAGAGATTCAAGAGTTTGCAATGATTTGTGCTTTGGAGGAGGACAGCGTAGCTGAAGATTTTGTGAGTAAGATGCTAGAGGAAGGCTTAAGCAAGGAAAACATATTTTTAGATCTAATTACACCGACTGCACGTTTTTTAGGAACTGAGTGGGAATTGGATCGGATGGATTTTTACCTAGTTACACATGGTCTAGCAAGGCTTCACACCGTCACTCATGAAATCGGTTTCTCATACATGGACGGTCCCGTATTAAAAGGGGAGGTCAGGCGTATCATGATCGCATCGGCTCCCGGCTCTGAGCATTTGTTGGGACCCACCATTGTCTCCGAATTTTTTCGCAAAGAAGGTTGGCAAGTCGTAATGGAAATCTCGCCAACACCTAAGGAACTAATTCGAAATGTGCACAACGAGTGGTTTGATGCAGTAGGCTTATCCGTTAGTATCCAAGCACAACTAACAGATTTACCCAAATTGATTTCGGATATCAAAAAATCATCACTAAATCCAAGAGTCGCCTTACTATTAGGCGGCCCCATCTTTACAATGGAGGACTTCAAGACCACCGATTTTGGAGTTGGCGGTATCTGCTCAGATGCTAAAGATGCAGTTGCGCTTGCAATATCTTTAATGCCTAACGATTAAATATCAATAAATCGAATCTCAAAATTAAAGCGAAAAGAATCTATTTCTTGTAAAGATATTTAATTACTTAGGTAGACATGTCAAACGGCTTTTGCGTTTTTAAAATTTTAAAAACCATTGCAAACACCGACTATTCCATTAGCATCGCTTTGTTGTAATAAGTTGGGTCGTAATACTTGGTAGGGTCATTTAGATCTTTGTGGGGAAGGGCGTACTTGGTTCTAAGCGTCAACACCGTCTTGATACCTGGTAAATCAATGGCACCTTTCTTAAAGAAACCAGAGCTTAGGTTTAAAAGCTCTTGATATGTGTTTTCAGCTAATTCGGGGGTTAGGGTGGGTACGTTTGCACGCAATATTTTTATGGCTTCATCATGATTCTTGGGTTCATATAACCAATCAATAGCTTGTGTATAACTGCGGATAAAAGCAACTAATTTATCGCTATTTTTTTCGGCCCAAGAACGCCTAGTTGCTGCCACATTTCCTTGGTAGCTACCAAGCACTTCAATGGCACTCGCAAGTTGGGTGTAACCGTTTTGTTTGGCAAGGATGTTAAAGGGTGCAGAAAGCATGGTGCCAGTATGTTTTTTCTCTAAAAGCGCGTTGTAGCGCTGAGTCATACCACCAGCCGTATCCACCCTATATTCGCTTGGGCTCAAATTGTTTCGATCCAAAATATCAAATAAAACGAAGGCGTAGCCAGTGGTTCTTGCGTCAACAGAGAGTGTTTTTCCTTTTAGATCAGCAAATGTTTTAATGTCTGGAGTGCACACAAGACTCAGGAAACTGTTGTCGCTTCCTAATATTGCAACAAAGTCTGGTTGCGGACCTATGGGTGCCTCGCCTTGCCCCTCAACGTAGGCGACGATATTGTCAATTGCAGTCATGGCAATATCAAACTTGCCCTGGGAGAGATCGGTCATCTGGTAAATTGAGCCTTTGGTGCCTTGAACGTTCACCTGAAGACCGTGTTTCTTAAAAATCCCTAAATCCTGCGCCGCGTAAGTGGGCCAGTTAAAGCCGCCAGGAAATACATTTAAATTTATTTCAGCCAATTCAGCCGCTTGGACTTGTTGCTGGGTCTGTATTACTAAGGCAAAAAGTAAGCACATAAATGCCAGTCGTCTTACATCTAATATCCTTACTTTTGTTAATCTTAATATTGAGTTCAACAAACTTGATATGTTCACTTTGGGTCCAATCATTTAAAAGAGAGATGGGTAAGCTAAGCAAGTTTGCTACCTAAAAGGACGCCCTTTAAAGGTTATTGATTGCTAACTCAAAAAATATTCACATCCAAATGGTGCTTACTGCGCACCAAAATAGTATTTTACTTAGTTTGTGCACACACTGATGTCAATGAATTAGATAATATACTCTAGGACTCCTTGAATTAGTTTGTGTTTTCATTGTTAACACTTTCTATTGAAAATACGTTTTTAACTGCTAATGGAAATTAAATGAGTCAATTTGATTACGTCGTTCCACAACCCGTTCAACCATCTTTGGAGGTTAGTGGTCTGTCTGGGCGCTACCCGGTAAGAAGGATTTACTGCATTGGACGCAACTACTTGGCACACATTCGGGAAATGGGTGAAGCTGATGAGCGCGATCCCCCCATATTCTTTCAAAAGCCAACCGACTCTGTCGTTCAGGAAGGGGAATATCTTCCCTATCCGCTAGCTACTCAAGATTACCAGTACGAATGTGAGTTGGTAGTTGCTATCGGCTCCAAGGCAAAAAATGTTGATACTGCACTTGCGCTATCTTGTGTTTACGGCTACGCAGTCGGTTTAGAGATGACACGTCGCGATTTGCAAAGGGCCGCGGCTAAAGCGGGACACCCCTGGGAGAACGGAAAATCTTTTGATCACTCATCCCCGTGCTCTAAGATTTACCCGGTATCTGAGGTGGGTCACCCCGCAAAAGGACAACTGACTCTTAAAGTCAATGGGATCCAAAAGCAATCAACTGATTTATCTCAACTCATTTGGAATGTACCTGAGATCATTGCCCAACTCTCCAAGCTTTATGAGCTCATGCCCGGAGACCTTATATATACGGGTACCCCTGACGGAGTGGGACCCGTAGTCCCTGGTGACCGATTGGATGCTTTCATTGAAGGGGTAGGTAGCTTAACAATGACTATTTCAAAATAAAACTTAATTTGCTGTCTGCTTAATTTCAATAAAAATTAATAAAAAACCGAATTCTAAATTTATAATTTAAGGTATGCTAATGAAGCCACGCGATAGAATTAAATACTCTCCTATTAGTGCTCGCCCCAAACTCAAGCTACCGGGCGGTGCCAGGATGGCTGTTTGGGTAATTGTTAATGTCGAGGAGTGGGATATCGATCAACCCATGCCTCGCACAGTTTTGACCCCACCTGCAGGAGGTTCCCCCTCTCCAGACATTCCTAATTGGGCGTGGCATGAGTACGGAAACCGGGTAGGTTTTTGGCGCATGTTAGAAGTTTTTGATCAGTTCCATATACCGGGCGTATTAGCAGTTAATGGCTCTTGCTTGGAGACCTATCCAGAAATCGCACACGCAGCAATGGAGCGAAAGTGGGAATTTTTAGGGCACGGCTTCATACAAAAGAATATGCAAAAAGTAGAGAACGAGCTTGAAGCGATCCAAAAAACTAGCGATGCCATAAAGAAGCTCTCCGGCAAGGCGCCAAGAGGATGGCTAGGCCCTGGTTTAACTGAGACTTGGGAAACACCGGATCTGTTACAAGAAAACGGCTACGACTACGTCTGTGACTGGGTTCTTGATGATCAACCCGTTCGCCTTAAAACTCGTTCAGGCAAAACGATTATGAACATTCCCTACACACAGGAATGCAACGATGTGGCTATGATGCTGATCCAGCACCACACTGCTCGTGAGTACTATGACCGAGCCATTGATCAGTTCGAACAACTCTACGCCGACTCTGTCGACTCTGCCCGTGTGATGGCGATAGTGATTCACCCCTACATCATGGGTGTACCGCACCGTTTGAAATGGTTTAGAAAGATTTTTGAGCAATTAAGCGCCAAAAAAGATGTCGTTTTTTGGACTGGCGAGCAAATTCATGATTGGTATAAGTCTGAGGAGGAGCGCTTAGGTCTTTGAGGCAAGAAAACCCATAACTCTACCGTTCATTTAATTGCTTCGGCTATCAAACCTGTAATTTCTGCACTTCATGAATCTCACCATTTTTCAGCTACTGAATGGGCTTACTTTTGCAGCGCTGCTTTTTATTGTGGCTAGTGGATTTACTTTGATTTTTGGATTGATGCGGATAGTTAACCTGGCACATGGAGCTTTTTACTTGTTAGGTGGCTACCTGGCTTATTGGGTTGCAACTTGGAGTGGCAGTTTTTGGGTCGGCATAGTGGGTGCGGCTTTATTGGTTGCTTCTCTTGGGTGGTTGGAGCAAAAAATACTTAGACTTGTTAAAGGGGTGGAACTGCATCAAGTACTCCTTTCTCTTGGGCTAGCCCTGATGATCAATGACGCCTCGCTTGTCGCCTTTGGGGGGGATACCTTAAGCGTTCCAATTCCCGATGTTCTAAAGGGACCCATGCCTATTTTTGGCATGCTTTACCCTAAGTACCGGTTATTTGTCTTTTGCGCGGGTGTCTTTGTATTTATAGCTCTTTGGTTAATTATTCAACGAACCAAGCTAGGGGCCTTGATAAGGGCAGGTGTAGACGACGCAGAAACCATTGAAGCTTTGGGCATTGATATTAAGAAAATATTTATATTCACCTTTATGTTGGGCATGGCCCTGGCGGGCATAGCTGGAGCTTTGGGCGGTGCTTTTTTGACCCTCTACCCGACTGCAGACTCAGAGATCTTGGTGTACAGTTTGGCCGTGGTCATCATAGGCGGGCGAGGGTCATTGGTCGGCGCCGCGATCGGAAGCCTTGCTGTCTCAATGCTCGCCACTTTTGGTCAGGTCTGGTTTGCAGAGTTGTCTTATTTCGTCATTTTTGGACCTATGGCGTTGTTGCTTGCTTTTAAGCCAACGGGCTTGTACGGCAAAGCATAAACAACATTTTTAATAGCATGAAGAAAGCGTCATTACTCCTTATCTTTACCAGTGTTTTGCTGGTTTTAGCGCTTGCACCCATTGTGTTGGATAGCTATTATTTGGGTCTTCTAACGCTTATTTTGGTCTATTCCCTTTTGGCAATGTCAGTCGATGTTCTGGCTGGATTTGCGGGTAGAACGCCACTGTGCCACGGTGCTATCTTTGGATGCGGCGCCTACGCAGTTATGTACTACGTCGCCACTTTGGGGGGCGACCCTTTGTGGGGAATAGCTTTTGCGTTGGGCCTAGTTTTGATGGTCTCTTTAGTATTTGCACTACTCGCGGTGCGCACTAGCGGTGTTTATTTTCTCTTGCTGACGCTTGCGCTAGGTATGATTATTTGGGGAGTCTGTTTGCGCTGGACCTCTGTGAGCGGGGGGGAAAATGGTCTAAGGGGCTCTATTCGTCCTGCTTGGCTTTTGGATCCTAAGCGGTTTTATTATTTTGTTTTTCTGTGTTCAACTTCTTTGAGTTACGCACTCTACCGCTTCGTGAGCTCCCCCTTTGGACTCACGCTTAAAGGCATACGTGAGAGTGAAAGCAGAATGCAAAGCCTGGGTTACAACACCACACTTCATCTAACCATTGGTTTTTGTTTCTCGGGCTTATTTGCCGGTACGGCAGGCATCATGTATGCCTTTTTAAACAGTTTTGTGAGTCCCTCATCTGTTGCTTTAACCCAATCAGTAAAGGGACTTTTGATGGCCATCATCGGGGGCGTTGGAACGCTTTTCGGGGGAGTGGCGGGTGCTGCAATCATTATTGTTTTAGAGAACTTGGTCAGCTCAATGACTGAGCGTTGGTCAATGGTGCTAGGGGCTTTGTTTGTTTTTACGATGATTTTTGCGCCAAGTGGGTTACTTGGAAAATTTAGACAAAAGTAAATTAAAGTTAAGTGCAGAAAAGTAAATTAAATTAAAGTAAAGTAAAGTAAAGTAAAGTTTATAAAACCAGGAATTGCTAAAGTTGATCTAGCCTTGTGGAATTATTCATCGATTGCAAATTTTTTTCTTAAAGGGGAATTTAAATGAAACGTAGACAACTCATAGGCGCAGGTGCATCCTTGACAGGTTTAGCTGCCCTTGGTAGTTTTGATCAAGTGCTTGCCCAAAGCAAAGAGCCCATCAAAATCGGTCTCTTGGCCCCCTTGACTGGTGTGGTCGCAGCGGGGGGTAAAGAAATCGTCGAGGGTTTTAATCTGTACTGGGACCAAGTAGGAAAAAAAATTGCGGGGCGCGATGTACAAATAATTGTTGAAGACGACGGCTCAAACCCAGATATAGCCCTGCAAAAAGCTCGAAAGCTAACAGAGCAAACCAAGGTTGATTTTCTGATCGGCGACTTACTCGCAAATACAGGGTTAGCTGTAGCTGAATACGCAAAGTCAAACGGTATTCCTTACTTTATTCCAGTGATTGCAGCGGATGACTTAACACAGAGAACCCGGATTCCAAACGTTATTAGAGTGGCAGGGTTTAGTGCCAGTCAAATGTCCCATGCGATGGGGGATTATGCATATAAGAAGTTGGGCTACCGAAAGGTCCTTACCATTGCACAGGACTACGCATTTGGGCACGAACAGTGCGGGGGGTTTGCACAGGTCTTTACTGAGCTGGGTGGCTCAATAGTTTCTCAGCTTTGGAACCCGCTGAATACCCAGGACTTTAGTCCTTACTTAGGACAAATTATGTCCATCAAACCAGATGCCGTGTTCGCAATGGAATTAGGGGCAGACGCCACACGCTTTATTCAGCAGTGGTCAGCCTTTGGTTTGAAAGGGAACATTCCTTTATTGGGGTCACAAAACACGACCGATCAATCCGTCATCAGAAACCTTGGGGCAGAAGCTGAAGGAATCGTCTCATGTGGTCAGTTTGTGGAGGGAAGTACCAACCCACTTACGAAGAAGTTTGTAGCTGATTATGAGGCCGCATACAAAGAGATTCCTTCTTTTTACGGATTCTCACATTACTTGGCTGCAATGTGGTTGGCTGATGCAATGGCCAAGGTCAAGGGAGATGTTGAAAATAGACCTAAGTTTTTGGAGGCTGTGAGGGGCGTGGTGCTCGAATCATCCCCACTTGGTCGTCCAGTAAGTTTGGACAGCTACGGCAACCCTGTTTATGATGTCTTTTTCAAAACGGTGGCTAAGCGAGCAGACGGTAAGTACTGGAACGTTGCGACAGACAGCTACCCTAAGGTCTCTCAGTTTTGGAATTACAAACCTGAAGAGTATCTCAAGCAGCCTGTTTACTCCCGCAGCTTTCAAGGTATCAAGAAGTCTTAATGTCTGGAGCTTTACTTGAGCTGAGCGGGGTTGGAATTTCTTTTGGAGCCCTACAAGCAGTCAACGGTGTCAGCCTCAAATTAGGGGCCGGCGAACGGGTGGCTATATTTGGGCCCAACGGTGCGGGCAAAACAACGCTTTTTAATGCCATCACTGGGATGACCCCCGCTACTCACGGGACGATAAAGATGCAGGGGATTGATATCACCCGAGCATCTCCTCACAAAAGAGCTGCGTACGGGCTAGCTCGTACCTTTCAGATTACGAATTTGTTTTTTGGATTGAGTGTTGAAGAAAATTTGCTTCTCGCAACCAGGGGTCTAAGGTCTAGCAAGTTCTCCCTCTTTGGTTTGGGCGGACCTACGTTGTCAGAGAAGGAAACAGTGGAGTCAGCTATGCAACGTTGTCATCTACTAGCTCGCAGGTCTGTATTGGTCAAACAGTTGGCTTACGGGGAGCAACGCCAGCTCGAGCTTGCGATGTCTTTGACAAGTTCGCCTAAGGTGCTGTTGCTTGATGAACCCGCTGCTGGGTTGTCGGCTGTAGAGCGCAAAGTGATGGCAGAAGTCATAAAAGGGCTATCCAGGGAGATGTCTTTTATTTTGATTGAACACGACATTGAGCTGGCCTTGTCTTTAGTTGAACGGGTGATTTGTATGTACCAGGGTCAAATCTTTGCACAGGGCTCTCCCGATGAGATCCGTGCCAACGAGGGCGTACAGGATATTTATTTAGGGAGGCGTCGCCGTGCTTGAGCTAAAAGGACTGTGCGCCTCATACGGCGAAGCAAAGGTGTTACACGCAGTGTCCCTTGAAGTTAAAGCGGGGGAGGTTGTTGCTTTACTCGGACGCAACGGAATGGGTAAGACCTCGTTGGTTCGAACAGTCATGGGCCTAGGTGCTCCACTAAAAACACAGGGCGAGATTTTTATGAACGGAGTGTCTTTGGAGGGGATGCCTGCGTTTAAGCGTTCACAAGAGAGGATCGGGTACGTGCCCCAGGGCAGACGTTTATTTGCCTCATTAAGTGTGTGGGAACATCTCAGTGTGTTGGATCAGGGAAAGCAAGGAGCTTGGACTATAGATCAGGTTTTTGACACTTTCCCAAGGCTCAAAGAGCGTATCAACCACCGAGGTAATCAGCTGTCTGGCGGAGAGAGGCAGATGCTTGCGATAGGGCGCTCACTAATGATCGGTCCCAAGGTGCTGCTGATGGATGAGCCTACAGAGGGATTAGATCCTGTGATGGTTGAATTGGTGGAGGGTGTACTCACAAAACTAAAAGCAGCCGGCTTAGGCATTTTGCTGGTTGAACAAAACCTCTACAGTGCTTTGGCTGCAGCCGATAGAGTCTGCATCTTAGAGGCTGGTTGTTTGGTGTGGGGTGGGTTGCCTTCAGAGTTGATAAATAACGAAGAAATACTTCAAAAATATTTAGGTGTTCATTAATTTCGCCTTTTAGGCTAATCCAATATTCAGGAGCACATATGTCAAATTTACTTAGTTCACGAGTGCCGTATTCTGCGATTGTGGACAGGCCCGGCTTTACTCTTCCAGACAACGGCAGAGTCTTAGTATGGATCATTGTTAACGTGGAGCACTGGAGCATTGAACGTGCCATGCCTCGAACCGTTTTGAGTCCACCCATGGGCCAACCCTTGTTGCCTGATCTACCCAACTGGGCATGGCATGAGTATGGAATGCGGGTCGGATTTTGGCGTCTTTTTGACGCGTTGAATAAACGATCAATTACGCCCACCATGGCAACCAACGGCATTGTTTGCGAGACCTACCCTAGAATTGTCGAGGCAGCGCTCACCAAGAACTGGGAGATCATGGGTCACGGTTATGTTCAAGGGCCAATGCATAAAGTCGAGGATCAACAAAAAGCGATCGATCAAACGCTCAGTACCATAAGAAAGTTTACTGGTAAAACTCCCGTGGGCTGGGAGAGTCCCGGCTTGACTGAGGATGATAAGACACTAGACTGTCTATCTGCAGCAGGGGTCGAGTATGTAGCTGATTGGGTTTTAGATGACCAACCGGTCTGGATACAGGCAAATCCTAGGCCTGTTTTATCCGTCCCTTATACCGTAGAGATGAACGATATTCCCATGATGATTCTGCAACAAAACAGGGCAGATGAAATGTACGTTCGCGGGGTGGACCAATTCGACAGGTTATGGGCCGAAGGGGAGTCCATTCCCAGAGTGATGGCAATCAGCGTGCATCCCTACGTAACAGGCGCGCCTCATCGGATTAAATATTTTGAGAAACTGCTTGACTATATTCAGTCTAAGCCAGGCGTGTTGATACAGACGGGGGAGAGTATTTCAAACTTGTATCGTAGTCAGATAAAAATGTAAGAAAATTTTTCTTCAGCTAAAAGTCAACGCGAATCGATTTGCCGATCACTTTGACTCGCTCAAAAAACCATATCGACCCGTATCCACAACCTCCCTCAAGCCGCTGAATTTTCATTCAGCACTCAGCCTTTAATCCACTGCACAGGAGGCGAGAGCCGTTGAGCGTGTAGCCAATAAGGTCTCAAAAAAGACTGGGGTTGGGGATGACCCTCGAGAAGTAGGCGTCCCCGTCCTTCCCGCGCAAGCGCAAGCGCTAGCGTCAAGCTCAAGGACTGTGAGGATGTCAACTAATGTGTTTTCGATCAACCGTTTAATTAGCAAGAACTACGCTAAAACATGTTTACTAACGCCAACCAAAGAATCCGGGGGAATTCCCTAGGTTTGTGCAATTAAATAAATTGATTTATTTTGGTGCGTAAGTATGCACCAAAACGAAATCAAGTGTGCGCGGTTGAGTAGATTTTGAGTGGGTTGTTGCGTACGAATAGGGGTACGCGCCTGAAGCTATTAAAAATATACAAAACCAAGAGATGGCACGAAGTGTGCAAACACCGAGGATAACCAAATCTGGAGTTTTGCCCATGCCCTCTATTCTAAAAAAAATGCCATCTTGGCTCTTTGCCATGCCTTTGACCTTGTGTTTACAGGCCAGCTTGCAGGCCGAGACAGTTGCTCGCTACGGCATTTCGATGGCAGATATTCCGCTCACCACTGGCCAGCCTGACCGAGGCGCTGGTGCTTATCAGTTCACTGGACACACGCTCTATGATCCATTGATCGCATGGGAAGCCAATATCGGCACCCGCCCGGGCAAATTAATTCCAGGTCTTGCCACTGCATGGAAGGTCGACCCTAAAGACAACAAAAAATGGGTGTTCACCATTCGCAAAGGTGTGAAGTTCCACGACGGCTCTGAACTTAAAGCTTCTGCGGTTGTTTGGAACTTAGACAAAGTGCTGGCTGATAAGTCTCCACAATTTGACGCTAAACAAAGCGCGCAAGTACGCCCGCGTATTCCCTCTATCGCAGCCTACCGCGTTGTCGATGACTACACCGTTGAAATCACCACCAAAAACGTAGACGCCCTTTTCCCGTACCAGTTACCCTGGTTCTTGATTGGTAGTCCCGCTCAGTGGGAAATATTGGGCAAAGACTGGAGCAAGGTTGCAACTCAACCTTCTGGCACAGGTCCTTTTAAATTAGACAAACTCGTTCCACGCGAGCGTGCTGATTTGGTCAAGAACGCCGACTATTGGGATAAAACACGCATCCCCAAGACGGACCGCATTGTATTAGTACCCATTCCTGATGCGATGACGCGTGCCAACGCTTTGCTCAACGGGCAAGTCGATATCATCGAAACGCCACCACCAGATGTATTGCCACAACTCAAGAGTGCAGGCTTCAAACTTGTGACCAACGTCACGCCCCATGTGTGGCCTTATCACTTCTCTACATATCCAGGTTCACCTTGGACAGATATTAACGTGCGCAAAGCTGCAAACTTAGCAATTGACCGAAACGCCATTGTTAAACTTTTAAATGGTTTGGCGACTCCTGCCAAAGGCCAAATCGATAGCACCAGTCCTTGGTTTGGCAAACCCGCTTTCAAAATCGGCTATGACTTACCCGCAGCTAAAGCGCTCATGGCGCAGGCTGGTTACAGCCCTAGCAAACCGCTTAAAGCCAAGATCATCATTGCTCAAGGCGGAACTGGCCAGATGTTGTCGTTGCCTATGAACGAATTCATACAACAAAGTTTGGCAGAGATTGGTATTCAACTTGAGTTTGAAGTCGTTGAATTAGAAAATCTCTACCTTCACTGGCGCGGGGGTGCCAAAGCGGATATGAACGCTGGCAAGGGCATCACTGGCATTAACTTGGGTTACGTCACAGCAGATCCCTTTCTTGCGCTTACCCGCTTTGTCGATAGTCGTTACACCGCGCCCAACGGTGTGAACTGGGGTGGTTACAACAATCCAAAGATGGATAGCACTTTGGACACACTACGGAACAATTTTGACACTAAAGTGCAAGATGCGTTACTTGCAGAAGTTCACCAAACCATGGTGGACGATGCATTGATGTTGTGGGTCGTACATGATGTAAACCCACATGCTCTTTCGCCCAAAGTGCAAGAGTTTGTTCAAGCTCAACACTGGTTCCAAGATCTCACTACGATTAAAATGAAGTAATGTGGGTCTACATCTTTAAGCGCCTGCTCTATGCACTTCCCATTGCCCTAAGCGTCACCGTCATCTCCTTCATGCTGGTTTATCTGGCACCAGGAGACCCGTTGAACGCAATAGCCCCTGCCGACGCGCCAGTAGAGGTCATCGAAGCACTCAAAAGCGCTTATGGTTTAGACAAACCAGTGCCTGTCCAATACGGGCTGTGGCTTTGGCGCGCTTTGAATGGTGATTTAGGTACGTCCATTGCATCTGGTCGGGCAGTACTTACAGAGGTTCTGGGGGCTGTCAGCAACACGTTCATGCTTGCCACGATTGCGTCTCTCATGGGTGTATGCGTTGGGTGCGTGCTCGGTGCATTAGCGGGCTATCAGCGCGGTAGCTTAATAGATAAGATTGCCACCACCTTGTCTGTGATTGGCGTGAGCATTCCCCATTACTGGCTAGGATTGGTGTTAACGATTGTCTTCTCCATCAACTTAGGTTGGTTACCTGCTATGGGCGCCGGGCCCGGTGGTTCAAGTGAATGGGTGTGGGACATGGAGCATTTGCGCTTTTTGGTGTTACCCGCAGTTACTTTGTGTGTCATCCCCATGGGAATCATCACACGTACTGTGCGGGCTTTGGTGGCAGATATGTTGGAGCAAGAGTTTGTTACTGCACTGCGTGCCAGGGGTTTAAGCAACATGGCTGTTTTTAGGCATATTGCTAAGAACACCGCACCTACTGTTTTAGCGGTAACAGGCTTGCAAATTGGTTACTTGATGGGGGGGTCCATCTTGGTGGAGACAGTCTTTGCTTGGCCTGGGACAGGTTTCTTGTTGAACACTGCTATCTTTCAACGCGATATTCCGTTGCTACAAGGCACGTTGCTTGTGTTGTGCATGATCTTTGTAGTGTTGAATTTACTAGTCGATATCGTGCAACCTTTGATTGACCCACGCATGGGTCGCGCCTAAGAGGTAAAGACAGTGACCGATCACACTCCAACCCCTCAAAGCTTTGGATATTGGCGCATGGTGCTGCGCCAACTCAAAAACGAGCCATTGGCCTTGATCAGTGCTGGTGTTTTATTGGTGCTAGTGATGTCCGCTGTCTTTGCACCGTGGCTAGCTCCTGGCGATCCATTCAAAGCTAGCATGCTTAAACGCTTATTGCCTATCGGCAGTCCTGGCTATTTATTGGGCACCGACGAATTGGGGCGCGATATGCTGACTCGTCTGATGTACGGGGGGCGATTGTCTTTGTTGATGGGGATCGTTCCTGTGTTTTCTGCATTTTGTGTTGGAACTACTTTAGGTTTATTTGCAGGCTATCTTGGTGGTCGCACCAATATGGTCATTATGCGCATCTTGGATATTTTTTATGCTTTTCCGTCCGTTCTCTTGGCTGTAGCCATCTCTGGTGCTCTGGGTCCAGGTTTGAGTAACAGCTTGATTGCGCTTACATTGGTGTTTGTTCCTCAAATAGTTCGCGTGGCAGAAAGTGTAACCACACAGGTGCGTCAACTCGATTACATAGAAGCTGCACGAATGAGTGGGGCTAGCGCTTTTTCTATTATTCGAGTACACGTTTTGGGCAATGTGCTCGGACCCGTTTTTGTATACGCGACGGGCTTGCTGAGTGTGAGCATGATCTTGGCATCTGGGTTGTCTTTTTTAGGGCTAGGTGTAAAGCCACCAGAGCCTGAATGGGGGTTGATGCTTAACACTTTGCGATCCGCTATTTACAACAAGCCTTTTGTTGCAGCACTTCCTGGTGCGTTTATTTTCTTGACATCCATCGCTTTCAACTTACTGGCAGATGGCGTGCGCGCTGCCATGGATATTAAAAAATGATGAAGCTAGACACCGCCCCCAACCTCAACACGCATGACCGTGGCGGTCCTGCGCAACCCATTTTGGTGGTAAACAATCTCAAAAAGTATTTCCCTGTTCGGGGTGAACTCTTCGCTAAAGAGAAGAAGTTTGTTCATGCCGTGGATAACGTCAGTTTTTCTGTTGCCAAAGGCAAAACGTTGGGTATTGTGGGCGAATCCGGTTGCGGCAAGTCCACAACGGCCAAATTGATTGCGCGCTTGATCAATCCTGACAGCGGCAAAATGGTTTTTGACGGTGACGGCGTGGCTGAATACGGCGGCATTGCGCTTAAAGAATTCCGTAAAAATCTACAAATGGTTTTTCAAGACTCTTTCGCTTCGCTAAATCCGCGTTTGACGATTGAACAAACCATATCCTACGGCCCAACAGTGCACGGTGTTTCAAAATCCGAAGCAACCCTCCAAGCTAAAGCGTTGCTGCAAAGAGTTGGTCTAGCACCTGAACTCTTTGCCTCCCGTTATCCGCATGAGCTCTCCGGTGGGCAGCGACAACGCGTCAACATTGCGCGCGCCTTGGCGTATCAACCGCGTTTAGTCATACTCGACGAAGCAGTTGCTGCACTGGATAAATCAGTACAAGCCCAAGTATTGAACTTGTTACAAGAACTTAAAAGCGAGAGACAACTGACTTATCTTTTCATCTCTCACGACTTGCATGTGGTGCATTACATGAGCGATGAAGTGATGGTCATGTATCTTGGCCAAGTTGTCGAAAAGGGCCCTGTTGACCGGATCTTTAACCATGCGGCGCATCCTTACACACAGGCACTGTTCTCGGCTATTGCCTCGATGGATCCCGCAAAACGAACATCTAAGCCGCCTCTAGAGGGGGACCCACCTAATCCCATTAATCCGCCCGTTGGTTGTCGTTTTCAAGACCGCTGTCCCTATGTCAAAGACACCTGTCGCAGCGTTTCCCCGCAGCTTGCGCCAGTCGGCCTAGTAAATGACCATATTGTGGCCTGTCACCTCAACCTTGAGCCGCGCACCTATGAGTAATGCGTTACTTCAAGTCAAAGACTTGCATGTGCAATTCAATGGTCAACGCAAAGCGCAAGCGCTTAGTGGCATCAATTTTGAGGTCGCTGCGGGTGAAGTGCTGACGCTGCTGGGTGAATCTGGCTCCGGAAAAAGCGTAACGCTGAGGACTCTTCTACGTCTACACTCTGAAAAAACAACGCGCATCACAGGCGAAATAATAGTTGATGGACAAAACGTTTTATCTTTTAACGAAAAAGCCTTAAACCAATACCGCGGCCGTTTAACGTCGATGATTTTTCAAGAGCCTGGCCTGGCCTTTGATCCGGTCTACACCATTGGCCAACAACTCACAGAGGTATTGCGCGCGCATGAGCAATTGGACGCCAGCGCAGCTCAACTGCGTGCATTAGATATGCTCGAGCGAGTCCAAATTCCGCAAGCTCGAAAACGCTTTGATGCTTACCCGCATGAACTATCCGGTGGCATGCGTCAACGCGCAATGATTGCTTTGGCATTGGTTTGTAAGCCGAAACTTTTGCTAGCTGACGAACCTACTACTGCACTGGATGCATCTGTCCAAATTCAAATTTTGTTGTTGTTGCGAGAGTTACAAAAAGAAACCGGTATGTCAGTGATATTCGTTACTCACGACATTGGTGCTGCTGTAGAGGTTTCTGACCGAGTTGCTGTGATGTATGCAGGTCGTATTGTGGAAATTGGCAATCTTGCAGATATTGTTTATAAACCACGCCACCCCTACACGCAAGGCTTACTCGCCTCAACAGTGAGCCACGACAATCGAGGAAGTCCTTTGCTCACCATTGCAGGTTCACCGCCTGATTTAGCGCATCTGCCTAAGGGTTGTAGTTTTGCACCACGTTGCGCAAGAGCTCAAGCCAATTGCTTGTCCGACCAGCCTAATTTGGCAATTACTGATTCTTCTTCATTTGCTTGTTGGTATCCAAATACGTAAATCGAAGTACTCTTTAGCTATTCAATGAACTGATTCAATTTAAATAGCATAGTAAAACTAGGAATATATAAAAGGGCTTTCTTGCTTAACCAAAGGTGCCGTATCTCGGGGCTGAACAGAGCTTTGAAGTATTCAACAAATACGAATGATTTGCCAGGTTTTTTAGTGCGTATTAGCCCAATACGCTTTGACGTGCCGGCGATTAGATGTTCCTCCAATTAAGTGTATTAGTTTCAACTCAGCCTAGGTCTAATCCTAGGTCTAAGTCTAAGTCTAAGTCTCAAAAGGAGGTGTGCTACCGTCGTGCATCCATTTGGCATGTTGGGGTGCTTTTTTAGTCTTAGACCACTCCTCCAACATA
Source organism: uncultured Burkholderiales bacterium (assembly GCA_903871545.1). Classification (GTDB taxonomy): domain Bacteria; phylum Pseudomonadota; class Gammaproteobacteria; order Burkholderiales; family Burkholderiaceae_C; genus Limnohabitans. Next base: position 43,498 of record CAIQHG010000081.1, on the reverse strand, counting down.
TCCCACTTTACACGGTCTAAGGCCATATCCATCTGGGACGTGTTTGTCTCAACTGCCAACTCAAGCCTGTGGCCACTCGGATCAAAGAAATAAATGGATTTAAAAATGGTGTGATCAATAGGTCCAAGTACATCTATTCCGGCTTTTACTAAACTTTCCTTGGCATCCATTAACTCTTGAAGTGTCTCCACATTCAAAGCCAAATGCTGAACCCATTTTGGGGTATTGGGATCCATGCCCATAGGGGGACTGTTGGGTATTTCAAAAAACGCAAGGACACTTCCCCCTCCTGCATCTAGAAACACATGCATGTAAGGGTCAGGTGCCTTGGTTGAGGGGACAAAATCCTCAGCGATTGCCAAGATGAACCTCATATTCAAGTGCTTTACATACCAATCAACAGTTTCCTTGGCATCTTTGCAACGATAAGCAACGTGGTGAATTCTTCTGATTTTCACTAAAACCCCCCCATTTAATTTAAAAAATGCGTCATGATTTTGCATCATACTTTGTCCACACTATTACTTAACAGAAATAACTTCTGTTCTCAATTTTTTTTATTAGGGTAATCCATACGCCAGTAAATAATTAAATAGCTGGTCTTGACTTAACATAAAAGCATTAACTGCGGAGATCCTTTATGCTAAAGATTTTTAAAAAATTCCTCATCTCTTTACTCCTTCTTTCCCCCTTTGCCTTATGCTTAGCCCAGAGTAATTACCCCTCCAAGCCCATACGCTGGTTGGTTCCTTACCCAGCTGGTGGGGGCTCAGACTTCTTGGCCCGTAGTATTTCTCAAGAACTATCCAGTTTAGTCGGTCAAAGCGTATTAATTGAGAACAAACCAGGGGGCAACACCGCTATCGCTGCTGCTGAGACTGCCCACGCACCTGCCGATGGGTACACGGTACTATCAGCCGATAACGGCACCATGGTCAACAACCCGGTTCTTTACAAAAACCTCTCTTACGATCCCGTAAAGGAGCTCAGCCCGGTCACACTGATGGGTAAGTTTCCGATGATTTTAATTGTTGGTCCAGAATTTGATGTCAAAACTGTTGCTGAATTCATCGCCAAAGTTAAAGCAACTTCAGGAGGCTTGAACTACGGCTCCGCAGGCGCGGGTAGCCCTCACCATTTAGCCATGGAGCTTGTAAAAGTCGAGACTGGACTTAATATGACACACGTACCCTACAAGGGAGCATCTCCAGCCTTGCAAGACCTTGCAGGGGGGCACATTCCAGCCATGATGGTGGATTTAGCGGCAGGGGCTGGGTTTATCAAATCCGGCAAAGTTAAAGCCTTAGCCGTTGCTAACACCAGTAGGCTTGCTCAACTCCCTGATGTGCCGACTTTCTCAGAGCTTGGGTATAAAAATATTGAAGCAGCTGCTTACGTCGGTCTTGTTGCCCCAATTGGCACAAACAGTGACGTGATCTCTCAACTTCAAAAACAAGTTTCAACCGTCATCAACCAGCCCAATATTCATAAAAAGCTCACCGATTTTGGAATTGAGCCTATTGGCAGCACTCCTCAACAGTACCAAGCCCTGCTAAAAAGTGAGACGGTTAAGTGGCAAAAACTGATTAAAGATCTCAATATCAGTCTGGATTAAATGGATAGTGACAGAAAATTCAGAATCTTAATCAATGGACTATCCCCAGGACAACTCTGCTTTACAAAGACAGTTTGCTGAGCAGTTTGATTTAAAACGTCTGCCTTCAGACTTCTTTGTAAACCCTTACCCCTATTACGAAGCATTAATCAAATACGCCCCCATCAAAAAACTTCCCGATGGAGGCTATTTCTTAACGCGCTACAAAGACTTGGACTTTGTTTACAGGCACCCAGAGGTTTTTAGCTCAGATAAACGAGTCCTATTCAAGCCCAATATGGGAGATTCACTTCTTTATGAGCACCACACCCATAGTTTAGTTTTTAATGACCCACCGCTTCACACCCGGGTCCGAAAATTAATCGGCGCAGCGCTCTCTCCTAAAGCCATCCAACTCCTGGAGCCAGGGCTAAAGGTTCTAGTCAATCAATTGCTAGATAGCATGAGCCTTAAATACAAAGAGGTTGGGTATGTAGATTTAATCTCCGACTTTGCTTCGGCCATACCGGTCGAGATTATTGGTAACTTGCTCGGTGTACCTCAACAAGACCGAGGTCCATTACGGGAGTGGTCTTTGTCTATCCTAGGTGCACTTGAGCCAGTATTGACTGAAGAGTCGTTCAATAGGGGGAACCAAAGTGTTGCTGAGTTTGTAGCCTATCTCAAAATATTGGTCGCAGACAGAAGGGCAAATCCGGGGGATCCTGGCAAAGATGTACTCACGCGTTTAATACAGGGCGAGGAGAACGGGGAGCGGCTATCAGAGCTTGAACTGCTGCACAACTGCATCTTTTTGCTAAACGCTGGCCATGAGACAACCACTAATCTCATTGGAAACGGTATTGTCTTACTAATAGACCAAGGTCAAGAAATACAAAAATTATTTGAAAATCCTGATACAACAAAATCTGTTGTGGAGGAAATACTTCGGTTTGAGAGCTCAAATCAGCTAGGCAACCGTATCACCACTCGTGAAGTGATGATAGATGACGTTCTCGTACCGGCCCACACTCAGATTACCCTTTGTATGGGAGCGGCTAATAGAGATCCAGACAAATTTGATCGCCACAATGAATTCGATGCATTGCGAAGTAACAATCGACACCTGGCCTTTGCAGGCGGGATTCACACCTGTGCAGGAATGGGGCTTGCACGATTAGAGGGGGAGATTGCTTTAGGGGCATTTTTTAATAGATTTCCTAAAGTTAAACTCTTAGAGCAACCCAAGCTCACCGGGAGGGTCAGGTTTAGGGGCTATTCAAGTATCAAAGCAGTGCTTGTAAGCTGACTTAATATCTTGAATTAATTGAATGTAGGGTAATGAGACGTTTTTTTAAAAAGGACCGAGGCTCTCTGCTTTCTATTTTAAATAAATCATCTTTGCTTTAATTTTTCTCATTCATAACGGGATGAAGCATGGTCTTGAGTATCTCAATTTTTGGCAATATCAATAAGTTACATTGTAAGATTTATTTGTTAAAATTAAAATAAATTTATGATTTAAATAATAATTTTATAATTTAATAGACTATACCCAGAATGGAAACTTTTTTAAATACAGCCACTCCTTTGGAAATAACATTATCTTTGATCGCCATTAACATTGGGGCGCTGTTTGTTTTTATTTATATTCATAGCTCTAAAATGCTTAGTGCAATTTTAGATGAGCTAACACTCGTAACACCGGCTTTATTAGCACCTGTAGCGGCGTCTTTTATATTCTTAAGTGCTTTTTTAGGTAACAGTGTATGGGGAAATTTTCAGGCTCATACTGCATCAATTAAAAATGAACGGACGGATATCATTTCTTTTAGCGAACTTATAAAGGATTCAGATTATCTGAAGTCCTCAGGGCTGGAAAATTACCTTAAGTTGTATGTGGAGTCCGCAGTAAGAGATGAGTGGCCTTTGTTGAGAAAAAAGGAAATTTCCAAAATCACTTCAGAGAAATTTAATTCTCTGATGCGACAAACCCTTATAGTTGCTCAGGATGTTAAAACTAGTCCTGTCATATCAAGTATGTTAGTCAAACATATAAGTCAACTTCAATATGACCGAAGAACCCGCATTGGATTTCGGTGGCAGAGTTTTGACCAAATTAAAGGATATGAAATAATTTTTCTAGGATTTTTATTACAGTTTGTTACCATGGTGTTGCATATAGGTGCTTCACAAAGAGTAGCAGCAATTTTTACAACTAGCTTGATTACATCAATCGTTTTTTCTTATGAGCTTATAGTTGCATTAACCGTTGATAATTATTCGGATTTGTTTGGTGTCTCAATTGAACCATTAATATATGCTTTAAACAAAATTTCAGGTTAGCTGAATTCAATAAGGGATTAAATATTACCTAATTACGTTGTAAGATAAAGATTAACTAAATAGTTAACTCCTCATTTTATTATTATGGTTAAATTAATCAAACAAGAAGCAGATTCAAAATACATTATTCTTTTGGCAGCGCAAGCCGAATTTGCTCTACACGGACTCTCAGGTGCTAGGGTTGATAGTATCGCCGTGCGTGCGGGGTTAAATAAGAGACTTATTTACTATTATTTCAGAAGTAAAGATCAGCTATTTCTTGAGGTTTTAGAGCACGCTTATAGTGAAATTAGAAGAGCTGAGCAGGCCCTACATCTGGACCAGATTGATCCTGTTCAAGCAGTCCGACAATTAATCACATTCACCTGGGACTACTACCTTGATCATCCAGAGTTTATTTCATTATTAAACAGTGAAAATCAGAGTCAAGCGGCTCATCTAAAAAATTCAAAGAATATTCAAGCGTCAACTTCACCCTTGATCAAAATGATTGACTTTGTTTTGCAAAAGGGTCGTGAAAAAGGTTTATTTAGAGATGGTATAGATCCAATTCAGCTCTACATTTCAATTGCAGGTATTTGTTATTTCTATTTATCTAATAGTCACACGCTTTCGACAATTTTTGCTAAAAATCTACTCCACCCAAAATTAAAAGCACAAAGACTCTCGCATATGATAGATTTAATTCTCGGCTACGTTCTTTTATAGCTTCAACCCGCACTAAACCGATTAAATCCCTATAAGTGATTTCCCTAGTTTGCATTGACAGAGCATAAGTGAGCACTAATAATTAACCATATAGTTAATTTTGAAATTTAGTTAATGAAATCATCCTTGTTTCGCAATCTCTTGTTATCTCCTGGTATCAAACCATTTTTACTTGTGTTTTTAATGGTGTTACTTTGGGATGTCCTGATTAGAGTTTTCAAAATAGCACCCTATCTCATTCCTACGCCTGTTCAGGTGATTGAGCAACTGTACTTAGAATGGCCAAGACTTTTATCTGAGAGTTGGAAAACAACTCAGGCAACTTTAGGTGGCTTCGCTTTAACTATTGTTATCGGAATACCTCTTGCTATGCTGATTGCCTATTCAAAGATCATCGAGTCTTACCTCTACCCAGTATTGGTATTTTCCCAAAGCATACCTAAAGTTGCGATAGCTCCGCTATTTGTCGTCTGGTTTGGTTTTGGAATAGTACCAAAAATAATTTCAGCGTTCTTACTTGGTTTTTTCCCTGTAGTAGTCTCAACAGTGATGGGATTTAAATCGGTTGAAGCCGACATGATAGATTTATCTAGATCGATGGGGGCAACAAAGATCCAGACTTTTTTTAAATTCTCTTTGCCCCAAGCTCTACCTGCCATCTTCAGCGGATTGAAAGTTGCTATTACTTTGGCAGTGGTTGGAGCAGTGGTTGGTGAGTTTGTTGGCTCCAATTCTGGAATTGGATACGTTTTGCAAGTAGCAAATGGTAATTTTGATTTGCCGCTTATGTTTGCAGCATTGGTTGTTTTGTCAACTATTGGTGTTGTGTTGTTCTTATTCGTCGATTTTTTTGAACGAATAATGATTCCATGGCACCCTTCTCAAAATCAAGTGTTCTAAAAATCTTTAAAACTAAAGGAAGACAGCTCATGAAAATTTATTTTGTAAGACGTTCTTTGTTATTAATGACATCTGTTCTGGTGCTCTTTTGTGGCAACATTTATGCCCAAAATAAACCTATGGATAAAGTGACACTCATGCTCAACTGGTACTTATATAGCGAGCACGCTCCCTTCTTTTTGGGTAAAGAAAGAAATTTTTATTCGGATGAAGGAATTGATCTAGATATTCAAGAAGGCAGAGGGTCTGCGGTCACTGCCCAGGCCGTAGCTGCTAAATCAGCTACTTTTGGATATATTGATATCACCACCATGATTAAAGCTGCTGCAAAGGGAGCACCTCTTAAATCTACTGGAGTTTTATTTCAACTCAGCCCCATGTCAGTCATGGGATTTACAGATAAAAACATTAAAAATCCAAAAGACATTATTGGTAAAACTGTTGCTATCACTCCTGGAGACTCCATGTCTCAAATGTGGCCCTTATTTTTGAAGGCCAACAATATACCTCAAGACCAAATTAAGACTGTAGCGGGTGATGGACAAACTAAGCTTAATGCGGTGATCAACGGCCAAGCAGATTTGTTACTTGGCTATGTGATGGACCAAGCAATAAAGCTTCAAGATGCAACGGGTCGCAATGTTACGCCCATCAAATTCGCGGATTCAGGAATTAACCAAATATCGTCTGGGATTATTACAAATAAGGGGTTATTGACAGAAAATCCAGATTTAGTGAGGCGATTTATGAAAGCCACTACAAAAGCTGTAGAGGCTGCAGAAAAAAGTCCTGAATCCGCTGTTGACGCAATGTTAAAGGCAAACTCAAAGGCAGGTGTTCGCGCTTCCCTCATCGTGGGGATGAAAGAATCAATAGATCTTTATCATACCAAGGAGACTGCAAAGGATAGGCCTTTTAGAGTTACGAATAAGAATATCAGTGATACGCTGGATTTATTAGTTCAATACGGTGGAATGGACCCTACAACCCGCGGAAAGCCTGAAGATTACGTAACGTTGGAATTTTTACCCCTAAATAATTGATTGGGTTTTTGATTTATTTCAAAGCCTAGATCAAGTTTTATGTCGCATACCCATTTAATTGAAGCCTTAGGAGTTTCCAAAACGTACTCAAGTAGGGAGGGCCTAGTTGAGTCTTTAAAGCCGCTTGATTTCTATGTCAAACAAGGCGAGTTTATATCTATAGTGGGTCCCTCGGGGTGCGGAAAGAGTACGTTATTGAAAATGGTTGCTGGTTTATTGCCAATCACCAGTGGTACGCTTACCCTATCAGGTAGTCCAATATCAGGGCCTCAAAGAGACGTTGGTATTGTTTTTCAGAGCTCGGTTCTACTGGCTTGGCGTACAGTCTTGCAAAATATTCTGTTACAAGCGGAGATTAGGGGCCTTGACCGTGAGGAGTCCTTTAATCGCGCTCATCAGTTAATTGAGATGACTGGGCTCAAAGGGTTTGAGAATAAGTTTCCCAAGCAGCTATCTGGAGGGATGCAGCAAAGAGTGTCTATTTGTAGGGCTTTGCTGCATAATCCGGCTCTTTTGCTAATGGACGAGCCCTTTGGAGCATTAGACGCTATGACCAGAGAGAGAATGAATTTAGAGTTACAGGATATTTGGTCGAAGTCCAAAAAAACAGTTCTTCTAATTACCCATAGTATTCCTGAAGCTATTTTCTTGTCCGATAGAGTTATTGTGATGAGTGAGAGACCGGGATCTATTGCCGCTATTTACAAGATAGAGCTACCTAGAGCGCGAACTCTTGAGATGATGGGTTCGAGTGATTTCGGGCATTACTCTAGTCAAATAAGAGCTCATTTTTATTCTAGGGGAACTCTTGATCATTAAGCAAGCAAATAGGTGCACGTTGTGAACGCACCTAAGTTTAGAATTAAACAGATTAGCTTCATTGAGAGAGAGGTGCGTCTAAGACTTCCCTTCCGGTTTGGTGTTGTAACTCTAAAGGAGTGTCCTCAAGTTTACGTGAAAGTTGATGTCGAATTTAAGGACGCAACTTTAGCACAGGGTTGCTCCTCTGAGATGATGGTGCCTAAATGGTTTGATAAAAATATGGACTTATCTAATGAAGATAATTTCAATCAACTCAGGCTGTCATTGAAAATTGCCCGTACAGCTTACCTCGCAGAATCTTCCTTTAAAAATGCTTGGGAATACTTTAGCCATCACTATTCAAGCATCATAAAAAGTGGCGAGCAAAACAACTTAAATCACTTAACTTCAAATTTCGGAATAGCACTCATTGATAAAGCACTTATAGATGCTTTATGTCACTATTTGAATTCAAATTTTTATAAAGTTATAAATCATAATCACATCGGTTTAAACAGTTCTGATATGTCTGAATTATCAGATTTAAAAAATTTTGATCTGAATAAGTTCCTCAAATCACTATCTCCAAGCGCACAAATAGATGCTAGGCACACGATAGGACTTTTGGACGCAATTGATAAGTTAGATGATAGCGTAAGTCGTCCTGAAGACACTTTGCCAGTCACGCTCAAAGATGTTGTTAACACGTATGGACACCGTTATTACAAAATTAAGCTTTGTGGAAATTTGGATAAAGACATAATCCGTTTAAAAGAAATAGCACCTGTGATACAAGATGTTGCCATTGGTATTTCTTTGGACGGAAATGAACAGTTTGTAAGTGGTCAATCTTTTTTGGAATTTTTCAATGTATTTAAAAAGACAAAAGATCTTGAAAAAATATTTAATAAAATTCTTTTTATCGAGCAACCCATTCATAGAGATCAGGCTATGAAGACTAACGTTGAGGAAATCGCGGCGTATAAACCACTTTTAATTGACGAGTCAGACGCTGATTTAGACACCTTTGTTAAAGCAATCGATCTTGGATATAGGGGCGTCTCTAGCAAAAGTTGTAAGGGAGTTTACAAATCTTTAATTAACGCCGCAAGGTGCAAAATGCTAAACGACTCTAGCAATATTAAAAGCTCAAAAACCAGCTCGTTTTATTTTCAAACGGGTGAAGATTTGACAATGCAGCCTGGAGTCGGTATTCAACAAGATCTGGCCTTGGTCAGTTTGTTAGGTCTAACCCATGTTGAACGAAATGGTCATCACTATGTAAATGGAATGCAGGGCATACCTTTGGGTGAACAAAGTTCTTTCTTAGCGCATCATCCATTTTTATATACTGAAAGCGAGACTGATATCCGTTTACAAATAAAAGAAGGGCTTATTAATCTTAGCTCTCTGAGTAGTTCTGGTTTTGCCACATGCATTCAAGGCGGTTGTATAGACTGGAATTCATTTAATCAAAGTTATTGAATTTATTAAATTAATAGGAGCACTTATGGCGATTAAAAGACTTGGAATAATAATGAACGGCGTGACTGGTCGAATGGGAATGAATCAACACTTAATTCGCTCCATTGTGGCCATTCGTAACCAAGGCGGTGTGACACTCTTAAATGGAGATAAGGTCATGCCCGATCCGATTTTGATAGGACGCAACGCTGCCAAGGTTGAAGCCCTTGCAAAAGCCAATCACATTGAGCGTTACAGCACAGATTTAGACGCTGCAATGAAGAACAAAGAGGATACCGTTTTCTTTGATTCTGGGACAACCCAAATGCGTCCAACCCTACTAGCTCAAGCGATTAGGGCGGGCAAACACGTTTACTGTGAAAAACCGATTGCAACAAATCTCAATGAGGCCATTGAGATTGCGATACTTGCTGAGAAGTCAGGGATCAAGCACGGAGCAGTTCAGGATAAATTATTTCTACCTGGACTGCGAAAGCTGGATATGCTAAGACGTTCAGGTTTTTTTGGAAAATTGCTAAGTGTAAGAATTGAATTCGGATACTGGGTATTTGAGGGTGATCTCCAACCCATTCAGCGACCGAGTTGGAACTATAAATCGGAGGAGGGTGGAGGCATTATCTTGGACATGGTCTGCCACTGGAGGTATGTACTGGATAACATTTTCGGCGAAGTGCAATCGGTTTCTTGTGTTGGAGCGACTCATATTCCAGAGAGGTGGGATGAGGCTAATAACCCTTACAAAGCAACTGCTGATGATGCAGCCTATGCAACCTTCGAGCTAAAAGGCCACCAGGGCGAAAAAGTAATTGCTCAGGTAAATATGTCTTGGGCAACTCGCGTCAACCGAGAGGACTTGGTGACTTTTCATGTAGACGGTACTCATGGGTCAGCCGTAGCAGGACTTACTTCGTGTAAAGCTCAGAGCCGGGTTAACACTCCAAGGCCAGTATGGAATCCAGATGTAAAACAAACTATGAATTTTTACGACCAATGGCAAGATGTCCCAGATACACAAGTTTATGATAACGGCTTCAAAATTCAATGGGAACATTTCATAAGACACGTGGTTGAAAATGAACCCTATAAATGGACGCTGCCTGAGGGTGCTAAGGGTGTTCAACTCGTTGAGAGTGCGCTCGAGTCTTGGAGGGAGCGACGCTGGATTGATGTAGCCCCCCTTAAATTTTAAGAGTTGGAGTAAAGTTGTGCCTAAACTAATTAAACTACCAGATCTTTGCGGGAAACTGACCCCTTACACCCTAACCGGCAAAACACCTGTCAGGCCTAAACCGGGAGTTAAATTTAACCGAATCGCTTACTCCGCAGCGCACGTTGTCGCGGACCCCTTTGGAGATATTGATCCTTGGATTGGGTGCGCTATAGACTGGGATGCAACTATTGCCTTTAGAGAAAGACTTTGGTCTTTAGGGCTTGGTGTAGCAGAGGCAATGGACACCGCCCAAAGAGGTATGGGACTTGATTGGGAAACATCGCTTGAGCTTATTAAACGCTCTATTGAGGCGTCAAAGAGTCACCCAGGGGCATTGGTTGCATCGGGTTGCGGGACCGATCACCTTGATTTAGAGCAAGTTAAAACCGTTGAAGAGGTTATCAACGCCTACGAAGTGCAAATGGAGGCGATTGAGAGGGCCGGGGGACGGTTGATCATTATGGCCAGTCGTGCTCTAACTAGGGTGGCCAAAAGTCCCGCAGATTACGAACGAGTATATGACCGTATACTCAGTCAAGCCAAAGAGCCCGTTATTCTGCATTGGTTAGGAGATATGTTTGATCCTGCCTTATCTGGGTATTGGGGCAGTCAAGATACAGGAGAGGCGACTAAGACGGTTTTAGGAATTATTGAGGCTCATTCGTCAAAAGTAGACGGCATAAAAATATCATTGCTCGACAAAAACAAAGAGATTCTTGCGCGTAGAGGTCTACCCTCCAAGGGGGGAATAGACGGCAAAGGTGTTCGGATGTATACCGGCGACGATTTTAACTATGCCGAGCTCATTTCAGGCGACGGAGTTGGGGCGGCTTTGGTCAATCAACGAAGCGACGCGTTGCTTGGAATATTTGATGCGATAGCACCTGCTGCGAGCGCTGCACTCGGGGAACTTGCAAATGGCAACCTGGACGAATTTCACAACATACTTGGACCTACTGTTCCCCTTTCACGGCACATCTTTAAGGCCCCCACTCGTTTTTATAAAACAGGTGTAGTCTTTATGGCTTGGTTAGGGGGACATCAAAAGCATTTTTGTATGGTGGGCGGACAGCAAAGCACAAGATCATTGACTCATTTTGTTGAGTTATTCAAGCTCGCTGATCAAGCTAACTTGATTGAAGATCCAGATCTCGCAATCAGCCGTATGCAAACCTTATTAAGAATTCATGGTTTAGACTCATAAAAGTTAGGGACGACTTGTGCGCGATTTTTCAAAATCTTGTGAATGGCTGTCAATCAATACGGCTACAGTAAAAAAGCAATGGTCTCTTGATAAGATCATAGACGAATGCGCTAAAAGAAACATTAGATCCATAAGCCCATGGAGGGACCAAGTCTCAGTGGTTGGTATTGAGAGGATTGCTAAACAATTGAAGTCCCATTCCATGACTCTTAGTGGATATTGCAGGGGTGGTTTTTTTACAGCAGTGGACGCTAAAGGTTTACAGGAAGCAAGAGATGACAACCGAAGGGCCATCGACGAAGCTAAAAAATTAGAGGCGCCTTGCTTAGTGTTGGTTGTTGGGTCGTTGCCGGGCGCTCTTGCAGGCGCTGCCTCTTACAAAGAAATTGGGTTAGCCCGAGAGCAAGTTTTTGACGGAGTAGCTCAAGCCCTTGAATACGCAAAAGAGGTTGGAATGCCGCTTGCTATTGAACCACTGCATCCTATGCAAGCAGCAGAGAGAGCTTGTATAAATACACTTGAGCAAGCGTTGGATATGTGTGATGCGTTAGACCCCTCTAAAGGAGGCTCCCTAGGTGTTGCCCTGGATGTTTACCACACATGGTGGGATCCTAAACTTAAAGAGCAAATTGAACGTGCCGGACGAAACCGATTACTGGCCTACCACGTCTGTGATTGGCTGACCCCAACCAAAGACTTACTGAACGACAGGGGAATGATGGGTGACGGAGTGATAGAGCTAAAAAAAATTCGCGGCTGGGTTGAGGACAATGGATTTGCTGGATTCTGCGAAGTCGAAATATTCTCCGAGCTCGATTGGTGGAAAAGGCCTGGAGAAGATGTTTTAGATACTTGCATCACAAGACATAAGACTCACACTTAAATCAACGTTGATTGGAGCAAACATGAATCGGCCATTATCAATTGTCACGGGGGCAAGTCGCGGGATTGGAGCGGCAATAGCGCTAGAGTTAAGCAAAATCGGTATGAAAATAGCTCTGCTCGATAGCGACAAAATAAATGGACTTAAAACCTATGGCGAAATAATCGATTCTGGAGGAGAGGCTATCTTTGTTGAATGCGATATCTCAAAGGTGGAAGATCATAAGCGTATTATCCAAGAGGCCATGCATTGGGGAGGGGACATTCGGTTCCTTATAAATGGTGCTGGCATCAGCAGTCCAGTTCGAGACGACTTGTTAAAAATACAACCCGATGCTTTTGACAGTGTGATGGGCGTTAATCTAAGGGGAACATTTTTTTTAACCCAAGCCGTATCGATTCAGATGATTAATTCGTCTAGCCGAGAAAATCGCGCAATTGTGACTATTTCATCTGTTAACACAGACCAAGCAACCGTTGATCGAGGGGAGTACTGTATTTCAAAAACAGGGCTTAGCATGATGACTAAATTATTCGCATTAAGATTAGCTGCACACAATATTGGAGTGTTTGAGATCAGGCCTGGAATTATACGAACTCCCATGACTGAAAAAGTGGCGTCCAAATACGATAAAAGAATCGCAGAGGGCTTGGTCCCTGTGTCTCGCTGGGGTTACCCAGCGGATGTTGCCAAGGCTGTAAAAGTGTTGGTGGCCGAAGACACTTCTTTCTTGACAGGAACTGTCATCAATGTTGACGGTGGCTTATCAATTCCGACGTTATAAATTTCTTTAATTTTAGGAATGGATAGCAATGTGCAAATTAATTAAACTATGCCTAACAATATTTGTGTTGTTATGCTCTACCCCTTTCGCTGGATTTGCACAGACCAATTCTTACCCTCAAAAAACGGTTGAAATGGTCGTTCCTTGGCCAGCAGGGGGGGGTACAGATGCAATTTCAAGGATCTATTCAGAAGTTGCAAGAACCTATTTTTCGCAAACAATTCTGGTTACCAATAAGCCCGGTGCTATTGGATCAATTGGATTTGCTGATGTTGCAAGCGCAAAACCCGATGGATACAAATTAATCATGGGAACCCCCGAGGTACTGATTGCACCCTACCTAGGAATAGGACACGCAAGTTATTTAGACTTTATTCCAATTGCAAGAATAAATGCTGATCCCACTTCTATTACGGTACGATCAGATTCAAAATGGAACACGATTGAAGAGTTTATGGCTTATGCTAAATCCAATCCAGGAAGCGCTACTTTATCTACCTCTGGTAGTGGTGCTGTACCCGACATAGCTGCAGTGGCATTGGAGGAAAAATCAGGGGTTATCTTTACGCGCGTGCCCTACCAAGGCGAATCCCCAGCTATCCAGGCTATTCTTGCCGGCCAAGTAGATGCCACTGTAGTCTCCCCTGGTGCACTGAGCGCTCATGTAAAAGCAGGAAAGTTGAAAATCTTGGCAGTAACTTCTGTCCAAAGACTTAAAGATTATCCGGATACGCCTACTTTTAAAGAAAGGGGCATCGATATTGTTATTGGAACATGGCGTGGTCTTATGTTTCCTAAGGGTACACCTGCAGAAATAGTTAGACAGTGGAAGGATTTAACAAAGAAAGTAATCTCCGATCCTAAGTTTTTGGAAACAGCACAAAAGCAAAATGTAAATGTAATATTTGAGGATAGTGATGCTTTTACAGCCGTTTTAAATCAAGAAAATGATTTGTATAAACGAATGGTACCTAAGTTACAAATTGTTAATAAATGAAATACTGCAGAAACTTTACTGAAATTTAATCTTCACTATTTAAGGCTACGATGTTAAATCCTTGCTCGTAGTTATACAGAAATAACCTGCACTAGTTTGACAAAATAAAGTGCAGGCCCAAGTAAGTGAGTACTTATGTGATGGTAAAAAACCTATGCTGGTATTTTGCAGGCTGGGTCTGGCGCGGGTAAAGCTTCTGATGATGGAATCACAGTTTGTATGATGGGTCGAAGTTTCCCTCCTTTATCAGTAACTATCCCGAAGTAGTTGGGGGCTTCGAGTTGGTGATCTTCTTTTCTCATTGTTTGCTTACCCAAAATTGTATTGAACGTGGCTCCACTCAACGCTTTGGCTATATCCACGGGCTTATCACTTTTAGCGATATTTATAGCTTGTATTAGCACTTGCATTCCGATATAGGTTTCGCCTTCAAAATTAGTTGGCTCTGTGCCAGGGTAGGTCTTGCGCCAAGCGTCAACAAAAGTTTTATTTTCTGCACCATCCAAGCTTGAACTGTAATTAACAATACCATAAATACCTCTAGAAATCTCTCCCAAAGTATCTACCGTGTTATCAGTAACGAAGCTGACCCCGGCAGTTGTTACAGTGGGTATAAGTCCGAATTGTTTGGCTTGTTGTGCAAAATTTAAAGCATCCCTGCCCGCTAGTGCAACCCAAAGGCCGTTAGCTCCTGAATCTTTGATTTTTTGAATGTAAGGCGCAAAGTCATTTGCTCCAGCAGGAGCGTAGTTTTCAGAAACAATTTTTTTACCCAAATCGACTGTTGCTTTTGTAAAGCTTGTTCCTGAATTACGCCCCCAAGCAATGTCGTTTGCCATGATTGCCCATTTGTCTTCCTTGCGAGATGCCAACCAAGGCCGCACAGCGGCGGCGTCAGCAGCGTCAGGTCGGTTTACCCTAAATACTCTTGCTTGGCAGGTATCGCCAGTTAATTTGTCCGTCTTATTTATAGTTGAAATATATAAAGCGTCCCAACGTTCAACCATTGGTGCGATAGCCAAGCCCTCACCCGAGGCAATCAATCCTAGCAGTATCTTGCTACCTGAGAGGGCTAGTTTCTCAGCCTGTTTTCTAGCTATATCGGGTTTGCCTTCGGAATCTTGGAAATCAACCACGAGCTTACGACCGATAACCCCACCTTTTTCGTTAATTTCATTGACGGCGAATGTTACGGCTCTTTTTACTTGGTTACCCAAGTCTGCCCACGGACCTGAAAGGGAGGTGGGTACCCCTATTTTGATATCCTCTGCGTAAGAAATACTGCCACTTATCAGTATAAATACAAAACTGATTAACCGAAGCAGTTTTGATTTATGACACAAAAGATTATTTATCATATTGTCTCCTTAATTTAATTATAAAAATAGCACCCAAACTCAAACTGAAAATTCAAACCGAAATATATTTCTTTAAATTATCGACCGTGACGCCAATGGCGCTACCTTTCTCAATAACTCGTCCCTTCGAGAGGACTAAGTAACGCTCGACCACATTCAATATAAATGAAATATTTTGCTCAACCAAAAGAATTGATGTTCCTTTTTTTACCAAATCATTTAAAAGGTCAATCAATTGGTCAACAATAATTGGGGCGAGACCTTCACTTGGTTCATCAAGAATCAATAGGTCTGGATTTGACATTAGTGCTCTGCCAATTGCAAGCATTTGTTGTTGCCCCCCAGACAGAGCGGTACCCATTATTTGGGAACGTTCACGCAGAATTGGAAAAAGATCGTAGACAGAATTTAGGTTCCAGTTACCTTTTCGAAGCGAGGCTTCTCCCATCAATAAATTCTCCTCAACCGTTAGACTCGGAATAATGCGCCTTCCTTGCGGAACTACAGCTATACCATTTCTAACGGCATCAAAACTGCGGATATTTTTAAAAGTCTTACCTTGTATTTGAATGCTACCGGAGCGAACTTTTGCTATGCCAAGCAATGTATTTATGAGGGTTGTTTTACCCACTCCATTTCTTCCCAGTACCGCAACTTTTTCACCCTTATTTACCTCTAAACTTATATTATCTAAAATTTGAGCAGAATCGTAAAATGCATCAACATTGTGTAGTTTTATAAGACTCATTCGGCATTTCTCCCTAAATAAGCAGAAATAACTAATGGACTTGAGCGTACGACTTCTACAGAACCCTCAATTAATATTTGCCCAAGATTCAACACAGTTATTTGATCACAAACAGTGAAAACCACATCCATGTCGTGTTCAATCAAAAGTACTGTTATCTTCCAACGTTTAACTAGATCCCGTAGTAATTGAGCCATGCTAATTGACTCTTGCATAGTCAAGCCTGCAGCTGGCTCATCTAATAATAAAACTTGAGGTTTGCCAATTAAGGCCAATGCTAAGTCAAGTCTTCGCTGAACTCCATAACTTAGCTCCGCAGCAACTTCATCGCGGTAGCTAACCAAATCCAAATGGCCCATAACCTCATCGACATTTGATTCAGTCTCCCAACGAGATGCTAACTCTAATTGATCTTCAACAGTCCTCGAGTGAAAGATACTTGTTCTTTGAAATGATCTGGCAAGCCCTAATTTGCGACGTTCTTGAGCAGAGCAGCCATTAATTTCTTTTCCATCTAAAAAAACACTACCCTGGTAATTGGCTGTTCTACCTGACAACACGTCAACTAATGTTGATTTTCCAGCCCCATTGGGTCCAATCAAACCTCTTATCTCTCCTTTTGGAACTGAGAAATTGATTCCATGCAGCACGTGAAATCCACCGTACTGTTTTGTCAATTGGACTCCTTGGAGAGCAAAATTATTCATTTCTTAACTCTCACTAAATTTACAATTCCCTGAAAAATGCTGAGCAAAGCGCCGGTTAGACCAGTAGGGCGCCAAACTATAATTAAGATTAAGATTACTCCCATAATAGATTGCCAATGTTCAGTTAGGTTTCCCATTAAATCTTTGGTAAATAAGAATGCTAAAGCGCCCATGGCAGGTCCCACAACAAATTCAGCTCCTCCAACAATTGCCATTACCAAAGCGAAACCAGAGTTAGTCCAATGCAACAACTCTGGTGATACATAGGTGTTGTAAAGCAAAAATAGAAAACCGCCTAAAGCACCAATGGAGCAAGAAATGGAGTAAATAATCACTCTAGGTCGGATCGTGTCGTAACCAATAAAACGTGTTCTTTCTTCGTTATCTCTAATAGCGAATAACAAACGACCAAAGCGGCTCTTGCTCATTAAAAACAAGCCAAAAAGAATCAAGGTAAGCAAACTCCAACTAATAGTAAACATTGAAGAAGCTGATTGAAAAATTCGACTGTCCAATCCAAGAAGTATTGGGGGAAGCGACACCGACATGCCGTCATCACCTCCAGCAAGGTCGCGCCATTTGAGAATAATTTCGTGAAATACTTGCGCAACTGCCAAGGTCAACATTGAAAAGGTAACACCTGTTTGTCGAACTACAACTAAAGCCATTAATAAACCTAACAAAGTGGGGGTCGCTATTGCCAAGAAAAATACAAAAACAATATGAAGAGTTGTATGCTTTAAAAGTAGCGCTGTCGTGTAGGCGCTTAAACCGAAATAGGTTGCGTGTCCAAAACTGATCAAGCCACATTGACGAATAAGTAGACCTACGCTAGTTGCCATAATCGCTGTGAATGTCCCTTGGGTGATTAACGTCAGGGATGCAGCTCCCATAGGAAAGTGTGGCGCAGCTACGCCTAGGATAAGAGATCCAAATACCAAATACAAAACCCACTTATGAGTTTTGTTGTGTTCAGAAGTCACGTTTGACTTATCAACTGAGCGTTTATTATTGATCATCCCACTACCTTACTGCTTAAGCCACCCGGACGCCAAATGAGAACCGCAAACATCAAGAGAAATGGTATAGCGGAGGAGAGGAGGGGTAGATAAACTATTCCAAGATTGTGAAGTTGCCCTATCAACATCGCTGCAACGAAAGTTCCAGTAAAACTACTCAATCCTCCAACAACTACAACAATGAAACATTCAACCAATATATAACTGCCCATCGATGGAGATAACACCATTAAGGGTGAGGCAACGACTCCAGACATTCCGGCCAAGGCTGCCCCAACGGCAACTACAACCGCACTGACCGAGTCAGTATTGACTCCCAGCATTCCGGTTGTCAAAACATCTGCGCTAGACGAGCGAACATAAAGGCCCAGGGAAGTCACACGTAGCCATATCGCTAGCGTTAGCATAACCATAACACTCAGTCCTATGACCGCTAGCCTATAAGCTGGATACGTCATCGATAAAAATTCAACATTCCCAGATAAGATTTGAGGAACTTGTACGCTCAAAAAATCTTTTCCCCAAACGGTTCGAGCAAAATCCTCAAGAATCATTAACATTCCAAAAGTTACTAAAACAGTTAGCAAAGGATCCTGCTTTTGAAGTTGGCGGAAAACGGCCATATCTAAAATCAGACCAAAAATTGCCATACAACCCATACTAACAATTAGTCCAGGAAAGAAACCAACCATTTGTGCAACTGAATACCCGATATAGGCCCCCAACATAAATAAACTTCCGTGGGCAAAATTAACAACCCTTCGAAGTCCAAAAATTAATACCAAACCGATGGATAAAACATATAAGAGACCACCGTATACAAGACCATTTAATAATTGGATTAACATATGTTAGATGGATGTTAGATTATTTCTTAAATGACGGTTCATTGCCGTGCTTGCTGAGTCGGCACAAATCAACGCTAACTGCCCCCTATGAATTGCGTCCGGTGAACTTGCATTACCCTGTATACCTCGCCTCCAAACGCCAAAAAGTATTGCTGCTAGTCTGAATAAAGAGAAGGCAACATAATAGTTCCAATTGTCTAAGTAATCTTTATTTCGTTTATTGCAATAAGATCGTAAGTAATCTAACTCGTTTGGGACTCCGCTGCCTCGAATTTCTTGATCTGTGATACCACCAAAGGCCTCTTTAGGCAGATACCAGGCCATCATGTTGTAGGCCAAATCACCTCTTGGGTCTCCTAAGGTTGAGAGTTCCCAGTCCAAAATACCCAGCACTTTGGGCTCTACGGGATGAAAAATAAGATTTTCTAAACGAAAATCACCGTGAATAACACAACTCTCTTCATCTTTTGGACGGTGAGTAACAAGCGACTCAATTAATTCTTCCATACAATTATTTTTACTTGATTCAGCCAACCTGTATTGTTGAGTCCACCGTTTAATTTGTCGTTCATAAAAATCAGTAGATTTACCAAACTCCTGGAGTTGTGCTGCAGCGGGAGAAACATCGTGAAGAAGTGCTATTGTGTCAACCATTTCCTGGTAAATTGCTGTTCGGTCATTCACCTCAACTCCCGGTAAGGTGGGATCTTTAAATATCCGACCTTCTAAATAGGGCATGAGGTAAAAGGGATTGCCGATGAAAGATTCATCCTCAACATATAGGTACGGATTAGGAACGGGGAGGCCGAATTTGGATAGAGCTTGCATGACCTTAAATTCTCTATCTATTGCATGCGCGGATGGCAATAAAACTCCGCTCGGCTTGGTCCTTAAAACAAATTTATTTGTATCAGTCTCCAAGAGGTAGGTTGGATTAGACTGTCCACCTACAAAACGGCTCATTTTTAAATTTGACCAATCACTACCACCCATTTTTTTCGAAAGAAATTTTGATAAGGCGTTCACCTTATGAGTATTTTTTTCCAACGGTAAATTAATATTTGATGCCGTCATAATCTATGTAGCGGTATATCCACCGTCAACGAAGAGCATTTGTCCTGTTACAAAGGAGGCAGCCGGGGAGGCTAAAAAAAGCAGAGGACCTGCAATATCTTGAGGCACACCGAGCCGCCCCAATGCGGTTCTTTTAAGAACAGATTCGTAGAGCTCGGGTTGTTTGAGGATCATTTCCCTGTTCAGATCCGTAACAATCACAGTGGGTCCAAGTGTGTTGACAGTAATGCCGTAAGGGCCGAGTTCAAAAGCTAAGGAGCGATTGAAATTCGCTAAGGCAGCCTTCGCGGCAGCATAGGCAGATCTATTGGCCATACCTCGAACTGACAGTATTGAGCCCATACTGATAATGCGGCCATACTTAGCTCTGATCATATAAGGAGCAACAGCTCTGGAGACGAAAAATCCGCCAGTCGCGCTCGTATTTATTATGGAGTACCAGTCTTCATCCGTTATCTCAAGCAGTGATTTAGGTGAAGTGGTGCCAGCATTATTTAAAACTATATCAATCCGACCAAAATGAGATAGGGTTTGGTCTAACATTGACTTAACTGAGGAGCTGCTAGTTACATCAGCCGAAATACACATTGTTTTTGCGCCAGTTGATTCTAACAAAGCTGCCTTTTGAATGAGCTTATCCTTGTCACGACCTACTAAAACAATGTGTGCACCAGCCTGTGCAAAGGTTGAACAAGCGACAGTTCCAAGAGCGCCGGCGGCTCCAGTTATCAATGCTACTTGATCTTTTAGGATGAAGGAAGGTTGTATCATTTTAGGTTCTAACCTGCACATTGACCGCCGTCGATTGCCAAAGAAACACCCGTAATCATTCGTGCCTCATCAGAGGCTAGAAATAATAAAGCGTTAGCCGTATCTATTGGATCTGGCATTCGTCCCAAAGGTATTGAAGCACGAAAGCGTTGTAGAGCAGTTTCTTTATCTTGGGACATTCCCGGTAAAAACTTTTCAAGCATTGGTGTTTCAGTCACTGTTGGACATACCGCATTGACTCTAATGTTGGCTGGGGCCAATTCAAGGGATAAACTTTTGACTAACCCGACAATAGCGTGCTTGGCAGCTGTGTAAACACTAAAATTTGGTCGGGCCTTCAATCCTTGTAAAGAAGATGTGTACAAGATTGAAGCTCCGCCTGAATTTAAGGATCCTGATCTCCTTAATGCCGGAAGTGCTTCTTGAGTCATCTTGAATACACCCGTTAAATTTACTGAAATTACGCGGTTGAGTGTTTCATCATCTGCGCTTTCAAGCGGTCCAGCAAATGGTCCACCAGCATTGTTATGCAAAATATCTAAACTCCCGAAATGCACTAGAGTTGTAGCGACCGCTTGCGAGCAATCATCTCTTTTGGTGTGATCACAATGAACAAAAAAAACATCGCTACCCAATTCCTTAACCAATGCACGTCCTCGACTATCATTTATATCTGCAATCACAACCTTTGCTCCCTCCTCGTGGAAGCGACGCGCTGTTGCCTCTCCTAAGCCGGATGCCCCACCTGTGATCAAGGCGACCTTAGAGTGCAATCGCTTCATGGCTGCGTCCTTAAATTGACTACTTTGTTTTGGAAATCCATTTTGGTTAGAGTCGTCAAATCAGTAGCTAGAGACTGTAGCAAAGAGTCTATTCGCCCATGCAGTTGCTCAAAAGGGCCTAACAACAATGCATCATCGGTGTTTAAAAGCAGCGCTGATTTACAATGTAAATCTAAGAGAATCGAAACTATTTGCTCGTAATTAAGATGATTAGCGTGAGAACTGTTCATACACTCTCCTTATAGCCCTTTTGTCTCTCGTCGAGCCAACGACGTGCTTTATAACTATATTCAGGGAGTTCACTGGCAGGCAATACTTTGATTTCTACCCAAATATTGGTATGCTCTTTAATTTGTTCGCGTAGAATTTGAATCATATTATTTATTTTTTCTTGATTGTCTGTGCCAGGCTTAAAGGCCAAACAGATTTCAACATTTGTTTTGCTACCGGAGTCGACAAAAACGCGACCTGTATACTCAGCAACCTCATTATTTTTAAAAATGATGCTATCGATCGTTACAGGCCAAATATTGTTACCACGAACTTTGATCATGTCGTCATAACGTCCAATGCCTCCCGCTTCAAGTGTGTTCCAAGGCAAACCACAGTTGCAAAAATTAAACGGGTACCAACGAACACGGTCTCTAGTTGAAAAGCGAACAACTGGCGAAGATTCAATATCTAAATTTGTCAATATCAGTTCGCCCTCCTCTCCTGGAGAGACGTGTAAGCCGGTTTCGGGGTTGATAACTTCCACGATATGAGCCCACTCAAAAAGATGCATTTGCCCTCGCTTACCATCAGAGCGGACCACGCTTTGGTCACAGGTGGATGCAATAAAGCCGGCCCCTTGTGTACTGCCGTAACCTTCGTGAACTGGGCAATTCCAGGTCGATCTTAAATTTGCTGCCCACTCTATGGGGTATCCTTCAGCGGCTATAAAAACGGACTTCATTTTTGGAAACGTTTTTGCTGGATCCAAATCTTCTTTTATCAATGCTTGAGTTAACGTGTGAATGTAATTGGTTGAGGCGTAGATAAAATTAACCTCCCTCAACTTTTGCATGACGCTAATCTTGCCTTCTGTAGACAGCGAACCGCCCAAGTGAAAGCCTGTTGCACCTGCTAGTCTAATGCCTTCTGCTGGGCCCCAACCTCCTGTGCTCATGCCGCCTGCAGGAACACAATTAACTGCTGTATCACCTCGTCTCAGTCCGGCCATAAACCATGGAATAAAGTGCATAAAAGCTTGAGTCATGACATCTTTTTGACTTCTACCGTAGTACTCTTGTCCCTGTCCCGAGGTACCACCCGTCAAATTAACCATTGCTATAACTTCATCTCTGAGACCTACCCTTGTTCCAAAAGGTGGGTTGTCATTTTGATCTTGCAGAAAATTGGCTTTAGTACAAATTGGAATCTGCTCAGTAAAGTGTTGTAAAGTTTTAATTTTTGCTATTTCAACGCCTTTCCCTTCCCATTTTTTCCTATAAAAAGCGTTGGATATCCACAGCCGATTCAGCAGTCGCTTGAGTTTGAGTAGTTGCAGACTTTCTAGTTCTTGCCTAGACATACTGGCTATACGAGCTATTGCAACAGATTCTTTTACAAATGATTGCATAACGTCTAGCGTATTAATGAGTTGGCTCAAAAAGGGGTAGGGTCACTTGCTCTGTGACTGGCTTAAAAATGACTTGCAAGGTCATATCTGGTGTAATGCTCTCAGGCTCGCACCCAACTATATTGCTAGCAATCCGTACGCCTTCTTCAAGGTCAATTAAAGCCACTATGTAGGGTACGTCTTCAGCATAGATTTCTTTGGGTACAGGGTGTCTCACTACGATCCAACTATAAAGACGTCCCTTTCCAAGACTCTCTTTCCAAGTGAAATTTTTATCCCTGCAATGCGGGCAAAAATTATTAGCTGGATACCTAGGCTTTGAGCATGACGAGCAATGCTGCAACATCAATTTTTTTTGTCGACAACCTTCCCAGTAAACAGCAGAATCGGGGTCCTCAGCAGGCAAAGGTTTATTGTATTCATTCATAAATATATCCTTAATTCGTCAATAACATTGCACTACCACAAGTCATCGCACCCGCAGTTGTTAGCGCAACTTTTGCATCTTTGATTTGTCTGTCGCCCGCTTCATGGCGCAGTTGACGAACTGCTTCTAAAACATGATTAAAACCGTGGATATAAGCCTCTGACAATAATCCACCGTGCGTGTTAGTGGGTAAACTGCCTGTTTTTTCTATATGGCCAGCTTCAACAAAGGGGCCTCCCTCGCCCTCTTTACAAAAACCAAGCCCTTCTAGTTGCATGATTACACTATAGGTAAAGCAATCATAAATTTCTGCTACATCCACATCTTTGGGTTTTAAACCTGAACTAGACCATAAATCGTCTTTGATGTAATGAGCATAATTTTTAGTATGATCTCCCCAGCGAATGGCGTCAAATAAGTCCTCCCCTTGATTTGGTCCCCCACCGTAAGCGCCGCCAGTTATGTAAACTGGTTTCCTCTTAAGATCTCTTGCTTGGTCACGCCCAGTCACTAGAACTGCGCACGCCCCGTCAGACTCGAGGCAGATATCTAAAACTCGAAAAGGATCAACAATTTTTCTAGAATTAAAGTAATCATCCATTGTGATAGGTTGCCGCAACATAGCGGCCTCATTAAGGGATGCGTTTTGTCTAAAAGTAATTGCAATTCGCCCTAACTGTTCAGACGTAGTTCCGTACTTAATCATATGCCTTTTACACCACATCGCCATTGCCTGCGGATACGTAATCCATCCAAATGGTGCCGTAAACTGGGTAATGCCTCGTGCGCTCATCTCCCGACCTCCGCCTAACCTAAACCCAGATCGACCGTTCATCGCTCGATAAACCAAAACATTTTTAGCCAACCCAGCCTCTATGGCTGCAGTTGCAGCAAGCACGATAAGATTAGCCGCGTTGCCACCACTGGCGTAATCAACGGCATGCATTGCGTTGGGGATTCCCAAGCTAGTCGCTACTGCAATAGCTGGAACTGAGTCATTGAAGTTAAAGCTGATGACCCCATCGATTTCATTTAAATTCATCCCGGCGTCGTTGGCCGCATTCAAGCAGGCCTCGTTAGCAAGATCAAGTACCGTTCTGTTTGAATTTTTGCTGTACTGCGTTTGACCAATTCCAGCGATTGCGTATTTATCTTTTAGTTTCCACATATTTTTATTCTCTAATTTTTCTTATAAACGGGTTTTCTTTTTTGACTGAATGCAACGAGGCCTTCCATGGCATCACTGTTAGTCGTAGCGTAGTGGTGGACATAGTCCATTTCATAAATCAAACTGTCTTGAAGGGATAACTTTGCACCCTCATTAACCAG
Organism: uncultured Burkholderiales bacterium; assembly: GCA_903871545.1. Taxonomy (GTDB): domain Bacteria; phylum Pseudomonadota; class Gammaproteobacteria; order Burkholderiales; family Burkholderiaceae_C; genus Limnohabitans. Next base: position 18,859 of record CAIQHG010000081.1, on the reverse strand, counting down.
ACGCTTTGCACCGATTAAAGCGGAGGGACTTCTAGCGGAAAATTCCTGCGCTAGGGTGTCACAGCGCTCCAATAATTCTTCACTTGGAACTACCTCATTGAGCAGGCCTATGTTTAGGCAGTGCTTTGCATCCCACATTTTTCCCATTAGCATCATTTGTTTAGCTCGCAAGGAACCGATAGCCCGAGGTAGTCTTTGAGAGCCACCGGCCCCAGGCAGTTGTGCGAAATTTATATGCCCGTCCCCAATTAGCGCAGTCTCTGACGCTATTACTAGATCGCAGGCTAGCATCAACTCCAGCCCACCCGCAACGCAAGCCCCGTTAACGGCAGCAATGTAGATTTTTTCTGATGCCTCTATAGCGCCAAGCAAAAAGTTAAAGTCATTTAAGAAAAGACGAAATGCGCTTGGATCTTTATATAAATCAACATACCCCTCCAAATCCCCACCAGCAGAAAACGCTCGACCTGAACCCGTTAAGACTACGGTTGAAATACTCTTGTCAGCTTCTATTTCCTTCACGAGCCCCAAAAGCTCCTTAACTGTTCCTTTATCCAGCGGATTGAGCTTATCAGGCCTATTAAGGCTCAAAATAACTCGAAAGGGACTTCGATCAAAGAGAATGCCAGAGGTTTTCAACAATTGCTCGCTTATTAATTAAGATATTGTTAATCATGTTGGACTGTCCTACAATCCAACAAAATGTGATCTTAAGTGATTCGATAACGCTTAGCAATAGAATTTCACCTCTCGAAAACCCTTGACTTTAATCAATGACAACCCAAACGATAGAAAATCTTGAACACAATCAAAATTTATTTGCTAGATTGGAGTCTGAGCCTGCTTATGTAAAAGTTTTTAATGCCATTGAAAAACGGATTATTTCGGGTAATTTACAACCCGGCGATCAACTTCCATCTGAAATTGAATTAGCACGCCAATTTGGTGTCAACAGAAGTACAGTTAGGGAGGGAATAAGGGTTTTGGAGCACTCCGGATTTGTCTCTCGCGAGGGCAGTAAAAGGTTATTGATAACTTTGCCTCAGTACATGACGTTAGCCTCGCGGGCTTCACGTGCCCTAGTTTTGCATCAAGTGACGTTTCGAGAATTGTGGGAAGCCTCCATGTTGATTGAACCCATGATTACACTGCAAGCGGCTGAGCACATTACGGACTCTTCTATTAAAGCTCTTGAAACAAATGTACTGACTATGCAAAAATACATTGAGGACATAGACAGCGTAGTTGAACTAGATGTGGAATTTCACAACTTGGTGGCCGAGGCCTGTGGCAATAGAGTTTTAATGCTTACACGTGAGCCGCTAAGCTTATTATTCAAACCTGCGGGCAAGATAATTTTGCCGCGTATAAAAACCCAACAGCGAATATTGGATGCTCATCGGGCTATTTTGAATCAACTCCGAGAACACAATGGCCCAAAGGCATCTGAATGGATGACCAGGCACATGGCAGATTTTAAACGTGGATATGAAAAAACTGGGGTTGATCTTGACACCCCTTTAGAGTTTCGCTCTCTTAATTCGAATTCAGCTGAAACTGGTGAAGATGGTTAACAAACTCTCCCCATACGTCCACAAACCTATTCATTAAAGGTCCATATTTTGCAAGCAGAACCAATCACAAGGGAAGTTGATTTATTGGTATTTGGTGGCGGAGTTGCGGGAATGTCCGCAGCACTAACAGGGACCTTAAAAGGTCTAAAGGTACTGCTGTGCGAAAAATCAACTCAAGTGGGCGGCACAGCCTCAACCTCTGCTGGTACGCTGTGGATACCAGAAAATTCTCAAAATATTCGAGCAGGATTCAAGGCAGATTCAAAAATTGCAGCCAACCGTTATTTGGAAAAACTAATTGACGATCCACAAAATGGGAAAGTTGTGCGAGATACTTTTCTAGAGAAAGGTCCCGCCATCATTGATTGGTTTGAAAAAAATTCTGAACTAAAATTTTTACCATGCGGTGATTATCCAGACTATTTAGATGAAGATGGGGCGGCTGTCTCTGGTCGCGCCATCATTCCACAGCCTTTTGATGGCAGGTTACTTTCTAAAAACTTCTGTCGAGTGCGTCCACCGATTCCAGAATATATGATTTTTTCTGGAATGATGGTGGGAAAATCTGACATCCCCTATTTAGTAAACCGGTTTAAATCAGTTGCTAACTTCATTTATTCATCTCGTCTGTTCTTTCGATACCTAACTGACCGAATCACATATTCGCGTGGAACACGGCTCATGCTTGGTAATGCTTTGGTTGCTCGCTTGTATTACAGCTTGATCGCCAACAAAACAGAAATCGCATTTGAAACACGTTTAGATGAACTTATCTTCAAAGATGGACGAGTTATAGGAGCACAAGCCGTTTCTGGTAATCAGACATTTCGTCTTTTGGCGAGCAAAGGAGTCGTGATAGCAACTGGTGGGTTTGGTCACAACAAAGCAATGCGAAAAGCATTCATGTCCGTTAATGTTCCTGACTCAATGGCGGTACCAGAAAATCAAGGGGAGGGCATTTCAGCTGCTCAAAAAATAGGCGCATTGATATGTTCCAAAAAACACGGGAGCGGTGCTTTTTGGACGCCTGTATCAAAAACTGGGAGCACTCAGTGGGCCAGTTTGTATCCACACCTAGCACTAGATAGAGCCAAACCAGGATTGATTGCAGTTAATACTCAAGGTCATCGATTCGTTAATGAGGCCGTTTCCTATCATCACTTTGCTCTAGCCATGTTAGCGTCAAATACCAATCAAATGCTACCTACATGGTTAATTTGTGATGCCTCTTTTATCTATAAATATGGTTTAGGTGCTATCCACCCAGGGACTCGGGACTTACGTCCTTACGTTAACAAAAATTGGTTGGTAGTAGCCCAATCTTTGGAGGAATTGGCGCAATCAATTAAAGTGCCTGCTGCCTCTTTAGTTGCCTCCGTAGTTCGTAACAATGAATTTTCTCTAACGGGTATTGATTTAGATTTCTTCAAAGGGACAACCAACTTGAACCGCTACAACGGTGACCCTGCTAACTTGCCCAATCCATGTATTGGTTCCATTGCCAAAAAACCATTTTGTGCAATGCCCATATGGCCAGCAGAATTAGCTACAAGCACCGGGCTTGAGGCAGATCAAAACGGTCGTGTATTGAACAAAGATCAAGAGCCAATTGATGGCTTGTATGTGTGCGGAAATGATATGTCCTCTATTATGCGTGGAACTTATCCCGGGCCTGGCACTACGTTAGGTCCGGCGGTTGTTTTTGGACACCTTGCCGCTTTGCATGCGAGCTATTCGTCATAGAAGGTTAAGCATCCGTAATTGACCAACTCCCGTGGGTTTGTCGGTGTTGATCACTTAATTGCGTTATTTTAAAGAAATTTTTTTACTATTTAATAATTATCAAGCACTAAGACGTCATTGTCCGACAATGCTGGACATCAATACCGCCGAAATTTAATGCGATATTCCACTTTAGTGGCAAAAACTAGTGATATTGTTTTAAATATTTGCTTCTAAAGACATTAATTTAATACTTCAATTGGCTTTATGTGGAGAAATATATGGACCAATAGTAGTTATTGCCGAACTCATTTGCGCATTATTCAAAAAAGCATAAGTGCTAGAGCCTTAGACAGGGGCCGTGAAGCTCGTTCGAGTTGATGATGACAAAAAATGAAGTCAACAGATTAATCGGATGTGCTGGGCGTCCAAAATGACTGGCGTACATAATCAAGTTTGATCATTTCATCAACTACATGATCAAGTAATTGATTGTCAATTGATGTTGCTATCATCTTAGCTTCTATTTCTACATCGTTGTCCCCAAAAGGGTGAACATTTAGATCATCCGCCTGGCATTCAATACTATCCAAATGCTGAGATAGCGCTGACATAGCAATTTTTTGGTGGTGTTTGTCGGCTACGACATAGATAGTTGCGCTCACCTCGCTAGTGCTCATGTCTATTGGCTGCTTATTTATACGATTGACCAGGGGCCTAAGCAAAGTGCTGGCAAACAATACGAATCCAGTACCAATTGCTGCTTCAAGAATTAAATCGGCACCTGCCGCTGCTCCTATCGCAGCTGATCCCCATAGAGTGGCTGCTGTATTTAATCCGCGGATGTTACCCCCCTCGCGCATAATTACCCCAGCGCCGAGGAAACCGATACCAGAGACCACATAGGCTATGACGTGTATAGCCCCTTGGGGACCACCAAGATTATTGGCTATATCGACGAAAAAAGCAGATCCAACAGAAACTAATACATTCGTGCGAAGCCCCGCGGTTCGTTGTCGGTATTGACGCTCCAGACCAATGAGGCCTCCAAGAACAAACGCCGCAAGTAAACTAATCGATGTATCAAACAGAGAGATTAAATTAATGTGCTTGGATAATTCCATCTCAACTTACCCGTGTTATTTAAAAATCTAATAATAACACCGGCCCACTTTAACTGCATGGGCTTTAATGTTGGTTCCTAAATTTTTTAATTCAAGCACTTAACTAAGTTTCACGAATCAACTTAGCTTAACTTACTTCAACTCAACTCAAATTATTTGTTATTTATTGCCGGATACTATTAGCTTGTTGCTCTATTTTTACTTTTACAAACAAATGTCTGTTTTTACGTAGTTTGCAAATTGCTTTTAAAAATCATCAGCCGAAATCAAATGAATCTAGATAAGCTGAGAGTTAGACATTTTTACCAGGTTACCCATTGGGGCTCTAGCGCCAAGTCAATTCAAGTGAAAGGCTCACAGCCAGGAAAATCATCTTAGCTCGTAGGCGCAGTTACTGTTAAGTCAAGACTCACAGGATTTTGTAAACCATACGAACAAGAGAGTTAAAGAGGCGTTGTGAGTTTGAGTCCAACCGTCCAGTTTCTGGGTAACCCAGGTTCAAAGTAACCCGCGTTAGCCTGATTCACAATGACAGATCCGATGTACATTTGGTTGGTTGCATTGTTGACGGCAAAATAAGAATCTAGCGTTGAAGTGCCAAACGCCACCCTCTCATGAAGTTTAAGATCAAACACGCCGTACCCGGCAGCGTATCCGTTTGTAGCATTTGCACTTGAGTTCGCGTCATTGGCCCACATAGTCGAGCGAGCGCTAAAGCCGATCTCTAGCTCGGCTCCCATACTGGGAGGCTTACCCCTTGGAGAGTATCCCCTCTCGGACCAACCTAGTGATGCATTTAAAGATTCTTTTGGTATTCCAGGTAAGGTGTTTCCAGCCACACTTTGTAATGCATTTGATGCGTTGTAATAGTTAGTGTCGTACTGTGCTTTTATGAAAGTAAAAGAGATCTGTTCTTTGAAATGATTGATTGATGTGTCGCTAAGAGACAGCTCAAATCCCTTGCGCGTTGTTTGAGCTGCATTTTGGTAAACAGTTTGTCCCCCAGATGTATAAGCCGATACGATGTCATTTGAGGTTTTGGTCAAAAAAACCGCAGTGTTGATTTGAGTTGCGGGTGAGTTAAGCCATTTTGCGCCGACTTCGTAATTGTGGCTTTGAGAAGCTTTTAGGTTGGAGTTAAAAACTGCTGAGGGAAGTCCACTCAGTGGACTTGGGAGTGTATAGGCCGTCTCACTGGTTGTGGGGGTTTCAAAGCCAAGTCCCGTATTGGCGTAAAGGTTTAAATCATCTCTCAAATGCCAGGTCAATCCAACGACGGGATTGGTGTTAGTGAAGCTGGCAGCTCCCCCGTTAAGGGGTGCGCTAAAGTTAGAGTTGGTAATCGTAACGTGGTCATTTCTAACCCCCCCAGTCAGGCTCCATTTATCATCTAAGTGGAAAATCGTCTGTCCAAAAAAATCATTGTTTGTTGCTAAGTTTTGAAGGTATCCACTGTTGGTGCTTAGGTTACCGTAACTTGTTTTACCAGTTTGTCTATTCTCTAGCGATCGGTCGAAGTCGGAGCCGACAATCCACTCCCAGGGTATTGCTGCACTCATGTCACGTCCTTTGAGTTGAAGACCGATTCCGTTGAAGTTTCTTTGTAGGGCAATCCATGAACCCGTTTGAGGCGGCGTGCTGGTGCAAGTTGGGTAAGTTAAGTTACTTGGATCACAAGAGGAAGCCTGAGTCTGGTTGGTATCTCTAATGCCGTCGTAAATCCGAGCTTGAAAGTCCAATGTGCTCGAGATTTTGTGTTGCATCACAAGTCCAATTTGATCTTGCTTAACTGTTTTTTGGGTAATGTCGAGAAGCGCATTCGTTCCAGCGCGCTGAGGATTGGCTTTAACCAGAGAGGCTGTTAAGCCCAAAGGATCTTGAGCTAAGGGCATGTTAAATGAATTTAAGACAACTTTAAATCGAGTATCGTCTTGTGGATCAAGCGTGATAACGCTGTTAAATTGATTGCGCACAGCAGCGCTGTTTTGTCTCCATCCATCAATTTTGAAGGTGCTGTAATCCGCAACCACACCGATCTGGGACCTGTCCCCAAGACGATCACTTGCCTGCCAATCTGATCGCCGCATTCCATAAGACCCAAAATACGTTTGGATTTGGCCTGTAGGGGTCGCAGTTGCCTCTTTAGTGTATGTTTGAATGACTCCGCCAGATGAGTTGCCGTAAAGTTGGGCCAGTGGACCTGATAAAACCTCTATATGGTCAATGGAGGTTAAGCTAACAGTTGAGGCTTGTCCTTGTCCGTCGGGAATGGTTGCAGGGATATCGTCAGTGATAAGACGGATCCCACGAAGTCCAAAGGCCGTTCTTGCACCAAACCCTCTAATTGATATTTGAATATCCTGGGCGTAATTGTTTCGGTTTAGGGAGACAACTCCTGGGGCGAGGTTTAAAGCGTCCGATAGATTTACCTGGTTACCAGAATTTGAAACAACCGAGGAATCTACAAAATATGTAGAAGCGGGTGTGTCAAACTGCTTTGCATCCAAACGACCGGCTCTCACCTCAACTGCCTCCAAAGTCATTGCAGGGTCTTGCTCAGTTAAAGAGGGTTGAGCATTCGCGCTCAAGGTAGAAAAGAGCGTTGCAGTTGCCAATAATGCCAATAATGCCGAAAGTGGAGAAAACAGCGTCGACTTTTTTTGTTCTTTTTTATTTGGATTTTTTTTATAAATCATCGATCGTCCATAGAGTTTTTTAAAAAGTTAAAAACCAGCAACAGAAATCACATAATCCAATAATTTCTGTCAATGCAGACCGCCAGTCTGGTGATAATTAATCTTTTTTCATACGTTTGTATCAATCTTTTTATTATTTCACAGGATCCAACTAAACATTAGAGACCTTAAAATAAAACCATTGATCCACTACGTGAATCTGAGTTCTCCTGGTCTCACATTAAACGTCGTGTCCGTAAATTAAGATGTGTATTATTGTTAAAAAATTGTCGTTTTTGAAAACAAGTAGTTCAGCACAACTAAAATAAATTAGGGTTATCACTACTGATTTATTAAATAATTTTTGTTTAATTAGGACTTGCTAAATAGTTAGTTCAATGAAAAAAATTAATCAGTAATTCAAAAAGATTGTTCGCGAACATTTTCAAAAGAAAGTTTCGGAGTAATTTAAGAAATTATTGAAATTTAGTGCAACTCTTATTAGTGCTTGTTTCCTCACAACTTGTTTATTCAGTCCGCTCGCTGCGCAGCAAGCTTAAGTAGGACATAGAGCAACTAAAGATAGCCGCAACGGGTCCCAATACGTCACTAGTTGTTCAAACGAGTAAAAATATTGATGCGATTCGTTCTAAACAGACCCTATTGACGCAATTTTTCCAGAAGTTGAATTTCTAGCTCATCAAGCTCGACTGGGAATGACTTTTTATGATGGCAAAATGTTCCCAATTAAATACCAGGGGGGAATTTTCGTCGCATCTTATGGTTCTTGGAATGGGTCCCCTGCAAGTGGTGCATTAATAGACTTTGTTTCTCTAAAGGCAGACGGACATGCCGATATGGATGAAATATTTGCTGAAGGTTGGCTAAATCCTCAAACAGGTACTTAATCTGGACGACAGGTGCGCGTTGTTGTGGCTGAACACGGATCCCTCCCGATATCGGACGACTTCGTAGGCGCAATTTACAGAGTTTCATACTTTGGCAATTAATTCCAATGGATTTAACTCCTAACTGCATCAATTATGAATTGCTGATCAGCGGTTTAGTCCCGCAATATAGTCAGCCAAAATCTCTAAGTCGCCGTCCTTAACGACCGAGGCAGCTGAGGACATATTTCCGTCCATGTCTGCTCGGGTCATTGCCTTAAAGCCCTTTAACTGTGCAAGCAAATAAGTATGTTGTTGCCCAGCGATTCTGGGTATGTGTTGTTGACCAAGCAATAAAGGGCCATGACACTGAACACAGTTGTATTGTTTTGCCAACTCGGGTCCAAGACTTTGAGAATCCACTGAACTCGTGTGGGTTGAAATTGCTCGTTTCTCTGAGGCAAAGTAAGCGGCAAGATTGTTCATATCAGCATTGCTTAAATTTTGCGCGAAAGGGGACATAGCAGGATTCTTGCGGTTGCCCTCTCTAAACTGATACAGCGCAGTTGAAAGAGTTTGGGCAGTTTGACCCGCAAGAGCAGGTATCTCCGGATTCTCGCTATTGCCCCCTGCGCCGTGGCAGGCAACACAAAGTTGCGCCTTTTGTCGTCCTTTTTCGATATCAGCGGAGTAAGCGCTTTTGAGCGAACTGAGAAAAAGAACGCCTACCGTTACCAAACAAACGACCACCGAAGGTAAAGCTTTGAGGTCTAATGAAAATGAAAAAAGAGTGATCGGCCTGTTGGACGTCACTCTTTTAAGTGGGGATAAAAAGGGATTTGTCATCCCCCAATTCTAATATTATTTTGAGGCAACCTTCGTATTGCCCTCATAACTAATACGGTAAACAACTCCGTTGTAATCATCACTTACCAACATTGATCCATCGGCGATGACCTGCACGTCCACTGGGCGGCCCCACATTGGTGGATCTGCTTTATCGTCTGTTAAAAATCCAGTCAAAAAGGGCTCATACTTCACGACCTTGCCCTTAGAGTCGAGAACGACTCGCATAACATCGTAGCCTTGTTTGGTATTGCGATTCCAAGAGCCGTGACGAGCCATAAACAAACTGTTTTTGTACTCAGCAGGAAACATTTTGCCGGTGTAAAAACGCATACCCAAAGGGGCTACGTGAGCGCCTAACTTGAGGATTGGAGGGGTACTTTGCGCGCAGGTACTAAACTTGCCGTAAACGGGGTCGAGTATGTCGCCTTGATGGCAAAACGGGTAGCCGAAATTCTCACCCTCTTTGTTGAGCACATTAAGCTCATCATGAGGGATGTTGTCTCCCATCCAGTCTCGACCATGATCCGTGAAATACAGTTTGTGGGAGACGGGGTGAAAAGCCATGCCAACACTGTTTCGAACTCCAGTCGCGATTCTCTCCATCTGGCCGTTCTCTGGGTCCACACGGAATATAGCGGCCTGCATTTGGTTGGGGGACGTGATATTTTGAGGAGAGCCGATATTGAAATAAAGTTTTCCGTCAGGGCCTGCCACTAAAAATTTCCAAAAGTGCCCGGGTCCATTAGTGGGGTCTATGCCGTCTACGACGACTTTGCCATTAGGTAGATTATCAAGATTTTTTTCCACATCATCATAGCGAAGGATACGGTCGCGCTCTGCTACGTATAAATTGCCCTTGATAATGGCGATTCCGTTAGGAGAATTCATTCCCTTCAGGATCGTTTTTACTTCTGTTTTGCCGTTGTTGTTCAAAATAGCATAAACGTTTTTGGCCAATCGGTTGCTCACGATTACGGTACCGTTTTCAGTGACTACCATTGAGCGCGCCTCTGGCAATCCGTCAGAGTAAAGCTCCACTTTGAAGCCTTGTGGAACTTTGAGTTTAGAGAGTTGTAAATCTTTTGCCTCAGTTCCTGTGAAAATAGGACTAAAGGGATGAAGTGCAGATGACTCTGCCTCAGCGGACATACCCTGTTTCCAAGCAGGCGGGGGATCTCCCGCTTTTTGTGCGTGGGCAGCGAAGTTGCCTACAGCAATCAGGCCACTTATTAATGCTGAAGATATAAACGAGCGTTGAAATTGCATAACCTCTCCATTGGATATTATTAAAATTGACTGGTCATTTTCACATTAATTAGAGCGAATATTCCATCTATTGAGGGTTTTAGGGAAAACACCTAAGTTCTAAGTAAAGCTAAAGACACCGGAAAAAATAATCAAGATAAATTGGTTGTGAGATGTGTCCGCGGCTGTATTGATCAATATCCGCACACACCTCATCCTATTTTTTACTATTTATTCAGGCTATCTAAAAAGTTCCTCACATGCCCGCTGATATATGCCTCCTCAGCCGAGCCCGTTGCAGGCGCTGCGCCGCCTAGGTGTCCTGCAATCGTTGGAATTTCAACGTACTTAGCATCCTTTAGCCCAGCAAAAAGTTCCCTAGAGAGATATGCCGGTATGGTTCTATCCGTTTGGCTTGCCAATAGTAAACATTTGGCGTTAATCTTAGCTAAAGCAGCTTTCATATTTCCACCGTAGGGAGTAGAGGCATCAAAGTTCCTTGACGCTGAGTAACGAATGATGAGCGAGTTCGCATCCCAATTTTTAGACCATCCAGTCCCAAAAGACATCAAAGCGGTCTGATAAGGCTCGGGCTCTTTCAAAGTGGTTAAGTACTCGTCACTGTAAAGCCAAGGGAAATATATCATTCCAGAACGCTTTATTCCTTCAATTGGATTTTCTGTGTATTTGCCCCCTTTGTAAGCCGGATCTAGGGTGATCATGGCAATAGTTGCATCAGCAATTGAGTGGAAATGTTGATCACTTCGTGCGGCAGGAACAATCATAATGATTCCCTTCATGAAGTTTGGGTAATTGATTCCCCATTCAACCCCTTGAAACGAGCCCATTGAAGGACCGGACACGGCAAGTAGACTGTTGAGCTTGAGCCCATCGTGCAGCATGCTGTATTCAGTGTGAACCATATCGCGAACGGTATATTTAGGAAAATCCATTCCTAAGCCGTCCTTGGGCCCAGTAGATAGACCCCCGCCAATCACATCAACCCCAATGAAGAAATATTTGTCGGTGTCATACATTTTGCCAGGACCGACATAGTTATCTGCCCAGTGGCGTCCACTACTGGTTCCAGGCGTCAGTAAGACCGCATTGGAGCGGGATTCGTTTAATTTTCCGTACGTGACGTAAGCAATCTTAACGTTGTCTAACTCCTTACCGTCCTCAAATTTATAGCGAGGTATGGTGTAGCTACCCTCTTGCTGGGCGATCGCCATAAAGGATATTAAGCATAAAGATAAAGATAAAGAAGTTAAGTAGGCTTTTCTTAAAAAAGACATCGTGAATCCTTAAATGATAGAAATAAGTAGAGGAGATTAGTTTATGAATCTATTTAAAATTTTCCTACTCTCGTTATCCCGGACGAATAATCAATCTGTCATAGGACAAAGAGTTGAATTCAAAAAGGCTTAGACAGTTGACGATTGACGATTGACGATTGATACAGAATTTTTTTAAAAGTAAAAATTCAAATTAGCAAAAGTATTTGTTTTATTATGAATAGTTGAATAGATCTTTGAAGTAAGATTTACATAATCCATAAGTGACACGGGGGTCCCGCTCAAACCTTGAGACACTACTGATATCTTTTCTTATTTATTTGATTTTTTTAAGGCAACAGGACTTGCTCAGTCATTCGTTCTCTCAAGCGGTCCAAAAAGCCCAGGCATTCCTCGAGTTGACTGATCTCAATAAATTCATTGGGTTTATGAGCAACCTCAATATCTCCAGGACCCACCACTACACAGGGAATCCCTGCTTGGTGTAGCCAACCACCATCCGTTGCAAAAGAGACCCTGCCCAAACGGTTATTGCGGGCCAGGGCTGTGCCTAGGTAAGTGATCGGAGCGTCATCCAAGGTAGCCAAGGGGGCCGCGTTGGCAATGGTCTCAAAAGTAATATCTGAGGATGCGTGAACCTTTCGCATTTCCTCTTTTAACTCCTCAGCGTAGGCTTTAATCTTATTGATTAATTCATCTGAATTGCTTTGAGGCAAGGTCCGGCAATCAAACACAAATTCACAATCCTTAGCGACTATATTGGGCGCAGAACCTCCGTGAATGAGGCCGGTCTGCAAAGTGGTGTGCGCAATTTTAAACACACTATCAAAAGGTCCCTGGGCCCTGAGCTCAGTTGAAAGAGTTCTTATTTTTTCAATCAACCTGGCTGCATACTCAATTGCATTCACGGCCTCAGGTACCATGGAGGAATGGGCCTCTAGACCTCTTAATTTGCAACGAGTGACACGCATACCCTTGTGCCCCGTCATCACCTGCATGCGAGTTGGCTCCCCCACAAAACAGCCAGCGGGTCTGATATTTGCCGACTGAAGGTCTTTGATCAAGGTCTGAACTCCGATGCAGCCAACCTCCTCATCGTAGGTGAACGCCAAGTGAAGGGGTTGCTTTAGATCGCTTGCCATGAAGGCTGGCAACATGGATAAAGAAGCAGCGATAAATCCTTTCATATCAACAGCGCCGCGCCCAAATATTTTTCCATTAGCAAAGTGCGCTTTAAAAGGATCCGTATCCCAGTTCTGTCCGTCAACGGGCACTACATCCGTGTGCCCGCAGAGCACGATGCCGCGCTCAGGCATATCACCAAAAGTTGCAAACAGATTGGCTTTTTTGCTGTGGACATCATAGGATAGTCGGGAGCGGATTCCGAGCGAGAGGAGATGATCGCGAACAAACTCTATGAGTCCAAGATTAGACTCTCTGCTGGTTGTATCAAAGGAGACCAAAGTCTTCAGTAGTTCAGTGCATCTATCAAGTGTGCTAATCGAAGTCATCAAATAATATCCTCGTTATTTCAAATCGTTTAAGTGACACGCCGATAGGTGTCCCGGTGCAACCTCAACCAAAGAGGGTGCCTCTTGTTCGCAACGCTTAAATGCATGCGGGCAACGCGGATGAAAATGACAGCCCGTTGGTGGGTGCATAGGAGAGGGGATCTCTCCTTTCACAGGGTTAAACGTTTTCCGCTGCAAACGAATCACTGGCATCTCAGCTAGTAACGCACCAGTGTAGGGGTGATTTGCATAGGAAAAAAGCTCTGCCGTCAAACCCTGCTCGACTACGCGCCCTAAATACATAATCACGACTCTATCCGTCAAGTGGCGCACAACCCCTAAATCATGGCTGATGAATAAATAGGTCAGATCGCCTTCTGAGCGTAACTTAATTAACAAATTCAAAACCTGAGCTTGTATAGAAACATCAAGCGCTGCAACAGCCTCATCGCACACTAAAAATTCAGGATTCACTGCCAGTGCTCTTGCAATTCCAAGGCGACTGCGCTGGCCACCCGAGAGCTGATGGGGATAGCGCTCCATGAGCTCACTAGAGAGTCCAACTTTTGAGAAGATGGATTGTGCAAATTCAAGTTTGTTTTTTGCTTCAACTAAACCGTGATAAATGGGTGCCTCAGTCACCGAGTCGATTGCACGCAAACGAGGATTAAGGGACGCGTAGGGATCTTGAAAAATCATTTGTACTGACAACCTAATCTTTCTTTGCTCTTCGCTCGACATGGATTGAACGTCCTTCCCGCGCCATGTTCGGTGGCCACTATCGGGACTAAGTAAGCCAACTGCGAGTCTACCTAGGGTGGATTTGCCGCACCCAGACTCACCCACCAACCCCACTACTTCCCCGCTTGCGACTTGAAGATTTATGTCGTTTACAGCGTAAACATAGGAGTCTGTATGAGAGGCGCCTAGCCTATTGAGTAAGAGGTTGACAGGACCAATGGGGTGCCCAAATCTTTTGGTCACACCGCCTAAGCCAAGAAGTGGTGGTTTAGAGACTTCAGCGCTCATGAGGACAGCTCCAACGGTTCACGGTGGGGATGAAAACATCGTAGTTGATGGACTGGGGTAATGTGGGTAAAAGCTGGTCTTTCTAAGCACAGTGCGCTTGATCTCTCGCACCGGGGATAAAAGGCACATCCTGCGGGGAGGCTTGCCAAGGACGGCGTGATTCCTGGAATTTGGTAAAGTTTTTGATTAGGTTTATTCGCAGAAGGGACTGAGCGTATCAATCCGCGGGTAAAGGGGTGGGCGGGTTTGCCCAACACGCAGGAGCTTGGACCTTGCTCGACTATTCTTCCAGCGTACATGACACTAATTTGATCGGCTAGACCAGAGATGACTGATAAATCATGCGTGATCCAGATTACAGAGGTTCCTGTTTGACGACAAATATCTTGAATTACAGCAAGTATTTGCCCCTGAATCGTGACGTCAAGCGCCGTTGTCGGTTCATCTGCAATGATCACGTCAGGCTTATTGAGTAAAGCAATTGCGATGGCCACACGCTGCCTCATTCCGCCTGAGAATTGATGCGGATATGCATTAAGTCGTTCCTGCGGCGCGGCAATCCCAACCATCCTGAGCGCTTGTATACACTCCTCAATAGCTTGAGAATTTGAAACGTCTCGGTGTGCCTGGATTGATTCAATCATTTGAGCCGAGATTTTCATCACTGGATTAAGCGTCATCATGGGGTCTTGGAAAATCATGGCCATGCGGTTTCCCCTCATCTGCCTGAGCTGCTCTGCATCCATTAGGCGCACATCCTTCTCGCCAAGCATAATCTTCCCCGAACTCACGCGCCCAGGCGGGTCAAGAAGGCCCATAAGCGAGAAACCTGTCAAAGATTTACCGCTACCCGACTCGCCCACAAGTCCCATGATTTCACCTGGACGCAGCTCAAAACTTATTTCGTCCAAAGCGCGCACAACTCCTTTTCTCGTCACAAATTCTGTGACTAGACTCTCAACTCTCAAGTGTGCTTTTGCGTTCATTAAAACTGTTGAGTCCTTTTTTATTTTTGTAGCCTAGGGTTCAAGGTATCCGTTAACCTGTCGGCGACCAAGTTAATGCTCACGATCATGACCAACAAAGCCAGGCCTGGGTAAAAGCTGATCCAGTACTTGCCCGACATTAGGTAGGCGTAACCGTTTGAGATAAGTAGTCCAAGAGAAGGCTCTGTGATGGGGAGCCCCAAACCAAGAAAAGACAATGTGGCCTCCAAGGCTATAGCTGCAGCAATTTGCACAGCAGCGACCACGATCAAAGGAGCGATACAGTTGGGCAACAAATGATTGAAAATAATTCGTCCGTGCCCAAGACCTAGAGAGCGGGCAGCCTCTATGTATTCCTTACCCATCTCAACCAACGCCGCAGAGCGCACCGTGCGCGCGTAATAAGCCCATTGAACGGTTATGAGAGCAATAATAATTTTGCCCATACCCTGACCAAACACGGCCAGCAAAATAAGGGCTATGAGAATGGCTGGAAATGACAACTGAATGTCCACAATACGCATGATCAGGCTGTCGATTTTTTTGCCCATGTAAGCCGCGCTTAAACCTAAAGTAGTTCCAGCAATAAGTGCCCCAAGGGTGGACAAAATACCCACTCCAAGTGAAATACGCATGCCGTAAATAATGGCTGAATAAATATCTCGCCCCTGATCATCTGTTCCTAAGAAATAAAACATCTTTTCATCAAATGAGCGTGAGCCCGGGGGCAGGCGGCCATCAAGAATATTGAGTTGAGCCAAATCATAGGGGTTTTGCGGCACAAGCAATGGGGCAAAGATGGCCAACAGGATCAGTGAACAAAGTACCGCTAAACCCACTAGCGCAATCCAGTCAGCCGAAAATGTACGCCATAACCTTTTGGTGGGTGACTCTATCTCGACGCTGTTTGAATGATTCATTGTGCTGAGTCTCCGAATCGCACACGAGGATCTAACAACGCATAGATAAGATCTACAGCTAAGTTAATGAATACAAAAAATACCACGATCAAGCATAGGTAAGCAACGATGACAGGTCTATCTAAGTTGTTGATGGAATCAATTAATAATTTGCCCATTCCGGGCCAAGCAAATATGGATTCAGTCACAATTGAAAAAGCGATCACTGAGCCAAACTCCAGACCTATCACGGTTACGATTGGGATCATGATATTTTTCAATACATGCACTCCGATGATTCGACTTTCGCGCAGACCCTTTGCGCGCGCGAACCTAACGTAATCTTGCATAAGCGCTTCTTGCGTTCCAGCACGCGTTAAACGAATAATTAAAGCAAGCTTAAAGAGCGCTAAATTAAGGGCAGGTAAGAAAAGATGTCTGATCCCCTCCCAGGATAAAAAACTAACTGGGATCCCTAAAAGAAGTGAAGTCGGCCCACGACCGCTAGAGGGTAACCAACCTAATTGCACTGAGAAAAACATAATCAGCACCAACCCTACCCAAAATGTGGGCAAAGAAAACCCAAAAATAGAGACCGCCATAATGGTTTTTCCCAGCCAGGAGTCGGCTTTGAGTCCCGCTATAAGACCTAGCGGAATTCCTAGCACAGAGGCTATTAGCATCGCCGCAATTGCAAGCTCCATTGTGGCCGGCATCTTACTTAGCAATAAATCAATAGCAGGCGTACTGAACATAAACGAGTGCCCAAGGTCTCCTTTAAGTACTTGCTTTAGAAAATAAAAATACTGAGTCCAAAGCGGCTTATCTAGACCTAAGGATTTCGTGACTTGTTCAATATCTTGCGGCGTCGCTTCTGGTGAAATCAGCAAATCAACTGGATTACCTATTGCATAAACACCCGCAAACACAAGAAGCGACATCGCGAGTAAGACGAAAAAACTTTCGCTTATTCGCCTCAAAATAAAAGTCACCATAGGGGATATGCTAATTCTGGATTATTGTTGCAAAATTAGCCATCCAAAAGGGTTAGGCTTATTTGGGTTGAAACTCTTGAGAGAGGGTGTACTCATCTGTACGGGGCGTGTAGACAACACCCTTTCTTGTGGCCCAAGTATTTATTTGGTGGTGCATAGGCACCAAACCAATATCTTTCATTGCGAGAGTGGCTGCTCTTTCAAGTAAAGACTCCCTCTCTTTGTCCTCGATGGTGGACATTGCTTTGGCAAGCACAGTGTCCATCGCCGGGTTTGAGTAACGGCCCCAGTTAAAACTTCCAAGACCCTTTTCGGGGGCGAAAGTTGCAAGCAATGGGCGCAAAGCTGATGAGGACTCTCCTGTCGAAGCCCCCCATCCTAGCATGGCCATTGAATATTCAAGCTTAGAGGCATGGCCCAGATATACCCCCATGGGCATCGTGACCACCTTTGTGGTAATGCCAGCACGCGTCAACATTTGTGCAACTGCCTGAGCAATCTGATCATCGTTAACGTACCTATTATTAGGGGCGTGCAGCGTTAAGTTAAATCCGTTTGGGTAACCCGCTTCGGTTAACAGCTTCTTTGCCCCCTCAAGGTCATATTTTTCGGCTGTTAGGGCTGGTACGTGACCAAACATAGGTGCAGGCACTAAATTACCTGTTGGCAAAGATAGCCCCTCCATGACCCGCGTATTGATGGCTTCGCGGTCAATAGCCTTTGAAATAGCTTGTCGGACTTTAAGCTCTTTAAAGGGATTTTTCTCAAGTACTTTGCCGTCCTTATCGGTTGCAAATGGCGTCTGCTCGTGGAGCTGATCTAAGTGAAAGAAGATGATCCGGTGAGAGGTTTTGGTGAAAACTGAGAGATTTGCATTAGCCTTGATCTTGACCAAGTCAGGTGTTGGGATGTTTTCGATGACGTCTACATCACCAGATAAAAGTGCTGCCAAGCGGGTCGGATCGTTGGGTAGGATACGAAGAGTGACTTTACCCCAGGCTGGTTTTTTACCCCAATAATTTTCGTTACGAGTCAACTCGACTCTGTCTCCGCGCTTGAATTCAACGAATTTAAAGGGGCCAGTTCCAATATTGACTTTGCCTGCGTTGAAGTCCTCTGTAGTTGCGTTATATGCAACTTTTTTTGAGACTATATAAATAGTCGACAAATCATTGGGTAGCAAAGGGTAGGGCGCTGCAGTTTTAAACCGAATTGTAAAGTTATCGATAACTTCACTAGAAACGATTGCTTTGGTATAAACAGTGAAGGGTCCGGGGCTATTAGGTACTTTACCAACACGGTCTAGTGAGAAGACGACATCTGCAGCCGTGAAATCGCCACCATCATGAAATTTAACTCCCTTTCTAAGCTTAAACTCCCAAGTCGTTGGATCCACTGTTTTCCAAGATTCAGCCAAATCAGGGATAAGTCTGGAATCTGGGTCTAGGGTGACAAGTTTGTTATAAATGTGCTCTGCTACACCGTTATTTGGAAACAGGTTAACAAAATGAGGATCCATCGATGTGATGTCGGCGCCAACGCCTACTCTGAGATCCTCCGCATGAGATATTTGGAATCCAGTCGATAAGATTAAAAATAAAAAAATAGCTGTCAGTCGGCGTAATTGCATACCCTGCTTCCTTTAAATGGTTGGTTCTTAAGCTCAAGTATGCCATGATTTCAAAGCTTGGAAGGCCTCTGGGCATTTAAAGCCTAAGGGGGGGGCAGCGGTGTGTAGTCGCATGTTTTTTTGGGAAGAAAATCGCAGATATGTGAAATGGGGGAAAATATCAATACAGCAATAAACAGAAGATCCTTGATTTTTTCAGACCATTAGCCAATGAAGCTAGCGTTACGCTAAGAAGTCGAATTACCCGTATTAAAAACCTAAGCTTTTTACAATACTATGAGAAATGAACGCCCCTTGGTAATTATATTAATCGGCTTAGTTGGTTGTCTTCTAACATCTTCTGCTGGTATTACTGGATACATTGAGGTTGCCCCTGTTAAACATACTTCTTAACCGCTTGAATTATGCAACGTCTTTTCTTGTTGCATGCCATCGTCT
>CAIQHG010000080.1 GCA_903871545.1 uncultured Burkholderiales bacterium | reverse complement strand
TTGGAGCAAACTATTATGTCTTAAGAAATTGAATCCCGAATTTCTAGACCTAGATCCATTCTCATTTTTAAACAAACGTTATTTTGGCTTAAGCACACATATCCGATAAGATAACGTTTGAGCTTTAGGTCAAAATTTTGGGTCAACGCACCCACCTGCCATCAAATTGAGGAGCATATACTAGGACGCGTAGCACTCTTTTTTTAATTACGACTCATACAAATAATGATCCAAAGTAGCACTTATGGTTTGTTTCGTCACAAACCATTTCTCTTCTTTTTTCTGGGCAGTGGTTGCTCCGAACTAGCCTACCAAATCGCATTCGTAGCCCTTGGTTGGCAAGTTTACGAACTCACTCACAGTGCCATGGACCTTGGGTTGATTGGGCTTATACAGTTTTTACCAAGCGTGCTTTTTGTCTTCCTTATCGGCCACACCACAGACAAATACGATCGACGAAGACTTTTGCAAATATGCCAGTTTGTAGAAACACTTACGGCTATCTTTTTAACACTGGGGAGTTTGGGTGGATGGTTAAGCGTGAGTCAAATTTTTGTGAGTGTAGCTGTACTCGGCATCTGTATGGCATTTGAGGGGCCTGCAGCGTCTGCTCTAATGCCAAGTGTAGTACCTGCCGGAATGATTACGCAAGGCACTACCATTGGGTCCTCCATTTACCAGATGGGCGCAGTAGCGGGGCCCGCTATAGGAGGAATGGCCTTCGCATTTTCTAAAAGTTCGCCGTTTATTTTGATGGCCGTATTGTGGGCTTTAGCATCCCTTATAAACGGAATGATAAAAGTAGATAAAACCGTGGTGCATAACTCGGCACTTTTACCCAATCACAAAGACAGCATGAACGCGCATTTTGACAATGACAGCGTTTACGCTGGAGTACGCTTTATCAAATCTAACCCGCTCTTGCTCGGCACTTTATCTCTGGATTTATTCGCCGTGTTGTTGGGCGGGGCAACTACTTTACTGCCCATTTATGCCAAAGATATCCTTCAAACAGGACCTTGGGGTCTTGGACTTTTGAGAAGTGCGCCTGCAATAGGTGCGTTATTGATGACCGCTTATTTAAGCAGGTTCGCTTTAAGAGAAAAAGTAGGCATGAAAATGTTTTATTCAGTCATTCTCTTTGGTGTTGCAGCCGTCGTTTTCGCAGTTTCAGACCAGATTTGGCTGTCTTTGGTGGCATTGGCTTTAATGGGAGCAGCAGATATGGTAAGCGTGATCATACGCTCCTCACTGGTGCAGCTTGCTACCCCCGATAGTATGAGGGGACGAGTGGGTGCAGTCAATTTTTTGTTTATCAACGCATCCAACCAATTGGGGGGATTTGAGAGTGGGCTTACTGCTGCTGTTTTCGGCGTTGTGAATGCTGCAGTATTAGGGGGAATCGGAACTGTTTTGATTGCGCTAATTTGGATGAAACTATTTCCCTCTATTAAAGAAATTGACACACTAGACTAAATGAGCCGCGCAAGCCCCTCTCTTTAGCCATGGGGATAGTTCAGTAAAGGCTGATTGATCTGTACTTTAAATTCAAATCTAAAATTTTACTGGGCACTTGGTTGACAGGGAAAAAAGCTGAATACGAACAAGTCTAAGCGCACAAACGCTTTTTGAGGTGGACGCATTATTCCCACCTCCCAGGCGAAAAACCGCAATAGCTGATGTTTGAGCTTCAAAGTATGATTGCTCTAAAGGTCAGATTAATCCTTGCCTGAGCAACTTGTTTTGAAGTTAGAAGACTATGACGCCAATGCCTTTGAGTCTCCCCCTTCATAACCAACAAACTTGAGGGCTCTAGCATAAGCGCCCTAGTCTCTTTGGTTACTTTGTGGCGAAAAGCAAACTTTCGCGTTGCGCCAAAACTAAGCGATGCAATCGTTGCACTACTTCCCAAAGAGGCTTCATCATCGCTGTGCCAAGCCATGCCCTCTAGTCCGTGGTGGTACAAATTCAACAAACAAGAATTAAAGCTTGTTTTGGTGATTTGCTCTACCTTAGCTTTAAGCTGCAGTAGCTCAGGGGTCCAATCAGATGCGATTTTTGTTGTGCCAGAGTAAGAATAAGAAAACCCTGAGTCAGCGATCCAGGCCACTTTGCGAGCGGTCGTTATCAACTTGCCATTCATCATGACTTGATCCTCTCTCCAAGGCACAGAACTGTGCAGTTGATCAAAATAGACGTTCGAAGTGTTCGGATCAAACAAGGGACCGTAATAATTGACCTCCCCGTCTTTAGGCAAGAGGTTCAGACTTGGATCGAAATCGAAAAGATTATGATGCGTCATATAGGCAATTGAGGGGGGATTCTTCGATTTTGTTCTAATACGGGATAATGGCATATTATCTGTCTGAACTGTTTTTTCTTTAAACATAAAAAAATTCTAATATTTCCATGTTTACAGCCAAATTAAACACCTTGCCCTACTGGCTGTCTCCACTTAAATTCAAAGTTTTCAGAACACTTTGGACAGTCTGGTTGATAGCCAATGTGTGCATGTGGATGAACGATGTTGCTGCAGCGTGGATGATGACTACCCTCACCGATTCCCCCTTACTAATTGCCCTTGTTCAAACAGCGTCTAATTTACCGGTACTTCTCTTGGGCGTACCAAGTGGTGCACTTGCAGATATTTTGAACAGAAAAAAATACTTCGTAATCACTCAACTGTGGTTGGCTGCGAACGCAACCATTCTCACTTTCCTGATGGTGTTTGATTTATTGACAGCCCAGTCGTTGCTGTTTTTCACTTTTATGAACGGAATCGGGCTCGCTATGAGATGGCCCGTCTTTGCCGTAATCGTTCCTGATTTGGTTAACAGGGATTATTTGGCGCGCGCATTGACATTGAACGGCTTGGCCATGAACGCCTCAAGAATCATTGGGCCTTTGATAGCCGGTATTTTCATCGCAAGTCTTGGAAGCCAATATGTGTTTGGACTGAACATGGTTTTGTGTCTGCTCACCACTTACGTGGTTTTGCAGTGGAAGTACCAACATTTTGAGTCTGCCCTTCCAGGTGAGCGTTTTTTTGGGGCTATGCGCCTGGGAATTCAATACGTGAGCCAATCCACGCGGATGAGGTTCATTTTGATTCGTGCTTTTTTGTTTTACTTCCAAGCCTCTTGTGTGATTGCTTTACTGCCCTTGCTTGCAAAATCTCACTTTCACGGCAACGCAAACACCTTCACCCTTTTAATGTCTAGCCTTGGATTTGGGGCCATCCTTGCTGGCTCTCAACTGCCACGGTTTCGGGACTCTTGGAATAACAACCAACTCTCAAATTACGGAATCTTAGTCCTGTGTGTCAGCTCAATTTGTATCGTGCTGGTGCCCAGCCTTTGGGAGGCTGTACCGCTGATGGTTATTTATGGGATGTCTTGGTTTACTGTTGCCAACTCTCTCACCGTTACCGCCCAATTCTCACTCCCAGGCTGGATCAGAGCAAGAGCCATGTCCTTTTACCAAATGAGCTTAATGGGGGGAAGCGCCATTGGGGCAGCTTTTTGGGGCAAGGTAGCAACCCATTACGGCGTAGTCGCCAGCGTTTTATTGGCCGCTGTGTTTGGGCTTTTATCTATGTTTTATATTATCAGACTTGTTATTTCGGGGCAAGATGACGAGGATTTGTCACCTGTTTGTCCAATTGAGCGGCCCAACCCCTCTAGACCGATTGACCATTTCGAGGGACCCGTCATGATCTCAATCGAATACCATATAGACCCTCAAAGAGATGAGGATTTTAAAAAAATAATGAAACAAACCAAGGTTGCTAGGATCAAGCAAGGTGCTCTCTCATGGAGCCTGTTTGCAGATGCAGAGCATCCCGGTCAAGTTATTGAGTACTTTGTATATGAAACATGGGCGGATTATTTAAGAAGATTTGACCGTTTCACAGCCGCCGATTTGCATCTGCAGGAGGAGCGCTTTAAGTTTCACATTGACCCAGATTCACCTAAGATCGTTAGGCGAATCGCATCTCAACTCAAGGATTAAGGTACGGGTTTTGAACTACGTTGCGGCGAACAATATTAATGAATGTTTGTGCTTTGGTTGCCAAAGGACACATCGTTTACGCAAACGCAAAGTGTAAATCCAAGCTGGTTAAGTAAAGACAAATTGAGTCTAAAAAATGAGTCCGCAATCTCTTAATACCCTTGTTCACTTGAGGATGCCTTACGGTAAATATAAAGACTATTTGCTTTGCGATTTACCTGGTAATTACCTTAATTGGTTTGCCAGAGAAGGCTTTCCTAAAGGAGAGTTAGGAAGTCTCTTAGAGCTAATGTATGAAATAGATCACAATGATTTAAGGCATCTACTTGAGCCATTAAAAAAATTTCACTTCAAATAGTACTTTTTAAAGACTAACTGGCGTAACCCATAGGCAATAAGTTATTTATTCATGAGAAAATATGACATTTTCATGTACAGTCTCGAAATAATCGTGGGGAATATACTAAATGATCAATCGCAGAACACTTATTCAAGGTATTGCTAGCGCAACTACTACTTCTGGATTAATTTTCTCTAGCCCAAATACCTATTCGGCAGATATTAAAACTCTCAAAATATCACACCAATTCCCTGGTGGAACGATAGACAAGGGCGATTTTAGGGATCGTTTAGCGCGTAAATTCGCCCAAGAAGTCGAGAAAAAAACAAAGGGCGAGCTTAAGTTTGAAGTCTATCCAGGCTCATCATTGATGAAAACCGTTGCTCAGTTCTCTGCTTTGAGGAAAGCGGCACTTGATGTGTCGGTTTACCCTCTGGCTTACGCAGGGGGAGAGGTACAGGAGGTTAACATTGGTCTCATGCCCTGTATGGTGACTTCCTATGAGCAGGGCTACGCTTGGAAGAAAGCGGAAATTGGGCGTGAAATTACCAAATTACTTGAAGCCAAGGGCATCAAAATAGTCACTTGGATTTGGCAAGCAGGCGGTGTGGTCAGCAAATCCACTCCCATTCTCAACCCTGATGATGTAAAAGGTTTAAAAGTTAGAGGTGGCAGTCGAGAGATGGATTTAATGCTCAAGGGGGCTGGAGGAATCATCTCCAGCGTGCCTTCTAATGAAATTTATCCTGCCATGCAAACAGGCTCCCTAGATGCAGCCGTTACCTCTTCCACAAGCTTAATCTCGTTTAGGCTCGAAGAAATTGCAAAAGCAATAACAACGGGTAGAGGCAAAAGCTTTTGGTTCATGTTAGAGCCGCTTTTGATGTCAAAAGCTGTTTATGACTCCCTAACTGCGCAGCAACAAAAGGCAATTGATGAGGTAGGTCTGGACTTAGAGAGCTTTGCCATCTCTATGGCCAAAGCGGATGACGAAGAAGTCTCAAAGATCTATAAATCCGCTGGTGCAACTGTTTATGACATGGATAGCGCAGTCATCGCAAAATGGAAAAAAATCGCTCAAGAGACTGCTTGGACAGATTTCTCTAGCAGAAGCACTGAGTGCGATCGTTTTCTAAAACTTGCGCTAGCGGTATCTTAAAAAACCCGATTCGCTTAGATCTAAAGACTTGCGCTTATTCAGCGCTGAAGGACTACAACTATGCCTGAAAAATCTTCAATTGGTTCTTATTTCCTGGGTTACTTAGACCTTTTAATAAACCGACTCAACTACGTGATTGTTTTCTTCTGCACGCTAGCCGTTGCCGCTGCTGGTTGCATCTTGTCTTGGGAAGCCACTGCCCGGTATTTGTTCAAAATACCCAGTGACTGGCAAGATGAGGTCACCATTTTTTTACTGGTTGGCTCCACCTTTTTGTCTTGTGCTTGGGTGCAACAATCAAGAGGGCACATAGGCATACAGGCGCTCAGCTCAATTTTGGGACCTCGAGCAAATGCGGCGAGAATATTTTTTGGTGATTTAATGTCATTTTTATTTTGCGCCTTCTTTTCCTGGAAGTCCTGGACTTTGCTGCTTGAGGCGCTTGAGGATCATCAAATATCAGGCTCTGCTTTTGGGGCTCCCCTTTGGATACCCTATAGCAGCATGGCAATCGGAACCTCTCTTTTATCGTTGGTGTTGTTTGCGCAGATCCTAAACGCTTTATTTCGACCCACCGTAACTCACTAACGAATTACAGTATGAACACACTACAAATTGGACTGTTATTTGGACTTGCCACGATCGCCGTTTTATTCTCAGGGATGCCAATCGCTTTTGCGTTGGGATCCGTTGCCACGGTATTTATGTATTTCTTTATGCCGCATGCATCTTTGGACACCGTTGCCCAAAACGTGTATGAGGAAATGGCAAGCATCACCTTGCTCACCATTCCCCTATTTATTTTAAAAGGGGCTGCGATTGGCAAATCACGAGCGGGTAAAGATCTTTATTCGGCGCTGCATATTTGGCTATCCAAGGTGCCTGGGGGGCTTGGTATCGCAGTAACCATAGCTTGCGGTCTTTTTGCGGCCATGGCTGGCTCCAGCGCTGCGACTTGCTCGGCTATTGGTAGCTCCGCAATACCGGAGATGCAGCAAAGGGGCTATTCCTCTAGACTTTGCGCGGGTCTTGTTGCTGCCGGGGGGACTTTGGGTATTTTGCTCCCGCCCTCCATTACATTAATACTTTTTGCGGTAGCTGCGGAACAATCCCTTGGACGTTTGTTCCTTGCAGGCATCGGACCGGGTCTATTATTGGTGGTGCTTTTTGCGTCCTACGGCATATTTAAATACCGCTTGGAAGTAAAGGAGGCCCAGGCAAGCGCTGACCTTGGCGGGGCACGTGCTCGCATTTTGCAAGTTGACAGTTATACCGCAAAAGAAAAATTAGCAGCACTACCCAAAGTGCTTCCTTTTCTCACCCTTTTATTAGGAGTGATGCTGGCTCTTTATGGAGGTTTTGCTACCCCATCTGAGACAGCGGGTTTGGGCGCGATACTGGCTCTGGTTTTAATTGCCGTCGTTTACGGTGCTTATAAATTTAGCGACTTAGCTCCCATCTTCACTAGCACTTTATCAGAGGCCACTATGCTGATGATGATTATTGGTATGTCTCTTCTTTACTCCTATGTGATGAGCTATTTGCATATCAGTCAAAGTGCCGCCGAGTGGGTGGTTGCCTTACATCTCTCTAAATGGACTCTTTTCTTGGCGGTGTCATTTTTGGTTATTTTGCTTGGGTTTTTCTTACCCCCTGTCAGCATCATCTTAATGACCGCCCCCATCATATTGCCCCCTTTGAGAGCGCAAGGTTTTGACTTAATATGGTTTGGAGTTGTAATGTCGGTCATTATGGAGATGGGGCTTATTCACCCCCCTGTTGGCTTAAATATTTTTGTGATCAACAAAATAGCGCCCGACATACCTCTTAAAGATGTGGTTTGGGGTACATTACCCTTTGTCTTTTTGATCATGTTTGCAGTGCTGATCTTATGCATTTTTCCTGATCTGGTGTTGGCATTGCCCGACCACTTCTTTGGTGTAGCTACAGCCAAAAATAATTAATATGCAACGCGCTCTAACCATAAAACTATGCACTCAGCAGATAAGGTGGTATTGAATCAGCCTTTTTTTGAATTTCTTAAAAAATTATGTGTCCCACTGAGTCACAGCGCTTTGTGGCTGCTTTTACGCGGTTTAGTTAGTAGCTTTTGTTTAACCTCACTTTTGTATTCAACCCTAGTTTGGTCGCAGGAGTTGAAACAATTTTACGAAGCCAACGAGAATAACAAAACAAGTGCCGCGCTCATTACAGATGAGAATAAGGAGAAATATCAAAAAATCATAAAAGACGGTAAGGCAGCAGGCCATCTTTGGCAATGCAGCAAAAATGTCTTCCTTTTTTACGACGGATGGGTCTTCGTCGGGTCTTCCAAAAACGGCAGTGATTTGGGAGTAAAGCCCTACAACTTGGTTTCTAATTATTTTGTAAAAGGCAACCTCATCCGTTTTGAATTTAGGGGGCTTCCCTTTGAAAATCACTTTGAGCTCAACACCAACAGTTTAAAGCTCAATAAAAAAGAGCCCATGTTTCATACAAATGAAACCCAAGACTGCACAATGCTAAGGTAATTGAAAAAAAACGGGTTTTCACTCCAAAAATAACTTGCATGTGGCGTAACATCACAAGTGTATGAGTTGTATGCATATGTTCAAGTATGTTCTAGTAGTTTTACGCATGTTTAAGTGTTGATTTTCGACACTCATACTTAATAAAACACCCTTTAGATCAAATAAAGAGCAACTCATCTGTGTTGTTTAATTAAAGTTTTCCTAAAAAGACTTCGATTGAATTCCTAGATTTCATCCAACAGTCTTAAGGTTCTTATGGAAATTATTATCTATTTCGTCTTGACAGCCATGTCAGGTATTTTTTGCGCATGGTATGCCAATAAGCACGGAGACTCGTTTGGTGAGTGGCTCGTCTTAGGCCTTATTTATCCACCATTTGTTAGCATTCCGGCTGTACTATTTTGCGTGAATACAACCCCGATTGCATCTAAAAGCAGTTGAGATTGACTATAAGGGATTTAGAGAGCGAAGACAGCTTAAGCATGAGAGCTTAGCCCTAACATTTCTCGGGCTTCATTAGAGCTGGCCAGCTCGCCCCCCAAATCCTTAATAATTCTGTTTGCCCGACTCACCAGTTGAGCGTTGCTCTCACAAAGCACTCCTTTCTCAAGGTAGATGTTATCTTCCATGCCCACTCGGACGTGGCCGCCCAACAACCAAGCCTGAGCAAGGATTGGAAACTCAGCTCTTGCAATACCAAAAGCAGCCCATTTAGCGCCTAATGGCAATTGATCTCGCATGTACAAAAGAGTAGCTGGATCGGTATTGAGTCCGTACTTTACCCCCATCACGAATGTATACAAACCGGGCCCTTGCAAAACGCCTTCTTTGATCAAGTCTTTGGCTAAATTTAAGTCGCCAGTGTCAAATATCTCAAGCTCTGGCATAACCCCAGAATCTCGAATAACTTTTGCCATTTTGCGTACGTTGCCGGGTGTGTTTATCACCACATCGGCCCCTGAGTTCATTGTGTTCAGATCAAGTGAGCAAATGTCGGGTTTGAGCTGCGCGACGTGCTCTACACGCTTGAGAGGATTACAAAGAGTTGTGCCCTCTGCAAAGATCTTAGGGTCCGCGTCAGAGGGGACAAAACGACCTCCTGGGCCTGTGGTTAAATTAATGATGAGCTCTTTGTTTTGGGCCTTAATTAAATGCAAAACCTCAGCGTAATGGTCCAGTTCCATAGAGGGCTTTCCTGTCTCGGGATAGCGAACGTGGATATGAACAACGGCTGCGCCGGCTTGAGCTGCGCCAAGACAAGAGTCAGCTATTTGCTTTGGAGTAATCGGCAAGTAAGGGGTCATCTCCGGTTTGGTTAAATTACCCGTTACCGCGCAAGTTAAGATTGTTTTACTCATGCCTTTGACCTAATCATTGTTAATTTAAGAATATATCCATTGATACCTGAGAATTTACTCACCCACTGCCTAAGTATATTCAATTTTTCTTATGAAGACTTACATGAGCACCAGCGTTTGAATCCAGTTTCAAATAACCGACCAAGAAAATAAAGATCATCACACTAAGAGCTAAAAATGCATTCGTAAAATCATTTGAAGATACCCGCTCATGGTTGTCAAAAAACATGGAGGTCCTCAAAACAACAGCTCCTAGCGCTATTCCTACTCCAAAGCAAAGTTGAGACACCGTGCTAAACAATGTGTTGGCTGCACTCATTTTGCTCTCGGGTACATCTACAAAGGCAAGAACTTGGAAACAAGTAAACTGCATTGAGCGGCTAAGTCCGTAGATCAGCATCACCAAAGATATCACCCAAATACCGGTTTCTGCGCTGAGTGTTGCGCAAGCCGCTGCTGAGGCAGCGCATATCACTCCGTTATAGATCAATACGTTTTTAAATCCAAAACGTTTAAGAATAGAGGAAGTCATTGGTTTTAATCCCAAGTTCCCCAAAGCCGCCCCAAGAAATAACAGTCCCGATGTAAAAGAGGAATAACCAAAGGCGAGCTGAAACATCAAAGGGGCCATAAACGGGGTAACCCCAACCAGGGCCCGGTTAACAGAGCCATAAAAAAATGTGGTCGAGAATGTTTGGATTTTTAAAATTGTAAAATCCAACAGCGGATGCTCACAGCGCATACAGTGAAAATATGAGAGCACACCCAGTATCAAGCTTACAGCACAGTAGCTCATTGACACTGTATTGATCTGCTCTTTACCTATTGCCTCGAGACCGACGAGCATCGTTGCTAGGCATCCGCCAATGAGCACGAAGCCAATTAAGTCGAGGGGCTTTTTGATATCCGAAGTCTGATTTTCAATGAATTTTCTTACGCAGTAAATCCCAATTAGACCCAGGGGGACGTTTAAAAAGAAAATCCACCTCCAAGAAAAATAAGTCGTGATAAATCCGCCCAACGGAGGTCCAATAATGGGGGCAACAAGTCCCGGCCAAGTGATAAATGCAATAGTTTTAAGGAGTTCATGCTTTGGCGTTATTCTCAAAACAACCAATCGGCCAACTGGGACCATCAACGCTCCCCCTAAACCCTGTAGCACTCTGGCAAGAACAAATTGCTCGTAACTGGTGCAAAACCCACACAATATGGATGCGAGCGTAAAAACCGCTATCGCACCGCCAAAAACCAACTGGGAACCATACCTGTCTGCAACCCAACCACTCACGGGGATAAATATTGCAATAGTAACCAAATAAGCGGTCATGCCCGCACTCATATCAACCGCATTGACGCCTAAAGAGTCCGCAATTTGAGGAAGTGCAGTTGCGATGATGGTGCCGTCTAAATTTTCCATAAAAAAAGACGTCGCCACAATCAGTGGCACAACCATGAGGCTTAGTTTTTGTAAGATTTTAGAAATAAATTAGCTCTGCTTCATTGGTCTAGGTTTAGAGTTAAATAATACCAGACCTTAAGATCAGAATTTTCAAAAAAATTTAACAGCGAACAAAACCTTACTGATATCAGAAAGTTAGATTTCCCTGTGGCAACCTATTCTGTTTAGAGCTTCATCAACCCAGGCATCGCTATAAGCTCCAGCCGTAATGTCTGCAATCATTTTCTTTTCTGCACGCGTCTTGGCTTGAGTGGCTTGGTAAACAATTGAACAACTATCGAAGGGCACACATAAACATCCATCATCATCCCCGATGATCAAGTCTCCTGGCTCAATGACCATTCCGTCTATAGAAATTTTTGTATTGATCTCACCGGGACCATCTTTATAGGGACCCCTGTGGGTTACACCGAGGGCGAAAACCGGAAAAGAATTGGCTTTGAGTGCCTTTGCATCGCGAATTGATCCGTTTATAACAAAACCACCAAGTCCTTTTACAGCTGCCATGTGAGACATGATTTCACCAATTAAAGCGTTAGTCAGGTCCCCTCCCCCATCAACAACTATCACGTCCCCAGGGACTGCCATCGAAATCGCTTTATGAATAAAAAGATTGTCCCCTGGACGTGTTCTAACCGTTAATGCGGGACCTGCCATGGGCGCCCCCGAATGCATGGGCCTTAGTTTTGCGCCACCTGCAAACATTCTGGACATTGAATCGCTCACGTTGGCAACCGCGAGACCCAAGAACTGATCAACGGTTTCTTTGCTGACTAGGCGCTTTCTTTTTAGTATCTGTAGTCCGTCCATTTTTTAGCTCCTAATATTGGGGGGTGGATTTTCCGGGGGGTGCTCTTTATGAGAATTTATTCCTAAAAAAAGGGCAAGGTCAGACCATCACACTAACTTTGCAGTAAATAGCTTTGTTAAGATTTCACTCTTACTTACAATTCTAAAGTATTTGTCCGTAATTTCGAACTGATTGAAGCTATAACCAAACTGTGACTAGTTTAAGTGGAGCTTTAAGAGCGAGTTGCTTCCAATACGAGGTGAAAAAAATTAGACGTACAGCCTAAGTCTTATTTTCATAAGATAGAGCATGAAATGCTGGCACTCAGGCAGGTGAGGGATAACTCTTGATAGAGGGAGCCTCCCTTTGCTAGGGTTGCGTCCCTACTGCGTCCAAATTTGCTACCAGATAAAAAGCTAAGCAAAACAATCAGGTTTGGCGTCCTATGCCGTAATACTGGAAACCTTTTTCTTTCATTCTGCTGGGCTCATATAGATTTCGGCCATCAAAAATGACTGGAGTCAAAAGGCTTGATTTTATAACTTCAAAATCTGGGGCCTTGAACTGTCGCCACTCAGTCACTATAGCTAAGGCGTCGGCTCCCTTGAGCGCGGCCTCTTTAGTTCCGCACAAACTCAAAAGAGGTTGATTTGCGTAGATGTGCTGAGTTTCCTCCATTGATTTTGGGTCGTAGGCTTGAACTTTAGCACCAGCTGCCCACAGTGACTCCATAAGTACTCGACTAGGTGCCTCTCTCATATCATCGGTGTTAGGTTTAAATGCAAGCCCCCAAAGCGCAATTGTTCTGCCCTTTAAGTTTCCTTTGAAATGGGTATTTATTTTTTGGAAAAGAACCTGCTTTTGAGCGTGATTGCGCGCCTCGACGGCGTTTAGGATCTTTGGATCAAAGCCTATTCCTTCGGCTATTTTGACCAAAGCGCTCACGTCTTTTGGGAAACAACTTCCCCCGTAGCCAGCTCCGGGGTAGATAAAGTGGTAGCCAATGCGTTGATCGCTTCCAATACCTTGGCGAACCGACTCTATATCTGCGCCTAATTTCTCAGCCAAGTTGGCAATCTCATTCATAAAACTAATCTTAGTCGCCAACATACAGTTAGCTGCATATTTGGTAAGTTCAGCGCTTTTAACGCTCATTGTGATAATACGGTCGTGATTTCGGTTGAAGGGCTCATAAAGCTCGCGAAGTATTTTTTCAGCACGTTCACTCTGAGTCCCAATCACGATCCTGTCTGGCCTTTGACAATCTGCAACTGCAGCCCCTTCCTTTAAAAATTCTGGATTGGAAACCACATCAAAATCAATGTTGACGCCTCTTTCTTTTAAAGTTTTTGCAATAGTAGCTTGCACCTGCTCCGCAGTACCAACAGGGACAGTGGATTTATCTACCACCACACAGTACTCGGTCATGTAGGTAGCTATCGTTTTAGCCACCGCTAAAACGTGCTTTAGATCAGCGCTTCCGTCCTCATTAGGAGGAGTACCAACTGCAATGAACTGGATTTCTCCGTGTTCAATAGCCTGCTTAGCATCCGATGTGAAGCTAAGCCTTTTTTCGGCAAATGTATTTTTTACTATCGATTCCAAACCAGGTTCGTAGATGGGCAGGATGCCTTGTCTCAGGTTCTCCAGTTTTCGCTCATCGATGTCTACACAAATGACCTGGTGTCCAGCATCAGCCAAAATCGCACCCTGAACCAAACCAACATAACCGGTACCAAATACTGTTACTTTCATCGACTACCTTAAATAAATGACCATTCTAACCAATCAATATTTCACTAATCTGACACATATTATGGATGGGAATTGTGACACTTTTGTTGGAACTCAAAGAATTAAGGAACTTTGAAAGTGAGAAGTCATTTGCCTTAAAGGCTTTTGAAGGTAAGGTAAATTAAGGTAATGTAAGGAAGGTTAAGCTAACTCAGACTGCGGGAGTGAGCTTGATGAAACGTGAAGCTCTTTATTTAGCTTCCTCTGATTTTTTTATGGGAGTGTATGAATTAAAGCTGTGGTGTGAAAAATCGGCAATAACGTGCAAACAGTGAGCTCTTTTCTCGTAGGCCTTTATCGCTTCACAATTGGTGCCGTCCTTGTGAGCCATTGCTAAACAATAATTTTGTTCATCCATGGTTTTTCTACTTTTGCAGTTATTATTGTCCTGATGATTCTCGTCAGCAAAAACAGAGGTAATAAAGAAATAAAAACAAATAAAAATTGAAAATCTAGCGTAGATCATGACTTGTGCCTGAGACGAAAAAATTGAATATAAATTCTTAATTTGATAAATTACGAATTTGTAATATACCATTTTTCTAGTCTTAATTCAACTCGAGTTGAACCCGTGAATTAAAGCTGTTAATTTCGTCTTGCAATTTTTAAATCTATAAAAGAAAACTCAAAATACCCAAGTTAAAACTTTTTAAATCAAATTACCCAACCAAGATATCAAGATTCTCTATATTTTTCAATAAGTTGAAGCATACACTTAAGAACAGACGTAATGAGTGGTGTTTCCTCATACACACATAACTGCTTACAGTAACCGGCAGCTTTTCTCCAATTTTGGTCCATAAGCTGATCAAAAAGCCTGGAGTAAGCGTAGACCCTAGATAGGTCCTTTGATTTTGGGTCTAAGTTATGACCTGAGACGAGGGAATCAAAATAGGCATCTGGAATCCTCCAGTTTGGCCCGTAAATATCCCTTAAATAAACTTCTGGATCACCTGGCGTTTTAAATTCTTTTGCCTTGTACATGATTTTTTGAAGGTTAAACGGTGTAAATCTCCATATAAGAGGATAAGGCAAGTGATGAAAACCAGATAGTAAATAAGGGCCTTCGGGCTTGAAGAAGAAGAAATCAATACTGATGCCAGTACCCTTCTCAATTACCCCCATATTAAACAAACTGTTGGAGGTGTCTTGTTCAATGCCTTTAATGCTTTTTGGATCAATCCAGTAATTGCCCGATTCAGTTAAAACTTTCAGTAACTTAAAGCGTGGGCAATCCCAGTAAAGACCTACATCCAAATCCTTATCGTGAGGAAGTACCTCACCATCCCTGTAAATACCCAGAAGAGTTCCGTAAGCTAAAAAAAAGGGGATTTGATGGGTCTCAAGTAATGCGTGCAGATCCATTAACACTTTTGAGGCTAGATGCACCAACATTGGCTTTTGAGGTCGTACTTTGCGGTCTAAGCCACCTGATTGAATTAATTCAAGTTGAATTTCAACAGCGCAGCTTAACTGATTTACCGCGCCCGCTAAATCTCCATTCTTTTTGAGTAAGTTGCCCTTATTGGCGTGCGCAATTGGGTCAAGTGGATTTAACTCAATTGCTGATTCATAATCTCTTAGCGCATCACCGAGCCTACCTAAATCAAAATTAACGACGCCGCGGTTCGCATAGGCCTGAAAATAGTCAGGATCTAGTTTTAGGGCCTGATCGTAATGGTGAAGAGCTGCCTCGTATTGGCGCAATTCTTTAAGAACATTACCTTTGTTTGAGAAGGCTTGTGCGTAAGTGGGGTCGCACTGGGTAGCCTTATCAAATGCAACCAGCGCCTCTAACATTCTCCCTAAATCAAACAGCACCACACCTAAATTGGAATGTGCTTCAACATTTTGTGGGTCTAGTATTACGGCTTTGCCCAAGCTCTCTCTCGCCTGCTCCAAGCTTGTTTGTCGGTATAGCAATAACCCGCGATTTAACCAGGCTGCAACTAAGTTTTTATCCCACTCGAGCACAAGGTCATAGTCCTCAAGCGCTCGTGACCATAAATTTAACCTTTGAAGGGCATTGCCTCTGTTAAAGATAGCAGCAACAAAATTTTGCCTGTACTGGGATGCTTTAGTATAGGCAGCAACGGCTTCTTCAAAATCCCCCAAATCCTCATAGGACAAACCTATGTTTAAATAAAACCCAGCTGTTGGACCATGTTTTAAAGTTGCACGCTCTAAATTTAGTAAAGCTTCTTTTGAACGCCCCGAACCTCTTAGTGCATAAGCCAATTGAGCGTAGGATGACTCCAAACGAGGTGAAGGTTTGTGTGAAGATTTTTGTAATTCAGGCAAAGCTGTGTCTGAGTTTGTTTCCTCGTCCTTAGAAATGGCTTGCTCAAAGTAGATAGTTGCCTCATCAAATTTGTCTAAAAATAGGCAGATATCTCCTAGGGCCTTATAAGCCTGCACACAGCCTTGATCTATTTTAATCGCCTCACTATAAAGGGTAATGGCATCATCAGTTCTGCCTAATTGCTTTAACGAATTACCCAGGTTAACGTAAAAATCAGGGTTAGCTGGGTAGATGGCAATTGCTTGCTTGAACCATTCAATAGATGGCGTCCATCTTCCTAGTTGATATTCAACTAGACCCAAAAAGTTCATCGTATCAAAGTTACTCGGATTAAGATCCAAAACCTCTAGATAAAGTTGCTTAGCTTTGGCAAGCTCTCCTTGCTGGTGCATGTTAAGTGCCACAGCAATTAGCTTAGATTCATCAAGAGATTCATTGATTGAGTCCTGAGATGAGGGAGCAGATACACCGTTATTATGGGTAATGATTTTAAATGACTCCTAAAAAAGATCCCTTGAATCTACGCTGACATTTTAAGCCCGTAAGCTGGAAACTTTGTAGGGATCGTCGAAAAGGCCAAGATAAAGAGTGATTATAAAAAAGTGTTTTAAGGTGTGATTACTGCTTATTGGGCTGGGTGCTTGCCGCTGAGAACTCCATGAAGGAACACTGACCACTCTAGTCTAGAGTCGTTATGTTTGGTTAGAATGAACCAGAAGCAATTACCGTAGACACAGTTTAAAAAAGATTTAACGATGAAAAACTATCCCACAGTGCTGATAACAGATGAGACCCTCAGGGACGGACTACAAATAGAGCGAGAAGGAGTGACCATAGGAGAAAAACTTGAACTACTAAATGCTATGGTTGACTGCGGGATCAATCGCTTGGTTGTTGGGGCCTTTGTCAACCCCAAATGGAGTCCTCAAATGGGAGATACGCTAGAGCTAGTAAAGAGACTTAAAGCCGTACCAGGTGTATCTTTCTTCTCTTTAGCTCTAAATGAAAGAGGAAGAATAGAGCGAGCCAATCATTCCCCCCCCTTAAGCATTGAACCCTTGGCGGCCACTCACCTGCATCTTTGTGGTGTGTTCATAAAAAGAAACACGAATAGATCTCTTGAGGACCAAGAAGTAACTTGGCAATTTCCGATAGAAAAAGCAGTTAAGGAAGGTGCAAAGGAGGCGGCTATTGGACTAAGTGCTGGTTTTGGTTCAAATTGGAGTGGTCCCATTTCACATGAAAAGCGCATGCAAGCTATTAAAAAGCAATATGACGCTTGGAGCGCAGCTGGCATTGCCGTTAGAAGGATCGATTTTGCGGATCCAATGGCATGGAACACCCCTCTTGAAGTAGCAAAAGACGTAGAAGCAATCTTAAAAAAATATCCCGACATTACCGAGTACCACGTACATCTGCATAATGCACGAGGCCTGGCCTTACTGTCAATGTATGAGGTTATAAGATTACTAGATTCAAGACACACATTGATCGCAGACACTGCGATTGGTGGGATCGGTGGGTGCCCTTACTGTGGCAACGGACAAGCCACAGGAATGATCCCAACTGAAGATTTTGTCCATCTTATTCAAACATTAGGCATTGAGTGTTCTGTAGATTTAGATAAGCTCATAGGAATCTCTCACAGGCTGTCTGAGATTCTTGGGCGTACTCTTCACTCTCAAGTCTCTTTCAATGGCCCACTTCCAAGCGGAAAAACTTTATACAGTGAAGATGTTCCAGCCGTCTACACATTTAAGGAAGCGCAACATTTTAGACTTGGTGGCTCTGTGTATGAGGGGAACCCCAGACCTTGGCTCAAAGCCAAGGCCTAAATTCTGTTACTGTATTATCAGGAACTTTGAGTATGTCTTAAACGCCCCAAGGTTTGATAGATGCCTTTAAAGCCTTGTATCCGTCAATATACTTAGGACGATTGGGGCTGTAAATTTGATCAAATTTAACCAATTGCGCGTCTAACCAGGCGGCAAGCTCAGAGTTACCAGGATTAGCAGCTTTATAAGCTTCATTGATTAGCACAAAATGGATGCGTGGATCATAGGGCTGTTTCTCACCACCCACTGTTTCATCACCATCCAACAAACGCAGCAACATAGTGTCAGCCGAGCCGAGTGTCTGCTCATAAATAGGCGCGCCGTGAACTCGGTACATAATACTGGTCATATCTTTGCCGTTGGTCATCGTAAAGCCCATCTCAGTCCACAACTTCTTCATATCGACCTTAGCGCCGACTTTATCCAAAATGATCTGTCCCCAGTCTCTTAAAACGTCGGGAGCGTCGGCCATAAGGTCAGTTAAACGATCTCCATCCAAATCAGTTGCGTAAATAATGCAAGGTCTTTGGCGAATCAAGTCGTGGAGCAAAAGTCCAAAGTTAGTATCTGAAATATGCTCATAAATATCCCCGCTCCAGTTCTCCATGCCGTCTTTGAAGTCTTTAGGTAAGAGCGCCACGATCGCATCCACGTTTGCACGGTGCTCCTCGTAAGCATCCACGGCATATTGACGTTTAAGTTTAAATTTTGTACCTTTGAGTAGCCAACGCATGATGCCAGCGTTAATGGCATCCTCCTGAGCCTGGGTAGGCTTGGTTGCAACTCGACCAATTTGTCCTGTTTCGTTAACCATTTTAAGAAACAGGCGAGCTGCATAAGCCATGCGAACGCCCGGTGTGTTCGTCTCAGTATGAACGATTCCTGTCTCAGGCTCAACTTTGAATTTTTTCTTGTCCTGCGAGTAAGGCAGCCCAGGCATAAAGCGTATGCTTGTAATACCACCGTAAGGGCGTACATTGCAAAATACCCCCGCAGCAGTTCGCAGTGGTGCGTTAGCTGATTTACCTAAGACAACGACTTTTTTCCCACCGTCATTGACAAGAAAATCCCCTGCAGTTGACCATTTCAAAGCTATGTAGTCAAGCTTACCGAACCAGTCAAGAGATTTAAGATGAGTGTCATGGCGAAACTGGGCCATCATCGGCACGCCTAAAAAAGGCAAGCCGAGCACATCTAGAGCCATTAAAGTACCGTTTAGGGCAAACATGTCCGTGAATGCATGCGCCACTGGCTTGATGCCGCCTTTTGAGTTTCCACCCTCCCAAATAATTGCATCTGGGCAGCCCTCTGGTTTGACTGTTGAACGTTTGTAAATGCCGTCTAACAATTTAAATAGGTCGCCGTTTTGTTCTTCTTGTGCAATTTTTAAAAGGTCTAGCGTTTGAGACATGAAAAATGATCCTCGATGAAATGATACTTATTTAAGCCCAGTTAAGGGTTAACTGGCTATTTTAATCTAATTAAAAGCCATTGAACTGATATGAAGACTTCCTCCGCTAAGCCAGGGCTATAGCGGGGGTTTCATGGGTCAACGACCAAAGTGCAGAGGTGTTACCACACAAACGATTTACCTAAGTTTCAAAGGTGAGAGGAGGCAAAAAATACCAGGACTTAGAGAATTTATTGAAAAATACCATCCTGTGAAACACAAGAATTCGTAGATTGGCACTCTTTTAACCTGTAATTGACAATTATTCGCCTTCTCCATCTTAGCACTGTTTTTTCAGCATGTCGGCCTCCACACAAACAGTGGAGGTATATCCATCTAAGCCGAAAACTTAAATTGTTCCCTTTTTTAATTGGGCGGCACCTTGGACTCGGTTTCTAGCATCTTTGCCCGCAAACTCCTGCACATACGGGGCAACCCACCTTAGTTGAAAATCGACCGGGAGTAGAGATTGGCAAGTTCCGTTGCGGTATCCTTGATCAAGTTCTATCGGCTGAATACATCTGAATCAACGGTAATTTTAGGGGCAAGAAAACGTTTCCCGAGCATAGCGTTGCAAGACAGAGCTTGTTGGCCTAAAAATCATGAGCGATAATAAAGTTACCATAGATTGAACTCAAATTTTGGCATTTCACACAGGAAAGTTCTGTAGAACGGGTTGAAATAAAAAAAGGATTCGTAAAACAGGATAATTTGGGGATGAGCGAAAGTGATAAGCTAGTACTAGCAAGAACGCGTATTTAAATGAAATTGTGTCGGCGCAATGGGCTTTCTAAGACAATCTTGACACACTTGGTTTCGCACTGACTGATTTTTTTAATCCGGAAAAACCCGGCGAAAAAATTCAATTGATAAAAAGATGGAAGAAATAACTCAATGATTAATTTAAGCACAGCAAAAGTAGCAGTTATTGGCTCTGGTTTAATTGGTAGGGCCTGGGCAATCGTGTTTGCAAGGGCAGGGGTTGAGGTCAACATATTTGACCAAAACAATGAGGCTCTTAGTGAATGTTTATTCCTGATTAAAGCACTGTTGGAGGACAAACTTAAATATGGACTTCTCCAGGAGGAGGTGTCTCAAATACTTGCCCGAATTCACCCTGTTCAAACTTTGGAGGAGGCCTGTCAAGGGGTAAGTCTCGTACAGGAAAATATTAAAGAAACCGTTGAAGCTAAACTTGCTTTGTTTTCTGATCTGGATCGGC
Source organism: uncultured Burkholderiales bacterium (assembly GCA_903871545.1). Taxonomy (GTDB): domain Bacteria; phylum Pseudomonadota; class Gammaproteobacteria; order Burkholderiales; family Burkholderiaceae_C; genus Limnohabitans. The sequence goes on along the minus strand of CAIQHG010000080.1, from coordinate 17,215 downwards.
TTTGCTCTAGCACAACCATACTAGCGAGCTCTACTTCTTGGTTACCAACCTCCCTATTTACTGAAAAGCTTCGTGGACGTGCGCGTTGCTTGGTTGCACACCCGACTAACCCGCCCTATCTTATTCCACTCGTCGAGGTCAGCCCTGCGCCTTGGACCTCTACTGAGACGATTGAGCGAGCGATGGAGTTTTACGCAGCAATCAAGCAAGAACCTGTTTTGGTAAAAAAAGAGATTCACGGATTTCTTCTCAACAGAGTCCAGGGGGCAGTTCTCAACGAAATGCTCAACTTGTACGAGGAAGGGTATGCTAGTTCCGCGGATCTTGACAAAGTTATGAAATACGGTTTAGGGCTTAGATGGTCTTTCATGGGACCTTTTGAAACAATCGACCTTAACGCACCCGCCGGGGTCACAGATTACGCCGCACGGTATGGTCAAACCTATGCAGACGTCTCTAAAACTCAAAAAGATAATCCCTGGAGCGCAACAGTAATTAAGAAAATTGAAGACGAAAGAAGACAAATACTTGATTCAGAGCAGATCAGCGAACGCTCAAGATGGAGAGACAACCGCCTAATGGCGCTTAAAAAACATCAAGACGAACAACCGAAATAATCCATCAATTTCAACCCCAACCTTTACTCAAGGAATATCAATGTCACGCAAAGTAATCATCACCTGCGCGGTTACAGGCGCAATCCACACACCCACTATGTCTGAGTACTTGCCTATTACGGCCGGTGAAATAGCAGAATCAGCTATTAGTGCAGCCGCCGCAGGAGCCTCCATCGTCCACTTGCATGCCCGAGAGCACCATAACGGCAAGCCCTCTCAAGATCCAGAGCTTTTTAAACAGTTTTTACCCCAAATCAAGGCCGCAAGTGATGTAGTCATCAATTTAACTACGGGCGGCGCACCTAATATGACCATTGAGGAGCGCCTCAAACCCGCGCATTATTTCAAGCCTGAAGTTGCTTCACTCAATATGGGCTCTATGAATTTTGGCCTATACCCCATGCTAAATCGATACCCCACTTTCAAATACGACTGGGAAGCTCCTTACCTGGCGGGTAGCGACGATAGGGTATTTAAAAATACATTCAAAGACATCGCACACATACTGGAGTCTTGTAGTGACAATCAAACTCGTTTTGAGATCGAATGCTATGACATTGGGCATTTGTATACCGCTGCTCATTTCATTGACAGAGGATTAATCAAAGCTCCGTTTCTCATTCAATCTGTGTTTGGCCTCCTTGGCGGAATTGGTCCACACCCAGAGGATGTCATTCACATGAAACGCACAGCAGATAGGCTCTTTGGCAACAGCTACATATGGTCAGTTTTAGGGGCCGGAAAAAATCAAATACCTATCGCAACCATGTCTGCATCAATGGGTGGAAATGTAAGAGTGGGTCTTGAAGATTCTTTATGGGATGGCCCTGGTCATTTGGCAAAAACAAATGCAGCGCAAGTCACTCGTATGAAAAATATTATTGAGGGCCTATCGCTACAGGTTGCAACCCCCAATGAGGCACGAGAAATATTAAATCTAAAGGGCGGTCATAACGTTAATTTTTAAATGTAAAAATGTGGATCCTTGAAGAGATTGAATTGTTCGTTCTTAGTAGGCAAATCCGATCGATATTCTAGGTCCATGTGTCTAATGCCTCTTTGATGGGGCTTTCACATGATCTGGTACTGCTTCATGCTCTCGTTTGTTCATGGGCCTAGTGTTATCAATTAAGTCATCAAAAAAGAATTTTTCCCCAGCTCTGCGAGTGGACCTGAAAAGCAGCAATGTTTTGGGTGCAGGCGTTGCCGCCAAATTTAGTTGCTACAAGGCTGAAGGTTAGACAATTGAATATATTTTTTGAACTCAGCTTAAAAACAATCTATTTTGTAAAACCAGGATTGTTTAAAACTCCCTTGATCTGGGGCAAATTGGGGGTAACGTGGGGTACCTCTTTGACATCTTTTAAATACTCCACTAAAAGATCCCAGATAGGCTGCCCCCCCTTATTGTGGACTTCCTCAGAAATAGATCCCCAACCGGCTACTTTGTAGATTTTTGACGCACTAAGCAACTCCCCCTTAAGCCTAAGATCGGAAATTCTTCTACCCATTTTTTCGGCAGGATCAATAGAGTAATTTAGTCCCCCCACTCTCACCATATCACCCCCTTGTTGGTAATAGGGGTCTGGATTAAATAAATTATCAGCAACGTCTTCCAAAATTAATTTAATTGACTCTCCACTCATTGGAGTCACTGTGGTGGTTGGGTAGGTAATTGCCGTTTGATTCATGACGTCCTCAAGGGTAATGCTTTGCCCACCTAATAATGTGGTCCCCCATCTAAATCCGGGGGAAAATCCTATCTCTGAATCTTTGACTTTCATCAAAGCATCAAGAATTACTTGATCAAATGTCCCGTTAAAATTTCCCCTGCGGTACAGGACCTCCTTTGTGTGCGCAAGAGTTTGATTGAGTTGGGTCTCAAAAGGTGCCCTAACTTTTTGAATCAATTCAGTCATTGAGGAGTCTGGTGGTATGAGGTCGGAGAACACTGGAAGCAATTTGTACCTAAAGTCCACCACTCGACCAAACTTTACATCAAAATCTAAAACGCCCAAGAATTTACCATTAGAGCCAGCGTTAGTTACCAAAGTAGTTCCTCCTAAATTGGATACTTTAATTGGGTGCGGAACACCATCGTGTGTATGCCCCCCCAGGACTGCGTCTAGACCACTAACTCTACTTGCAATTTTTAAATCTACTTCCATTCCGTTGTGAGACAACAAAACTACGACCTTGGCTCCCTCTAGTTTAACTTGATCAATTGTCTTTTGAAGGTTAGCTTCCTCGATTCCAAAGGTCCAATTTGGAGTAAAGTAAGCAGGATTGGCAATAGGTGTGTATGGAAAAGCCTGTCCAATTATTGCAACTTGAACCCCGTTCATTACTTTTATCACGTAGGGTTCAAAAACTTGATCTCCAAAGTCCCTGGTATGGATGTTTTGAGCAATAAAAGAAATCTTGTTCTTAAAGTCATTTGAAATAATCTCATTGACCCTCCCCTCCCCTAAAGTCATTTCCCAATGAGAAGTCATTACATCCACTCCTAGGGCCAAGCACGCATCAACCATGTCTTGGCCTTTTGTCCAAAGAGCTGTAGCTGAACCTTGCCAAGTGTCGCCGCCGTCCAAAACTAGAGCATCTTTACGATTAGATTTAATTTTTTTAATTAAAGTCGCTAAATGAGCAAAACCGCCCACCCGGCCGTATAAATTAGCAGCTTCTTGAAAATTTAAATGCGTAAAGGCGTACGCCTGACGAGAATTGGGCTTAAAGTGATAATGCTTTAGCAATTCATCCCCGACTAAGTGTGGCGGTTGTGCAAACTGGGCTCCATATCCCAAATTGATACTCGGCTCTCTGAAGTAAATAGGCAATAGTTGGGCGTGGCAATCAGTGAAATGAAGCAAATGCACATTCCCAAAAGAATTAAAATCATAGAGGCTGTCAACAGACCTTTGGGCACCGCTTGAGGTATTCTCCAGGATCAAACCTGCAGTAGATGCTAGCCCCAATAATTGCAAAAAATCTCTTCTGCTTTGAATCATTTAAAGAATTAATTGAACATTTAAAAAGACATAAAAAAATTTGCGGCATATTACTAGCCCAAAGCAGACATGATACTTTAAATGCGTATTTCGGCGAACGTGACCGGTGATTTCGGTATCGTGACCGATAGACGGTCAGAAGCTAGTGTTGCGCACAATCTATTGTAATTCGGATGCCTTGGAACCCTTCCGGTTCAATTTCACCCCGATTTATAACCTTCAGACGGTGAAGGTCTTTGAATTTAATTCTTGCTTTTATTTAAATTCGTTTCCTTAGCTGTCGATTTTGTAAGCAACTCATCAGCTTGATTTCGACTCCTCTTTCACGAGAGTAGATTTACCAACTTTCCCAGCACTTTCTTTTCTCAGTGATTCACCCTTGAGTTGTATTCTGTGTGCCCTGGGAAGTAGTCGATCAAGCATTGCATCCGCAATGGTTGCATCGCCAATCCACGAGTGCCAATGCTCAATCGGTAATTGAGTTGTAACAATCGTCGCCCGTTTCCCGCACCTATCATCCAATACCTCCATTAAATCTGCTCGCGTTGGCCCCTCCAGCGTCACCATAGCCCAGTCATCGAGCACCAAGACATCCGTTCGCTCTACCATCATCAACCACTTCTTGAAGCTCCCGTCCCCGTGCAAGATGCGTAAATTCTCTGCCAATCGGGGCACCCTTATATAAAGCGCTGACTGGCCTCTGCGGCATGCATACTGAGCCAGTGCACATCCAAGCCAAGACTTCCCCGAACCCGTTGGCCCCGTAATCAAAATTGAAGCACCGTCCTCCACCCAGCGCGATAGCGCAAGACTCATCACCGCCGAGCGCTCAATACCCCTGGCCGCTCTAGTATCCAGATCTTCTATGCACGCTTGTGGGTACTTCAGGCTTGCCCGCTTTAGAAGCGCTTCACGCCGTTTATCACTACGTGTATGGATCTCCTTATCAACAATCAACGCCAACCTTTCTTCAAATGACAGCGTTGCGCTGTTTGGACTTGCCATTTGTTCTTCAACCCCAAGTGCCATAGCGTTCATTCGTAATTCGCGCAGCTGTGCCAGTGTGTTATTCATCATCATGATTTATTCCTCGACTTGGTTAGTGGTAACTGGCCGCACCGCGCACGTTATCGTGCTCTGGACTGACCCAGTCCACCTGCACATCTTCAACTACAACCAAATCACGCCCGTTGATCAAGATCTCTTTAACATGGCGGTAATACACGGCACCAAGCGCTAACGCAAGTTTGCAAGCGCTATCAACTCTTGAGTTACCGTACCTCTTGGTCAAACTGATTAAACCCAAGCAACTGCGATACCCGTGTTCAGGATGTTTGTAACGCCCCAACAGTTGAGTCACAAATATTTGAGTGTTTGAGCCAATCTCGCCACTCCAGTGAATGAGCCGCTGCGCCGTCCACTCCTTGTGAGCCCGATGTGCTGCAGACATATGCTCATCTATTGTTGAGTAATCTCCCTTTTTGTGACTACGCGGATGGCACGCCACCCGCTTACCCTTGTGCAGCACCTCGATGAGTGCATCTGTAATGCGAGCCTCCATCTCTAAGCCTACCAAAGCATTCGGAACACTGTAATAGTGCCCCTGCACCTCAATGTGATAGTTGATATGCACGCGCACCTTTTTGAAGGTAGCCCAGGCCCACATCTGTGCGGGTAATGCCTTTAATTCGGGTGCATCTAGACTTGCAAACTGGCTCGCACGACTGCCCTGAAGCTTTTGGAAGGGACGCGTATTCAGTAAAGGTAGGAGTGTTGCAATCGCCCTGTCAACTGCGTTCACATCACTAAACCTCTCGTTGCGCAGGCGAGCCATGATCCACCGCTCCACCACCTGCACGGCACTCTCCGCCGTTGCCTTATCCTTGGGTGAATAAGGCCTAGCGGGGAGTACCCCGACACTGTAATAACGCGCAAAGTCCCGAACGGATGCATTCAACTCAGGCTCAAAGCGGCAAGCATTACTCACAAGCGACTTGGGGTTGTCAGGGATGATCAACTCGGGCACGCCGCCGTAGAACGTCAATGCACGTGCCATCGATGTCAGCCACGAGCGCATCGTCTCATCAGGTGTTGCGCATGCAAAGGTGTAACTCGACGCCCCCATTGCACAGACAAAGACATGGGCACGAGCGCCGCTTACCAACGCAAGAGTCGGACCCGCAAAGTCGATAAACATCTTTTCTCCAGCACGCCGGTGTTGGCGCATAGAGCGCTTGAGTGTCTTTGCAAACATCTTGTAGTGCTCGCAAAATTGCGTATACGCCCAGGTTCTTTGTCCCTCAAAGGCCTGACGGTATTCCTGCCAAAGTAGCGCAAGAGTAACGCCCTTGCGCCTGAGTTCAATATGAATGAGACCAAAGTCTGGCTCAACGACTTTGAGCTTGGATGGGTCTCGGCCCAATAGTTTGTGTTCAAGCTGAACTTCATCGAGGGGTTCAATTTGTGCCCAAAGTAAACCTTCTTGAGCGGCCAAGCTAATGTATTTGGAGGCGAGCCCTTTGGAAATGCCTAAAGCCACAGCGATGTCGTTATGGCTGAGTTTGCTCTCTAGTTTGAGCCTCAAAATGTCTTTAATCATGCGTATGTCCGTTCTAGGTTGAGGCATTACTACTCCAGATGAAATCTTGAGAGTAAGGCCTATAAGTGGTTCATACGCAACACTAACGAACTGACCTGACTAAGCTCCAAAACGCAGAAAGAGGACTATAAAACTAGCCGGTCACGGTCCCGAAATGCGTGGTCACGATACCGAAACAGTTGGTCACGATACCGAATCAACTGGTCACGATACTCCGAAATACCCATTAAATACGATTAAGTGGCGGGACTGTAAATTTGCTAGTGGTAGTGTGGTTAGTAATTCATAAAATTTCAAAAAGAATAAAGAACTCTATAGAACACCTATAATTAATAAACCAGGTCCGTTCTTGGACCTGAGAATAAAGCCGAAAAATTGAGAAAATTAATTAATTGTCGATTTAACAAGTTTTTATGAAATGAAAATAATATTACGATTTCTATTTACTTTTTGCTTTTTTCTAATAGTTACAACAGTCAAGGCTCAAAATGAACCTCCTAACCCGGCTTCTCCTGCCCCTACTGTTGCTCCACCAGCTAGCAAACAATCCACTTGCGCAATTTCGGAATTTAAGTCAATAGGACTGACTGAAAACGCAGTTGAAGTCAGAGCTAAAAAAATTGAAGCATGGATTCTTAAAAATGGTCTGAAATGCAGCAGTGACCAACTGTTGATCATCTATTACAACCGAGGGCCATGGTTAGGTAACGCAGACTCACCTCACATAGCCGGTTTAATTGAAAGAGAAATAGAGAAGAAAAATTCAGAGGGTACAAATAGCATGTACGAAACACTAGATAAAGACGGCAAAAAAGTCCTTAAAGAGAAAAAATAATAATTGAATGAACTAGTAATCTTGAATACTGGCTTGCCTTAGAAGAATTAATAAACATTAACTAAGTAAACATTCGAATTTTTTTAAATCAAAAAAATATTTACCTTGAATTTAAGAGTGAGACTTTTTAAGCAGAAATTTATTAAGTTAAAAATGAAAAATTACTCAGCATTAATAGGTAATAATTTATCTATTCTGTGAAAATATTTTTTTGCAAATGCAATTATTTGGGGATCTGTAGGGTGATCACAAGTCTCTACTCCGATTATTTTTTTGGATAAAATTGGCTCATGCAAAGCAACAAATTTTAAAAATTCAATTTTAGCGGACCCAGGTCCCATAACTAAAATTTCATTAACAATAGCAACAGCGCAGATCACACTGTGAAAGTATTTCCTGTCCTCCAAAGCTTTACCGCTTCCAATCTCGTTGGCTTTGTGATGTACATGAGGATGATTAGACTGAGATTTAATCAACTGGTTTAAAGAAGAATCATAATAAAGAATATGTGCTTCCTTGTGGTCAATCCAGATTACAACGTGATTTATGGTCATATATTAAAAAAGTAAATTAAGGTGACTTCAAAGAAATTAAATGACATTTCATTAACTGAATTACACCGATTGAAATAATTATATATTCACGAATTTTTTGAAGGTTTGATAAAAATCAAACAAAGGGGATAGTTTTAGGACAAAATAATAAAAGAGCAATTGGGTTCAATTACAAAATCAATACGACTCAGATTTCTTGCATGAGTAAAATATACTCAAATTTAAAAAAATACTAATACAAACCTTGGAATACTTATAATTTTAAAATCTGTAATAAGATACTTTAAAATTAATATGAAACAGAAAATTATTATGTATTTGTAACTAATTTTAAAAACCAAAAAATATGATAAAAAAAGAATACAGAAAATACTTAATTCACAAAAAAAATAACAATGAACTTGGATTCATAGCGTTAATAAGAAGATCTAAACCAATAAATTTGATAACAGGTCCAATAATTTATGCCATGATTTTTCCTATTATTTTTTTAGACATATTTGTGTGGTTTTACCAATTTGCATGTTTTCCAGTATATAAACTAGAAAAATTTAACAGAAGCCAATATATTATTTTTGATAGACAAGAGCTCAAATATTTAGATTGGATCTCAAAATTTCATTGCAGTTATTGCGCTTATGCAGTTGGAGTTATAAACTTAGTGGGAGCAATAATTGAACGCACAGAGTCTTATTTTTGTCCGATCAAACACAAGCTCAAAAGATCAAATAAAGAAAAAGAAATAAAATACCTTAATTTTGAAAATAATGATGATTTTGATTATGATAATGAGTTATTTGAAATAAGAGAAAAAATTACCAAGAAATAAGTAAAATTCTAAATTCTTGCAGTATTTATCTTTTCTACTTATGTAATTTTTTAAATATGTCTGGCGCTTATGAGAATAAAAATTTAGTGCTTTAAGGTCTAGCACACAAGTAATTCAAGCATTTCCATCGTTTCAATTATGATTCAAAGTTAATCATAATTAAACTAACCCTTAGAAATCATTATCATGAGTTGGTTTATTAGTTTTTGATTAAATTAAAAATCCCGGCATTAAAATAAAAAAGTCAACGAAAATTAATTAATAATTTCCGTTGACCAGGCAATTAAATGTAATTTTTAATGACTTATATGTCTTTTAAAAAATCAATCCTTTTTATCAAAAATATCAGCTACCTCTTTGACTCCATTACGTTCAAAGATTATTTTTTGTTTAAATAAATCTATTTGAGCTTTGTCAACACCCATCTTTAAATAAACGGACCATTCATCATGGTTAATTTGTTCCCACAAATATCGTCTGTCATTCCATTGGTTATGCTCTTCCCATTGGTTATTATTACTTTGTTTAGTAAAACTTACTTTCTTCTCCTTGCCTTCTTCCCATCGTGCATTTACGTATCGAACGTTATTCCCTTTAACTTCCGCAGCAAAGATAGAAACATTCGAAAAAGAGAGTAAAAAAACAAATAAACTGGTAAAAAGTGTTGTTGAAATTTTCATTTAATCTCCAGTAGAGTTAGGAATAATTGTTGAATAACATGAATTTATAGTTATTAACTGTTTTACTGCTTCTTAGATCCAGGCAATATTTTAAGATCGGCTTGATCGTGGAAATGATGCATACCTCTAAACGTCAGTGCAAGAAGATTGAAAAGAATAATAAGTAAGAAAATTGTGTCCACTACGGTAACGTCTGATGGAATGCCGGCCAATATCAAAGATCTGGAACCAAAGACCCCTAGCGTAGTTGCTGCAGACGCAGTAACTAATTTATCAAAAGGCTGTGTACATTGCATGTAAATAGTCACACAGGCGGTCACCAGGACAATGATCGGAATAATCAACATGATGTACATGGGGCGTGCGTAGTGGCTTGTGAATGCGTAAACGTAATCAAAATCAGCGTCTTTTGGCTTTACAGTTTTGGGATCAATAGGATTAAAGTCGATCATTTCTAACTTTGAAACTTCCTCGTCAAAATGAATTTGAAACTCTTTTTTTGATTCCTCAATCGACACATGCATGATGGATTTGTCTGCAGCTATCCTGTGATGAACAATCCCAAGACCTTGCTCATAATTATCAAATGGGTAAGTAATAATAGAGCCGCGAATAGGAAGAGTAAAGTTTGCTGTTACGTCATCTGTGACGTTTGGAATATTGAGCACAGCGAATGCAGGGATGTCGTCTGACTCAGCATCATCATGATCAACTTGATAAAATTGAATTTTGTCTGTATAGGTACCGCAATCTTTCTTACAAATATGTTCACCAGTGACTGTGAAAGTAGCGGTTCTTTTGATTTCATCGATACCAGACAGAACAATCTTCATTTTAGTGTGATTGAGATCATCTAGTTGTTGATCAGCTGGAGAAATCTTTAAACCAGTTTTGCCAGGGTGCTTGATATCATTCAGAATGCTTATTATGGATTCAGGAAGAAAACATACAGATGTAACAAAAATAATTAGCGCAATTGCGAAAAGTATTTTATTAATAGTTTCTTTTTTCATTTAAAGTCCTATTTAGATCAAAAGTTTAAGAAGAGATAAATTTACTGAGGAAATTGTACATTAGACAAATATCTTTTTTTATTAGATTCATAAAAAATATTTTAAAAATAATTATTGGCACTTTACAAATTAAAAATTATAAAATTTTATGCTAATGCCAAAAAAAGCATACTAAGGCTTTTAAAAAACTAATATTTACCGTCATTTGTAGAAATCTAATTTTTTTTCAATATTGGGCGGATTAGTTAATTAGGAATTACCTTTTTCTCCCCCAAACATACCCCCTATTGCAGCGCCAAGTAAACCTGCGCCAACAGTAGAGGATAGGTTTTGATTAGATTGAGAATTAGGCATGTATCGGACGATTTCTTCAGCCAAATTCATTATTGGCATGCTTTGTAACCATACTGTGCCCGGACCTGTTAAGGTAGCCAGGAAAAGCCCCTCTCCACCGAAAAGAATATTGCTAAAACCACTAACCATTTGAATATCAAAATTTACACTAGGTTCAAATGCACCAACGTGCCCTGCATGAACTCGAATTTTTTCTCCTTCTTTTAAAGTTTTCGTTACCAATTCGCCAGATAAATCTAGCCAAACCGTACCTGGTCCTTGAACCTTTTGTAACATAAATCCATTGCCGCCAAAGAAACCGCTTCCAATTTTCTTTTGCCAATAAAGCGAAAGGGACACGGATTTTTCTGCGCATAAAAAAGTCTCTTTGCGGCAAATAATGCTGTTCTCAGGAGTTAATTTTTTCTCGATTATGGTACCTGGAAAGCGTGGAGCAAAAGCTACGTGACCTTTGCCTGTGGAGGTAAAGTCGGTGACAAAAAAGGTAGAACCAGACAGAGCCCTTCCAATTCCAGCCAGAATACCTCCGCTAGCTTTAGTTCCCATCGTCACATCTTCATTCATCCAACACATCGTGCTAGTTTGGCTGTAAACAGTTTCGTCCTTATCTAAATCGATTGATACTGTTTGCATTACTTGGCCATCTATACTTGATTTCATAGGATTTCCTCAAAAAATTTGTATGAACTAACGATTTGTATTTTAAAACTAGACAATTAGAAAAAATCCATTTACTCCTATCAAAATTCCCACGACTCCGATAGTTCCAGCAATATACACAATAGGCGCGGATTCAATGATCAAAGCCACTGATGTTATTACTATTGCTATTTGCAAAATGGATTCTGAGAAATCAAACCAAGGATCTTTTCTTGTAGCTATATTTCTTTCATGTTCAAATTCTTTAGCTTTTTCAAATAACTCTTTCTTTCCTTCTTTCGTTTTTTCATCAGTTTCGTATCGAGAAATATTTTCTTTATATTGTTTTATTTTTTTTTCAATTTCCTCTTTTTGTAATGAGGACAATTTATCGTTGATTAAAGATAATTCAAGTTGATCGGTTGCAATTTGATACAAAGTTTGTTTGGCAGCTTTAGCTTGGTAAAAACTGAAAGTATCAGATGTAGATATGGAGGCCTCAATAGCGTTTTTCGCAGCGTTGGTTCCGCCCAAATGGAAGATCGCCAGACATAAGGCTAAAAATGAGATTATGAGGGCGCCGTAAATTCTCAGCTTGCTTTCACCTACCTCAGTTGCTTCGATGATTTCATTTACTTCGTGTGCTTCCATGTCTAATCCTTTAAAAGAGAGATGCTGTTTACTTTTTTTTCTATTCTATATGTTTATTTTAAACTTCGTAAAGGTATTGGCTCATCAATAAATAGTTTAAAATAACTCAAGAAAGCGGTAAAGGAACAATAACTTAACAACAAAAGTATATTTTAAATTCGTATTTAGGCTCCCAAGAGTACTCAATTATTACAAAATTGCAATAAAAAAAAGGTAAATTTCATTAGAATGTATTCAATAATAATAAGAGTTTAATTATTTTGTAAAAATTCCGAACAATATCTTTTTTTAAAATTTAATTTTTAAAACCACCAACACTCCTAATGAAATCGCATTTTTTTCAAATCTTATTTTTTTTATTAACTCTTAGTGCTGATATTCTTGCACAAACAGGTATCCCTACGACCGAATTATCAACCAGTTCAAGTCTATCCCAAGCACTAAACGGAAGAAGTTATTTTCATTCATCCAAAAACTTTTCGTGCAGGTCAAATGATCCCAGCCACACCGTCATTAAAAGCTGGAAAAATAAGATTGAATTTAAAGAGGATCGCATTCTTATTTGGGGCAACCTCTGTAATGACTCCGCAAAATCGATTCCTTTTCCAATGGCTCGCAGTAATTTATTTGTTTCTTCAGATTTAAAGTTGATCGTATATAAAAAACAAGTTTTAGTCTATAAAGAAAAGGACCCTGAACTTTGCCCAGAAGGACAATGGTGTCCGCTGAAAAGGGAGAAGTTATGAAATTTCTAACTCCTCGCCTTCATAATATACTTCTTGGTTTCATACTCTTACTTAGTGCTTTTTTAACTATTGCCAAGGAAAATCTGGATAAGTGCCCAGATCAAATTTACGCCCTCAAATCAAGCATTTGGAAGACTCTAGAGATTCCGGTTTGCTGGGAAGATCAATCTCAAAAATTTGTAAAACAACGTCAATGGGTTCAAGATGCTGTCAAGGGCACATGGGAAAAAAATTCCTCCTTGCATTTTGTTGGTTGGAATGGTTGCCAGGCGGGAAGCAAAGGCTTAAGAATAGACGTACAAGACGTAGGACCGCACACTGAGGGTCTCGGGACTGAACTTGACGGACTTAAAAATGGAATGGTGTTGAACTTTACCTTTTTAAAATGGTCACAAAGTTGCTCTTCTGAGCTGGAATACTGCGTCAAAGATATTGCCGTACACGAGTTTGGACATGCAATTGGTTTCTCTCATGAACAAAACAGACCTGATGCCCCTAAACGTTGCAAAATGGATAGCCAAGGATCCGATGGTGACCTCCTTGTAACTCCTTATGATTTGAAATCTGTCATGAATTACTGTAATCCTAAATGGCAAGGAGATGGCACTTTAAGCCCATTAGATATAAAGGGATTGCAATCCTTTTACGGTAAACCAGACAGTACAAATACTCGTTTCGATGGAAATTGGGTTGGTTCTTTAACTTATAGTGATCCTGGTTGTGTTTCAGATAGCGTGAAACTCACTGTATCAGGTGATGCAGTTATTGGAACAATGACAACACCTGATGGAAGGACTGCAACTGCGAAGAGCAATTTAGATAATTTAGGAATCTTTTCTAATCTGACGATAAAACTCTCAAATGATGACTCCATAACTCTTAAAGGTGGACTCTTAGGTGGTAGAACGATCAGTACTGATTGTGGTTGCGGTTTTTATAAATTCAAGAAACTTTAATCCAAATGTTAAATAAATTAATTAAACGTAGATCCTTTACACAAGCTGGATTGTTTACATTTTTACTACAACCCGTGATCACATATCATTCATTTGCAGCACAAGGAGCCAATAACAAGGTGAGTGGGTGTTGCTTGATGAGTGGCGGAGATAAATATATATCTCGCTCTCGGTTAGGGCCCTCAAGTCAAATAACTAACCCTAAATCTAATCAAGCAATAGAGAACTCTGGAGATCCTCATTTTGATGAATCTCTTGGAATAGTCCTAGCAGACATATCACGACTTTTCGAGGTACGACCCGGGTTCGCCTATTTTGACGATACGGGCTCTCCCAACGCGTTGGCATTACCTGATAGTCATTTAGCGAACAGTCACGGTACCGTTCTTTTTGGCAAACAAATGTTGGCAATGAACAAACAACATCCTTACGGAGACATGTTCATAATGGGTATTTGTGCTCATGAGTTTGCTCATATTGTGCAATTTTTTTCTGGATATCATGACCGCTTAAGTAACAATCAATCTACTAAAAAATTTGTCGAGTTGCACGCTGACTTTCTAAGCGGATACTATATTGGTAAAAGAAATATTTCCTATAGCAATGCTGAGCTGTATTCTCTTGGTGAGAGTTGGGAGTCAATTGGGGATTCAAGCTACACAGACCCAGATCATCACGGTACTGCTGAAGAACGACTAGAAGCGATAGAACAAGGTTATAGACTAGCCAAAAAACAACCCTCCCTAAATATTAAAGTGGCATGTGAAAATGGAATGAAGTATTTAAAAATATAAGACTATGAAAATTAATAAAAAATTATTTTTAATTGCTTTACTACTGATATCAGAATTGACAGTACTCAATGCTGAAGCAGAGGAGCGAGTGTGTAAGGACGGACAACGTAGTTATTTCGATGTCTGCCCAGAAGATAGTAACTCTAGGCCACAACAAAATGAAAAAATTGAAAAAGGTGGTGTAGAAAATGAAAAAAATAGTCCCACTTCAAATACAAATATCACAGGCCCTGCGGAAAAAAATAAAAAAATAGTTGATTCACCACTCCCTAATGACATTATCAACGCAGAAAACGTTACAAAAGTAGATTCTGAATGCGGTGACGGCCATCACCTATGGTTTAAGGATTCAGATGGTACTGGTTGGATAGAAAAAAATGATGCTCAAAATAAAACTTATGCTTATAAATTTGTAAGTAATGATAAGTGGTCACTCAAAATACAGCATGCAAATGTTTCAGTAGAGATTAATTTACGCAAAAAAAAGGTTTTTTGGAGTCGAGGAGATCAAAACATGAAATGCTCCATCACCAAAGCGAGGTAACCTGACCTGGTATTTAAAATCACTTAGAACCTCAAATAAAGTGCAATTGATTAAGAATTTTTATTGAGGCTCGATTCGAAAACATGATTAACAATTACCAATTTATAAACCGAATAGGCCCCATTAAATCTAAAAAATAAAATAGAGCCACCAGATTATTTCTATTTAAATAGCTTACTAATTAATTTTCTTACTTTGGCTTCTTTTATAGAATAGAAATCCAAATATTAAAGAAATAACTAACATTGCAACACTAATAAGTGGTCGATTAGAAATCCAAGCTATTGCAATAGTGATCAAAGTAACGGGAACGGCAAGCAATAAGGAAACTACAAATGTACCAGCTCCGATCAAGTGTTTGAGAAAAGGTAAAAATGCTGCTAGCATTTCGATTGGTCCGAACAATAGTTTAAAACCTACAACCATAAAGACAAATCCTAAAGCTCTGAGGGCCCATGTTTCAATTTTTTCCTGATTTTCTTGTTCTGCAAATAATTTGTCTACGCTGACTTGACCAGATTTAACCAATGCAATTGAATAATCTGTCTTGGGGTCAACAAAGGGAGTCAATGACTCCTCAGATTGTTGAGCAACTATTGAATATTTTTGTCCAACAATACCGCTGTAATTAATCTTGACATCTCCAATTTCTGGCTTGTTTATATCTTTTCCCTTGTAATAGCTTGATCCAGAGATTTCAAAACCCTCAGGAGGATTAGGCAACTGACTTAAAGTTTCGTAATTTTGAAGAGTCTCTAGCATAGGTTTAAATGAAAAAACTCCTAAATTAGCCTCATCAGCATCAAAACTTTCTGAAGATATGTCGATCTTTGGATTCTGATGTCCCGCTGGAATCTTAAAGTTTCTAGAATCTATGGGTTGACTTGACCAATCTTTTGAATAATTGTATTCTTTCTCAGTTGTTTGCGATCCGCCGACATTTTCTGTTTTCTTTTCGACAACCTTCTCCACCCATTGATATATACTTACATCTCGCTTTAATCTTACTAAATTATCAACTGTTAAATTAGTTAAGGGGTCAACAGCTGGTACTTGCGTTGTAAGTTGACCAACAACGTAAATTAATTTTTGTTCGTTGGATGGATCCATAGTTTCACTTGAAACTTCTACTACTGCAGACCTGCCAAGATTTAAAGACTTAGCAGACGATACAGCTCTTCCTTCGTTCCAGGATAACAAAAAAATCATGGCTGGAATCAGGATAATTCCGATTAGGAAACCTATAAAGCTACCACCAATCCGGCTGAGCCAGGATTCATTTGATACTTCTTTAAACTGATTAGGGTTAATTTCAGGCATACATATCCTTTACAAAGGTTTTATTTTAACAATTTTTTTTGAATTATTATGTTGAATTGTTTAGAGGTAAAAGACCTATTTATTAGTTAATATTTAAAATTTGGAGTTAACAATAAATAAATAGAAACCGCATTCTTCTGAAAGAATACTTAACAATCAGCCACATAAATATTTTACTAATAACTGCTCTATGGATAAATTTACACATCAAAATTTAATCTGGAAATTTTAAGAGTAATTATTTTTTAACTATTGATATTTTTATTAATCATAAAACTGGCCAAAAAAAACGCCCCGAAGGGCGAATTGTTTCTATCAATTAAAACTTGATTAAAACATTAAAGATGCATTTACTTTTTACGCTGAGATTCTTTTTGGTATAAAAGATTGATACAGGCTGCATATCAAGTAAATGCAATGTTAAAAGTTAACTAAGTTTAATTAGTTCCAGGAGTAGGAGGCCCTGAAAAGGTTGTTGATGTATTGCTGCCACTCGAAGTTCCACTTCCAGTAGTAGTTTGACCGGCATCTTGTTGACCAACAGATGATTGACTGCTTGTTTGCTGGCCAGTTTGTTGCCCGCCAGTTGATTGAGCAGCACCTTGCTGGCTACCTGATGATTGTCCAGCTGATTGACCGCCACCTTGCTGTCCACCTGATGTTTGCCCACCTGATTGGCCGCCGCCTTGTTGGCTACCAGATGATTGTCCGCCTGATTGACCGCCTGATTGACCGCCACCTTGCTGTCCGCCTGATGATTGTCCACCAGATTGACTACCGCCTTGCTGGCTACCTGATGATTGTCCACCTGATTGACCGCCACCTTGCTGTCCACCTGATGATTGCCCACCTGATTGACCGCCGCCTTGTTGGCTACCAGATGATTGTCCGCCTGATTGACCGCCACCTTGCTGTCCGCCTGATGATTGTCCACCAGATTGACCGCCGCCTTGCTGGCTACCAGATGATTGTCCGCCACCTTGCTGTCCACCTGATGATTGACCGCCGCCTTGCTGGCTACCAGATGATTGTCCGCCACCTTGCTGTCCACCTGATGATTGACCGCCGCCTTGCTG
>CAIQHG010000079.1 GCA_903871545.1 uncultured Burkholderiales bacterium | reverse complement strand
TGGGGCTTCTAAAAACAAAACGAGAATGACATGCGGAATTTTAAATTAAGTGTTTTATGTGCCTCTGTTCTTATGGTTACTAACGCGACTTATGCACAGTCTACAAATTTCGCAGGGGGGAGAATAGGTATAAATGAAAATATCACAGGTTCATCCGCCAACATTTCAACTCCCAGTTTTGCATTAAACATTGGTGAGAACTCCGGAGGCGCCTCCTTAGAGGCCGCTTATGGCATGCCAATGGGCAAAACCGCATTATTAAGTTTGGGGGCAACTTACTCACTCATGACGCAAAATGCGGGTTCAGTTGTGGGAGGAAATATATCGGAAACATTACAGCAAAAAAATCTTTGGACTGCTTATATTGAACCGGGTACGACCATTACGGACACCACTCTCTTATACGCAAAACTAGCTTATAGCAACGTACAAGGGGTTTTAAATGGTCAATACAATGGATCCAAAAACTTTGACGGTGTGGGGTACGGGTTGGGGATACGACAAATGATGTCAAAGAATGCATACGTACAAGTAGAGGCAATGTACATTTCTTATAATTCACAAACCATAAACTCCGTCTATTACAAGCCCAACGCAACTCTTGGTACCCTGGGCGTAGGCTATAAATTCTAAACATACCGGCTTGAGTAAAAAGTCTGCTTTGGCAGACTTTTTTTATTCAAAGGCAATGGTAAAAAACCGAGGTTTGATATAAGTAGGGGAATAAGGATTAATGAACATTTGAATTCTGATGTAAATAAATATTTTTACACTAAAAACTCATGGTAAGTCATTGGCAAAGCAATCCATTCAGCCAGTAGCTCCGTCGCTTTTTTGGTATCTAAGCCGAACTCAGCTTCGAGGTACCTACTGGCTTTAAGCATGTTAGTGTTTCTAGAGCTTCTAAGCTCATTAAGATAAAGATAATAAATTTCATGATCAAGGTTCATGTTAATTTCCTTTTACTTTAATTACTGGTGTATCTTTAAAAAGAGTTATTTTTAAAAATCTTTTAGTGACTTTTAAAAAACTAACTTTACTCTAATTTTCTTTATTATCTATTTAATTTTTATATGTTTTTGACAAATATCAATACGATTTAATTGTCAAACCCTCTGCAATCAGAGTGCCAATTAACTCATAAGTGTGAGCTAGCAAACAGATATGCTCAAGCGGGTATATTAAAGTTAATGAATCGCTATAAATTCATTTAAATTAGCACATTAAATATTCTCCTAAATTTAAAGTCATGTGTTTATTTAAAATTCATAAAAAAATACTTTTTCAATTTGTTTTTTTTCTTATTAATTGCTCTATTGTTCAAAACTCACTTGCTCAACTAACATCTGCTGGCTCCATCTTGCAAGGCATCAAATCTGAGGTGCCTGCGCCGTATTTACCCTTGCCCGATATAAAATTGGAGTTCCCAAAAGAGGAGCCCTTAAAACAACCCAGTTTGGTGTTCTCGGTCAATCAGTTTAAATTCAATGGGAACTCTAAAATCTCAAATGAGACCTTATCGGAACTTGCTAAAAGCTATCTAAATAGGCCTCTTTCATTCAAAGATTTACAAGAATTAACAGATCGTATTACTCTTGAATACCACCGAAGAGGTTGGATTGTTCGTGCGATGTTACCCCAACAAGACATCACAAGCGGAATTGTTCATTTTCAAATTTATGAAGCTCTTCTTGGCGGTATCCATATTGAAAATAAATCTAAAAGAATCGATACCAAAAGAGTTGAATCTTGGATCTATAGCTCAATACCACTTGGCACCCATTTGTCATCCACCACACTTGATCGCGCAATATTGACTTTAAATGACCAACCAGATCTTCAAGTTAGCAGCTCCCTTGAGCAAGGCGCATCCCCTGGTGAGACCGTTCTCCTATTAGTTATCACAGATAAGCCCGCCCTGGACGGGACCATTGGCGTGGACAACTTTGGTCAAAAATCCACCGGTATCAACCGCTTCACGGCGAGTTTCAATGTAAATGGTCCCTTAAATCTAGGTGAACAAGTGGCTTATTACGGGCTTTATTCCTCAGGCACGAGTTACGACCGCTTGGCACTTACAGTTCCTGTCGGAGAAAACGGTCTTCGCATTGGTGTAAATACAAGCTACCTGACCTACAAAGTTACGGATGCAGGCTTTGCTCAACTTAATATTAACGGACTATCAAGCACAAATGGCGCAGAGCTTACCTATCCCCTTTTGCGCAGCAAACCCTCTAATCTTTATTTACTCCTCAACTACAACTTCAGTAGTTTCTTAAATTACGCAAATAGCGCAACATCCAGTCAGTACAGCACGTCGGTTTTTCAAAGTGGCATATACGGCAATAGACTAGATAACTTTGGTGGAGGCGCTGTAAATTCGCTTTCAATTTACGCCTCAAGTGGCCGGGTCAATCTCAGCAACTCGCCGTCTTTGACCTCGGATACAAACGGACCTGGTATCAACGGAGGTTTTAATAAACTTCATTACTCCTTAAGTCGTCAGCAAACTGTTTCCTCTAATGTAGCTATCTTGGTAGGTGTCTCGGGGCAAGTGGCCAGTAAGAATATGGACGCCTCCGAACAAATGTATTTGGGAGGCCCCTACGGTGTGCGCTCATACGCGACGGGTCAAGGAAATGCAAATCAAGGTATTACGCAAAGTGTGGAGATCTTTGAGAACTTACCCTCTAACTTTACGCTTAGCCAATTTTACGATTATGCAAATATTCAAACTTATAAGCAAAGTAACTTCTCGGGCGCACCGAGCGATAACGGGTACTCTTTACAAGGAGTAGGCACTAGTTTGGTCTGGACAGGTTCGAATGGATTAAAGCTTAAAGCAATTTGGGCACGGCGAATTGGAACTTTGCCGACCTCAATATATGAAACTTTTATCGCCAACGGCGGCTTAGCCTCTAACCGTTTTTGGTTAAATGCATCCCTCTCCTTTTAAGGCGATACAAAACGTCTAATCCTCTAAACCACATCTATAAAGTAATCTGGAGCATCATTAGTGTTTCGTGGATCTGTGTAAGCGAAATTACGAGCTCAAATGGCAAAGAGCTGTCCATTTCTAGACAAAAACGCCACACAGTAGTTCAAGTCTGTTTGCTGATGGTATCGGGCGCTGGACTTGCTGGACCACCCTCTCTTATTCAACTGCCTGTTGGAGGGACGGTTTCCTCAGGTATCGCAAACTTCAGCACCACCGCCAGCACGATGACAATTAATCAGTCTACCAGCCGTGCCCTTATTAACTGGAATCAATTTGACATTGGAGCGAATGCAACTGTCAATTTTAATCAGCCAAGTACGTCCTCAGTAACACTTAACCAAATAAACAGTCCTGCAATTAGCCAGATTTATGGCCACCTTAACTCTAATGGACAAGTTTATTTAATTAACCCAAGCGGCATCTATTTCTCCCCCACAGCAAGCGTAAGTGTTGGATCTATCGCTGCGAGTACGGACCAAATAGGGAGCGCAGATTTCATGAACGGGGGATCCACCTTTATTAGTAATCATAAGGGCTCGATTATCAATGACGGAACTATTAAAGCTGCAACGGGGGGCTATATTGCTTTACTTGCCCCAGAAGTCATCAACAACGGAATGCTCTTAGCCCAGGAGGGCACGATTGCGTTAATAGCAGGAGGTCAAACCATCACGTTGAATTTTGATGCGCTGACATCGCTGCAAAGTATAAGCGTTAAACCCTCACTCCTTAATTCCTTAATAGATAACAATTCGGCTATACGCGGACCGAATGGTGCCCTAGGATTAACGCCATTTGCTTTTAATAAGTTAAATGCAAGCGTCATCAACTCAGGAATCATAGAGGCAAATGGAATCACAAAAAATGGTGGGCGTATCATTTTGCAAGCAAGTGATGAGGTCATAAATAGTGGTGCTATTCATGCCGATGCAGCCACAAATCTAAATAAAAATCCCAGTTCCGCAGATACAGGTAAGGGTAGCAATGGTGGAACGATTTCTCTTATTGTTGATCCATCTAATGCGATGGGTCTTGTAAAGGTTGGCGGAAACATAAGTGCAAATGGTGGTAATAGAGCAGGCAACGGGGGCAGCATTGAGACCTCGGCTCAACATGTTCAGATTTCTGCAGACGCAAAGATAAGTACAGCGGCTAGTAACGGTATTACTGGTAATTGGACAATAGATCCACCTGATTTTACGGTCGCGCTCAGTGGAGGCGACGTTACAGGTGCCACTCTTTCTACAAATTTAGCAAGTACAAATGTTGTTATATTAAGTTCTTTAGGAATTTCCGGTAATTCTGGAAATATAAATGTAAATGATTCAATAAATTGGAGCAGCAATTCATCTCTAACTTTAAATGCGCAAAACAATATTTATGTAAATAGTCCAATCACGTCGACAGGAACCAGCGCGAAACTAATTTTACAGTACGGTCAGCAATCCGTGACTGCTGGAAACTTATCTAATTATTTTGTTAACGCACCCATCAACCTATCCACAGGAAATAATTTCAGCACGCAACTTGGGTATGATGGACCAACTATCAATTACTTTGTAATCAATGCTTTAGGCTCAGAGGGAAGTGTAAGCGCACTAGATTTACAAGGAATAAACGGAGCTTTAACTGGAAACTTTGCGCTCGGCTCAAATATAGACGCAACCATCACATCTTCGTGGAACAGCAACTACGGCTTTGCTCCAATAGGGAGCGCAGCGGCCGGATTTAGCGGAAATTTGGATGGTTTAGGACACACCATCACTAATCTCTCCATCAGCCAGTCAGGTAACCCTAATATTGGGTTGATCGGCGCTAGCACGGGTACAAATACGATTCAAAATTTAGGTTTGATTGGTGGAACGACCCTAGGCGGTGCAGGGACAGGTGGAATCATAGGAAACAATGACGCAAGCATCATAAATAATAGCTACAACACTGGCAGCGTTATCGGGGGTGCGGGAACGGGTGGTTTGGTTGGAAGTAGCAATACCGGAAAAATTATAAATAGCTATGCAACCGGTGTAATCACTGGTGCTGCTGGCACAGGTGGAGTACTGGGTTCAGTGAACTCTGGCATTATCAGCTCAAGCTATGCAACTGGAAACGTATTCGGCAACGCTGGAACGGGTGGATTGTTGGGATCAATGACATCTGGCAGTGTAAGCGGCAGTTTTGCTACGGGCAGCGTAAATGGGGCGGCAGGGACGGGTGGACTTATTGGGTCCTCGACCTCGGGTAACGTAACCGATTCCTATGCGACTGGCAATGTGATTGGCGCTGCTGGAACGGGTGGCCTTATCGGGTCAATCACGTCCGGAGCGATTACGAATAGTTATGCTTCGGGAGGTGTTGCCGGCGGGGCAGGCACAGGGGCTATTGTGGGCGCAACTTCAGGCCCCGTTAACAATAGCTTTTGGAATATCACTACCGCACCTATTAGCTCAGTGGGAGGGGGGTCCGGCCTCACAAATACCCAAATGCTAGAACAAGGTAGCTTCGCTGGATGGGATTTCAGTAATACTTGGATTCAATATTCTGGGCAAACATTCCCCTTGTTAAGATCATTTATGACTCCAATTACAGTAACTGCATCTAATCAGGCAGAGATTTACAGTGGACAAACATTTGCAGTTCTAAATACAGTTTCATATTCAATACCAAAAAATAACAATCTGTTGGGTGCGGTAAATTACGGTGGCTCATGGAATACCGCAATCAATGTAGGCGTTTATTCTATTGTGCCAAGCGGTTTATATTCCAATCAAACCGGATATATTATCGAATATGCAAGCGGTGACCTTCGTATAAATACGACACCATTAGTTATCAATGGGAGCAATGCTTTAACAACCTACAATACAGCCGTTCAAACTAACTCGCTAAGTTCACTGAGTTATACAGGTTTAATGGGCACTGACACACTTACTGGAGTAAGTGGTTTAGCAAGCGGTGTTAACGCAAGCGCAACTGCGTACCCAGATCATCTCTTTGCAGCCACAGGCACTGGGCTCTCTAACTACGCGATCACTTACACCAATGGTAGCCTTAGTATTGGACAAGCATCACTTACTGTAACGGGCTCCAATAATTCAGTCCAATACAACGCAAGCGCACAAACCAATACTGGCGCCTCTTACTCCGGGGCAAAAGGATCGGACGCATTCACAATCACTGGCTACGCAAGTGCTACAAACTACAACCCTCTTGCATACCCGGACCAGTTGAGTTTGACCGGCAGTGCTCTGAGCAACTACAAAGTCGCATATAACAACGGCAGCCTAAGCATTACACAAGCACCACTCAACGTTATTGGTGCAAACACTCTCTCAGTCTATGTTGGGGCAACAATCAACAACTCGATAAGTCCACTTAGCTCTGCAGGTTTACTTGGCACTGACACCTTAAGCGGAGTAAGCGGATTGGCAAGCGGTGTTAACGCAAGTACAACGGCGTATCCAGATCATCTTTTTGCAGCCACCGGCAATGGACTCTCCAACTACGCAATCACTTACACAAACGGCAGTCTCACCATTGGACAAGCGCCGCTTAACGTGACAGGGGCAAACACCATCTCCACCTACAGTGCAACAACCATCAAAAACTCTATCAGTGCGCAAAGTTTCGCTGGCCTTAAGGGCTCTGATACTCTAACCGGCGTGAGCGGTTTGGCAAGTGGTTTTAATGCAAGCGCAACTGCGTACCCAGACAACCTCTTTGCAGCCACTGGCACTGGACTCTCCAACTACGCGATCACTTACACAAACGGAAGTCTCACCATTGGACAAGCACCGCTTAACGTGACTGGGGCAAACACCATCTCCACCTACAGTGCAAAAACCATCAACAACTCTATCAGTGCGCAAAGTTTCGCTGGCCTTAAGGGCTCGGATACTCTAACCGGAGTGAGTGGTTTAGCAAGCGGTGTTAACGCAAGCGCAACTGCCTACCCCGATCATCTCTTTGCAGCCACAGGCACTGGTCTGTCTAACTACGCGATCACTTACACGGATGGTAGCCTCTCCATTGGACAAGCATCACTAATTGTGACGGGCTCCAATAATTTAGTCCAGTACAACGCAAGCGCACAAACCAATACTGGCGCCTCTTACTCTGGGGCAAAAGGATCTGATGCCTTCACAATCACTGGTTACGCGGTTGCCACAAACTACAACCCTCTTGCATACCTGGACCAACTGAGTGTGAGCGGCACTGCCCTAAGTAATTACAGTGTTGTTTATAACAACGGTAGCCTTGGCATCACACAAGCACCGCTTAACGTGATAGGTGCAAACACCGTCACCACATACGGCGCAGCAAAAACCATCAACAACTCACTTAGTGCGCTCAGCTTTGCGGGTTTAATGGGCACTGACACCTTAACCGGAGTGAGCGGGTTAGCGAGCGGCATTAATGCAAGCACAACGGTGTACTCAGATCATCTCTTTGCAGCCACGGGCAATGGACTCTCTAACTACGCCATCACTTACACAAACGGAAGCCTCGAAATTGATCAAGCACCACTTAACGAAGTGGGAGTAAAAAACGGATTACTTACAGGGACTAAACCTGTTGTCAGTTTCATTGAACAAACCAATGTTGCGAGTGCACTCATAATTGATTCGACAAAGGGATTAAGTAAATTAAACAACTTACAAAATTTAGTAAATTCAAGCGAAAATCAGCTTTTAGATTTTTCAATTGGAACGCAAGTTTCCAATAAAAGTGAGACTGAAGATTACAACGTCTCTGTTAAATCGCTTACAGAGGAAATACCCTTAAATAATGTTCCAATTAATTTAAAATTACTGAATGAAAAAGAAAATATATTTCTCTTTAATTCTAAGGAAAAGAATTGCACAGATAAATTTGTATTTTCAACTCCAGTCGCTTTAAATTCTTCAATAAAAATAATAAAGCCTAAGAATAAAAAACCAAAACGTGTTGCGTCGAATCTTAATTCGAAACAACAAGGAGCCACATTAAAATACAAGGCTAATTTAGCTCACGTAACTAAAAAACCTGTGGGACTGCAAATCAATAAAAAACTTGCCAAGATAAAACCAGCTTATAAAAATAGATTAATAGCTAAAAAAATGAATGAAATTCTCTTAGGAAATAATGCACCCTTTGTTAAAACACCTGACCAATCTGCTTCGAAGAGAGTGGATAATAAATTAGTTTCTTATAACTACGGATGTATAACAAATGCAAATACTTCAATCGATTATTCGGGTATAGGCTGCGGATGTAATTAGGAAATGTTCGATATTAAGCACTACTCGTTTAAATAACTGAAAAACAGTTCTCCAAAGCATTCGTTTAGTTGGTGTGTGTGTGGTGGTAGGGGGGGGGCAAAAACAACAAATAGTAGTAAATTTGCACCCCAAAGGGTACCCTAAACACTGGGTTTAGGGCATGTTGTCTAAAGTCACTCAACCATTGCAGTTTCTAGTAGTGTGGCGGGAGCGGGCGTGCGAATCAAATAATCAAAGGCACTAAGTGCAGCTTTTGATCCTTCGCCGGCAGCGATGACGATTTGTTTGTATGGCACAGTGGTTGCATCACCAGCAGCGAAAACACCTGCAACGTTGGTATGACATTTTTGGTCAATCATGATTTCACCAAACTTACTGAGCTCAATAGTGCCCTTCAAAAACTCGGTGTTCGGTACTAAACCAATTTGAACAAACACACCCGCCAACTCTACACTGTGCTCTGTATTGGTTAGTCTGTCTTTAAACCGCATACCGTTTACGATTTTGCCGTCTCCCGTGATTTCAGTGGTTTGCGCGCTTACATGGATAGTGACGTTACTCAGACTCTTTAATTTATCCACCAAAACGGCGTCTGCCTTTAATGAGTCCGCATATTCAAAAAGAGTCACGTGCTGGACAACTCCAGCCAAATCAATAGCAGCTTCGACCCCGGAGTTACCTCCCCCAATCACAGCCACTCGTTTGCCCTTAAAGAGGGGACCATCACAATGAGGGCAATAGGCCACGCCCTTATTTTTGTATTCTTGTTCGCCTGGAACATTTACATTTTTCCATCGAGCCCCCGTTGATAAGATGATTGTCCGTGCGTTCAATACCCCACCATTTTCCATATGCACTTGTACGAAATCTCCAATTTTTGCTGGGGGTACGACTTTAACGACACGTTGCATGTTCATGATGTCTACTCCGTAGCGTCGAACCTGAGCATCTAAAGCAGCAGCAAATTTTGGTCCATCAGTTTCTAAAACAGAGATGTAATTTTCAATGGCCATGGTGTCATTGGTTTGACCTCCAAAACGCTCTGCGGCAACGCCTACACGTATGCCTTTGCGAGCGGCGTAAACCGCCGCTGCAGCGCCGGCAGGGCCACCTCCAACGATCAACATATCAAACGGTTCTTTGTTATTTAATTTGATGGCTTCACGCTCTGCTGATTTCGTGTCCAGTTTTGAAATAATTTCCTCCAAACTCATTCTTCCAGAGCCGAACACCTGGTCATTTAGATACATCATTGGCACAGCCATCACCTGCCTTTCATCCACCTCCTCTTGATTCAAAGCGCCGTCTATGATGGTAGTATCTATGTGGGGGTTATAAATTGACATCAATGTTGCTGCTTGAACCACATCTGGACAGTTATGGCACGACAAGGACATGTAAACTTCAAGTTTCATCTTGCTATCCAATGCCTTGATTTGCTCGAGTACCTCGGGCTCTACTTTTGGAGGATGCCCCCCCGTCCAAAGTAATGCTAAAACAAGGGACGTAAACTCATGTCCCATCGGTATGGCGGCAAACCTCACTCCCCGAGTGTGTCCGTCTTTTAAAATAACGAAAGAAGGCTTTCTGGCATCATTACCAGACTCATCGTAAGAGACCTTATCCGATAGCTCAGCAATCTGGGTTAACAATTCACGAAGCTCAGTGCTTTTTTCACTGCCGTCCAGGCTCGCGACCAAACGAATGGGCTCACGTAAATTTTGAAGATACGCTTGTAGTTGAGTTTTCATTTGTGTATCTAACATGTTTTTCCCTTGAGTTAAATGATGTGTGTAGAACTTTGTGTTGCTAATGGATGTGAAGCTGATCTCTGACAAAAGGGGCGCATAGTAGGCACCCCTTTGAGCAGAGAGACGGCTTAGATCTTGCCAACCAAATCCAATGAAGGCGTCAATGTCTTAGCGCCTTCATTCCACTTGGCAGGGCAAACTTGACCAGGATTTTTCGCCACATATTGGGCTGCCTTGAGCTTACGAAGCGTCTCTTTGACATCTCTTGCAATTGAATTGTCATGTACTTCTGCAGTTTTGATTTCGCATGCGGGGTTGATGATGAAAGTTCCGCGAAGTGCTAAACCTTCTTCTTCAATGTGAACACCAAAAGCACGCGTCAAATGGTGAGTTGGGTCACCGATTAATGGAAATTTAGCCTTACCAACTGCAGGGGATGTCTCATGCCAAACTTTGTGGGAGAACTGAGTGTCAGTAGTTACGATGTAAACCTCTGCGCCAGCTTTTTGGAATTCCGCGTAATTATCAGCAGCGTCCTCGACCTCTGTTGGGCAATTGAAAGTAAATGCAGCGGGCATAAAAATGAAAACTGACCACTTACCCTTGAGTGATGCTTCAGTTACTTCGATGAATTTGCCGTTGTGGAAAGCTTGGTTTTTAAAGGGTTGGACGACCGTGTTGATAATTGACATGTTGAGATCCTTTGGTTGATTGAAAAAGACTATTGAATGAGCGTTACTCATTGATGGTTATTATATATAGATACGGGTTTATGCCTAATTGATTGTTTCAATCACCATCATTGTCAATAACTAATGCAAACCCTCTTTTAACTAAAAGTGATACTCAAGGGAATTTCGAAATTTATTTAACATCCCGAAAATTACTACTATTCAAGTACTTTTTGTAATAAATTTAGGGCGTTTTATCCGCTTCGGTGAAAATAAAGAGCGGTTAAAGAATCAGCTAACCAACGTCGGTGCCTAGCCCCGTAGCCCCTAGCCCCCTCGATACTTTGTTACTGTGTCCCCTTGATTGAGTGTGCGCCACATAT
The DNA here is from genome assembly GCA_903871545.1 of uncultured Burkholderiales bacterium. GTDB lineage: Bacteria > Pseudomonadota > Gammaproteobacteria > Burkholderiales > Burkholderiaceae_C > Limnohabitans. Next base: position 154,239 of record CAIQHG010000079.1, on the reverse strand, counting down.
CTGAAAAATAATGTAGATCAATTCCTGAGGGTGTAGGGAGTAGGTCTATATCAAACAATCATCCTCTCTCACTATCAAGGTGAGACATCATCGGCTCCGCGTAACGAGTTCCAGCCGCAACGCCTTCTGGAAATGAATCGTCGATTAGTTTTTTCCTCGTCGCTGGTCAAACTAACTTTGAGGGCCTTTATTGATAAATTTTAAAAACAAGATGTTAGTGAAGTCTTGTCGTTATTTATGACCTCCCTCATTTGGCCCGCCTAAAACTCGCAGACGCAAGGGTTTAATTTGAAGAACAGGTTTACCTTTTTAGTGGCGGCAAGTCAGTGCAAGAACCGTGAGCTACCTCTGCGGCCATTCCGATACTCTCTCCAAGGGTGGGGTGGGGGTGAATCGTTTTACCGATATCGACCGCATCAGCTCCCATCTCAATTGCGAGGGCCACCTCACCAATCATGTCTCCCGCATGGGTACCCACGATACCCCCACCCAGGATTTTCCCGTGCCCATGGGCGTCTTCACCGTCGTCAAACAAAAGTTTGGTGAACCCTTCGTCTCGACCATTGGCAATCGCACGCCCAGAGGCATTCCAAGGAAAGAGACCCTTTTTAATCTTAATACCTTGTGCTTTGGCCTGATCCTCTGTGAGTCCAACCCAAGCAATTTCTGGATCTGTGTAGGCCACACTGGGTATCACATTTGCATTAAAAGCGCTTCTCGCCAACTCAGAGTTACCGAGCAACTCTCCTGCTATCACTTCGGCCGCTACATGCGCCTCATGAACCGCTTTATGGGCAAGCATGGGTTGTCCAACCAAATCACCAATTGCGAATATGTGCGGGACATTGGTTCTCATTTGAATATCAACGGGGACAAATCCTCGCTCAGTGACTTGAACACCTGCTTTATCCGCCGCTATTTTTAGACCGTTTGGACTCCTCCCAACGGCTTGCAAAACAAGATCATAAATCTGCGGCTTAGGGGCTCCCTCCCCTTCAAAACTAACTTCAATTCCTCCAGAGACCACTTTTGCTGCGACAGTTTTGGTTTTAAGCATAATGTTGTCAAAGCGAGGAGCATTCATTTTTTGCCACACTTTAACCAAGTCACGGTCAGCACCTTGCATTAAACCATCCATCATCTCGACCACATCAAGCCTTGCGCCGAGGGAGGAATAAACGGTTCCCATTTCAAGGCCAATTATTCCGCCTCCCAAAATTAACATTCTTTTAGGTATTTCTTTAAGCTCTAATGCGCCCGTTGAATCAACAACGAGTGGATGCACTGGCATAAAGGGAAGCTTTACGGATTGTGAGCCCGCCGCAATAATGCAGCTCTTAAAGCCGACAACTTTTTTTACACCAGACTTCTCTTGTCCTGAACCGGTCGTTTCCTCAACACTTAAATGATGAGGAGACAAGAAAGAGCCAAGTCCACGCACCGTTTGAACTTTGCGCATCTTTGCCATGGCACCCAAACCACCGGTTAATTTATCCACAACTTTTTGTTTGTGTGACCTCAATCCTTCTAAGTTGATGGTGGGCTTTGCAAAGGTTATTCCAGCCTTGGACATGTGTGAGGCTTCATCCATAACAGCTGCCACGTGCAGCAGTGCTTTGGAAGGAATACAACCCACGTTTAAGCATACGCCGCCAAGGGTTGAGTAACGCTCGACCACTACTACCTTAAGACCTAAATCAGCCGCCCTAAAGGCTGCAGAGTAACCGCCTGGACCACCACCTAATACGAGAAGATCGCACTGAAAATCAACGGCGCCCGAGTAATTAGATGCGGTGCCTGTGTGATTTGAAGTAGGATTTGAAGTAGGATTTGAAGTAGATGGTGCTTTGTCCGTATTGGATTTGACTGAGCTCTCAGTCAAACGTTTATCAACGCCCCCTAAAACGCTTTCGCTTGACCCTTTGGTCAAAGAACTGATGGGTTGATCTTGAAGGGCAGATTCAAGGGTTAAAACAACTGTTCCTTCGTTTACTTTGTCCCCAATTTTAACTCTAAGCTCTTTAATAATACCCGCATGTGAGCAAGGAATCTCCATCGAGGCTTTATCAGACTCCACAGTGAGCAAGCTTTGATCGACTTTAACTTGTTCACCTGGTTTGACTAAAATTTCAATTATTGAGACATCTTTAAAGTCACCTATATCAGGGACTTTGATTTCGAGAAGAGTCATTTAGTAGTTACCTCTTAGAGCAGTACGCGTCGGAAATCGGACAAAATTTGACCCAAATGTGCATTAAAACGAGCTGCAGATGCCCCGTCTATGACCCGGTGGTCCCAACTTAGAGACAGGGGCAACATCAAACGCGGCGCAAACTCTTTGCCATTCCAAACGGGTTGAGTAGAGCTTTTACAGACACCCAAAATGGAGACCTCTGGCGCGTTGATAATGGGATTGAAATAACGGCCGCCAATTCCTCCTAAACTGGAGATGGTGAAAGTAGCCCCCGTCATCTCCGTTGGTGAGAGTTTGCCCTCTCGGGCTTTTTTAGCAAGCTCCCCCATCTCTTGGCTAATTTGCAAAACACCTTTGGAATCAGCGTTCTTTAGCACTGGAACCATGAGCCCATTTGGTGTGTCAGCAGCAAAGCCAATGTTGTAATAAGATTTATATACCAAATCCTCGCCGTCCAGGGAACTGTTGAATTCAGGAAATTTTTTCAAGCAAGCCACACAGGCTTTGATTAAAAAGGCAAGCATTGTGACTTTAACGCCTGATTTCTCATTTTCTTTGTTGGTCGATACCCTAAAGGCCTCTAACTCTGTGATGTCGGCGTCATCATGGTTGGTGACATGGGGAATCATTACCCAATTACGGTGGAGATTGGCACCACTTATTTTTTTAATCCTGCTCATAGGCTTGCGCTCTATGGGTCCGAATTTAGCAAAGTCTACAACTGGCCATGCAATCAGACCGAGGGCAGCGCCGGATCCGACCCCAGACCCGGAGCCTAAGCCGCTTTGAGAGGCGCCTGATTTACTTTGTTGCGCCTTAGTCGCTGCGTCTCCAAGCATAACGGAGCGTGTAAATGACTGGACATCTTCATGCGTTATTCTGCCCTTAGGGCCAGAGCCCGTTAACTCATCAAGTGGAACAGCGAGTTCGCGAGCAAATTTGCGCACTGAGGGAGACGCATGAGGCGTTTTGCCGCCTGCCGTTAAAGGATTTGCGGGCTGATGCAAAGGAACGGGTAGGGGGGAAGCCTCAGGATAAGTTTGAAGGGAAGCTGAGGCTTCAAAAGATGCACCCAAAGGGGAAGGTGAACCCAGTGAGGACTGAGCCATGACTGGGGCAGAAAGCGGGGCAGAGGTCTCCTGGCTAACATTTTCACTACTCTGAAGCACCGCTAATAAGTCTCCGATATTGACCTTGTCCCCGATCTTTACTTTTAGCTCCATTAAAACCCCCGCGTGAGAGGAAGGTATTTCCATAGAGGCTTTATCGGACTCAATGGTAATCAAAGATTGATCGACCTCTATACGGTCCCCGGTCTTAGCCAAGAGCTCAATCACGGAGACATCTTTAAAATCTCCAATATCGGGAATCTTCACCTCAACTCGTTTTTGCGCGCCTGAGCCGCCTTTTAAATTAGAGCTCGTGACATGGGATCCCAAGCTGGTCCCAGTTTTTGAAGCCGAAGTGGGGACAGGGGAGGTAGAAACAGTAGACACTGCAGATAAAAGAGATGCAGCAACTGGTGCAGACGAGGATGGATCATGTTGGACCGAAGTCTCAAGCATCAGCAAAACACTTCCCTCATGCACCTTATCACCTAGTTTAACTTTGAGCTCGCGAACAACGCCGCTTGCCGAGCAAGGAATCTCCATTGATGCCTTGTCCGACTCAACGGTGATGAGAGATTGTTCCTGCTTAACCGCGTCTCCTGGCTTGACCAACAGCTCAATCACGGAGACATCACTGAAGTCCCCAATATCGGGTACTTTTATTTCAATTAAAGCCATTTCAGTCTCCTTTTTATTATGCGTTTAAGGGATTGATCTTATCGGTATTAATTCCGTATTTTTTGATCGCTTCACTTACCTTCGCTATATCAATGGAGCCACTCTCTGCGAGCGCTTTCAATGAGGCAACAACAATGTAGTGACGATTGATCTCAAAGTGCTCTCTTAATTTAGATCTAAAGTCGCTTCTGCCAAATCCATCAGTTCCGAGTACTTTGTAGACTTTATCCTTGGGTATGAAAGACCTGATTTGATCCGCGTAAGATTTCATGTAATCCGTAGACGCAACAACTGGACCCGGGTGGGGCTCAAGCTGAGAGCTGACAAACGAAACTTTTGGGGCCTGCTCAGGATTGAGTAAATTCCAGCGCTCAGCGGCTTGTCCATCTCTGGCCAGTTCATTAAAGCTTGGACAACTCCAAACGTTAGCGACAACACCAAAGTCTTTTAGCAAAAGCTCTTTAGCTGCTTGAGACTCCCGTAGGATGGTTCCTGAGCCTAACAAATTTACCCTTGGGGCTTTCTTGGGACCCTCCCCTTGCTCCAACAAGTACATACCCTTGATGATTTGCTCCTGCGTGCCCGCTTTAATACCGGGCATTGGATAATTCTCGTTGAGCAAAGTAATATAGAAAAATACGTTCTCTTGACGCTCTACCATGCGTTGCAGCCCGTGGTGAAGAATTACTCCCACCTCATGAGCAAAGGTTGGGTCATAGCTCACACAGTTGGGTATAGTTCCAGCCAATATGTGGCTGTGACCATCCTCGTGCTGAAGCCCCTCCCCGTTCAGTGTAGTTCGCCCTGAGGTGCCTCCCAGCAAAAATCCTCTGGCTTGCATGTCACCGGCTGCCCACGCTAAATCTCCGATGCGCTGAAAACCGAACATGGAATAGTAAACATAAAATGGAACCATAATGCGGTTATTGGTAGAGTATGAGGTCGCCGCTGCAATCCAACTACTCATCCCCCCCGCCTCGTTGATGCCTTCTTGCAAAATTTGACCCGCCACATCCTCCCGGTAATACATAACCTGGTCTTTATCAACAGGCGTGTACTGCTGTCCAGCAGGGTTATAAATACCGATTTGCCTGAACAACCCCTCCATTCCAAAAGTTCTTGCCTCATCAACCAAAATAGGCACAACCCTTGGTCCAATTTCCTTGTCTCTTAACAGTTGAGTTAGAAAACGAACATAGGCCTGGGTGGTCGAAATCTCTCTGCCCTCGGTGGTCGGATCCATCACAGCTTTAAAGGTATCAATTGGTGGTACTTTAAAGCTCTCACTGGCCTGCTTTCTCCTTTGGGGTAGATACCCACCAAGCGCTTTTCGTCTTTCATGCAGGTACTGAATCTCCGGTGTGTCGTCAGCGGGCTTGTAAAAAGGAATATTAGGGAGTTCGCTATCTGGGATCGGTATGTTGAAGCGATCTCGAAATTCCTTAATGTCTTCATCCAATAATTTTTTTGTTTGGTGGACTGTATTTTTTCCCTCACCCACTTTGCCCATACCGAAACCTTTAACTGTTTTAATAAGTAAAACAGTAGGTTGATCCTTGTGCTTGACTGCTTGAGCGTAGGCTGCATATACCTTTTTGGGATCATGTCCACCTCGACGCAAATTCCAAATTTCTTGATCCGTCATCTTAGAGACCATCTCAAGTGTTTCTGGACTGCGACCAAAGAAATGCTTTCTTACATAGGCTCCGTCGTTGGCTTTAAATGCTTGATAGTCGCCGTCTAAGGTATCCATCATTATTTTATGCAAGGCGCCGTTTTTGTCTTTAGCAATGAGTGCATCCCAGTCACTGCCCCAGATCACTTTGATCACGTTCCAGCCGGCACCTCGAAACTCGCCTTCCAGTTCTTGAATTATTTTTCCGTTACCCCTGACTGGACCATCTAAGCGCTGCAGATTGCAATTTATGACGAATATTAAATTATCTAATTTTTCGCGAGCTGCCATTCCTATAGCACCAAGGGACTCAACCTCATCCATTTCACCGTCCCCGCAAAATACCCAAACTTTTCTATTTTCAGTATTTGCAATGCCCCTGGCATGAAGGTATTTAAGAAAACGAGCTTGATAAATTGCCATTAGAGGACCAAGCCCCATCGATACGGTTGGGAACTGCCAAAACTCAGGCATGAGTTTAGGGTGCGGATAGCTTGAAAGCCCGTTACCGTCCACTTCTTGGCGAAAGTTCAGGAGTTGCTCCTGCGTTAAACGTCCTTCTAAATAGGCACGTGCATAGACACCCGGAGAGACGTGACCTTGAATAAAGATCAAATCACCGCCGTGATTTTCATTCTCTGCGTGCCAAAAGTGATTGAATCCGGCACCAAACATATGCGCCAAAGAAGCAAAAGAGCCAATGTGTCCCCCTAGGTCCCCACCGTCTACAGGATGGTGGCGGTTTGCCTTAACGACCATCGCCATGGCATTCCAACGCATGTAAGCGCGTAAACGCTCCTCTATTTCAATGTTTCCTGGACAGCTTTCCTCGTCCTCTGTGGCTATGGTGTTCAAGTAAGCAGTGTTACCTGAAAAAGGCATATCTATGCTGTTTTCACGAGCATGTGCCAATAGTTGTTCTAATAAGTAGTGCGCTCTTTCAGTACCCTGGGCTTGTATGACAGCGGTCAATGCATCTTTCCACTCTCTGGTCTCTAAGCTGTCTAGGTCAAGATCCTCAATAGCTTCAAAATTCGTTTTGTCTTTTGACATTTTGTCCCCTTTAATTAGCTTTAAAAGCATTAAAGCATTTTTATTTGTATGTTGAGTCATTTTATCGCAGATTCCTTAGATATTTCAAATCGTGCACCATCTTTTTGCATTGTGAAATCAAAGATGAAGTTCTATATGCCTTGTTTAAGTATTGTTTCAACAATTAATACTCTGAGGTGTAAAGAAATAAGGTAAGGATTAAACTAAACTGCATTGAACAATGAATACTCAAAAATTACCTTCCTCTGTCTTGAAAGAAATAGCATCCAAGTGGCTAGGCTGGTGGCGAAAACAAAGCCCCATGAGACAAGATCGGCTTGCTTTGTTTGCACCCTTAACAGCAGTCATTCTATTTTTAGCAGCTATTTTTTCAGCCTTCTTCTACCTTAGATTTGAGGAAATGATTCGTGAGGAGGAAACCCTCAGAAGCGACGTGGAGTACATACAGCAGCACATCCGGCTCAGAGTCTTGGAGCGTCAAGAACAGGCCATGCGCATCGCCAGTGAAATCATCAAAGACGAGGAAGTAAAAACGGATTTTAAAAAAATATTCAAAAATTACATTCAAGAATATCCAGAGTTAAGTTCAATTGCGTGGATCACTAGCGATTTAAAAATTAAAGAAAGCGCGACCTCTGGCTTCATGGACAGATACCAACAAATAAAAAACAAAGAAAAACTAATCGAACCTAACGGCGTAACAGCATTTAATCTCGCAAAAGAGCTGCACCAATCCATTTATTCCAAACCCTTTCAAACTAATCGTTACCAAAATTCAGATCTACAACTGGGAGGCAGCCCAGTCAACAGCAATGTCATTCAGCTGTACATCCCCCTCTACAAACTAGGGGTCTATTCGGGCGCTTTGATGACCGAATTTGAAATTGAAGGAATTTTGCGAAACAGTGTCCCAAATGATATAAGTGAACGAGATGCGATCTCTATCATTGGGCCTAATGGCAAATTAATTGCAGGCCGTTTGGCCACTAAACAAAAAACCCTTCTCCCTCGTCTCCCTTGGACAACAGAGTCCCTAGTAACAACCGCTCCTATGTCGCCGTTTGGGGATTCTTTACAAATTAAAGCGACCAACTATAGAACCTCGCAAGGATTGATCGGAAACGGCTTATTCAGACTCGTCACAGCCCTTAGTCTGTTGACGGGATGGATGCTGATTGGAACTTGGCGACATACAAAAAAACGTTTGCAAGCCCAAGAGGCCCTTTTGTCAGAGACGAATTTTAGAAGAGCAATGGAAAATTCGATCTTAACGGGTATGCGAGTGATGGATCTTGAGGGAAAGATAACCTACGTAAACGCCGCCTTTTGCCAAATGACGGGTTGGAATGAGGAAGAATTAGTAGGGTGTCCCCCTCCCTTTCCCTATTGGCCCACAGATTACATTCCGGCGCTCTCAATAATGCTTCAAAATGAACTTAAAGGACTCACCCCTGCAGGAGGTTACCAAGTAAAGGTTCAACACCGAGAGGGGAAGATATTTGATGCTCGACTGTATGTCTCCCCGTTGGTGGACGCGTACGGGGTTCAAACCGGTTGGATGACATCCATGACCGACATCACAGAGCCCAATAAAATACGCAATCAGTTATCTGCGTCACATGAAAGATTTACCACCGTGCTTGAGGCCCTAGATGCCTCTGTGTCCGTCACCCCTTTGGGCAGTGCTGAGCTATTATTTGCAAACAAGCTATACCGCTTATGGTTTCATAATGAAAGCGATGGTCATTTATCTTTGGTCCAACAAGCAGGAATGCCCAGTCGGGAGATTCAAAGCCCGTCGGATGAGGATAATTTAGCCGGCTTCCCCTCTGTGGGCATGGCTGAAGCAAGCTCAGACCATGCTGAAATTTTTGTGGCCAGCTTAAACAAATGGCTAGAGGTCCGAGCCCGCTACCTAAACTGGGTAGACGGCAGACTTGCCCAAATGGTAATTGCAACCGATATTACGGCCCGCAAAAAAGCAGCAGAACAAGCAAAAACTCAGGAAATGCACGCACAAGCCTCAAGCAGGTTAATCACAATGGGAGAGATGGCCTCTAGCGTGGCGCACGAGCTGAATCAGCCCCTTACAGCCATCACCAATTACTGCACGGGAATGATCTCTCGTATCAAAAAGCAACAAATCGTGGAGTCAGAGCTCCTCATCACGCTTGATAAAACAGCCAAACAAGCGCAGCGAGCTGGTCAAATCATCCAAAGAATTCGAAGCTTTGTAAAGCGCAGTGAAGCCAACCAAGTTTTGACGGACGTAATAGCCATCACTATGGAGGCCATTGAGCTGGCGGAAATAGAGTTAAAACGAAGAAGAGTGCGTTTCACACACTACTTTGCCCCAAGACTGCCGCTGGTCAACATGGACAGAATATTAATTCAACAAGTACTGATTAATTTACTAAAAAATGCTGCAGAATCAATCGATCAAACTAAAAAAGAGTCCCCTAACCGTCATGTAGAGCTAAACGTATCAACGATTGAGGTGGAGGGGGAAAAAAGGGTCGAATTCGCCGTCAAAGATACAGGGGGGGGCTTAGCACCTGAGGTGTTGGAGCGACTATTTGAAGCTTTTTTCTCTACCAAAACAGAAGGTCTTGGAATCGGATTAAATTTATGCAGAAGTATTGTTGAATCCCATCAAGGCCGAATGCAAGCTGATAACCTATACAATGATGATCAGATAACAGGTTGCTGCTTCTCTTTTTGGCTGCCTGCAGTTGATCCCAATGCAACAGTTGCTGATGCAGTGACTGGTGTTGCTGCTGAAACAATTTCCAACGTTTAACGGAGTTACGAATGAGTTTAATACCCAAAAAGGGGACGGTTTATGTGGTTGATGACGATGAGGCCGTTCGCGACTCACTTCAATGGCTCTTAGAGGGCAAGGACTATAGAGTTCGCTGCTTTGACTCAGGGGAGACATTTCTGGGACGCTACGACCCCAAAGAAGTGGCGTGCCTAATCGTTGATATCCGCATGGGGGGTATGACTGGTCTTGAATTACAAGAGCGTCTTATAGAGCGAAAATCCCCCCTCCCCGTTGTTTTCATCACAGGTCACGGTGACGTGCCTATGGCCGTGGACACCATGAAAAAAGGTGCTCTAGACTTCATACAAAAACCCTTCGAAGAAGAGCAGTTGGTCACTGTGGTGGAGCGTATGCTAGAAGTTGCCAAGGAATCATTCTCCGAGAGTTCGCAGGCCGCCTCCAGACACGCACTCATCTCTAAACTCACCACTCGCGAGACCCAGGTTCTTGAACGGATCGTGGCAGGACGCTTAAATAAACAAATTGCTGATGATTTAGGCATAAGCATAAAAACGGTTGAAGCCCATAGGGCCAATATCATGGAAAAACTAAATGCCAATACTGTGGCTGACTTACTTAAAATAGCACTAGGTCAAAGCGCGCCCAAACCCGCATAATTGGATCTGCGCTACGCCCCTCATGGGTTTTACTGTTTTAGAGCTTCCACTATTTAAGCCTACGGCATTAATAGTAGAAGCTCTTCTCGTTTGAACAGCTGTTTTTTGTAACTTTTTTACTACCCCCCCATTTAACCACCCCCTAAAATCTCATGACCGCACAGTTAATAAACGGCAACGAATTATCCAAATCCATAAGAGCTGCGCTTACCCAGCGCGCCGCCACTTTAAAAACCAAAGGCCTGACCCCAGGTCTGGCTGTGATTATGGTGGGCGAAAACCCAGCAAGTCAGGTCTACGTTCGCAACAAAGTAAAGGCATGTGAGGAGGTTGGTTTTTTCTCCAGCCTTGACACCTATCCCCAAACCATCTCCGAGAACGAACTCCTCGCTCATATCCGTCTGCTCAACGGCGACCCCAAAATACACGGGATTTTGGTTCAACTGCCCCTGCCCAATCACATCAACTCGACCCGGGTCATAGAATCAATTGACCCTCTAAAAGATGTCGACGGTTTTCATATCTCTAGCGCAGGCGCGCTCCTCAAAGGGATGCCTGGTTTTTGGCCGTGTACGCCTTACGGCTGTATGAAAATGTTAGATAGCATAGATTACGACTTAAAGGGCAAACACGCTGTCGTTTTAGGCAGATCAGATATCGTAGGTAAACCCATGGCGCTGATGCTTTTGGAACAAAAAGCAACTGTCACAATTTGCCACAGTTCTACTCTCAATTTAAAAGAAATTACACTCCAAGCCGATGTGATCGTTTGCGCTGTCGGCAAAAGAAATTTACTCACCAAAGACATGGTCAAGCCAGGCGCTGTCGTCATTGACGTAGGTATGAACCGAGACGATCAGGGCAGACTGTGTGGAGACGTCGATTTCCCAGGTGTAAGCGAAGTCGCCGGCTTCATCACCCCAGTGCCTGGTGGAGTTGGCCCCATGACCATCACTATGCTCTTGCAAAATACGCTTGATTCAGCAGAGAAATACCTCTGCAGATGACAAAATAAACAATATATTTTCAGCTATCAATATATTACTTCTCGTTCACCAACCAATCTGAAACAACATGACTTCCACTGCTTTACTTGACTTTGAAGACTTACCCCTGTTTGATCAGATTTCCCCTGACCAAGTCTTACCTGGCATAACCGAGCTTATTAAGCAGGCAAAGACGGCCCTAAATACCGTAACTGCTCCTGAATTTGCGCCCTCTTGGAATGACATTGCAAGTGTTTTAGATGTGAGCACTGAGCGACTAAGCCGTGCCTGGAGCGCAGTCAATCATCTAAGTAGCGTAGCTGACAACCCTGAGCTGCGAAGTGCCTACAATGAAACCCTCCCCGTGGTCACTGATTTTTGGACTCAGTTGGGAAGCAGCGAGTTATTATTTGAAAAGTACAAAAGTATCGACCCCGCATCATTAAATCCGGTTCAACGAGAGGCTCATAAAAAAGCCTTGAAAGGGTTTGTTTTATCGGGCGCTGAGCTCAAAGGGGCGGCCAAAGACAGATTTGCACACATTCAGTCAAGACTCTCCGAATTGTCTCAAAAATTCAGTGAAAATGTTTTAGACGCAACTGATAAGTGGAGCTACATTGCAGGCGAGCAGGAAATGATTGGGGTGCCCGAGGACGTTAAAGCAGCTAGCTTGTGCTCGGATCCTGAAACCGGGAAATCCGGATTTAAATTATCATTAAAAATGCCATGCTATTTTCCTGTGATGCAATACGCTGAGTCTAGAGATTTAAGACACATAATGTACAAAGCCTACGTCACTCGAGCCTCCGATCAGGGTGATCCTAGCTTTGATAACACTGCAATTATTGATGAAACTTTAAAACTAAGAGCTGAGGAGGCAAGTCTTTTGGGATTTGCACATTTTGCAGAGCTCTCATTGGCAACAAAAATGGCTCAATCATCCAGTGAGGTGATTGAGTTTTTGTACACACTGGCAAAAAGAGCTACCCCCTACGCACAGCGTGATGTTCAAGAACTCAGAAGCTTCGCCCTAGAGCATCTTCATCTTGCAGACCCCCAGCCTTGGGATTGGACCTACATTTCTGAGAAATTAAAGGAGGCTCGTTACTCCTTTAGCGACCAAGAGGTAAAAGCCTATTTTCCAGCTCCGAAAGTATTACAAGGACTTTTCAAAATAGTTGAAAAACTCTTTGAAGTCAATATCTCTAAAGACAGATCCCCCATTTGGCACACAAGTGTTGAGTTTTATAGAATTGAGAGAGACGGCGCACTGGTAGGTCAATTTTACTTAGACCCTAGCGCTAGGCAAGGCAAGCGCGGGGGGGCTTGGATGGACGATGTTCGTGCACGCTGGCTGCGCCCTGATACAAAAAAATTACAAACCCCAGTTGCTCATTTGGTTTGTAATTTCGCAGAAGGGGTCAATGGTGCACCGCCTCTTTTGACCCATGATGACGTGATCACGCTATTTCATGAATTTGGCCATGGGCTTCACCACCTACTGACGCAGATCAACGAGCGCGATGTCTCAGGTATTTCAGGAGTGGAGTGGGACGCGGTGGAGCTGCCTAGCCAGTTTATGGAGAACTTTTGTTGGGACTGGACAGTGCTACAAGGCCTGACCGAGCACGTCCAAACAGGCACACCTCTTCCAAGAGAGCTTTTCGACAAAATGATCGCCGCTAAAAACTTTCAAAGCGGAATGCAAACACTTAGACAAGTTGAATTTTCTTTGTTTGACATGAAATTACATAGCTCATCACTTGGCTCCCCCGATGTGATGGAAGTCTTAAATGATATAAAAAAAGAAATTGCCGTTTTACCCACCCCTGACTGGAGCAGATCGCCGCATAGTTTTAGCCACATTTTTGCGGGAGGATACGCCGCGGGTTATTACAGCTACAAATGGGCAGAGGTACTCAGTGCAGATGCTTACGCGGCCTTTGAAGAGACTGTGCAGGCCAACGGGGCACCAAGCGTAGATACGGGCAGGCGTTATAGACTCAACATATTAGAGGTGGGTAGCTCCAGACCAGCCATTGATTCGTTTAAAGCGTTTAGAGGACGTGAGCCTGATTTAGAGGCTTTAATGAGACACCAGGGCATGCAAGAAGAGCAACTAAGTTAGGAATTAAAGATTAAGGTTTTAACGCCCCCTGGGGTGGCGAGTAAGCACTTTGCCGCTCTTTGGTGCGCAAAAACGCCCACTGTGACTACGCCCGGCCATTGATTGACCAAAGATTCAAAATCCAGGGGCCTGTCGATTTTTAAACCAGTCACATCTAAGATATGCTGCCCATTATCCGTCACCAATGGTTTGCCGTCTTTGAGTCTCAATACCGCTTGAGCACCGAGTTGTGAGAACTGCCTGATCAGTTGCACCTGGGCCATAGGAATGACCTCTACGGGCAGGGGAAATCGCCCCAAGGTTTGAACCAATTTGGTTTCATCAGCGATGCAAATGAATTCTTTGGCTATTGAGGCAACTATCTTCTCTCTAGTAAGTGCTGCTCCCCCTCCCTTAACCATAAACCCGTTATGATCAATCTCATCTGCACCGTCAATGTAGATGCTCAAAGACTCTACTTGGTCCATCTCCCATACAGATAAGCCTATTGCTTGCAGTAAATGAGTGGTGGCAACGGAGCTTGAAACAGCCCCTTTCAGACTTTTACAAAGCACGGGATTTGCACCGAGCGCCTTTATGAAGTGATTTACAGTCGATCCTGTGCCAACGCCAATTAAATCCCCTGCGTGGACGTATTTAAGTGCTTCTAGTGCGACAAGCGCCTTTAGTTCATCTTGAGTCATTGGGTAAAGCCAGCAAAGAGATTAAACATGATTTGTGATAGTTGGGAATAATTGGTATTTGTGAAAGAAACTGTGCCTTAGGCGGGAAAGATCTGAGAAAATGGGGAAGCTCTCTTTTTTGCACTCATTATCTGATGTTCCCAACCGCTTTTGTTAATTTTCTTTACTCTAGAGTTGTACGTCCGCTGCTTTTTTCATTTGACGGCGAGACGGCTCATGACATCACACTCAAGTTCCTAAGCTCTACTCAGCACACCTTACTGCGCACCCTATACCGCCAATCCAGAGTTGATAACCCAGTAGAGTTACTCGGGCTCACATTTCCCAACAGAGTCGGTTTAGCGGCGGGGCTTGATAAAAATGCTCAGTGCATTGACGCTTTCGATCAAATGGGGTTTGGGTTCATTGAGGTTGGGACAGTTACTCCTTTGGCCCAGGCGGGGAACCCAAAACCCCGGATGTTCAGGATTGAGCAAGCCAACGCGCTCATTAACAGGTTTGGATTTAACAATTTAGGACTCGAGGTTTTTTTAAATAACGTAAAACAAGCTCAGTTAAAAAACCAAATCGATCCAACAAAGAAGACTAAAAACTTAAGATCCCCCCCCATGTTGATTGGGCTCAATGTGGGCAAAAATGCGTTGACTCCCATGGAGGATGCTAGGGCTGACTATCTGATCGGATTAAGAGAAGTTTACCCCTACGCAGACTATGTGACCATTAATATATCCAGCCCCAATACCAAGAATTTACGATCTCTCCAAAATGATGAGGCTTTGGAACAGCTGCTAATGAGCCTGGAGGGTGAGAGGTTAAAGTTGGCAAAGATTCATACAAAGAACGTACCGTTGTTCCTCAAAATTGCCCCCGACCTTGATGACTCTCAAATTGAAGTCATTGCAAACACTTTGAAAAGAGTGTCAGCCTCAGGTCTTTCTCAAAACTCCTCCAGCCCTGCAGCGTGGGGTTTGATTGCAACCAATACAACTCTCTCCCGATCGGCTGTTGAAGGTCTTAGGCACGCTGATGAAACGGGCGGCTTATCTGGTTCACCCGTCTTTGAGTCCAGTAATAGAGTAATTCGTCAGATGAGGGCTCTTTTAGGTCCGGAATTTGTAATTATTGGAGTCGGCGGAATAATGTCTGCCAAAGACGCTTTAGAAAAAATCAAGGCTGGCGCCAATTTGGTCCAAATATATACAGGCCTCATATACAAGGGGCCCGGCTTAATTCAAGAGATTGCGTACGCGTTAAAAGCTAAAACGTAAGTGACTCTTTAAAGCTTAGAGCTTTAAATGAAGTTTATGTTCGCTGATCAGTTCTGCTTGAGTCTATTGACCACCTCATTGGCAAGAGCCAAAGAACTAGTGATGCCAGGGGACTCGATACCAAACAGATGAATCAGTCCGGGTACATTATGTTCCTCAGGCCCTGAAATCGCAAAATCCGCTGAAGCTTCATTTTCGTTATTAATTTTGGGCCTAACCCCTGCGTATCCTGGTATCAATGATCCACCTGGCAAGCCAGGCCAATAAGTGCGCACAGCTGAGTAAAAGAGCTCCCCTCTCATTGGGTCTACATTTAAATTATCGGGATCTACCACCCATTCAACATCTGGACCAAATTTAACTTGACCACCCAAATCAAGCGTCAAATGCACCCCCAAGCCGGCTGCCTCAGGCACAGGATAGATCAATCTGTTAAAAGGGGATTTGCCTTGAAGGAGAAAATAGTTTCCTTTAGCGTAATGAGCACTCGGAAGTCGAGACAGCTCTGAGCCTTTGAACGACTTGGCTAAGAGGGGCGCTTTGAGTCCTGAGCAGTTTACGACCCATTTTGCGCTCAACCGGTCTCCTGCACTGGTTTGAAGTTCAATTGCCCCTTCAATTCGTTCAGCAGCTACCACCTCAGTTTGAAAAACCACCGATCCACCGGCATTTTCAAAATCACCTTGTAAACTAAGCATATAGCTGTGGGTGTCTAAAATTCCCGTACTGGGCGACAAAATAGCGGATGTGCAAGATAGCTGGGGTTCTAAAGCCAAAGCCTGTGATTTTGTCAAAAATTGCAGGTCCGATACGCCGTTTGCCTGAGCTTTTTCATTGATCGAATAAAGCATCTGATCTTGAACGGCATTGGTGGCCACAATTAATTTACCGATTCTTTTGTGAGGTAACCCTCTATCTTGTAAGTAAGAATAAAGAAGATTGCGGCCTTCAACGCAGAACCTTGCTTTTAAGGAGTTCTTTGGGTAGTAAATTCCCGCATGGATCACCTCACTATTCCTAGAGCTGGTCTGAGTGCCAATGCCAGAGGCACGCTCCAGGATTAAAACGGTAGCATCTTTTTCAGTCTTAGCTAACTCAATTGCAACCGCACGAGCCACAGCCAAACCGACCACTCCCGCGCCAATAACAACAGCACTTACCTGGTCCACAGTTCTTCCAAATTTAAATTATTGCCTGGATTTTACTGCGTACTTTACAAATCCGAGAGTGCAGATAAAAATGCCCGTTTAACTTTTAAACGGGCAGATTTTGAAGATAGCTAGTTTAAGGGAAACTAAATATCAAGAACGTTTTCTAGTGGTTTTGGCAGCAGGCGAGGCTGAAGCGCTCGCTCCTTGAGCAGTTGTTGCGTTCATGACAGAGTTGGTCATTGATTTAAAGTTAGATTCCGCCATTTCAGAGGCCTGTTTCACAGCCTTTTGCACTTGCTCGAGAGCTTGATTTCCTGTCGAAATAGCGGATTTAATGGCCGAGACTGTAGCTTCTGAACCAGCGGGTGCGTTCTTTGTCATTGAGTCTACAAAATCGTGAAACGTGTGCTGGGCTTCGGACAATTTGCCCTCAAAAATGTGACTGAAGTCTTGACCTGTTCCTGTTGCGATATCGTACAAGTGACGGTTGTAGCTCATTAACTTTTCAGCAAAGGGCTGGAAAATGCTTGCTTGTAAGGCAATCAAATCATGGCTGTCTTTTACGCTTAAGACAGCGTGAGCCTGTGAGTGTGAGTCTGACATAGCCGATTTTGTGGCTGCCAAATTAAGTTCAATGAGTTTTTCAACGCCTGCTACAGCAGTGTGAGTTAGTCCAGCCAGAGTTTCAATATTAGCTTTGTTAGCAGCTGCGATTTGTTCAGGCGTCATTGTCATTTAGAGAGCTCCGTTAGTTAGTTAGTTAGTTAGTTAAATTCTTTAAGTGATTGGATTTCTAAAAATCAAGTAATCCGTCTAAGTCAGGAGTCTTCGCTCACAGTACATAGTATTGTTAAAGTATAGGGAAAACCCATGACTTTTGTCAAAGAACGCATTAAAAAACCGATTATTAGAGATAAAAATCTAATTTCCAAGCTACGGTTTTCTCGGTTTTAAAAAAATTTCAGTAATAGTAATATTTAGCAAAGAATTAATAATACAAATTAATTTTTCAAATGAATTATTTGAGTGGATTATTCAAATGGATTTTTTATCAACTTGGGAGACTCTTTAAAAATTTGGTCCTCCAAAGTTTGGGACTGCAGAGTGCAAACAACACGTTCAATGAGGTCCCGCAATTCAATTGCTTTTGCCAGGCCCTCCCTGTCTTTAGTCAAGTCCAAAGATCCCATTAGAGTGACCCGGTCCATCCTATTTTCAGCGCTAAATTCTCCCCAAGTTACTACTTGAGATTCGTTTTGAAAGGGCAGAAAGTCAGAGTCGGGTTGCTTCATTTTTTTGAGGGAAAGATCTATTTGTTTCGACATTAGTCCCAACCTGAGTTTGTACGCTCGCGGTGGGGAGTGGGCTTGGGTAAGTTGATGACTACATTTTTCTGATCGGCTTGTAAAAAGGGCATCATATCAATTCCGGATAACTTCTCTAGTTCCTTTAAGCTAATTACTTTGTAATCGTCCGTTGCTTCGTTCAGCACTATATAAGCGGACGCTTTCCTTTGCTGGGGATCATAAATTAACTTAAAGAGATGTGTGGGCACCATCACCCTGCCCCTTAACTGTTGGACTTGAGAGCCGAGAAATAAAGGGCCTGTGAGGATAAACAACTCCCCCTGCGATTTAGCCCATGTCCTGGTTGCGCTCTCTATACCCTCCCAAATGTGTCTGTTGTTATTGGCATTTTGGGGCACCATATTTGCCAGTGAAAAACTCTCCTCCTGAGCGCCCTCTGAGGGCTGATCTGCAGACGGGCTCATATGACCTCGATCAAAACCTGAGTGGGCGTAATCGCTTAGGAAAGCCCGCTCTTGCTCGGGGAGCCTTGTCTCCTCATGAAAAGCATTAACCCGCCTTAACCCTTTAGCCTGGCGAAGGGATTCGCGAGTTAAATGTTCGGCTGACCACAACGGAGTTCTGGAAATCGCTGAATATCCAAGCGCAAATCCCTTGAAACAGAGCTGGCGATAACCAGATTGCAATTTTGTATTGAGTACGCGAGGGGGGAGGCCGTTTAGAAAAAATTCTGGGCAAGCAAAGGATGAATGCTCATTTTGAGCCGCTCCTACATCGTAAGCAAAGGAGTTGATACTGGGCAAGGCCAACAGGACAAGCGCCGCAAAAATGGCCAACTGTTTAAAGACACCCTTTCCAAAGCGCAGTGCAGGCGGGGGAGCGTTGAGTCCAAAGCTAGCAAGGATAAACGGGAGAGCTCGCCTAGGTTTAAAAGGCACACTTAGATCAGTTTTCATAAATCGGAAGATTTCTTTTGTTAGTTGCCTCACGAGCATGCTCTCATGATAACCTTACGCTTACACAAGACAAGTTTTCTTTGTCTACAGTTATCTAAATTTTTCTGAAAATGACAGCTTTTTTAAATAAACAAGACATTCTTGATTTAAGCCCTGCGCAGGAATCAACTGAGATTTATGAAGCCTTGGCGCAAAAACTGCAGTCAAACTCAAACTATAAAGTGTTGAGAAGACTTAGTCCTCGCACCGTTTTCAACGAGAATCCACCCGAGCGACCCTTAAGCAGGGGCATTATCCTTGATACAGAAACAACAGGGATGGATATAAACAAAGACAAAATTATAGAATTAGGAATGATCTTGTTTGAGTTTGACCCTCAAACTGGGGTTATCTACAAAGTGATTAAGAATTTTGATGAATATGAGGACCCTGGATTCCCCATACCCGCAGAGTCTACGGCGGTTCATCATATAACGGATGAAATGGTTAAAGGAAAATTCATCTCTGACCAAGAGGTTGCTCAGTTTGTCAGTAAAGCCAATGTCATTATTGCCCATAATGCGGGATTTGACCGGGCCTTTGTGGAGGCCCGTTGGCCTGTGTTTGAAGATTACATGTGGGGCTGTAGCCTGAAAGATATTGACTGGAAACAAGAGGGATTTGGCTCTGCCAAATTAGACTACTTGGTTTACACACAAGGGTATTTTTACGATGCGCACCGTGCAGATGCAGATTGCTGCGCTTTGTTAGAGCTTTTAAGTGCTACCCTACCCTCTAGCCAACAACCCGCCTTACTCCAACTCTTAGAGTCCTTGAATCAACCGCAGATAAGGCTATTTGCCATTGGCTCGCCTTTTGAGACAAAAGATTTATTAAAACAAAGAAATTACCGCTGGTCTGCGGACATAAGAAGTTGGCACAGAACGCTTGCAACGGAGAGGGACTTGGAGGCTGAGCTGTCTTGGTTAAAGAGGAATGTTTACGAAAACCGAAAAGCTTTAGTGGAAGTTGAGAGGATCGGGGGCAAGGTTAGGTACTCTCAACGAGGCGGAGAGAAAAAACAAATAACCTTGTAATTTTTTTATCCACTTCAATCTCTGCGAGCAATGCCTGCACTTGCACTTAAGACCAGCTACTGACACCAATTACTGACACCACGACAAACAACTGGAGGTTTTTTATGAAAACTTTAATCAAACTGAGATGGGTTACGGTATTTGTTCTTTTAAGCATTGGCTCATATTGGGCTTACGCAAAGACGAGCGGTACCTACCCAGTGATTCACTACAGAGATGTCCCCTCCCCAGTTCAAGCACTTTTTGTCAAAAACGAACCCGATTTAGGTGACCTTGGCAGCTGTGCAACTGCTTTTGATAGCTTATCAGACGACGACAAAATGGTTTTTACTTGTTCCATCTACATCAAAATCCTTGCTGAAGGTGAGCGAAGAGCCATGAAAAGATGTGATGAAATGAAACAATCCAAAGGAATAAAAGCCTCTTGCCATATTATTTCAAGATAAAGGGCGTGATGTGCATGATGTGCATTTATAGATTCAGCGCATGAGAAAGACTCTTTACGCCATTGTAAAAATAGCAGCAACAAAATTAAACACCCCACTTGCCAAAGCCGTGCACCACGCAACTGTTCTAGGGGTGGGTTTATTGGCGACATAAAATAATATGTACAAAGCTCTAGCAACAACAAACACTGTGCAGGACGCACTCAACTTTTGGATATCTACATTTGCGCTTAGAGCGCAAAAAACACTGAAAGCAAAAAACGGAAAAGCCTCAAAGCAGTTTGCCTGCGCTGCATTTGCCCTTGCCCTGTAGCCGGTTTGCTTAGATAACCAAGTCCGAGGATCGGAATTATCAAAGTCTTTGAAGCCCCACTTGGCGATTGCGGCGCACAAAATGGGCATGAGCCCGGAAATAAGAAGAGAAAGGTAGACAGTTTGCATAAAACGTTCCCTGGGTTAGTGGTTGTGTATGATATTCTTTGCTTCGGGGGGTAAATTCCAAGCTTAAAAGTTAAGTTTATCCCAAAAAAAAGAAGGATAAATCTCATGCGATCCCTCTCCCGCACGTCGTGCATAAACAGAATCAAATGTTCTGAACAAAAGGACCCCAGATGTTCAAAGTTATAGTGTTCGATGCCTACGGCACACTCTTTGATGTATATTCGGTCTCCAAAATGGCAGAGACTTTATTCCCAGGTCACGGACAGGCTCTGTCGATCCTTTGGAGAGATAAGCAAATTGAATATACCAGGCTCATTTCCATGAGTGACCCTCATAATCCAAACGGAAGTCGTCATTATCAATCTTTTTGGGATATCACACGACTGGCTCTAAATTACTCCTGCCAAAGACTCAAGTTGGAGTTGACCGCTCAGGCGCAAAAGGATCTCCTAGACCAGTATGCAGAGCTGAAAGCATTTCCAGAGAACTTAGGTGTCTTACATGACCTTCAAAAACGGGGGTTCAAAAATGCGATTCTCTCCAATGGAAGTCCGAAAATGCTCGATTCCGCCGTTCGAAGCGCTGGAATGAGTACTCTCCTAGACAGCATTATTTCAGTAGATACTGTGCGCCAATTTAAGACATCCCCAGAGAGCTACGATCTGGTGCTGCAAAATTATCCCGTGGACAAACGAGAGGTGTTATTTGTTTCAAGTAACGCGTGGGACGCCTTAGGAGCCACATGGTTTGGGTTTAGAAGTTTTTGGGTAAACCGACAGGGACTGCCTTTTGAGACCTTAGGGCCTAAACCCACTCATACGGGCTCATCTCTTGAAGACGTCTTGGCGCTCACAAGTCGCATTTGATCTATACGCTTAAGCTTGCAAACGCCCCCGCCCCTTATTTCATCGCTGATGAAGCGCCGCCTCAACTGCTAGCGCGACACCTGCTAGGTTTGCGTCCCAAGCGTTACAGTGCGAAAGCATCAAGCCAATTGGGAGCTCATTTGGCTTTTGAATGGGGATAGAAAATGAGCAGCCATCTAAAAAGTTTATTGCAAATGTGTTTCTAAGCAACAACCGGTTTACGCGAAAGAATTCATCATCAGAGTCCAACAACCCTTGAACCACAGGAGCTTGGAGGGGAACGGTTGGGGAAATTAATGCATCAAAGGGGCGAAGAATTCCCTGCATTTTATGAATCCAAGACTTTCGTGCATCCAAAAGCGCAATATACTCGCGGGCTCCTACGCCCTTACCAAGTAGCATTCGCTGCCTCACTCTATGGTCCATTCGTGTCGCATCATTCTCTACAAAGTCTGAGTAAGCCGCGTAAGACTCTATGGGGGAGAGGCCACCGGGTACATTGATTTGCCCAATTTCGGCAAGCTCTTTCAAATCGATTTCAATAATTTCAGCTCCCCGCGCAGACAAATCAGTGAGGCACCTCTCAAACGCCTGGGCCACGGGGGGGGTCAACTCGTCTTGCATTAGTGTTTTAGAAACAGCGAGTCTAAGAGCGCGCACACCCTTGGGCTTGACATCTAAATATGCGCCAGAGAGCACCGCATCAATGTGCAGGCAATCTTTAACGCTCTTAGTCATTGCGCACACCGTATCAAGCGAGCGAGAAAGCTCCAAAGCGCCCTCAGTGGGTACTCTAAACATTGAGCTCTTGAATCCAACCAATCCACAAAGCGCTGCAGGGATCCGAATGGAGCCGCCCGTATCCGAGCCGATCGCAGCAACGCTCAAACCCAGTGCCACCGAGACTGCTGCGCCTGAGCTGGAGCCTCCCGGTATGCGGTGGTTTTGTGGGTCATGGGGGTTTTGCGGAGTGCCCCAGTGTGGGTTGATACCTACGCCCGAGAAAGCAAACTCACTCATATTAGTCTTGCCCATTACGGCCATTCCGGCTTGTCGTAAGCGTTTGACGATTTCAGCGTCCTTAGCGGCAGGTTGGGCCCCCTTTAAAACCAGGCTAGCTGAGTGAGTGGTCTCACCCGCCACATCATAGAGGTCTTTGATAGTGATGGGTAACCCCATCAAAAGGGGCGGGGTAACTCCGGCTTTAATTAAAGCATCTGCATGAAGTGCAGCGGCGGTGGCCGTTTCCTGATATCTTTTTGTGAACACATTTGCTGCGCTAGGGAGCTTGGAGGCTTCAAAGCAATCTTGAAGCAATTTTGCGTAAGATAAAGAGCCCTTGAGTAAATTTGAGTGAAGCGAGTCGATAGACTCGTTGATGGGATTATGGATTGCGTTAGGGTTGGTGTTGGTGTTCATGTTATTGAAAATTAAGGTAAATTGCATCCATGTGAGAGGCCAAAATAAAATCTTTATGAGTCAGACCACCAGCGTCATGCGTAAACAACTTAACCTCTATTTTGTTATAAACATTTGACCAGTTTGGGTGATGATTCATACGCTCAGCAACGAGCGCCACGCTCGACATGAATCCAAATGCTTGAACAAAGCTCTTGAATTCAAGAATACGATTAATAGAGCCTGTCTCAGTCTTATGCGTCCAATTTGGTACCGAACCCAGTAGGCGCGCAAATTCAAGGCTTGAGGTGTCAAGTTTATCCATGTGAAAATTGTAATCAATCTGGCTAATCAAAATTCAAATCCACTCCAGTTTACTCCCAAAAATACTAAGTTATGTGTATGAGGCTACAGTAGATGGTATGAGTCAATGTTTTATTAGAAAAATTTAAGGATTCGAAATTTTATGCAAGCCCCAGATTCAGCGGCACACCTAAAGCTTTTTTTCGATGGTAACTGCCCTTTGTGCGCCGCGGAGATGAAGTACTTGGCAAGTCTAGATAGCAACAAAAAAATAAGCTTTCACGATGTCAGACAACCTAAAGCTTTGGAATTGTTAAATGGGGTATCTTGCCAATCAGCGCTTGATGCCATTCACGCGCAACTACACAGCGGTGAAATACTCACAGGTGTTGATGTCTTCATAGTCGCTTACGATGCGGTAGGTCTAAAAAAACTTTCATGGGTCTTAAGACGAAAATCCCTTAGACCTATCTTTGATTTTGCTTACAAGCAATTTGCAAAAAGAAGAATGTTGATTTCTAAAGTTTGGGCGTTCTTCTTTGTAAAATCAAAAAAATAAATGTGTTTTTGGGAAATAAACCTTTGGTTTAATTAATCACTTACCTTCAACATAATTTTCCCAATATGTTGAGAGGACTCCATCAATAGGTGAGCTTGACGGGCTTGCTCTAAATCAAACACTTTGTGTATGACTGGGGCAATTTTCTTTTGCTCCAAAAGGGGCCAAACGTTTTTGAATAATTCTTGGGCTATTTGCGCTTTGTCTTGAGGCGTTCGGGGTCTAAGCGTTGAGCCCGTGTAAGTTAATCTTTTGGTCATGATTTGCATCCAATCGACCTCAACTTTTGAGGGTTGCAGAAAAGCAATTTGCACCAACCGTCCGTCCATTGCAAGGGACTTTAAATTGCCCTGAATGTAGCTCCCCCCAACCATATCTAAAATAAGATTCACTCCGTAGCCCTGAGTTACACGTGCTACCTCTTCTACAAAATTATGTGTGTTGTAGTTGATCACAACATCTGCACCTGCCTTTAAACAAGCCTGTACTTTTTCCTCATTTCCAACTGTACAAAAGACCTTTGCTCCGAATGATGTCGCAAGTTGAATCGCAGTCAATCCAATCCCTGAAGATCCCCCGTGAACGAGGAAACTCTCATTAGCGAGTAACTTACCCCTTTGAAAGACGTTAGTCCAGACGGTAAAGAAATTCTCAGGCAGCGCGGCCGACTCCAACATACCAAGCCCACTGGGCAGTGGGAGGACCTGGCCGCACGGGACACTTACAAATTGCGCGTAACCGCCTCCATTGCATAAGGCGCACACCCGCTCCCCCACTTTAAATGTAGTTACGCCCTCACCCAATTTGGCTATCTCGCCCGATACTTCTAAGCCCATAATTTTGGAGGCATCTGCGGGGGGAGGATATTTGCCTAGACGCTGAGAAATGTCGGGTCGGTTAACTCCAGCGTAAATCACTTTGATTAAAACCTCCCCGGACTTTAGCTCTGGCAGTGGCCCCTTTGCTTGAACCAGCACGTCAGCTGGGCCTCCTAAGCCGTGATCCATAAACCGCATCGTTGAAATCATTTGAGAAAGTTTGTTTGAATTATTGAAATTATTTAAGCTATTTAAAAATAGTTAAATCACATGAATTTTTAAACCTTTTGGTATTTTCTGATCCAACCCAATCCACGAGATGTCCCGCCCACCTCGCGGCCTAATAAAGGGTGGTACTCGCATCCAATCCAACCACTCCACTGGTGTTGCCTGCTTAGATCGTCGATAAGATCAAAGAGGACCGGATAATTTAATTCCCCTGTATCGGGTTCGTGTCTTTTTGGAACCCCCGCAATTTGAAAATGCCCAACCCTTTGAGTTGGCAAATACTCTGTGATTTTTGCGGCGATATCGCCCTCAACAATTTGGCAATGAAACAGGTCCATTTGAACCTTTAAGTTGGTGCAACCCGTCTCTAGGATGATCTCATGTGCATCGCTTTGCTTGTTTAAAAAGAAATGCGGTATGTCTCGTGTGTTAATGGGTTCAATTAAAACATCTTTGGCGTGAGGCTTTGCCTGGTCACTTGCCCATCTTAGATTCTCTAAATAACAGTCTCTCATTGATGAGTTTGTGTGGACAGCGTCGCTGCTGGTTCTAAGACTTGCGGGACTGGAACTAAGCGCTCTTTGCGCCTCGGGGATCAAACCTGCCATGACGTGAATTCTAGGGCACTCAAGTACAAGTGCATACTCCAATGCCGTCTTAAAGCCTTCTCTAAACTCTCCCTTATATTCTGGCAACGAGCTTAATCCCCTTTGTCCAGCGCTCCAAGCTTGGTCAATACTTTGTGCGTCTACTCCTGCGGGGGGGGCATTCATCAAGACCTGCTCGAGTCCGTTATCCTTTAAACGCGATGACAATTCTTTCGCAGGCCAAGCGTAGGGGAACAAATACTCCACCGCTTTGAAACCGTCGCGAGCAGCAAGCTCAAAACGGTCTAAAAACGGAACCTCCACATACATCATCGATAAATTTGCTGCAAATTTAGGCATCTTGTGATCTCTTATTTAAGCGCCCAAGGGCAGTTGAAGACTTCTTTTAATTCTTGTATCTCTGAGGACGTTAATAAGCTGCGGCTTTTTCCCAGTAAAAATGTAAGTTTTGCGGATTCCTCCAACTCCTCCAGTGTAGCCATTGCCTTGGAGGGTGAGTCGTGCCAGACCACAGGCCCTAAAGCACTTAGCATCACACACCGAACAGCGCCGCCTAGCTTCGAGTATCTGTCAATGGATTTCTCGACTAGCTCTATAACCCTTGGGTCCCCTGGTCTTTTATAGGGAATTAAGGGTACACGACCCACTTTCATCACTTGGTAGGGCGTCATTGGCTCTAATAGTTCCTCAGTGCAACCGTCATCATTCAATGTCAAAGCTACGCAGTAAGTGCTGTGTGTATGAATGATACAAGATGTTAAGGGTTGATTTATACCCGTTGCAGCGTAGACACTGCGGTGCAGCCCAAGTGTCTTGCTCGGAGCGTCTCCACTCACATGAGCGCCTGATAAATCAACTTTACTGATCTTAGCGGGTTCTAAAAAACCCATGACTGCATCAGTTGGAGTGATCAAAAAACCATCATCTAATTTGACGCTGATATTGCCTGCGCTTGAGTGAACGTAGCCCCTATCAAATAGGCTTTTGCCGATGCGACATATCTCCTGCCTTGCCCAGTCTTCTGTCATGACTCTCGCCTTGTAATGTTCAATTAATGAGGTAGTAGTGTCCAGGCATAGCTGAAGAAATCTTCTCGACCAAAATTTCCAGACTTAAGGGCCATATGAATCCCTAGGTTGCCTTCGTTTAGAGCGGGTTTATTTTGAGGCGCTTTAGATGTGCCGCCCAGGGCGTAGCACCAAGGAACTCCCGGATCAATTTGTGGACCAATCTGCAGGCTTGAAATCTTTAAGGCCTGTACACATTTCCCTGAGGTCTCCCCACCCGCCACCAATAACTGTCCAACCCCCATCTGAGTAAGGCCATTGGCAATATCAGCCATTGCATTTTCAACAATTTCACCGGCATTGGATATGGACATGGATGTGGATGTGGACAGCGCCCTTTGGATTAGCCTTACCTCGTCGGGTGCGCAGGATGAATAAATCAATATGGGACCGGGAGTTTGCTTGAATTGATTCTTAGCCCACTCAAGCGCTGACTGAATATGGGATGAGCTTTGGGATAACTTGATAGGATCGAGTTGAAAAAAAGGCAGTCCAAGTCCCTTAAAGTGCTGAACTTGTTTGAGAGTCATCTCAGAGCAACTACCCGACAAAACGGCCTTAAAGCCTTTGGGGTTGGGTAAGTTTGTGGGAGAGTTTGCGCAAGGGTTTGTGGGTTTTAGACCAAAGTTCTGAGCAAGTCCAATTGCAAGCCCAGAGCCAGCGCTCACCAGGGGCAAATCTTTCACGGCTCTGCCCAAGACCATTAAGTCCTCATTTGATAATGCATCTACCACGGCCGCTTTCACCCCTTGAGATCTGAGTAAATCAATTCTCTGTTTGAGTGCGCCCTCTCCCTGAGCAACTACTTTATAGTCAATTAGACCAACTGTCCCTTTGAACTGCGACTGCATGAGTCTGACCAAATTAGAGTCAGTCATAGGCGTTAGCGGATGGGTGCGCATAGAGGAGTCCGCAAGAAGCACGTCTCCTACAAAAAGATGGCCCTTAAAAATCGTTCTTCCGTTATCGGGAAAGGCGGGTGTTACAACAGTAAAGTCAGTATGAAGAGCCTCCATCAACGCTTGGGTGACGGGACCAATATTGCCCTCTTTGGTACTGTCAAAGGTGGAGCAGTACTTAAAGTAAATTTGTTTTGCTCCAAGAGACTTTAACCACTTTAACGCCTCAAGAGACTCAAAGACTGCTTGGCTAGAAGGGGTAGTTCTGGACTTCAGGGCGACTACAACTGCGTGCACCTCGCCTTTTAAGGCGGCGTTTGAGCCATCTTTGGGAACACCCACAGTTTGAACCGTTCGCATTCCAGAGCGAACTAAATTATTCGCTAAATCTGTTGCCCCGGTAAAGTCGTCGGCAATGCAACCTAAGAGTATGTTTGACATTGATTAATGTTTGGATTTTGTATCAGAATTTGGATTGGAATTTGGATTGGAATGTGGATTGTAATTTGGCTCTGGATTTGGTTAAGACTTTTGTTCAGACTTCCCCTTTGGTAAGTCAATGCCTGGAAATATCTTGATCACCGCGCTGTCGTCCTCCTTTGCAAACCCTGCGCTTGAGGCTTGCATAAACATTTGATGAGCGGTGCTAGACAAGGGCAATGGGAATTTTGAAGATCTTGCCATATCAAGCACTAACCCCAAGTCCTTCACAAAAATATCTACTGCCGATAAAGGCGTGTAATCGCACTCTAAGACGTGGGGCATCCTGTTCTCAAACATCCAACTATTTCCTGCGCTGTGTGTGATCACCTCATACAGGGATTGGGGCTCAACCCCCTCCCTTATTCCAAGAGCCATCGCCTCCGCCGCAGCAGCGATGTGCACACCTGCCAACAACTGATTGATCACCTTCACCTTACTACCTAAACCCGCTTTGTCACCCAGTTTATAGACCTTTGCACTCATCGCGTTCAAAGCTTGCTCACATACAGCGTAAGCCTTGGGAGAGCCTGCAGTCATCATGGTGATTTGTCCTGTCTTAGCCTTAGCTGCTCCACCCGATATGGGCGCGTCTAAGTACAAAATTCCCATATCACTTAACCTTTTCTCAAGTGAAATAGACCAAGCCGGATTCACCGTTGAGCACATCACAAACACGCCGCCTTTTTTCATTGAAAAAGCCGCACCTTTTGCCTCTGCCTCAGTCCCCCTGGGTCCTGAGCTAGATCCAAATAAAACGTGCTCCGTTTGCTCCGCGTTCACAACCACTGAGATTAGTGTTTGACACAACTGGGCAACATGGGCTGGGCTGGAACAGGCCACCCCTCCTGAGGCAGCAAATTCATTTGCTACCTCAGCTCTTACGTCATACACATGAACCAAGTAGCCAGCCCTTCTCAAGGACTCAGCCATTCCCTTGCCCATTGCACCTAAGCCGATAACGCCTACGGGGGTGTTGGATGGATTTTGCATACGTGTTTTTTATATCCGTTTTGAAGTTTTTATTTAAAAAGAGACTACATGAGTTAGAGAAAAACTTCACTCTTAAAAAACCGCTGATCGACCCTTCAGGGTTTAAAAGAATCTCAACCTTGCTCTAACCTTGCTCTAACCTGCTCTAACCTACAATTGCCTAGAGCATGCCTTACTCTAAGACCCTACCCGTTCATTACTCTAGCCTTGCACCCGACTCTTTCACCGCTTTAAAGACATTGGGTGCATCGGCTTTGAGATCGTTTTCAAACGCCTCGGGTGATTTTGAGGTGGTGATATCCATTCCCTGCATTGCAAAACGCTCCTTTATTCCAGGGCGTTGCAACCCTTTGGTGACACTCTCAAATATCTTTTTGATAAGCTCAGGTGGTGTGCCTTTGGGCGCGTACAACCCAAATGAAAAATTTGTATCGTAACCCACCAAACCGCTCTCAAGCGCGCCCGCTATCCCTGGAATAGATTGGGTGGGTTTGGCCGTTGTGACAGACAAAGGTCTCAGCATCCCCGCCTTAATAAATCCCATCACGGTTGGGGGCGTAGCAAACATAACCTGCGTGTCCCCTGACATCGTTGACTGCGCAGCAGCGCCTCCCCCTTTAAACTGAATGGTTGTAAATTTCACCCCTGCAGTGGACTCAAAAAGAGCAGCCGCCAAATGCGGCGTAGAGCCATTCCCCGACGCTGCGCTAAAGAGCTCTTGAGGGTGTGTTTTAGCATAATCTATAAGCTCTTTTAGCGTTTTAAAAGGTGTCTTTGGATTCACACAAATGATCATCGATCCTTGTGCCAAATTAGATACCGATATTAAATCTCTGTCCGGATCAAAGTTTAGTTTGGGGTAAAGAGCCTTAATCAACGCATTAGGACCCAACACGGCTAAGGTGTACCCATCACCAGGGGATTTAGAGACCAACTCAGCTGCTATTGAGCCCCCAGCGCCCGGCTTATTGTCGACCAAGACTGAAACACCGAGCTCTTTGCCTAGTTCCTCCGCAGTCACGCGGGTGACAAAATCTCCTGACCCACCGGGCGGATAACCAACGATCAATTTGATCGGTTTATCGGGAAAGTTAGACTGCGCGTAGGAGCTGAACATATTAAGTAAGAGCGCGCAAAGCAAAACTTGAATACCACTCTGAAAGGCTCTCCATTTGTTCTGATTTAAGCTTTTAAGGTTCATCAAACACTACACCCCTTTAAAGTTGGGAACTCTTTTTTCGGCGAAGGCTTTGCGTCCTTCCTTATAGTCCTCACTTGTAAAACATTCTTTAACCATCTCCCTTGCAAGTTCTAGTTGTTGCTCTGACTCAACTTGAAGTCCCTGACGAATGGCAAACTTAGCGGCAGCCATGGTGAGGGGCGCGTTTTCAGAGATCATCTGGACATACTCAAGGGTTCGAAGCGCAAGATCAGCAACCGGGTGGACTTGACTGACAAAGCCCATTCTGAGCGCATCACGGGCATCAAAACGTCTGGCGGAGAAAAATATATCTGCCGTGTTTGCAGCCCCCAAAATATCCATAAACCGCTTGACGCCCCTAGGATCGTAGCCTAGACCTAGCCTTGCTGCGGGCATGCGAAACTGTGCATCATCCCCGCAGATACGAACATCACAAGAGGCTGCAAACCCAAGCCCTCCACCAAAGCAGTAACCCCTTATTTGGGCTACGACTGGCTTGGAGCAAAGGATAGGGGCCATATAAGCCTTGTTAACCGCAGTGTTGTACTCAGCCTGGGCTTCGTCTGTACTGCGCAACTTATCGAACTGGGAGATATCGGCGCCTGAAATAAAAGCCTTGTCCCCGTCACCTGTGACCACAATCACTCTGACCTCTGGATCTTGATCAAAACCCTCTAGTGCTACGGGCAACGCTTGCCACATATCTAAGGTCATGGCATTCATTTTGGCCACGTTAGAGAGAATCACGTGAGCGACGGCACCCTTTTTATCAGTAATTACTTTTGACATTTTACGGTTTTGTAGTTGAGATGGTTAAATAGATAGATACCTATATTTTAGATACCCTTTACACAACACCCTCTTGGACGTAACGAGCAATGGTCTCCTCGGAGACTCCAAGTTCTGAGAGTATTTCTGCTGTGTGGGCGCCTCGCAGGGGGGCGGATGCTGTTAAATGGGCCGGGGTTCTTGAGAGTTTCACGGGTTGATTTAAGAGATGAATTTCGCCGAGCTCAGGATGCTCAACAGGCGCGCTTGCTTGAAGGTGCTTGACTTGTGGGTCCGCAAAGACCTGGTCCATCGAGTATATTGGTCCACAGGGAATATCGTCCCCGCTCAGAATGCGCATCCACTCCTCGGTTGTTTTAGTGCTAATTGTTTTGTTAATCTGCGCGTTCAATCTGACGCGCCCCTTGGAGCGACCGGGTCCTGTTTTAAACTCCTCGTCCAAGAGCAAATCCTCTCTCTTGATGGAGCCGCAAAACTTCTCCCACATCCCAAGCCCTGAGACCGCTATATTGATGTGCCCATTTGATGACCGGTAAGCAGAGGTCGGCATAAAGGTGGGATGATCATTGCCCATTTGTGTGGCCACTTCACCTGAGACGGTGTAGCGTGCTGCCTGAAAATCTAAAAGAGCTAAGCCTGCCTGCAACAAATTGGACTGTACCCACTGACCCTCTGCGCTTTCTTCCCGCTCTAAAAGGGCGGTCAAGACACCCATTGCAGCCAAAAAACCTGCAGCCACATCTGCCACCGCAGCCCCAACCCGCATAGGACCGTCCCCTGCATTTCCCGTCACCGACATCAGGCCCGAGAGGCCCTGCGCCAACTGATCAAAGCCTGGACGACGCGCGTCAGGTCCGTCTTGACCAAATCCAGAGATGCTGGCCAAAATAATGCGCGGGTTCACAGCCTTTAATGACTCGTAATCTATGCCAAGCCTAAATTTAACATCTGGTCTGTAATTTTCAACCACTACATCTGCTGTTTTTACAAGATCCAAGAAGAGTTTTAAACCCTCTTTAGATTTAAGATTTAAAGTCATTGACCTTTTATTTCGGTGCAGATTTTGAAAGTCAGGTCCCTCCCTTGGGCCTGCAAGATCTTCAGGGTTAACGTTCTCAATTTTGATCACGTCAGCGCCAAAATCAGCCAATTGGCGCACACAGGCTGGCCCCGCTCTCACTCTGGACAAATCAAGCACTCTGAACCTAGATAAGGCGGTGGAGGACGATATTTTGGGCATCGAATCAAATCCGCAAATAAAAAATAAACCAATCCACAGTTATAACTTAAATGGAGTTGAGCCCCACTAATTGAAAACCCACATTTTTCAGAGCGAATGACACCATAATCGAAAACTTGATTTGAATGTGTATTTCGCTCACATCTATATAATCTAAAAAAAGGACTCAAGGGCTATGTTCGAATACTCTTTCTCAATTTGGAACTGGCTTATATTGGCCGTTATTTTGACGCCATTTGTATTTGGCTTCAGCTTAATCGGTCTTCAAAAGCGAATACTCATTCAACATCCCTCCTCTGGCATTATTAAAAATGGTTACGTAGGATGGTCCTGGACTTATCTCATTTTTGGATGGTTTGTCCCTGTTTTCAGGGGAGAAATTGCCATAGGAATTTTTCACCTTGTGCTTACTTTTTTTACCCTAGGTTTTTTTCAGCTCATCATGTCATTTTTGTATAACAAACAGTACATGATACGGATGCTAACCCAGGGCTGGGTTTTAGCTGATACCTATGAAAACAATACGCTTGGAATGCAAAAGCTAAGTATTCGTTGAATGCTTTCAAACTCCATCTCAGTCCCCCTAGCCACAAAAGATTGCTTTTAGCCTAATCGGGAGAAATTAAGCAACCGGCCCCTGTAGGGGGTGTAATCAAATAAGGGCCCCAAGAGCATGGTTTTGGATAAGCCAAATCCGTTATTTTTCATGATTTTGCAAAACTCGCTGCTGTTGCCCCTGTTGGGGTCAACGATCAACACTTGAGCAACGGGGGAAGCGTGGAGTTGAATGAATTTGGCAAGTTGCGCCGGGTACATACGATCATACAAAACATCACTCCCAATGATTAAAGAGAACCGTCCAAGATCTGGATTTTCTCTAAACCAATGTCCCGTGCTGTATTTCATCATAGGGAGTTTGTTCAAGCACAGGTTGTGCTTTAAAAACACTTGCGTCAAAGGATGACAATCACTTGCCGTAATGTCTCCAAGCCTACGGTGAATAACCAAACTCGCAAGCGCTAAACCGCAACCAATCTCCAGTATTGGGCCCATGGGTAAGACCCATTTTTGCATTAAATTAGCTAGCTTTTGCTCAGACGGCCAGACCAGGCCAAAAAGAGGCCACTGAGCGGAGGAAATGCCAAGCTCTAGAGCGATACCTTCATCATCTGAGAACTGCATCCTGTCGAGCAACGACCGAATCTCAAGAGTCTTACCTCCTTCGACTTCAATGCTTTCAAATTTAATTTTGTAACCCGCCTGACTTACAGGGGGAGCAACCATTAATAGGTCTTTCTTCTGGGAGCGCTAGAGGATGGACCTTTACCCGCTATGTGGCGGAAAGTGATTCGACCTTTGGTCATATCATAAGGAGAAAGTTCAAGCGTGACCTTATCTCCAGCCAAAATGCGAATGTGGTGCATCCTCATCTTACCGGCCGTGTAGGCGATGAGTCCGTGTCCATTGTCCAGGGTGACTCTGTACCTTGAGTCAGGCAAAACCTCGTGAACTACTCCGTTCATCTCCAACATCTCTTCTTTGGCCATAGCCCATTTCCTTTGAATTAGAACGTATTTTGCTTCTAATCATTTCATTGTCCATCAGCAACATGTAAACACCTGCGCACAAATACAAGTGCACCTGCACAGGAAAATGCAGTAGCAAATAAATTGCGCAAAAACCGTTTTCAGGCATGCTTTAAATGGGGGGGTGAAATAAAGACCTCCCCCCCCTCGGGCGAAGCTCAAGAGGGCGGGAATGATGAGAGGGAGAAAACTAAGATCAAATCTGGCAGATATAAACAACTTACCAAAGGATCAAGCAGGAGTCAACCGAACAACAGCTACACGACTTGAATATCGAAGGGAGTACTATGCCTGTAATTGTCACTTTTAGCAACCATTACAGCCTAATTTGGTTCAAATAACTCAAAAAAAACAAATAAAACAGCAATCTAGGTTCAAAATTGTCCAAAAGGGCTAACTCATTGGCCGCTCCTAAAGACCTATCCAAACTCTTGCGTTGCTGATCAAACATCCGCATGGGACGTCTTGGAAATCTGCACTAGCCGAACAGTGCTGCTGACATAGGCATCCAAAAGGCCTGGGACTGTATGAGCGACCAAGCGTGTCTGGAATGTATTGATGGGGGGTTCGCTCAAGCGAAACCTTATTTGCGTCGCTTGGACAAAACATCATCTTCTCTCCATTGATTGATGTGCTGCAAAGCCTCTTGAACAAGTGCCGCGTCCCAATGTCGCAAGCCAAGCGTGACCCCAACCGATGATGGCATGCGACGACGAAACATCACTTGCAGTCGGCCATCCTCGGACCACCGCTTCAATTCGGTGTCGGTGCACTGCAAAATCTCTTTCAACTTTGTCGAGTGAATGCAATTGCGTCTCATCTCAATGGCCGCATCAACCCGCACCTTCAACCGCTGGGGCAAACGCTACCGAGGAGTTTTTGGTTTTTGCGGGATCGAGTGCCGTATAGGCGCGCAGAGAACACCGCGTTGATCCCCAGCACATCCTTTTCCAAATCCTCCTCGAGCGTTGCGTCGACGCCTTTATTGATGATGCGGACCTCGACCTCTTTAGCATCTCAAAATGCAAACACCAATTGCGCGTCAAACCGCAATTTTTGAATATACCTTAAGATAACCGCTTCACCGCCCCTCGGCAATCGGAGGATTTTAAGGTTTTGTGAACTCAGATTGAATTGGAATATAGATCTCCCCTCCCGCGGCCCGAAATTCATTTGATTTGAGAGCCATCCCCTCTTTGAGGGCTGCTTCCTCAGAAAGCCCTTTCTGAGCTGCAAATTCACGCACTTCTTGGGTAATTTTCATGGAGCAGAACTTGGGTCCACACATGGAGCAAAAGTGGGCCTCCTTGCTTGAGTCCTTGGGCAAAGTCTCATCGTGAAAGTCCCGCGCTGTATCTGGATCTAAGCTCAGATTAAATTGATCGTGCCAACGGAACTCAAATCGTGCTTTGGATATGGCCTCGTCCCTTGCGCGAACGCCTGGATGTCCCTTCGCAACATTGGCTGCATGCGCGGCAATTTTGTAAGCAATAATCCCCTGCTTCACGTCCTCGCGGTCCGGCAGGCCGAGGTGCTCTTTCGGTGTCACATAGCACAACATCGAAGTGCCCATCCAACCAATCATTGCCGCGCCGATTGCTGAAGCTATGTGGTCATAACCCGGGGCAATATCTATTGTCAAAGGACCCAGGGTGTAAAAAGGCGCTTCATGACAATGTTTGAGTTGTTCATCCATATTGGCTTGAATCATGTGCATGGGGACATGACCTGGACCCTCGATCATTGTTTGGACGTCGTGTTTCCAAGCTACCTGGGTTAACTCGCCCAGAGTCCTCAGCTCAGCAAATTGAGCCTCATCGTTGGCATCTGCACCAGAGCCTGGTCGAAGCGCGTCGCCGAGTGAAAAGCTCACGTCGTAAGCTTTCATAATGTCGCAAATGTCCTCAAAATGGGAATAGAGGAAACTCTCTTTGTGATGCGTAATGCACCATTTGGCCATAATTGATCCGCCGCGCGAGACGATTCCCGTTCTTCTACCCGCAGTTAGGTGAATCATGTGAAGTCGCAGCCCCGCATGAATGGTGAAATAATCCACCCCCTGTTCTGCTTGCTCAATCAAAGTGTCTCTAAAAATTTCCCAGGTTAAGTCCTCAGCCACCCCGCCTACCTTCTCTAACGCTTGGTAAATGGGCACGGTTCCTATTGGTACGGGACTGTTTCTCACTATCCAGTCTCTTGTGGTGTGGATATTCTTTCCAGTTGACAGATCCATCACGTTGTCGGCCCCCCAGCGGATAGCCCAAACTAATTTCTCCACCTCCTCCTCGATTGAGGATGTGACGGCCGAGTTGCCTATGTTTGCATTAATTTTCACAAGGAAATTACGGCCAATTGCCATTGGCTCAACCTCAGGGTGGTTGATATTGGCTGGAATGATTGCACGACCTCTTGCAACCTCATCTCTGACGAACTCAGGCGTGATGAGGGCCGGAATTTGGGCCCCCATCGGGTTGCCTTTGAGTCTTGCTTCGCGCTCGGGGTTGCTTAAATAGCTTTGCATCCACTCACGCTTACCGTTCTCCCGCAAAGCCACAAACTCCATCTCCGGGGTAATAATGCCTTTTCTAGCGTAATGCATTTGAGTGACATTACCCCCTGCGCGGGCCCTAATTGGTTTTCTTTGTAACTTGACTGCATCGGCTCGCAGTGCCTCGACTCGTTGGGCCTCACGTGCCTCATTTTTCACACCATCATCGAGTACGTGAGGGGCTCGCCCCGTGTAGTGCTCCGTATCCCCTCTTTTTTCTATCCAAGGCCCCCTCAGATTGGTCAAACCTGAGCGAACATCGATGTTTGCTTGTGGATCGGTGTAGGGGCCAGATGTATCGTATAAGTGAACAAGCTCACCGTTGGTCAGTAAAACCTCCCTCAGAGGAACTTTAATATCCTTGGCACTGCCTTCGATATAAATCTTTTTAGAAGCAGGAAAAGGCTCGCGAGTAAGGGACAGTAGTTGTTGAAATTTGTCGGGTGCATTCATCAAAGTCTCCAAAAATTAGACTCCGGAAATCTCTGAGCATTCGTGCAAAAGGAATTAAACCTTGTGGACTAAATGTCTAAGTGAATTGCCCCTCTCCTTACGCCGGTGTGAACCGGATCAAGTTTACGGGTTTGGTTTTACCATCTCAGCACGCAAAATGCGTACACCCCGGAGTATCGAGTCATTGTAATTGGATATTAAGGATTGTGCTTTCTAAACTCAGTGAAGTTTTTGCAATCTATTAGCTAATATAATAGTATTCATTTTGGTGAGCGCGCATGTCTTGTGATGCCGCACGACAGAGTCCATAAATTTAAGTTGATTTGGCCTCTGTAAAAGAAAAATTCAACAGGTAAAGGGAAAGAAAACTATGTGAGAATGTTGGTTGGTTGGTTTGTTTGTTGACATTGCACCAATTAATGACCGAGCCGAGCAAATCTAAAAGTGCCATATTTAAAAAGACCATGAGTTCAACACTAGATTTTCCTGTTGCAGATTCCTCTCAGAGCGGCCAAATTAGTTTAGAGGCTGCGTTGGCTAGGTGTCAAACAAACCGCCAACGAATTTATACCTACTTGTTAGACCCGATGGTTAAAGACAACCGTTTGGAACAAATAGAGGGTTGGATCGGTCTTTTGATCATTGTCAATTTATTCGCTTTGGTTGTGGAGCGTATTCCAAGCATTTTTGAGCCTCATGCTCATCTGTTTCATGCTTTTGACGTGTTCTCCGTCATTGTGTTCACGATTGAATACACGGTTAGGCTTTACCTCGCCCCCGAAGATCATGAATTCAAGAGCCGGCGAATGGCCCGAGCAGCGTATGTTTTTAGCCCATTTGCCTTGATTGATTTTTGTGCAGTTGCACCCTTTTATTTCCAGGCCTTCATACCGATCGATTTGAGGGTTTTAAGGTTCCTTAGATTGCTGAGGATGCTTAAACTCTTCAGGGTATTGATACCCGCTTACCAAGAGTTTAAAAACTTAAACGCAGAGAGAACTTTTCGTCAAAAAATTCATGCGCTTGTTTTTCCAAGCTCCTACGGAGGATCGCTTCAAGGGATGTTTGAAAATGTGATTGTTTGGTGGGTGGTAATCTCCGTTTTAGCTGTGATACTGGAGTCAGTAGGGCCAATTCACTATGTCTTAAATACAGAATTTTTGATCATTGACTCACTCGCGGTTGGGTTGTTTAGCGTTGAGTATTTTCTTAAACTATATTCCTGCGTAGAGGAGCCAGAGCTTAAAGACTGGTTAGCAGGTAGGATTAAATACTCTCTAAAATTTTCATCAATAATCGACTTGTTGGCCATAGTACCGTTCTTTCTTGAGCTTTTTTTACATCACCTCTTTGACTTGAGATTTTTGAGAATCTTTAGACTTATGCGGCTGTTAAAACTCTCTAAACAAAACAACTCTACTGACATATTAAAACGCGTTTTTTCTCGGGAAACACCTGTTCTAGCAGCATCCCTTTTTATTATGATGCTGATGATCGTATTGACTGCAAGTTTAGCTTTCCTATTTGAGCATGATTCGCAACCTGAGAAGTACGAAAATATTCCAAGCTCAATTTACTGGGCTACGATTACGCTGAGCTCAGTTGGCTACGGGGACATCTCTCCTACAACCACTGTGGGTAGGTTGATGACTATTTTCATGGCCGTTATTGGAGTGGGTATATTTGCAATTCCATCAGCCATCCTTGCGGCCTCATTTGCGGATGAACTTAGAAAAGACAAAGCTACGCTTAAGATTGAGTTTTACCAACGCCTCAAACAAGGACTCCCCGTTAACGAGAAAGACCCTTACGTTTTGGCTGAGGCCGCTAGATTAGACTTATCGATAGAACAAATTAAAGGCGTTATTGACGAAGTCAATTATGAATTTACCCTTGAGAACGATTTAATCAAACAACCGCTTGCTGAAATCGCCCAAAATACGGACCAAACAATGGAGCATTTCGTTAAAACGTTGTCCAGAATAAGACAGTTGGGCATTTTGTTGCAATACGGTCCTAGTGAAATTAAGGATCAACTCGGCACGCTTTTAACACCTGCAGAGGTTGAGTTGTGGCACCAAATTCAAGGCTCTCAAAACTTTTTAAAACCATCTGTCTAGTTCAGGTGCAAATCGCGTTAATATTTTTTCATTTTTTCATTTTTTCTGAATTTTCACTATGACCGCTCAAATTACACAACACACACCCAGTTTTGCCACTGCCCCCCAGCTTGAGCTCTCCGATTTAAATGAAATTGCAGCTCTAGGCTTTAAAACAATTATCTGTAACCGCCCAGACGACGAAGGCGGCCCAGCGCAACCCAAGGCGGCGTTGCTCAAAGCTCAGGCACAAAACCTAGGCCTATCCTTTCACCACATACCGTTCACAAGCGGTCAGTTGACCGAGGAATTGGTCAAAGAATTCGCTCACGTGATTAAATCATCTGAAGCTCCAGTGTTGGCTTTTTGTAGATCTGGGGCTCGTTCCACGCAAATTTGGAATCTCGGTCTTTGATAAGCAACAAAGAAATCTCTTTCTTTAGTTAAAACTAACATAGCCCCGGGCTAATTAATACCGTTGTAATACCGTTGGCACGGCGTTATGCGTCTTTTCGCAAAGAGCGAAAAAAATAAATCAGTCCAATTAAGTCACTTTGATGAGCCTGCAGAACCCACCTCTTAATCCGTTGCATCCCGCTGATGCAATGCAAAGCCGCCTGGTGCAGGTGCTTTTTGTAGGCGTCTTCATGGCCGCACTCGATTCAGCCGTCGTGGGGCCCGTACTGCCTGCTTTGCGAGTAGCCTTTGGCATCGACAACCGTACCGCCGGACTTTTATCAACCGTTTTTTCCCTAAGTTCGTTATGCAGCACTGCGCTGATGGCCTATTTCAGCGACCGCCATGGCCGCCGTCCAGTGTATCTGGCCAGTGTGGCGCTTTTCGCCATTGGCTCCCTTTGCATCGCCTATGCACCCAGCTTTGACCTGCTTTTGGTCAGCCGAGCCATACAAGGCATCGGCGCAGGAGGAATTGCGCCGGTGGCCAGTGCCGTGATTGGGGACGTATTCACAGCTCAGCGGCGGGGCCGTATTTTGGGTTTGATTGGTGCAACACACGGCATGGCCTTTGTGCTTGGACCACCACTTGCCACCGTTCTCATCTCCACACTGGGCTGGCGCTGGCTGTTTTTGGTGAATATACCCGTCGCTCTGGTTGTACTGTGGTTGGGAGCCAAAAGCTTGCCACGCCAGCGAATTAACACGGCTTCAGGGCCCATAGATATGGCAGGCATTGCGCTTACCTTATTGTTTCTGCTGTGTTTGGTGATGGGCATTTCCCGCCTGGCAGACTCCGCCACTGGTTTGCTGCTGTGGCCTTGGTTTTTGGGTGCCAGTGGCTTAACTCTGGGCGCTTTGGTGGCCACCGAGAAGCGACAGGCCCAACCGCTGATTCCAATTGCCCTGTTTGTAAACAGGCAACTGGCTTGTACCTATATTTTGACGCTGGGCGTGGGGTTCTCCATGGGCGGCATTGTATTTTTGACCACCATCGCCACGCTGGCTTATGGGGTCAGCGTTGAGCACGCGGGACTCGCACTGCTGCCTTTGGTGCTGTGTTCCATGGTGGGCTCCATGGCGGCGGGACGTCTGCTCAACCGTCTAGGTGCCCGTAAAATGGTGATCTTTGGTTTCGGGCTGTTGGCACTAGGTTACCTGCAAAGCGCATTGCCCCAGACCGGCTTTACTGCGTTCGTGGT
This sequence comes from uncultured Burkholderiales bacterium, assembly GCA_903871545.1. Classification (GTDB taxonomy): domain Bacteria; phylum Pseudomonadota; class Gammaproteobacteria; order Burkholderiales; family Burkholderiaceae_C; genus Limnohabitans. The sequence continues at coordinate 113,855 of CAIQHG010000079.1, read as the reverse complement.
AGGGTCTGTGTTAGTGGGTATCGGGCTTGGTGTGGTGGTCAGCGGCGCGTTACGCTCAGTAGCTATTGATGAAGCACCTGCGGCCCTGCGCGGTACAGCCCAAGGTCTGATCAATATCTTTAATGCCGTGGGAACGCTGTTGGCCGTTACCTGCATCAGCGCAATTGCTGACTTTGAGGGCGGCGAGCTGATAGGCTTTGGCCATGCCTACCTTGCTTTGGAGTTGAGCATGCTCGTGATGCTGTGTATCGCGTTTAGGCTTAAAAGAAAGCCAACCTAATCCGAATATAAACCGGCCTGGGCGGGGTCAGCACATAACCCAGCGCATATTTAATGTGCTTTGCTCGGTTGTTTGCCCTCGTTGTAAGGCACCAAACAGCACGCACTCAGCAACCCTGAGTTATTTAGACTGAGGGGGTGGGCGTCTTATCTGACGGATCAATTGGGCTTAATTCATCACTTCTTGAGGACAGAATTGAGCTCTTTAAGGGCGCGATCAAGAAGCCACTCCACGGGGAAGTAAAGCAAGGTCGCTCCCGCCTGCTTAAAGCCCTCGAGTTGCGCCCAATTGGCTGGCATGCCAAACACCTTACCCGCCTGCTTTAGTCGCTCGCTGACCTCGGCAATTGTGGACATCACCTCGGGCGTCTGCGCGCCGCGCTTGCCCATGATGCTGTAGGCTAGGTCGTTGGGCCCAACCAAGTACGCATCCACACCCGGCACGGCCATGATGGCGTCCAGGTTGCGAACCGCCTCCACGGTCTCGATCTGTACGATCACCGATTTGTTAGGAGCCTGCTCGCCACAGGCATAGTGCATCAGTTCAACCACATCGCCCGCCTCCTGCGCAGTGTTAATGTGAGGCACCACCAACCCACAGGCTTGGCGGTCTAGGTACTGAACCAATACCTGGGGGTCTTTGGACCAGCTGCGCACGATTGGCGCAAGACCCGATACCTGGGCGGCGCGGATTAACTCGGTCGCTACGTCCAGGCCGATCCCTGAGCGTTCGCAGTCAATGAACGCGAAGTCCGCGCCAAAGCTTGCCAAGGCTTTAATGATATCGGGGTTGCGACCGCCCACGTTGACGGCGATTACCGACTGGCCTTGGCGTAAGCGTTGTTGGCCAGGGTAAATTGAAGCGTTTGGGAAAGCAGAGGTCATGGATATCCGTAGAGTTTGGCCGGGTTGTCGATCAAGATGGACTGAAGCAACTCCTTCGTGCCCAACCAGTCCAAAAAGAGGTTGAAAAGGTCGCCATCGTTGGGCATGGCGCTTTTGATGAAGACGTGCGGCCAATCGCTGCCCCACATCAGGCTATGGGGTACCTCTTGGACAAGCCGGTTCGCAACGGGATGCACGCTGGGGTATGGGCTAGCTTGTGTCGTGAGTCGGTAAGGTGCGGTCAGTTTAATCCAGGCGCGACCGGCGCGGGCCAGTTCGATCAACCCTTCAAACCCGGCGCCAAATCCCAGCTGCGTGGGCACATAGCCCAAGTGACCGAACACCAACGGCACAGGCAAGTCACCCAGTTGTTGCGCGAGGTCGGGGAATTCGTTAACGTGCATCAAAAATTCGATGTGCCAACCCAAGGGCGCGATGGTATCCGCCAAGCGTCGCAGCCCCTCCATCGGCAAATGCCCTTTACCGTCCTTCAGGTCTACGATGTTGCAACGCACGCCACGCACCCCCAGGGCATGTAACTCGCGCACGCGCTTGGCATCAACGTCAAAGGGCACCACTGCCACTGCGCGCAGGCGCACCGGGTCCTGGGCCAAGGCCTCCAACATAGCGCTGTTGTCGGTGCCGTAGACGCTGGGCTGCACCAGGACCGCACGCTCAATGCCAAGGGTGTCGAGCATATGCCTGAACTCAGCCAGGGGCGCCTGCGGCGGGTTGTAAAGCCTATTGGCCACCAGCGGATACTGCGAGCGCGGCCCGCAGACATGGGCATGCGTATCGCAGGCTCGGGCCGGCATCTGTATTCTCGCCTTTTTGGGGTTTGGATCGTGTGCCTCGCATTCGGGCAGGCCGTCAAGGTTTGCGTCAGTCAATCTTAGCTCCCGTGTCTTTAACGATCTTGCCCCATTTGGCAACTTCATCCCGCAAAAAAGCGGCGTATTCAGCCTGGGTGCTGGTGTAGGGATCAGCGCCCTGCTCGCTTAGGTACTTACTCATGGCAGGCTCCTTGATGATGCGCACGACGGTAGCTTGGATTTTGTCAGCAATGGCCGCTGGCATATTGGCTGGACCCACCAAGCCAAAGAAGCCGCTGGCCTCATAACCGGCCAAACCCGATTCGGTTATGGTAGGCACATCCGGCAGGGCCGCAATGCGTTGGCGCGAGCTCACCCCCAAGGCCCTTATCTTGCCGCTCTTAATAAAGGGCACGGCCGAGGGCGCAGTGGCCAAGGAGATCTGCACATGACCGGCGACCAGATCGGTCATGGCTTGGGGTCCACCCTTGTAGGGGACGTGCAGCATGTTGGTTCCGCTCATGCTCTTGAACAACTCGGCAGACAAGTGCGGCAGACTGCCGTTGCCAGCGGAGCTGTAGCTGACCGGCGTGGACGAGGTCTTGAGGTATTGAATGAATTCGCGCGTGTTGTTGGCAGGCACCGAGGGGTGTACCACCAGCAGCTGGGGGGTCTCGGCCACCAACGTGAGAGGGGTGAAGTCCTTGAGAGGGTCATACGCCATTTTGGGATACAGCGTAGCGTTGATGCTATGCGCGGTAGAGGCCATCAGCAGGGTGTAACCATCTGGTGCAGAGCGCACCGCCTGCTCGGCGCCGATGTTGGCGCCTGCGCCGGGTTTGTTGTCAACCAGTACGGGTTGCTTCCATTCCTCCGAGAGTTTTTGGGCCAGCGCTCGGGTGATGATGTCGGTTGTGCCGCCGGCTGGAAAGGGAACAACGATGCGCACCGGGCGGTTTGGATAGTCCTGCGCCCATGCGCTAAAGCTCAGACAGGTGGCGGCAAGTACAAGGAGGTGTCGGATAAACATACTGTAAACCTTTCAAGAAATTTGGAAAAGGCGACCCGCATTTGGCACCACCCGCATGTCGAGCAGACTTCGCAAAGTCCCCCACATAGCGGCTTGGTTGCTGGTGATGACGGGCACACCGGTATCGGCCTCTAGCTCGGAAATGATGTCTAGCGTGCGAAAGTTCGAGCAGCTGATGAATAGGGCCTCGGTCTCAGCGCGCATCACCTCGTGCGCAAGCGCCTTAACGGCTTCGGTCGATATGGTCGAGTGCGATTGCGTGCCCAAGCCCTTGATAGCAAGCACCTCGAAGCCGTCAGCTTGCAGATAGCTTGCTACACGTTCATTAAGCCAGGGCTCATAGGGTGAGGCCACGCTGATGCGCTGTGCTGATACGGCACGTAGGGCCTTCACAATTGAGGAGGAGGAAGTGGTGCACGGCACGCCCGTCAGCGAGCTCAGTTCCTGCGCCTGGGCCAAGTCTTCCTGCGGCGTCTTGAGAAAACCACTTGCAGTACACCCGTGGCATATGGCGTGCACCTTGGCATGCGACAGCAGCGTAGCCGCCGCGGGGGCTTGGGTGCTTAGCCACTTAAGGCTCGCTTCGGCGTCGTCGGTGTGCTTGATGCGCTGTGCATGGATGGAGAGCGATGCGTCGGCCATACGCTGGAATTCGTATTCCATTACTGTGTTCCAAGAGGGAACGACGATGCCAAGCTTGTGTTGCCATTTCACGGTGCGTTCCCCTTTCAGTCGAGCTTTATGTTTTTATCGCGAACGACCTTCGCCCAGCGCTGCAGGTCTTCGCGAATCAATTGCGAGAACTGAGCAGGTGTGCTGTGCGCCGCCTCAACGCCCATACCCCCGAAGGACTTGAGCACGGCTTCGTCTTGCAGGGCCTGCGTGGCCGCACGTTGCAACACAGCGATCACCTCAGGCGGCGTGCCAGCCGGAGCCACTAGGCCGGTAAAGTTACTCAACACGAGTTCCGAGAGCCCGGCTTCCAAAAAAGTGGGCACCGCGGGCAAAGCCTTCCACCGCTCTGCAGAAGAGACGCCCAAAGCTTGCACCTTACCCTGCTCAATGAAGGCCAGGGAAGAGGTGACTTGGTCAAAGAGCACATCCACCCTGCCGGCGATCACGTCCTGCAAAGCCGGGCCCGCGCCTTTATACGGCACGTGCAACAAGGCTGTGCCGGTCAGCGCCTGGAAATATTCTCCCACCAGATGGTTGGAGGTTCCGCTACCGGCTGAGGCCATGGTCAGCCCATCGGGTTTTTGTTTGGCCATGGCGACCAATTCCTGCACGGTTTTGGGTCCCAGGCCGGGTCGGATGACCAGCACGAAGGGCACGCGAGCCAGTTGGCTCACAGGGACAATCCCCGACTGCGGGTCGTAGGGCCAGTCCTTAAACAGGTTGGGCGCCACGCTGAGGGAACTGTTGGAGCCCATCATCAGGGTGTAGCCGTCTGGCGGCGATTTCATCGCAAATTCTGCCCCCACCTTGCCGCCTGCGCCCACCTTGTTTTCGATGAGAACTGGCTGGTTGAGAATACGCGCCATGGACGCACCAACCACCCTGGCAGTGATGTCCACGTTGCCGCCGGGGGCGAAAGGCACCACGATGCGAATGGGCTTGTTCGGATAAGTTTGGCCCTGAGCCAGATTCGCGATCAGCCCGAATCCAAAAAGAATGGTGCGCAAGAACAAAAGTTTCATGAAATATCAGTTTATATAAAAAAGTAATCGTAAAAGTTGTATAGGTATCATTTTAGGAAGCGACCGAGGGTAACGTCCAATAGCATTTTTTTAGCAGTTCCATAACATTCTGTTATCGACATGACCTACCCATCCCCTTTATTTCTATGGACCTGAGACAACTTCGCTACTTCATCGCCTTGGCTACGCACCAGCATTACGGACGGGCCGCCAGCGTACTTCATGTCGCTCAACCGGCGCTCAGCCGCCAGATCCGGCTACTGGAGGAGGAATTTGGTGTGCAACTATTCGTGCGTCATCCCCGCGGCGCCACGCCTACCGAAGAGGCGCTCTTTTTGCTTGAGCGAGCCTCTTTCCTGGTGCGATACGCCGAGCAGATGAAACAGGACATGAGCGCACGCCAGCGCGAACCAAGCGGCCTGGTGTCGGTTGGTTTAACGCCAGGGTTAGCGCTTTTGCTCACGCTGCCCTTGACGCAGGCCGTCGAGCAAAGTCTGCCCGGCGTGCGCCTGCGGATCGTTGAGGGCTTCCCCCCCACCCTTCGCAACTTGCTGTTAGAAGGCGGCGTGGATGTGGCCATCCTAAACCTCCCATACGAGCCGAGCAAATTAGTGGGTGCACGTCTGCTCACGGAGCAGATCTGCCTAATTGGCCGAGGCGGTGATCCGCGGCTCAAGGCACGCAGCATATCCCCCGCCAAGTTAGAGGGACTTCCGCTGGTGATGACGGGTCTGGCCAAGTCGGGCGTGCGCATGGAGTTGGACCTGGCCGCTGCCCGAGCGGGCGTCACACTTAATCAAATCGTGGAGGTGGCCACGCTTGACGTGGCCAAACGCCTGGTGGTGGCCGGGGTGGGCTATACCGTTCACTTCGCAGCCCCCGTGCAACCTGATTTGGACGAAGGCCATTTGGCCGCTGTGCCGATACAGGGCGTTTACCTGCGAAGATTTTTGGCACGTGCTGTCGAGCGCCCGCCTTCGCGGGCAACAGAGGAAGTGATCACCACAATGCGCCGTGTCGTCCAAAATTTAGTGAACAGCGGGGGCTGGTTGCACGCTAGTCTGGAGAAGGCTTGATCCTAGAAATTTATGGAGTGCCACTACGCTATCACTGGTCCACTTATCGCTCCAATGCGGACTTAGTAAACCAAAGAACGCCCCAACGCACGCAATGATCATGACGGCTTAATCAGCGCGCGCAGATGGCTAATGCATTCATGGCTGGGCTAAACCTGATTGGGGTTCAAACGAGTTTTTTTTGATCACGGGCGGGATTTACGCAGATTTGCAACCAGCGTCTTTTTATTAGCCGCCGAGAAACTTCTTTCTCCAGAAAAAAATAACAGAGCCTAGACTTATTAAGACCATAAATAAAATGGTCCAAAACAATCCCTGCTCATAATGTATATAGGGAAATGTCTCAAAATTCATTCCAAAAAAACCTGTAATTAAATTAAGTGGCAAAAACACAGCAGTCAAAACTGTCAGGGTTCTCATAATTTCATTTGTTCTATTACTTTGGGCACTAAAGTGCATCTGAACCGCAGTCTCCGCGCTTTGCTCAAGCCTTCTGACATGGTGAGCGACACGTTCAATGTGCTCTACTAAATCGCGACTTCTTACCTTTAAGAGCTCCAACTCGAGGGGCGAGCTCTGTGCTTCTTTGGCAAACGATTCCAGTGAATCGGTCCACTCTTGTACTGCACTACGCTGATCTTCGCTAATTTCATCAAGCAAATGCAGCGACAACCTTGCATCTAGCAAAGCGCTCCAATCTTTGAACCGTGTTCTCGGGTTTAGCAACTCACTTTGCCAGTGATCGAGTTGGCGGGTCAACTCTCTCCTTAAATTAAGATAGCCGTCTACCATCTGACTCACAACTCTCAGCATTAAATCGGAGGGGCTTTGCGGTAAGCGGTGGCTCGAGGCGGCGGAGGCGGCCGAGTTTAGCAACTTGGTTGCAAACGAATCCCTAACTGAGCAGTCCGTTGGGTGAACGGTCAACAAAACGCAGCCCATAACTACAAATGCAACTGGACTGGTATCTATTCTTCTAAGCACTGGAGGTCCCCCCTTATTACTGGGACTACGCAAAATAGAACCCGGCTCGCTCAAACTAGTTTCTGTTTGACCGGACGCAAGACGTCTAAAAACCAAAATGTCATAGTCAGAGGTAAAGTCATAATGCGAGGGTAACTGATTGTTTAAGATATCGGTGATGTGAAGGTCTACAATCTGGGAGTTGCAAATATTCGAAAGAGTTGTTTGAATATCTTGCTGTAATAATTCAAACTCCCGCCTCGCAAAGGCCATCCAAAGAAATCCATCACCTGGATCAGCTTTTGGGAGTTGGTCCGACTCATGGACCGAATTTTGGGTTATCTTAAAAATTCTCATGCATCATGATACACAAAATAGATGAAGCTTCAAAGATATGAGAGTTCTAGTTGTTGAGGACGATTCTGCACTTCGTTTGGGACTTAAGCGAACCTTGCTGGCAGAGGGCTGGCAAGTGGACACAGTTGATAACGGTGAACTTGCGCTGGGGGCTACAGCCATCCAAGAATATGATATTGCGGTTTTGGACTTAAGTTTACCCAAAATTGATGGTTTAAAAGTACTAAAACAATGGCGCGACAAGGGGCTTAAACATGCCGTCTTGATACTCACGGCAAGGGACGAATTGCAAGACCGCATATTGGGGCTCAATAGCGGGGGGGATGACTACTTAACAAAACCATTTGAAGCCCCAGAATTGATTGCAAGAGTCCGGGCTATCGTTCGACGCAGAACAGGCTCAATGACTCAAGTGCTTGGGCTTGGAGATGTTTCATTTAACACCCACAGTCGGGAGCTTTTTTATAAAGAGCAGCGCATTATGGTGAGCCCTCGCGAGGCAACTCTCCTAGAGCTTTTGATGGGCTCGTCTGGAAAAGCTGTACCTAAGAGCCGGATCGTCTCTGCCATGTCTAGTTGGGACACCAACTTTACCCCCAACGCAGTTGAGATATACATTCTCAAGCTCAGAAGAAAGTTGGCTAATACCGGCGTCTCCATAATAACTGTTCGAGGGACTGGGTACGTTATTGAGGTAAGTCTGTGAAATTATTCAAAGCAGATAGTTTAAAACGCAACCTTATCCTTACCTTTATATGGCTATGGGTGGCCTCTGCCCTGGCAGCAACCTTGGTCGCATTTTGGTTGGCGGGTCGCTCTGCTCAATTGGCATTTGACCGAATACTAAAAGATGATGCTTTGGCCCTTATGACTCAAATTCACTGGGATAAGGGTGTACCGGTTTTCTCAGGCGATCCCCATACAGCGGACTCCTTGATCTTTGACTCTTTCTCCCCGTCGCGTTTTACGGTGATCACCCAAGAGGGTAAAAAAATAGTCGGGAACGCCTCCTTGGATCTCCCCCAAAACGCTGATCTCCTAAAGCCTGATCTACCCTTATTTTTTGACTCCAACACTGCGACTGGTAATTTAAGAGTTGTGGCCATAAAATTACAAGACAAACAATCAAGCGCTTATGCTTGGGTCATTGTGGGTGAGTCACAGGCTAAACGCGACCAAATTTCAACAGAATTGGCGGCGGCTATTTTTCTGCCTGCCATTGGATTGGCCGTTTTGATTGTCCCTTTGTTATTTGCTGGAATAGGCTACGGCCTGGCACCCGCGAAGGCAATCAATGACGCAGTCTCAAAAAGAGGTATCAACGATCTCTCACCAATTCCTTTGTCCCAGGTACCTGATGAGCTAACGGGGCTTATAAGCCACATCAACGATCTCCTCAGGCGCTTAGAGGAAGCAATAGCTCACGAGAGAAGGTTCATCTCAGACGCCGCCCATCAACTCAGAACACCATTGGCGGGCATAAAACTTTTGGTGGACGACTTATTAAGAACAAACCAAGCCAACCCCCACTCCCCCCCTGATCCTGAGGTTCTTATAGAGCTCTCCTCAGCTTCAACTCGCGTTACACAACTTGTCAAACAGCTCCTTACACTGGCCAGATCGGAGGGCGTAAATACCATTGAGAAAAGTGAGATAAGTCTCGGGTTTTTGACCTCTGAGCTGGAAAAAAATTGGGGGCCTATTTTTAAAAAAACAGGAAAAGATTTGAGAACCAGCACTTACCTGCATTCTGTTAAAAATTTTAAAATTAACTCAAACCTCACACTGCTCATTGAGATCATGGACAACATTATTGATAATGCATTCAATTACGGCGGGGACACGGTTGAGCTAAATGCAAACATTCAACACAACCGAGTCATTTTGCAAGTATTGGATAACGGCTCAAAGGTGTCGAAAAATGACATTGAAAAAATGCTAACCCCGTTTTGGAGGGGCTTGGACTCAACCAATCAAGGCGTTGGTCTTGGACTCCCCATTGCTCAAAAGACATGCCTACTTTTGGGCGGAGTGCTCAGCATTCAAGTACAACCAGAAACAAAAGGTACTCAAGTAACGGTTGATTTGCCAGCCTAAATTGCGTGAAATCAGTGCTTAGCTCTTTTTATTTTGATAAGCTAACCATTCGCCGACGATGCCTTTTCTAAAAGCCATCACGCACACAACGAAAATTGCACCAATGATGACAGTAACCCATGACCCCACTTTGTCTGAGAGTAAGTTTTGTAAGGCTATTACGATAGCTGAGCCTAAAACTGGTCCAAAGAAAGTGCCCGCTCCACCTAACATCGTCATCAAAATAACCTCCCCGGAGGTAGACTGCAATACATCGGACAGAGTAGCAAAACCAAGCACCAAAGCTTTAAGTGAACCAGCTAAGCCGGCTAAAGTACTTGACAACACGAACACAAGCAGTTTGTATTGCTCTGCGTAGTATCCAATAGATGAAGCCCTTGGTTCATTTTCTCGAATAGCCTTTAACACCTGACCAAAGGGGGAGTGAACAACCCTCACAATGAATAAATACACACAAACAAAAATAAAAAGTACAAAGTAGTACATGACTGTATCGTTTGCAAGAGAAATGATGCCTAGTAAATCTCCTCTAGGAACACCTTGAATGCCGTTCTCACCCCCAGTAAATGGCGCTTGAAGGCAAACAAAGTAAACCAGCTGAGACAAAGCCAGTGTGATCATTGCAAAGTAAATCCCAGCCCGCCTAATTGCAATCAAACCTATAACCAAACCCAGCACCGTGGAGACCAACGTGCCGGCCAAAAGAGCACCAATCGAAGACCACCCGTTTGCGGTGATAAGCCAGCAAGTGATGTAGGCTGAGCTTCCAAAGTAAGCAGCGTGACCAAATGACAGCATTCCGCTGTAGCCAAGCATTAAGTTAAATGCACAGGCAAATAACGCGTAGCACAGCAAGGTCATCATGAAGATTGGGTAGACGCCTAGGAAGGGTGCTAAAAGCGCGAGCGCAAACACAATAACGTAGAAGGTTGTAATTCTAGACATCTGCATCATTTACTCTTTACCAAATAAACCGGCAGGACGCCAACACAGCACAATAGCCATGATCAAAAACACCACGATGTTTGAAGCCTCTGGGTAAAATACCTTCGTAAACCCCTCAATTACGCCTAGTGCAACCCCGCTGAGAATTGCGCCCAAAATCGAGCCCATCCCCCCAATCACTACTACTGCAAAAACTACGATCACAAGGGAGGACCCCATTAGGGGGGAGACTTGAATAATGGGGGCTGACAACACCCCGGCTAAGGCCGCCAAAGCCACTCCGCCGGCGTATGTAAACATAACCATCATCGGTACGTTTATTCCAAAGGCCTGCACAAGTTTAGGATTCTCTGTCGCAGCTCTTAGCGTTGAGCCAAGACGGGTTCTCTCAATCACGTACCAGGTCACAAAACAAATACTCAAAGAGGCAACAATTACCCAGACCCTATAAATTGGCAAATTCATAAATCCTACGTCAAAAGTCCCCTTCAAAAGATCCGGAACCGGATACGATTGTCCTGAAGCTCCGAATACCTCGCGCAAAACACCCTCAGCAATCAAAGACAAACCAAACGTAAGCAATAAACCATACAAGGGGTCAACTTTGTACAGGAACCGCAAAAAAAGTCTCTCCAAGATGATGCCAATCAAACCAACTGAGAGCGGAGACAAAATTAATGCCCACCAATAGCCTAAATCAAAAACATCTAAAAGAATCCAAGTTGCATATGCCCCCATCATGTAAAAGGCACCATGTGCAAAATTGACCACTCCCAAAAGCCCAAAGATCACAGCGAGTCCTAGACTTAACATGGCATAAAAGGAACCATTAACCAATCCGAGCAACAGCTGCCCCAAAATAACTTGAATTGGAATACCAAAAATATCGGTCATGGGTGTTTTATTTAAGACTGAGAAAAGTTACTTAGGGTGAAATTCAAAATTGGATAACGACTATTTTTTATAAACAAGCGGGCAAGTTGAATCTGACAAAGAGCCAAAGGCCACCTCACCCTTGATTTTCTTGACCAATTTGTGAGGATCAAAAGGATACTGTGACTCCTCAGGAGTTTTGACTTGCATGACATACATCGCATGAATCATCACCCCGTCTTCTCGGATAAGTTAATAGCCAAAGAAATGGCAGAAGCGTGATATTTTTTTATTAATTTCATAATAACTTAAAGTTTCTAAAATCGTTAAACACCTAAAAACTCATGGAGCATGGCCATCTTAGAGGGTAACTCTGCATGATTAAACTCTTGCACTATTTGCCCATGTTCCATAATGTAAAAACGATCCGCCAGCGGAGCAGCAAAACGAAAGTTTTGCTCCACAAGAATGATGGTGAAACCAGCTTGCTTAAGAGTGGCAATCATCACGCCAAGCTTTTGAACAATTACAGGAGCAAGTCCCTCTGAAATCTCATCCAACAGCAACAGCCTCGCCCCTGTCCTGAGGATCCTAGCAACTGCCAACATTTGTTGCTCGCCACCAGATAGACGCGTTCCCGGGCTGTCTTTGCGCTCTTTGAGGTTGCTGAACATGGCATAAATTTCATTGACCGACATGCCCCCGTCTGTGCCCTTAATTTTTGGGGGGAGTATTAAATTTTCATAAGTAGAAAGGGATGCGAATATTCCTCTCTCCTCTGGGCAATAACCCAGCCCCAATTTTGCAATTTGATGGGGCGCTAAGGAGATGCTCTCAACACCACTGACTTTGATAGAGCCAGTTCTCGACCCTGTCAGTCCCATTATGGCTCTAAGGGTTGTGGTTCTGCCCGATCCGTTGCGCCCTAAAAGCGTAACCACTTCTCCTTTATTTACCGATAGGTTGACACCGTGAAGAATATGAGACTCACCGTACCAAGCTTGGAGGTTTTCAATCTTAATGAGCTCAGAGGGCAGGGAACTTTTCATAATTGGAGGGGATTCAGGAAATCTAGCAGTAAAGTCATTTTACTGGCCTTTTAATGTGCACCAACCAAGGCCTGATTGCTTGAACCCATGTAGGCTTCAATGACAAGAGGGTTGTTAGAGACCTCTTTATAGTTGCCGTCTGCAATTACAGACCCGCGTTGTAAAACGGTGATTCTATCTGCAATGCTAGACACTACATTCATATTGTGCTCAACCATCAAAACGGTTCGGCCAATGGAGACTTTTTTAATGAGTTGAGTGACGCGCTCTACATCTTCGTGCCCCATGCCCTGCGTAGGCTCATCCAATAACATCAGTTCTGGCTCAAGAGCTAAGGTGGTCGCTAACTCCAACGCCCTCTTGCGTCCGTAGGGCAAATTAACGGCAAGCTCATCTGCAAAACTGGATAGATCCACTGAATCTAAAAGCTCTAGTGCTTTGGAATGCAAATGGTAAAGAGATTTTTCAGGACTCCAAAAACGAAAGGAAACATTTTGCTTTTGTTGGAGCGCAACCCTCACGTTTTCCAACACACTCATGTGCGGGAAAACGGCAGAGATTTGAAAGGACCTAACTATTCCTCTTCTGGCGATTTGGGCAGGTTTTTCACGAGTTATTTTTTCCCCTTTAAAGAAAACGTCACCGCTTGTGGGAACTAAAAAATTAGTCAACAAATTAAACAGTGTCGTCTTACCCGCACCGTTGGGACCGATCAACGCATGAATAGTGCCTTTCAAGACATTTAAGGTTACATCGCTGACGGCCACAAAACCTTTGAATTCCTTTGTCAAACCCTTAATATCAAGCAAGATATCTTTACTCAACCCAATCTCCCTAATTCTGCAAAACCGTATGTTAAACACATACAAAAGAATACAAACTCTTTTAAGTGTACCCAACTATATAAATAATCTGAACTCTACCTGGGGTTACTACGCACAAACGTTCTTAGCTTTTCGAAAATAGCCGACGCAAGCTCTTTTAATAGTATTAAATAATTAAATAAATACAATAAAAGTTGTTCTTTAGTATTAACTCTAGGCCTGATTTGCAGGGCCGAGCAGATAATCACCTTTTCCAAGTTTCACCCCGTTGTGACGAAGAATGTTGTACGCCGTTGTCACGTGAAAGTAAACGTTTGGAATAGCCCATGAATTCAAGTAATCTAATGCCTTCATCGTTTTCGTAGCTTGCTTGCCCACAGGGAATGTAATTTCCTTTTCCTCTAGACCATCGAGCGCATTTGTAGGTACGCTTTTGATCCAGTTTATGGTGTTTTGAATGCGCGTTTGAAGCTCCTCAAGAGTCTGTTCCGTATCGTCAAATTTTGGTGCTTCTAGACCAGAAATACGAGAAATACAAAATTTAGCAACGTCACAGGCTATCAAAATTTGATTTTTTAGTGGAAGCATATCGGGCGCCAAACGAAAATCAAATAAAACTTTTCCCTCGAAGTTTCTAGCTTTTGCGTCTGCTACAGCTTTGTCCATTAAATGGTTTAGGTTCGCGAGAACGTTTAAAAAAAGATGGAATACAGGATTTAGATAAGGATGAGGTCATGATTGCTCCAAAAGGGGGAAAGAAACTGAGAATTTACCGGGAGCTAATATTTAGTCTTAAATCAAAAATTAAAATTATCTGCGCCTTGTGCTGATCATAACTTCTATAACTACTTGATCGATCCCTTAGGGTAAGTATTTAGCAATTATGGGTATTAATTAGATAACATCCCAAAATACTTATAGACAAACTGTCTTTATTGGTTATGCTTCTTTGAATTACGAAAAGGGAAAAATATGGCTTTTAATTTTAAAAAATCTGCAATAGTTGCCTTGTTGTTGTCTGCTGGCCTCAGTTACGCGGCGGAAGACATCAAAATTGGCGTCAGCGGGCCCTTTACCGGGGGGTCCTCTTCAATGGGCATCAGTATGAGAGACGGCGTACGTCTTGCAGTTAATGAGATCAATAAAAAAGGCGGCGTATTAGGGAGAAAGTTAGTTCCAATTGAGCGCGATGATGAGGCTAAGAATGAACGTGGTGTTCAAATTGCTCAGGAATTGATCAGCAAGGAAAATGTTGTTGCTACGGTTGGGTTTATCAATACTGGGGTTGCACTTGCATCACAAAGATTTTATGAGGAAGCTAAGATTCCGGTGATGAATAACGTTGCAACTGGTACCCTCGTCACTAAGCAATTCTTACCCCCCGAGTTTCCTGATAACTATATTTTTAGAAACTCGGCCAACGACAGTATCCAAGCTCCTATGATCGTGGAGGAAGCCGTAGTTAGACGTAAATTTACCAAAGTAGCTATTTTGGCTGACTCGACGAATTACGGGCAACTTGGCAAAGATGATTTGATCAAGGCTCTCCTTGAGAAAAACGTCACTGCGGTCGCGGTCGAAAAATTCAACATCAAAGATGTGGATATGACAGCTCAACTGCTGAAGGCCAAAGAGGCCGGTGCCGAAGTGATTTTGACTTATGGCATTGGCCCCGAATTAGCCCAAATAGCCAACGGTATGACCAAACTTGGCTGGAAAGTCCCCATGATCGGAAGTTGGACCCTCTCAATGGCTAACTTTATCGACAATGCCGGCCCTGGCGGAGAAGGCGCAACAATGCCTGAGACATTTATTCAAGATCCCAATACGCAAAAACGAAAAGCTTTTATTGATGCTTATTTGAAAGAATTTAAGCCAAAAAATAATCGCATTGATTCCCCCGTATCAGCTGCACAAGCCTATGACTCCATCTTTTTGCTAGCCGCAGCCATCAAACAAGCCGGCAGCACGGACGGTAAGGCAATTAAAGACGCTTTAGAGAACTTGCAAGACAAGGTCGAAGGTGTAGTTACGATCTATAATAAACCGTTTAATAAAGAGGATCACGAAGCGATTACGAAAAATATCCCAGTCTTTGGGCAAGTTAAAGATGGGCGGGTTGTTTATGCTTATGAAGAGGATCAGAAAAAAGGATCTGACATTCGCACTAAACAGATAAAGAAGTAAAGTTCTTTTACTTGTTTGACATTGGGTGATTGGGCTATATCTGGTTTTTTTAGTATTTTGCAGCCCTTGATACCACTCCTAAAACAGGGCTGTGCTTAAAGATAAGCATGGCCTTTTTTAATTTTATTTTTTAAAGAAGTTTTAACATGGAAATATTGCTGCAGCTAATCTATAGCGGCATAGCCTTAGGGATGATTTACGCAGTCATCGCTTTTGGGTACCAACTTACCTTCGCCACCTCAGACACGCTAAATTTTGGCCAAGGCGATGCGCTAATGTTAGGTGCGCTTGTGGGGCTAACTCTTGTTGATACACTACAAATAAATTACTGGCTTGCGCTGCCAATCGTGGGCATTTTTGGACTACTGCAGGGTGGTTTTGTGGAAGCCATAGCGGTTAGACCCGCTATCAAAATTAAGAGTGAATTTGGTTGGATCATGTCCACCATTGCGCTTGGAATTATCTTTAAAAACGTAGCTGAAAATGTGTGGGGACGAGACGATCTTCGTTTTCCCTCTCCCCTGCCTGAGGCACCCATTAAACTATTTGGTGCAAACGTTTTACCAATGGAAATATTGGTCGTCGTAGGCGCTGTGTCCATGATGCTGGCGGTTGAGTTTTTCAATCGTAAAACAATTTATGGCAAGGCGGTGGTGGCCACATTTAATGACCGTGACGCTGCAAAGTTGATGGGAATAAATACTGGACTTGTGATCTCATTTTCATATGCACTTTCCTCTATGAGCGCCGCATTTGCTGGGGTACTCATAGCGCCTTTAACTCTAACGGGGGCGACCATGGGGTCTGTTTTAGGGCTAAAAGCTTTTGCTGTTGCAATTATTGGAGGACTCACCAGTGGCATGGGAATCATCATAGGAGGAATAATATTAGGTGTGGCAGAGACTACAACAGGTTTTTATCTATCAACTGGATACAAAGATGTCCCTGGTTTGGTCTTATTGTTACTCGTGTTGGCCGTTAAACCTGCCGGTTTGTTTGGTAAATCAGCCATCAAAAAGGTTTAAATATGTTCAACAAAAATAATACATTTTTAGCTGCGGTTGGATTTTTCGCCCTCCTATTGGTACCCCTCATCACATCCAACCCCTACTACATCCATCTGATCGAGACGATCATGATTTACTCAATTTTATTGTTTGGACTGGATATAGTTGTTGGCTACACGGGACAAGTGTCTCTAGGGCACTCAGGGTTGTTTGGTATTGGGGCATATACGGTTGGGGTGCTTTTTTTAAAGTTTCATGCTCCTTTATGGCTTATTTTGCCCTTGTCAATCGTTGTAACGGCTTTTTTCGGTGCCGTCCTTGCCCTCCCCGCTTTGAGAGTAACGGGCCCTTATTTAGCAATGGTCACACTGGCCTTTGGAACCATCATACAAATTCTGATTAATGAGATGACCTTTATGACTGAAGGTCCAATGGGCATTAAAGTTTCTAAACCGATGATCGCTGGATTTAAGCTGGACGTGCAAACTTATTATTGGTTGGTTTGCGCCTTACTTGCCTTATCCATGGTTGTTGTTAATAGGATTTTAAAATCTCAATTAGGCCGAGCTTTCGAGGCATTAAGGGGGAGTCCAATCGCATCTGACTGTATGGGTGTATCAGTTTACAAGTACAAGGTATTTGCTTTTGTCATTAGTGCAGGATTTGCTGGACTTGCGGGGAGCCTATACGCCTACTCAGAGCAGTACATCTCGCCGAACACATACAATTTTGAACTAACAGTGCTTTTCCTGTTGGCCACGATTATGGGGGGTCGCAAAACACGCTCCGGAGCCCTGTTGGGAGCAGCAATTATTGTTTTGCTTCCCAAATTACTAGATGACTTAGAAACATTTCGAATCGTTTCATCCTGCTTCGCAGGCCTAATTTTGATTGGTGCACTTATTGGTATTCAAAGAAAAATGACTACCATCAAATCTACCATAGTCCCCGTCTTAGGTACCATTTCGCTCGCTGCATTTTCATTTTGGCTCACCAACATTACCGACTGGCGTTTGAGTATTTTTGGGCTGATGATTTTATTTGTTGTCTATTATTTACAAGACGGAATCATTGGGTTTTTAAGGTCCTTATTTAAGCAGTCCACGCAAGTCCATGCTCAAGAGCTATCAAGCTCTATAGTGGCCATGTCCAGCCTTGATCATTCAAGTCTTTCTGCCCAATCCAAGGACATATTAGTAGCCAAAGAAATCTTGATGCAGTTTGGAGGCCTCAAAGCGATTAACCAAGTCAGCTTATCTGTTGAGAGGGGGAGCATTCACGGCTTGATTGGACCCAATGGTTCGGGCAAAAGTACAATGATGAATGTGCTTACGGGGATTTACCGGCCGACGGCAGGTTTTATTGATTTTCTGGGACAAACCGTTATTGGCCGCACCTCCTCAGAAATTGCCTTATCCGGCATTGCCAGAACGTTTCAAAATGTTCAACTATTTGGAGAGATGACTGCTCTGCAAAATGTGATGGTCGGTTTGCACCACACGTACAAAAGTAATTTATTAGATATCGCGCTAAACACAAAAAGGGCTCAAAATGAAGAGAGTATTGCGACACAAAAAGCCTTTGGACTTCTTCAATTTGTTGGTTTAGGCGAGAACGCTTATGAGGAGGCTCGCAACCTCCCCTACGGGCGCCAGCGTCTTTTGGAAATTGCGCGTGCCTTGGCCTTGGATCCGCAACTCCTTTTGCTTGACGAGCCCGCGGCTGGGCTCACAGCGCCGGATATTAAAGAGTTGATGGCCATCATTCGTAAGATAAAGGACCACGGCATCACTGTGATATTGATCGAGCACCATATGGAAGTTGTAATGAGCGTTTGTGACACAGTGAGTGTGTTGGACTTTGGTCAAAAGATCGCCGAGGGCAAGCCCCTGGAGGTCCAAGCCAACGCTGAAGTGATAAAAGCTTATCTTGGTGGCGCAGTTACTTAATCGAGAGCACATCATCACCCTCCCTTAATTGAAATTGCCACTTTAACTCTATAACTTTTGAGACCTCTAATTAAAAAATTGACATACTATGTTAACTATTGAGAACTTACAAGCCGGGTACGGTAAGGTTCACGTACTACACGGAATTTCTATCGAAGTTCCAAAAGGTAAAGTCGTGACGTTAATTGGCTCTAATGGCGCGGGAAAGACAACCACCATGAGAGCCGTCTCAGGCATGATTAAACCTCTTGCTGGGACTATTAAATTAAACGGTAAAGATATTCACGGTCTCGAGTCAAATCAAATCGCGAAATTAGGGCTGGCTCACTCACCTGAGGGAAGACGCGTTTTCTCAACCATGACTGTCACTGATAATTTGATTCTCGGGGCGTTTCCCCGTTTAACTGGGAGTAGACCTAAAGGAGATGTGAAGGGAGATGTGGAGCGGGCCATGGAGCTTTTCCCAAGACTGCGTGAAAGACGCAACCAACTTGCAGGAACCCTATCTGGTGGTGAGCAGCAAATGCTAGCAATGGCAAGGGCCGTAATGCTTAACCCTGACGTTATTTTGTTGGATGAGCCCTCGATGGGCTTGGCTCCTATTTTAGTTGAGGAGGTATTTCGAATCATACTGCGCCTAAAGAGTGAAGGCGTCACAATGTTATTGGTTGAGCAATTCGCTGCTGCCGCTTTAAACGTTGCAGATTATGCCTATGTGCTAGAGAACGGTGCTATTTCTGTGCACGGTGAATCGCAACGGCTAAAAAATGATCCCGCCGTTAGGGCAGCTTACCTAGGTACGGGCTCTCATCATTAAAAAATTTGACATATCAAAGTCCAACAGAAGGGACTTGTTGAGTAATGTGGTTAACTCGACAATTGCGTTTAGCGTCGTTGCCACATCAATCCTAAAAGCCTCAGCCGCCGCCGCTGCTTCGGGTGCTTGGCCCAATAAACCGATCCGACTTGTTGTACCTTTTTCTGCAGGGGGCGCCAATGATTTAATTGCTCGCGCGGGGAGCGAAGGGGCATCTCAATTTTTAAATCAAGTGATTCTGATCGACAACAAGCCAGGTGCAGGAACCACTCTTGGCGCCGATTTAGTGGCTAAAAGCACAGCAGATGGATATACCTTTTTAGTCAGCGCCTCAGGTGTTATCTCCAACAGCATGATCAAAAAATCAATGCCCTACAAAGATAGCGATTTGGTCCCCGTTGTTATGATCGCTTTAGCGCCTTCGATCATTATTGTGCCTGCCAGCTCTAGTTTAAAAAATTTAAACGATTTAATAGAGCAATCTAAAACTCACAACGGACTAAATTTTTCTACGGCTGGGACTGGAAGCACTCCCCACTTCGTTGCCGAGTTGCTCAACTTAAAACACGGCGCTCGTTTACAACCAGTGCCCTACAAAAGTGGCTCGGAGTCATTAAATGCAGTGATTGGCGGGCAAGTTGATGCCACCTCAGAGGCTAGTATTATTGTTCTCCCTCACCTTAAAAGTGGTCGTATACGAGCACTCGCAACGACTTGGACCCACCGCATCTCTGCTCTCCCAGACTTGCAAACAGGCGTTGAGCAAGGCTTCAATGAACTAAGAATAGCGCACTGGGCAGGGGTTCACGCGCCCAAGGGGACACCAGAAATAATTATGGACAGTTTTGCCAATGCCATTGATTCAGCAGTAAAAAGCGATGTGATAGCTAAAAGACTCACCTCAGTTGGCATTGAGCCGATAGGGGGAACGAGGGTAAATTTTGCTCAATTTATTTCCGCTGAGCGCGCAAGACTGGGGTTGATCGTTAAAGAGTCAGGGATGTTAGAGGACTAGCTAGTGTTTGTTTAAGAATACAAAATTTAACAAAAAAAATCCGCCCAGAGCAAACCGGGCGGACATTAGACTAAACAATTAAATATCAGCGAATGTAAGCACTCTCACCGTGCGAGCTGATATCCAAGCCTTCGCGCTCCTCCTCCTCTGTAACGCGAAGACCAATCAAAGCGTCTACTATTTTGTAACAAATGAAAGACACCACGCCGGACCAAACTAAGGTGACCACAACAGCCTGCAATTGGATCCAGAGTTGGCCTGATATTGAATAAGTGGGTGATGCCGCATTGGCAACGTAGTCATAGATACCTACTCCGCCAAGTGAAGGGGAGGCAAAGACACCAGTTAACAAAGCACCCAATATACCTCCCACCCCGTGAACGCCAAAAACGTCCAAGGAATCATCAGCCCCAAGCATGTACTTGAGCCCAGTCACACCCCACAAACAACAAACACCTGCTAACAAACCAATGATGATGGAACCCATGGGGCCTACAAATCCGCAAGCCGGTGTAATTGCAACCAACCCAGCAACCGCTCCAGAAGCCGCGCCCAGCATAGAGGCTTTTCCTTTAAGAAGTCCCTCGGCAGCGGTCCAACTCAAAGCAGCTCCAGCAGTTGCGAGCATGGTATTCATGAATGCTAGCGCTGCCATTCCGTTTGCCTCTAGATTTGAGCCGGCGTTAAATCCGAACCATCCTACCCATAACAAAGAGGCTCCAACCATGGTTAGTGTCAAATTGTGCGGAGCCATTGATTCGCGTCCATAACCAATTCTTTTGCCAATTACAAAAGAGCCGACCAAACCGGCAATTGCGGCGTTGATGTGAACAACCGTTCCACCTGCAAAGTCTAAGGCCCCCTTGGCCCACAAGAGTCCTGCATTAGCTGTGACGGCGTCAAGTGATGCAGCATCAGTAATCGCATCTGGTCCGTCCCAGTACCAAACCATGTGAGCGATTGGCAAATAGCTGAAAGTGAACCAAAGAACACAGAAAAGTACGACTGCAGAAAATTTAACACGCTCTGCAAACGAACCAATGATCAAGGTGCATGTGATGGCTGCAAAAGTAGCCTGGAAAGCTGCAAACGTGAAGTCGGGAATAACAACCCCTTTGCTGAATGTGGCGGCAATAGAGTCAGGTGTCATTCCTTTGAAAAACAGTTTGTCCAAGGAACCAATGAACGGGTTTCCAGCTGTAAAGGAGAGGGAGTAACCGTAGATCGCCCAAAGGACATAAATGGCACAGGTGACAACAAACACTTGCATCAAAATAGAGAGCATGTTTTTGGAACGAACCAGCCCGCCGTAAAACAAAGCCAATCCAGGAACCGTCATCAAAAGCACCAAAAGAGTGGACACTGTCATCCAGGCTGTATCTCCTTTGTTGGGAACAGGGGGAGGGGCAGCAGCGGGCGCCTGAGCTGCGGCAGCGGGGGCAGCCGAAGGAGCTGCACTTGTGGAGCTACTAGCTGCACCAGTTGCACTTGCTTGCACCGGAGCACCAGTGGGCGTATCCGCATACGCTGTAGAGGTCGCAGCGCCCACTACGAACATCATAGCAAGACTTACTATCATGGAGGCGAAAACTCTTTTCATGGTTTTTTCTTTCTCTTAGTGTTTTGAATTAAAAATAATTTGAGTCAGTTTTAAAGGGCTTCTTTTCCAGTCTCACCCGTGCGGATTCGGATTACTTGCTCCAAATCAAACACAAATATTTTTCCGTCTCCAATTTTTTGGGTTCTTGCAGCTTTCTCAATCGCTTCAATAACTTGGTCTACCAATTCAGCCGCTACTGCAGCCTCTATTTTGACTTTGGGTAAAAAATCAACAACGTACTCTGCACCTCGGTAAAGTTCAGTATGCCCTTTTTGCCTTCCAAAACCTTTTACTTCTGTCACTGTGACACCTTGAACACCAATCGCTGATAAAGCTTCTCGGACTTCGTCAAGCTTGAAAGGTTTAATAATCGCCGTAATCAACTTCATATTGGCTTCCTAAAGTTAAAAAAAAGAGAGTCTTTCGCTTAAACAATGTAACTCACATCAATAAAACGAAAATATCCTCACATACATGAGCAGAGTTTATGCCAACTAAAGCATGTTTTTTAGCCCTAAAATCGGACAACATATTTCACAATGTAAATTTTTTAAGGAGAAAGATTTTAAGATGCCATTTATTGCACCATTAAAATGCATATTTTATAAATTTCAAAAAATAAGTTTATTATTTGCACTTAAATGGTGCAAAATTAAGTAGGTATTTTGCATCGCTAGGCTAAAGAAATTAAAGATAAATATGCTCCATCTCAGTCACAAATTTATCGGTCGTGCCCTCCCAAATGATACTGGCATGCTTGAGAATATAGTCTGTGACGGCGTGGGTAAGCGCGAAAGTTACATTTTGCTCAGCTTGTAACACGGTCAAATCTGTATAGTTTCTGAGTTTTTCTAGTGCCAAAGAGAGTTGCTCTAAGATGACTGGAGCCAAACCATGTGTAGGCTCTTCCAGCAGCCATAGCTTTGTCTTGGACACTAAACACCATGCATTCGCCAATGCGCCGTGGGAAAGGTTTAATAGCCCTGACACTTTAATATTAGCTTAAAGCCAGTTGCGCCAATTGGGCAAAGCGCATTTACCTCAAATCCCAAACTCTTATGATCTATTAAATTAGGCTGCATATCCATCAGGGCTAAATACTAAAAAATAATTAGATTTATTTGCCTATAGCTGTAAAGCGTTATTCGATCTTTATATTTGCAGCCTTCACGATCGTTGCATAGCGTTCCAAGTCTCGCTTAATTTGATCTGTAAATTTTTCTGGGGATTGAGGTGTTGAGGTAATTCCTAGAATGCTTAGCTTTTCTTTTACCTCCGGGTCCATTAAGACCGCATTCAAATCAGAGTTCAATTTATCGATGATCCATTTGGGGGTTTTAACGGGCGCTAATATTCCCACCCATGAGTTGATTTCGAAATCTGCAAAACCACTCTCTATAAATGTAGGCGTATCGGGCAAAGATTTACTGCGCTGCGCGCTAGAGACGGCAATAGGTGTTAATTTGCCTGCCTTTACATATTGAACTGCTCCAGCAATGGCAGTGTACACAAGGGGTATATTTGCACCTAAGACATCTGTCATTGCCTGCCCTCCTCCTTTGTAGGGTATGTGTACAAGGTTTGCGCCACTTCTGAGTTTAAATAACTCACCCGCAATGTGTGGTGTCCCACCCGTCCCAGAGGTACCGAAAGCCAAGCCCTCAGCCGTGCTTTTGGAAACATCAACGACATCTTTAAGATTTTTTAGCTTGGTACTTGGATTAGAGACCAAAATAAGTGTGGCGTCACCAATTTTCCCCACCGAGGTGAAATCGCGCATCGTGTTAAAAGGAACTTTCTCAAAAATATGTGGGTTGATCACCATCGTTCCGTCAAAAGCTAACAATAAGGTATATCCATCAGGCTCAGCCAAGGCAACTTGTTGGGTACCAATGTTGCCGGAGGCCCCAGGCCTGTTGTCCACAATAATCTGTTGGCCTAATCTTTTAGACAATTGATCCGCTATTAGTCTGCCGCTCGTATCGGTCACACCCCCGGGGGTAAAGGGAACTATTAACCTAATTGGCTTGGTGGGGTAAGAGGCTTGCGCGCTGGACGGGGCATGAATAAATAAAAAAGAAGCAGCCCAACAAAGATGCAATATCTTAAGCAGTCGTAGTCCTTTAAAGCCTAATGTGATTTGCATAAGTGGTAAACCCTTCAATTAATTGACTTGCATTTTGTTTTCAAAATTCGATAATAATTTGAACTAATCTTCATATAAATCTAATATAACACTTAGCTAGGTACAGTTCCTTTCCAAAAATTAGAACTAAGCTAATTTGTCTAAAATAGCATATTCACCTAAACCGCGCAAAAGAATAAAATAATACGATTTCAAAATGACACACTCGACAAGTAACTACCCTACATTTAAAGACAGAAGAGAGAGTCTACGGTCTAAAATTAAAAAGGGCTCCCTAGTTACCGCTCCAGGCGTGTTTGAGATGATCTCAGCAAAAATCGCTGACTCTTTGGGCTTTGATGCTATTTACATGACTGGATACGGCACGGTTGCATCATATTTGGGGTTACCGGATGCTGGGATTGCGACGGCAACAGATATGTTCAATAGAGTATCGCAGTTTGCCACAATCACTAAAACCCCACTAATATGTGATGCAGATACCGGATACGGGGGACTCCTTAATGTAATGCATACAGTCAGGTCTTATGAGCAAGCAGGAGCGTGTGCCGTTCAATTAGAGGATCAAGAATTTCCTAAAAAATGCGGTCATATGCTTGGTAGAAAAGTAATTAGCGCCGAAGATATGTCTGAAAAAATAAGAGTCGCCGTGGAAACTCGCACAGACCCCAATCTTTTAATCATCGCTAGAACAGACGCCCGAACAGTACATGGATTAGATGAGGCAATGAGGCGAGCCGAGATCTATGCTCGTGCCGGTGCAGATGTGTTGTTCCTTGAAAGCCCAGAGTCACCTGAGGAGATGCGAAAAATTGGTGAGCGGTTTGACCTACCTCTAGTTGCCAATATGGTGGAGGGCGGTCGAACCCCTTTGCTTACAAAGGATGAGTTAATTGGGCTAGGGTATGGGTTGGCCATATTTCCAGCAACCGCGTTCTTGGCCGCGGGCGCTGCCTTTGAATCTGTTTATAACCATTTAAAACAACACGGCTCGAGCAAGGGGGATAAAACCCCCTTGCACGATTTTCAAAGCTTCTCTAATAAGATGGGCTTTGATTGGGTCGCTAAATTTGATAGCAAATATTCAAAAACTTCTGAGTCCTAATTTTGCTATATTGAGTTAAATTTTGGTATTCAAAGATTGCAACGGCAAAGCAGTTTTATATCTAACCTGCTTAAGGGCAAAACTAGACCTTATTTTTTCAATCCCAGGTATGGGAGTTAACCTATCCAAAATAAATCTCTCCAGCGCTCCTATATCTGCAAGCGCAACTCGAATCAAATAATCACTATCTCCTGTCATTAAATAGCACTCCATGACCTCGTCATGTTTGCAAATGCTCTGCTCAAACTCTGACAAAGCACTCTTTGATTGCTCTTTAAGACTGATTGAAATGAAGACGTTCAAACCCAGACCCAACAATTTGGGGTCTGATAGCGCCACATACTTTTTTATAACACCACTTTTCTCCAGCGCCTTTACTCTCATGAGACACGGTGAGGGGGAGAGATGAACCCGTTTAGCTAATTCAACATTGGTCAGTGAGCTGTCGTCTTGAAGTTGCTTTAAAATCTTTAAATCAACTAGATCTATATTCATAATATACCGATATTTTATTAATATACAGAATTTTATACTGATATAAAAACAAATAATAGATTATTAAGGACAATATTATTGGGATTTTGTTATAAAGTATATGCATGAAAGTTCATCAAAAAAATTCCCCTCAAACTCGTTGCACCCATGAATACACACCTAACTGACAAAGATCCAAACGAAACACAGGAGTGGGCGGAGGCTTTAAAGTCGTTGATTGAGGCGAGTGGAGTTGAGCGAGCGCATTTCATCCTAGATTCACTTCACGCTCTTTCGGCAAATATGGGCGTGCGTTGGGCACCCAATTTAGTCACGCACTACATCAACACAGTTGCAGTGCAAGACCAACCCGTATTCCCAGGAGACCTGGCCTTAGAGGAAAAATTGGCGTCCCTCATGAGATGGAATGCACTCGCCATGGTTGCACGAGCAAACGCGGCCTACGGGGACTTAGGGGGGCACATCTCAAGCTACGCAAGCGCTGCAGACCTTTTTGAAGTTGGTTTTAACCATTTCTTTAAAGCTCGAAATGACACTCAGGGTGGGGACCTGATTTTTTATCAACCCCATAGCGCGCCTGGTGTCTACGCTCGTGCCTATTTGGAGGGCAGGCTTAGTGAGCAGGACTTATCCCACTACAGACAAGAGATTACAGCGCCATCTAAAGGGGCTAGAGGGCTGAGTTCTTATCCTCATCCTTGGTTGATGCCAGATTTTTGGCAATTCCCAACTGGATCAATGGGAATAGGACCTATAAGCTCCATCTATCAAGCGCGTTTTATGCGTTACTTGACACACCGTCATTTACTGAACTGCTCGGGGCGTAAGGTATGGGGAGTGTTTGGGGACGGCGAGATGGATGAGCCAGAGAGCATGAGTGCGCTGACACTGGCATCAAGGGAGAGACTGGATAATCTAATTTGGGTTGTGAACTGTAATTTACAAAGATTAGATGGACCCGTAAGAGGCAATGGTCGAATTATTGATGAGCTCGAGCAACTCTTTGTTGGAGCTGGTTGGAAAGTAATCAAACTAATTTGGGGAAGTGACTGGGATGGACTTTTTGCAAGGGATGTAAATGCGGCTCTAATTCGAGCATTCTCGAACACAGTAGACGGACAAATGCAAACCTTTGCGGCTAAAGATGGTCGTTTTAATAGAGATCACTTCTTTGGTCAAAATCCTGAGCTTGCGCAGTTAGCTCAAGGAATGACGGATGAACAAATTGATAGGCTTAAAAGAGGTGGACACGATTTAGTAAAGATTTACGCCGCTTACGCGCAGGCTGCCAAGCACCAAGGCCAACCCGTTGTCATACTCGCTCATACCAAAAAAGGGTACGGTATGGGGACTGCTGGCCAAGGAAAAATGACCACCCACAGTCAGAAAAAACTCGATGAAAACGCGCTCATTGAGTTTAGGAATCGATTTAATTTGCCAATGACCGATGAACAGGTCACTGGATTAGAGTTTTATAGACCTTCAGAACATTCACCTGAAATTCAGTATCTTCACTCAAAAAGATCATCCTTAGGTGGTTACATACCCAAACGGCAATCAGTGGCACCAAAAATAAACATTCCTGAATTAGTCGCTTACGCCGCATTTGCGATGGACGCACAGGGTAAGGAGATGTCAACCACGATGGCATTCGTCAGGCTTTTGGGCGCTTTGTTAAAAACCTCCGAACTCGGGCCTCGCATCGTGCCAATAGTTGCCGATGAGGCTAGAACTTTTGGAATGGCCAATTTATTCAAGCAAGTAGGCATCTACTCCAGCGTGGGGCAAAAGTATGAGCCCGAGGACATTGGTTCTGTGCTGAGCTACAAAGAGGCGTTGGATGGCCAAATCTTAGAGGAAGGGATCAGCGAGGCTGGAGCAATTGCAAGTTGGACCGCGGCAGCTACAAGCTACAGTGTGCACGGCCTACCGATGTTACCTTTTTATATCTACTACTCCATGTTTGGTTTCCAAAGAGTGGGGGATGCGATTTGGGCTGCTGCTGATCAACGATCTAGAGGTTTTTTATTAGGTGCAACCTCAGGTCGCACCACGCTCGGCGGTGAAGGGCTTCAGCACCAAGACGGCTCAAGCCATTTAATTGCTGCAACCATACCAAATTGCAAAGCCTATGATCCTGCTTATGCTTACGAGATGAGTGTGATCGTTGACAAGGGTATGAGAGAGATGCTTGAGGACCAAATAGATGTCTTTTATTACGTCACTTTGATGAATGAAAATTACCCCCAGCCCAGTATCGGCGGTATCAACCCGCAGGAGATCATAAAGGGATGTTACTTACTTAGCAAAGCCGACTCAAAAGCCCAAAAATCAGCTAGGGTCACTTTAATGGGCTCTGGGGCTATATTGACTGAGGTCGTAAAAGCTCAAAAAATTTTGAAAGATCAAGGAATTGAGTCTGATATTTTTAGTGTTACCAGTTGGAGCGAGCTAGCAAGAGACGGCTTAGAAATAGAGAAAGAGGCTTTGGCGGGGACAAGCACCAAGCGCGTCGCATTTTTACAAACCCAACTGCAGAAAAGCTCAGGCCCAATCGTTGCAGCCAGCGACTACGTAAGGACTGTGCCCGAGAGCATCAGAGCCTTCATACCAGAGGGTAGAAAATTTATGACTCTGGGTACAGATGGGTTTGGAAGAAGCGACACCCGCGTTGCGCTAAGGGAATTCTTTCAAGTTGATGCGACTCACATTGCAAAAGCAGCTCTGCACTTGTTAAAAAAATAATCAACAGATTAGTTAAAAATTAATTTAAGAATTCAAGCACATGCTTTATAAAAAGATCGTGTACCTCAAGGTGGGGAACGTGTCCCACATTTGGTATTTCAATTAGCTTAGCGTTTGGCACAACTGAGGCAATTTGCTTTCCAAGCTTTGTGAAATCTCCCATCGTTTTAACCGCCTCCGGTGGTGCGAATCGTCTACCAAAGACGGTGTGATCGAGTTGCCCGATGATTAAAAGGGTTGGAGGCTTGATTGCGGGAAAGTCTTGGACGACTGGTTGATCGGCAATCATCTGGTAAGTTCTAACTGATGTCTCAGAGAAAGCTTCGTAATCAGGACCATTTTTAATACGCACATAATTCTCAACGAATCGCTCATACTCTGGCCTCCAGTTGGGAAAGTATGAGTGCATGAACTTGGAATAGCTATCCTGAGTTTGAGCCATTTCTAAGCCAAGAAGTGTCTCATTGGTTTGAGGAGGTATATTTTTACTGTAATCTTCTAAGCCCAAAGGGTTTTCTAAAATCAACTTGTCAACACTATCAGTATAAAGAACTGTGAAACGAACTCCCACCATGCCGCCCATGGAGTTTGCGATCACATTTAAACGCTTTAGTCCTAGATGCTGAATAAGTTTGAATGTGTTTTGGCACAGTTCGTCAAAGTGATACTTGATGGGCGGTTTGGACGATTTTCCAAAACCAATCTGATCAGGGGCTATAACCCTGTATCCCGCCTTAGACAGGTCTGCAATCGTTGAGTCCCAGTAGTCGCTTGAAAAATTCTTTCCGTGAAAAAGTAAAACAACCCCCCTCTCTACTCCAAATGCGGGAACATCCATATAAGCTGTTTTAACCTCCACATTTTGAATCTTATCCGTAAAGTAGTGAACGGGAAAAGGATATGAAAGCTGAGTAAATGAAAGGTCTAGCGGTGTAGACTGAGCAACTTGATGTTGCAAAGCAGTACTTTTATCACTTGGGTCTTCTTTAGATGACACCAAAGAGGTGGAAGTCAATGAGGGCTGGTGGAATGGTTGAGCTTGACCGCTTATACAAGCGGAAAACAACCAAATCAAGCTTAAAAAGGAACGTAAAAAGTTTTTTTCATTTTTAAGTTTTGTAATGAAGACGAAAGAATGACAGCTGATTCTAAATCGGCAAAAGTCGATCATCAAAACATTTGCCTCATTGTATTTTCATTTTCCCGACTTCTTTAAAGTCAAGTATGCAGGGCTTGATGAACTCAATAGTTGAGTCAAACTAAGCATTCACATTAAGAAATCCGCCAGATGACTGCATAGTTTTCATGTTGCTCTCAAAGTTTTCAAGGAAATTAATCAATGATGATGATGAACCTACGTTGCTACCTTGGGAGCTTAATAAATCGTTGTAGCTTTTCTGTAATTGCGAGACTTGGGCAGATTGGGAGCTATCGCTGGCGGAGGGTTGGGGGGAGGTTGAGGCAGTGGGTACAGTTGTTGAAGCGCTGGTATTCACGGCATTTGACCCTGAAGTATTTAATTCATTTAACGCATTCGGAGATTTTGCAATTTGTTGAATTAAACTTTGCAACCCTGCGGAGAATTGATTGGTGCTTGATCCTGCTGCGTAAGGATTTTGTTTTGCAGACGACGCACTAGAAGTCCCGCTCGAGCTAGTGGCAGAGGGGTTTTGTGCCTTAAGGGTAGCTAATAGATTATTTAAAAATGTATCCATATTTTGTGCAATTACTTGCTGAGGACTCACCATTCCAGATGCTGCAGGTGAGGCTATTCCTGCCAAAGAACTTGCGCTGCCCGAACCCACACCTGTAAGCGATAAAGCATTAAACAGTGAGTCATTAAATCCAGATGATGTGGTCTGTGAATTACTATCACTGAACAAAGGGTTGGAGGTAACCGCGTTTGATGAGAGAGTTTGTAAGGCACTTGTAATTTGCTGAGCTTGATTCAGATTTGCGGAATGCAAAGCATTTCCTAGTTGGCCCATCAAGGTATTTGAAGCCGCCGAAGTCGGACCGTTTGCACCACTCAATGGACTGGTGCTAGATGAATTTGAGTTCAGGGCTGAGAAAATTGATTTCGCTCCAACTAAATCTCCCGCACTTAGCGCAGACCCCAAATTCTGTAAGCTAGGAGTTGTGTTGATCGACAGATTTGAATTTGAATTTTGAGCTAACAAATTAGAGTTCAATGAACTTATAGACATAGATGACTCCAAACAGATAAAGAAAATACTGGTCTTTTTTCTTAATCAAGCATAAAACATGCCTATTGAAAATCTATTTTAATAGCCCCTCTTGTTAACTTCGAAATGCTTTTTTTGAACACCAAATGAAGGAAATTACGTGAAAAATGACTTTTTGAGTCTGTACACAAAGATTTAGAGAATCTGAGTGGCAAATTTGTGTGGGAAAGGGGTTATTTGGATTAACTCAAGCGGCATCACTTGTCCATGCCCCGAGAACTACTACATTGGCGGCTTAAAACCGTCACGTCCAACCATAATACGAGAGGCGGTCGGTTTACCGTCCTTTAGACTCGCCACAACTACTGCGTTAGCGCCAGAGATCAACAAACTTCTTGCCCCAGCCCTGTAGGACACGATAGGCACATTGTCGGGAACGAAAACGATTTTTTCGCCGTCTTTATATTTAAGGTGCAGCTCTCTAGCATTCCCAATACTCACCAATTCGTTGACGGTGGCATTGGTCATGGTGCTGCCCGCGACACTGTCCCAAGGGCGATGCCCCTCCCCTGTTCCCCTCATAGATTCCGGAAAAACGTGAACCTCTAAAGCCACAAGCCTTCCCTTCGGGTCAGTCATCGCGGCTGTACCAATAAAAGAGTTTTTCTCGATCTTGCTCATATCTATGGGATAAACCTCTTGAATACCCAAGGTCTCTCCCATAACGATGGTTAGAATCTCTCCCGTTCTGTCCTTGAAAACCATAGAGTTATCGCTAATTTCTTGTATGGTTCCTCTGATCCTAACCACCGAATCAGTTTGCGCACTAACGTACTGAAGGGCACTAGCAATGGTGATAAAGATAAAAACAAGAGGTTTAAAAATTTTTAGGAAAATCATATGATCAGCTAAAGTTAGTTAAAAATAGACAGGAGTTGAAGTTAAAAATCAACTCATATCACTTGGCTACAGCCAAACGTCCCTGAACGCCGTGCTTAGCAATTAATTGATCTACAAGTCCAGAGGCTTTAGATTCTTGAATAAAATCTTTCAAAAATTCAGACGCCTCATTATTGCCTTTTTTGGTGGCAATCGCTTGTTGAACCGTCATGAAATACCCATCAATCATCTTGTAATTGGGGTATTTCTTTTGGACCGTAATCAACCCAGGGCGAAGCCCCGCTAGAGCGTCCAACTTTTGGTTCATAAAAAGCCCTAACGACGACTCTAGCCCATCAGCCTTAAAAAGCGTTGCATTTTTTATATGTCGCTCCATCCAAAGTCCATAAGCACTGACACCAAAAACGGCTATGCGAACTCCAGCTTGGTCAAAATCGCTTATTTGTTTCAATTGCGAGCCCTCGGGTACCAAGTAAGTCGCCTCAATCTCAACATAAGCCGGAGCAAAGTCAATATAAGTTGCCCTAGCCGGGTCAGACCCTACCAATACAATCCCACACTCCCCCGATGAGGCCGCTTGAACAGCCTCATTTTGAGTACTGAAAGGCTTTAAAACCAACTTAACACCTAATTTTTGCGCAATTGCGGCTGCCATATCGGGAGAAACGCCCAGCGGCGTTCCGTCTTCATTTTTCCCAGTCACCAGTAAAAAATTTCCAGTATAAATTGCGGCATTTAAAACACCCATCGGGGCGAGTTGCTGAAGGATTTTATTCTGACTCACCTGTGTCCATCCATTTATTGAAAAAGTTAAAAGTGCAGTAAAAAGAAATTGCCAGATGTAGCCAAGCAGAAATCGAACCATAAAGTAAACAACCTGTGTCAATGGACTGAGGAAAGTCTCCTTTTTTAAGTAGACCTATGACCCTCCTATTTAATCAATCAGCATAACAGAATTGACTGGATTTAAGTCAATTTGGCCACCCCTAAAGTCTAAAGGTTTATACCTAATCTAAGAAAGGATCATAAAACCGATCAATGAAGAAATTTACAGCTCACTTTTTCAAGCTGATTTAAAGTGCGTTTGTATGAAATCATCTGGCTCGTGCGAGTATTTAGTTCAAAAATGTTTTCATAAGATAAGCCTTGAAAGGTAAATTTTATAAATTCATTATTTGCAATGTAACTTCCTACTATGTTGTAGGGCACAACTCCTATGTCGCTGCCGTCCTCCTTCTTTCCTACAAAAACCCAACCATCATAAAACAGATAGGTGTTTAGCGGACATTTCCAGAGTCGCCCCCTGCCCTTGGTCAAAGCTAAATTTAAAATACCCTGCATGGCACCTTTGTTGTCTAGTTGAATGGAGCTGTAGTGCTGTCGATCTAGGTCAGTATTTTGGTACATTCTTTCGATATCTTGCGCAAACGAAAGATTTATAAAACCAGAGCAAATTAGGGTGCACGGGACCCAAAGCTGTTTGAGGCTATACAAATAACTCATTGGACAAACCCTACTAATGGTTTTTCGTGGATCCTTCTTTTGGCTCAGTTGACCCTTTCTCTGAGTGAGAAGTTTGGGGTGCTCCTTGGACGATATTAACAAGAACGCCGGTTCGCCAAAATCCCTCTAAAGTAAGGGATCCGTCCTTTGCGTATTCCGTACCTTTGCCCTCTCTTACCCCCATCTCAAAGGAACCCACAAAGCGAGTACCGTCGATGTATTTAATTTCACCACTCCCGTGGGGTCGACCTTCCTTAAAATCACCCTCGTAGCTTTGACCCACGAATTGGGGGCCGTTATATGCCTTCTTAAGACCCCTGCAATCTGTCCAGTGAATTTTACTATAACTGCCTTTACAAGGCGGTAACGCCTTATTTGAATGGCTTGCGGAGCCCTCTTTTTTATGCTCACTCCCTTCTGGTTTTGTTTCATGTGAATGCACAGGCAAAGAAATAGTGGGGTTGATTGATTCCTGCTTTTTTTCCTCATTTGCTTGGACTGTCCAATTAAATCCCAATACGAGAAATATCAAAATGGAGAAATATCTAAAAGTTGAAGTAAGTTTCATGATTTTCCATTTGTCAGAGTGACTAAGGTTTTGTGTTGTATGCCTTGCTACAGGGAATAAAAATGACTCTTTTGGTAAACGCATCAAAATGATTGTTCGGCATTGAAAAGAATTAAAGCCAGTCTTTTGAATGTTTTTTTAAGAAAACTTTTAAGCCACTACGGCGGAGCATTTATAATTGGAGGCAAAGTTTAATGCGGGGAAAACTCAATAAAATCTATTTTAAGTCTCTTTCCCGCTGATTTAATATTTCCTCCCCTATTTGAGGGTTAGCTAGGATCTTTTCTTCGTTAAATTCTCTCCCCTACTCCCGAACCTACAAAATGAACCTGAATCGATCTAAAACTGTTGTTTGTATTTTTCTAATAGCTCTTTTTCATCCCCTCTCCAGTGTGTATGCGCAAGGACAAGCGACGGGGGAAAAATTCATATTTATGACCAATTGGTTTCCAGAGGCTGAACACGGCGGCTTCTACCAGGCTCTATCTACAGGACTTTATAAACAAAATGGATTGGATGTCACCATCAAAATGGGCGGTCCAAGTGTCAATGTGATTCAATTAATGGCGGCCGGTCAAGCAGACTGCGTTATGGGCGGTAGTGACCTTCAAATGATGGAGGTAAGACAAGCCGGGGTTCCTGTAGTGAACGTAGCAGCTATTTTTCAAAAAGATCCGCAAGTGATCATCACTCATGATGACGTGACTAATTTATCTCAACTCAAAAGTAAAACTATTTTGATCGTTCCATTTGCAAGGCAAGGATTTTGGCCCTGGATGAAAAATACCTATGGACTGGTAGACGAGCAAACGAAGCCATATACATTCAATATTCAACCCTTTATTGCAGACAAAAATGTTGCCCAGCAAGGATACTTAACATCTGAGCCGTATGCTATTCAAGGAAAGGGGGTCAAGATCAATGTGTTTTTACTAAGCGATTTCGGATACCCAGCATATTCGACAACAATAACGTGTTTAGAAAAAACAATCAAAAATAGAAAAAAAGCTGTTGCATCGTTTGTTAAGGCCTCGGTTGAAGGATGGAAAAATTATCTAAATAATCCTACTCAGGGCAATGAGTTGATAAAAAGAGAGAATGCAGATATGACGGATGATCAACTTACATATAGTTTGCTAAAGCTCAAAGAAAAAAGTATCATTTCAGGAGGAGACGCTGCCAAACTAGGGATCGGTATCATGACTGACCAAAGGGCAAAGGTAAACTTTGACATGATGGTGAGTAATAAAATTATTGATCCAACAAAAGTAAAATTGACCGATACCTACACCACTGAGTTCATTAAAGATCTAAAGGTACTTCCATAAAGAAGTTGACTAAAACATCCATAAAGCAGTTGTAAACCAAATACAAAAAAGATGGCTTTAAATTCAATTGATTCAAGCTCAAAAATCTTACCCAACTATTTATCTCCAGCTGTTGAGATCATTCAGGCAGCTAAAACATATTCTGACGGATTTGAAGCGCTTCAACCCGTTAACCTAAACGTAAATTCGGGTGACTTTATAACACTATTGGGTCCATCAGGTTGTGGCAAAAGTACTCTTCTAAAAATGATATCAGGCTTGACAAAACCCTCTTCGGGGGAGATCAAGCTTTGGCCCTCAAATGTCTGTAGCACCAACAAATTAGATCTCCAATCCACTCAAAATAAGTTGTCCTTTGTATTTCAATCGCCAACGCTAATGCCCTGGGCGGATGTGCGAACAAACGTAAGACTACCCTTAGATTTAGCCGGTGTACCTAGAAAAACAGCAGACTTAGAAGTAGAGGAGATTCTCGGCACTGTTGGATTATCGGATTTCGCCTCATCTTTGCCAAAAGCCTTGTCCGGCGGAATGCAAATGAGGGTTTCAATTGCAAGGGGATTAATTACAAAGCCTAATCTACTTTTGATGGATGAACCATTTGGCGCCTTAGATGAGATTACCAGGCACAAGTTGGATTCAGAATTACTGGGCTTGTGGTCGAGCCACAAACTCACAATTATTTTCGTGACGCATTCAATTCATGAGGCCGTTTTTTTATCAAGTAAGATCATCATGATGGCCAGCAGACCCGGGAGAATAACGCAGGAATTTCTGATTAACGAGCCATATCCAAGAACGCAGGCCTTTATGGTATCTAAAGATTTTTTGGAATATTCTCAGATCATTCAGGCATCTTTATTGAAAGCAAGCACTTGAAATGGAGGAAAAAACAAAGTCTCCAGCTGAACTATTTCTAAAAATATTCATACCTATTACGATTGGATTTATTTTCTTGGGCACTTGGCAAGCCTTAGTGGAATACTTAAATATTCCGCCTTATCTAATACCTAGCCCACTATTAATGTTTAAGACTTTGTTTGTGGATTGGGGACTTTTGAGCTCTGCCCTTTTAGTAACGTTGAAAATTACTTTACTTTCTTTCCTTTTATCCACTTTAGTGGGCGTCTTAATTTCCTTCTTATTTGTACAAAGTAGACAAATTGAAAGGGCATTATTTCCCTATGCAGTGCTATTACAAGTAACGCCAATTGTGGCCGTTGCCCCCCTAATTATCATTTGGGTTCAAAATACCACACTCTCTCTTGTTATATGCTCCTCTTTAGTGGCTCTTTTTCCAGTCATAAGCAACACAACGCTGGGTCTAAAGAGTGTGGACCCTGATCTTCTAAGTTTCTTTAAACTTCAAAGAGCTACACGAACACAAGTACTGTTGCGTCTGCGCGTTCCAAGTGCTTTACCCTATTTTTTGGGAGGACTGCGAATTTCCAGCGGATTATCATTAATAGGAGCTGTAGTGGCTGAATTTGTAGCTGGAACTGGTGGATCTGGGTCGGGGTTGGCCTATCAAATACTACAAGCTGGATTTCAACTTAATATTCCAAGAATGTTTGCAGCTTTACTATTAATCTCCTTAACCGGCATAGCATTATTTGCAACAATGGCCTTGATAACACAAAAAGTACTTAAAAATTGGCATTCGAGTGAGCAAGTAGTTGAATAGACTTTTCACTTAAAGTAACATTTCTATCATCAAATTGAACTATTTATTCAAAACTACCAGGTTTTTGAAAAATAATATAATATTTCTATATGATTAACAGCATTTATAAAACACATAAACTAAGGCAATGACAAGAATGTTATTAGTTGAGGATGAACTGAAAATCGCCAACTTTATGATCCTAGGACTTCAAGGCGAGGGATACGAAGTCCATCATGAAATTGAGGGATTAAGTGCTCTTCAAAGTTTATTTAAAAAAACTTATGATCTTATACTTTTGGACGTGATGATCCCAGGTAAATCGGGTTATGAAATACTGCAAAGCCTGAGGTCAGAGGAGATTAAAACGCCAGTGATTATGATTAGCGCCAAATCAGAACTTAGCGATAAATTATTAGGCTTTGAGTACGGTGCAGATGATTATCTAACTAAGCCCTTCTTCATGGAAGAATTAATTGCAAGATCCAAGGTATTACTAAGCAGAAAGCAAAATACAAATATTGAAGTACTCACAGTCGGAGAGTTATCACTAGACCGTGTAACAAGAAGAGTTAATTGGCAAGGTAAATCCTTAGTACTCAGTCAAAGAGAATTTACGCTTCTTGAGTATCTTATGCGTTCTCCGGGGAACGTTTTTACTAGGCAACAAATTATGCAATTTGTATGGGGCATTGACTTTAATACGCAAACCAACATAGTGGATGTATGCATTCAGAGGATTAGAAAAAAGCTTGTGAATAGTGAGAAAAGTGAGCTTAATGATTTTCCTATAGAGTCCATACGCGGCATTGGATACAGAATTCAAAAGCCTGATTGATGTATAAATCATTTCGGTTGCATCTGATCGTTTGCTTCACGCTTTGCCTAGGTATCTATATTTTCGCCAATAGAATTTCATCTGAATTTTTAGTGCAAAACTATTTGGAGACAAAGGTCCAAGAAGAACTATATAAACAAATAAATGTCGAAGAAACTTCCAAATCTGAATCGTCCTTGGTTATGTCCTCTTTTTTTGGACCCTTAATTCCTGAGTCTTTAAAAAAATGTTCTGAAAAAATAATAGTTCAAACAAATTTTTGCAATCAAATTAAAGATCCATCAATTAAATGGAAACCTTTTCAAAATAGAGGCGCAGAATCGATAGATTACACAACATATGCTTTTAATGATACGTCTTGGTATGTTTTAAGAAAGAGAAATGAATCTAATTTCAGTTACGCTGCAATGGATTCATCAGAAACTAGTCGAATTTCAAACCAAACTTGGGAAATTAGAAACTTTGTGGTTCTACGTATTTTTCCATTTATGTTTATTTTGGTTGTATTTATTGCTTTCATAATTTCAAATCATATTGTCAAAATAATAAACAGCATAAGTTCAATTGTTAGTAAAACTGACATCGTTAATTTGTCTTCTGCGAGCTCAGAAAAAACAAGATTTAAAGAATTTCAACCATTTCTTGATGTTTTTTTTGATCTTAAAACTAGACTTAAAACAAGTTTCGAGCAAGCCTCCCGCTTCTCCTCTGAT
Organism: uncultured Burkholderiales bacterium; assembly: GCA_903871545.1. Classification (GTDB taxonomy): domain Bacteria; phylum Pseudomonadota; class Gammaproteobacteria; order Burkholderiales; family Burkholderiaceae_C; genus Limnohabitans. The sequence goes on along the minus strand of CAIQHG010000079.1, from coordinate 76,203 downwards.
GCCTCCCATGAACTCAAGACTCCGTTGGCCATCCTGCGTGGATACGCTGAGATGGGCATCAAAACGACTAAAGACGGCTCAAATGAGCAAATACAATTTTCACTTATGGCTGAGGAAATTAATCGTTTAATAAATATCACCGAAAAATTATTAATCTTAGCCCGCGCGGATGCAGGGCGACTCGTCATCACTCCGTCCAAAGTCAATTTAAGCGATTTGTTAGAGCTCTTAGTAATGGACGCAGAAACAATCAATGCAGACTTACGCATCTCAAGCAATATACAGAAAAAAGTTATTTTTGAATGCGACCAACAATTAATCCATCAACTCATTTATAACTTTTATTCAAATGCGATAAAGTACAATATTCCAAATGGATGGATTCACTTTAAACTTTCTCAAGATGAGCATTACCTTTTATTTGAAATCATAAATCCATCACAAAACGTGCCCGCCGATCTTGCGGCGAGAGGATTTGAAAGATTCTTCAGAGGTGAAGAATCTCACAGTCGAGCGATTGAGGGCAATGGACTTGGTTTGAGTTTGTGCAAAGAAATAGCAAAAATTCATGGTGGCTCAATAGATCTAATTGTTAATTCAACCCAACATGTCAGCGCTAAGTTCCTAGTCCCTGTGGATAAGACTGTTTAATTTAGATTTAGCCAATACTTTAAAATAATCTAATGACTCACTTTCGACAGATTAGACTGTGGGCCCTTTTTGTGATTTGCGCAGGATGCTTGAATGCTATTTCCCAAACTTCGTCTCAAAACCAAACCGAGGAGTTTCAAGACAGAATTCAAGGCGATGTTGGTTTAGCGGTTTATAGTTCGAGCGGATTTACCCAAGGAAATGCTTCATCAACTCATGTATTACCTTATGCATATTTCGACTACGGTCGGTTCTTTGCAAGAATAGATACTTTTGGAATTAAAACTATTCCCTTGGGGACGGGTTATTTAGAGTTTATAGGTAGATACAGTCAAGATAATTTTGTACCCAAGGGCAATCCTTATAGTTTATTAAGTACTAAAGAGAGTCCACTGCCAATTGGTCTGGGTACATTTCAATTAACACCTATTGGTGCGTTTTTCGTTTATGGGTTTGAAGATATAACTGCGTCCAAGGGGGGGAAGGTAGCAGAGTTCACCTACGCTACACAAATAGATTTGCCATTGGGCGTGAAAGTCTATCCACTCATAGGTTTTGACTACAAAGATAAGACTTACCTAAACTATTTTTACGGGGTATCTAGTATTGACTCACAAAGAACTGGACTTCCCTTGTATAGCCCAAATACTGGCGTGTCACCGTTTGCTGCGATGGTAATTGAAGTACCACTGAGTAACAATTGGGTTTTCAACACGTATTTCAAACAAAAATGGCTTGCAACTACAATTGCTGATAGTCCATTGGTCACTAACAGGCGAATAGACAATTTCTTTATCAGCATGAATTACCATTTTGAATAAATATAAAACATAAAAAATATGCAGTACCTTACTTGGTTACCCCATCAAGGAGTACAAATATTGTTTGTATTCTTTCTTTCTTTCATTATCGGGCTCGAGAGGGAAGGAAAGAAATCTGAGGATGATCATGTATCTTTTGGCGGCGTTAGAACCTATCCTTTAATTGGGCTTATCGGATTTTCTTTATCAACAGTCTCCCAGGGCGAGCCCATTTTAATTTCTGTTGGCCTTATTACTTTATCGTTTTTTCTTTTAATGGCGTTTTGGCATAAAGTCACGACCTCTGGATACGCGGGAATAGCAAGTTATATGACCGCAATCTCAACTTATATCATTGGCGTTGTGGCTTACCATGATTTTTTTTGGTTAGCTACAACGCTCACTGTCATAAACATTTTACTGTTAGAGCTGAAAATTTGGCTTGCTCAATGGGCAAAGAAAATTGATGAGGGTGAAATTCTCACATTTGCTAAATTCCTTTTATTGCTAGCCGTTGTTTTACCCTTATTACCAAACGAAGCATTTACTGAGTACCAAATCAATCCATTTAAAACATGGTTGGTTCTCGTGGCAGTAAGCACAGTCTCCTACGGTAGCTATGTATTACAAAAGCTATCTAAAGGGGTTGATGGATTGCTCTTAACAGCCCTATTGGGGGGGATTTATTCATCTACCGTGACGACTGTTGCACTAGCTAGAAAATCAAAAGAGAGGTCTGCGCCTAAGCTCATATCAGGCGTTATATTGATGGCATCTGGAATGATGTACTTGAGAATAATCGTTCTACTCGCCTTATTTAATCCAACTATTATGAGGTTACTCTTGATTCCTTTTTTAACCCTATCTTTTTTAGCTCTTTCAGGTGGCTATTTTTGCTCTCGATTAGGAGATATTCGCCTTGACGCTATCGAGCATGAATCTAAAGCTCATAATCCCTTAGAGATTAAATCTGGATTGTTTTTCGCATTTCTGTTTGTAGTGATGCTAATTGCTACTAATTTGTCAATTGACTATTTTGGGAATACGGGTGTTTATACCTTAGCATTTATTATGGGTGTTGCAGATGTTGATCCCTTTATCATGGGACTTACCCAATCTGTTCCTGGTTTAACGCCTGCTATAGTGGCCTCAGTAGGTATATTGATTGCAACATCTACAAATAATTTTGCAAAAGGTATCTATGCTTACGCCTTAGGTAGCAAAGAAACAGGTAGACTAAGTTTTGGTTTACTAATAGGGTTAGCTTTGGCTGGACTGATTCCGGCACTAATTTTATTGATAAATAAATAACTCAAAATGATCAAGTTAAACACGAAAATGCTTAAATTTTTCACCAATATTTCTACGACAAGAGTGAGTCTTATCCTATTTATCTCATTCGGACTTTGCGCTTGCACAACCCCTGAGAAAAGAAAAGAATGGGCCCAAAAAAGGTTTGGGCCTCGTTGCGAAGCTGCTGGCTACAGGGCAGAGACGCCCGGTTACTTGGAGTGCATTTCTGATGAGGACAGAACTTGGCGAATAAATCAAATGGAGAAAGGCACTCCGTATGAAAACTGGATGCCAATGACCTATTTACCCTCCATCACACAGGATCAAAAATAATTTTGGGAAACTATTAGAGTTCAGCTCTCAAGTTATCCCTGATACAAGAAATTATCACCCCCCAACCCGTAAACGCCAGAATTAGGCTTGTGGACGGTGGTGGCGTAAGTTAGAGAGGTGTTTTCTGCCCGTCTTTATATGTGTAAAAAGTCGTAGCAGGATTTTTCATCTCGCCAGTGGACTCAAAAGAAATCTCTGAAGTAATACCCTTGTAATTGGTCTCGATAAGTTTTGGGGTGTATATCTTAGGATCTATAGAATTGGCTTTTTTCATAGCCTCAACCAACACAAAAGTGGCATCATAAGTGTAGGGGGAATAAATTTGAAACTGCCCTGGATACTTAGCATCGTAACGCTTCTTCCATGCCAAGCCACCAGGCATTTTTGAGAGCGCCGCTCCCCCCTCAGCACAAATAACGTTAGAAAGAGTTTTAGCTCCACCCGCAAGTTTTGCAACCTCTGCTGTACATATACCGTCTCCACCAAAGTACTTAACATTCGTCAAGCCGAGTTGCTCCATTTGCCTGAGCATTGGGCCCCCTTGTGGATCCATCCCACCGTAAAAAATAGCGTCAGGTGACTTAGATTTAATAGAGGTCAAGATGGCCATGAAATCTGTTGATTTATCAGTGGTGTACTGCTCATCAACGACTTGCATCCCGATAGAGAGTGCCGTTTTTTTGAACACTTCAGCGACCCCTTGACCGTAGGCGGTACGGTCATCTATGATCGCGACCTTTTTTAAATGTAGATTATTAAAAGCGTACATTGCAAGTTGACGTCCTAATGTGTCGTCATTGGCAATGATACGGTAGGTGGTTTTATATCCGGGTTTAGTCAGGGCAGGGTTAGTTGCCGCGCCAGTTACGTGAGGAATTCCACAGTCGTTGTATATTTTAGATGCGGGAATTGTTGTGCCAGAGTTTAGGTGCCCAACCACTCCTGCAACTTTGGAGTCGCATAATTTTTGGGCAGCTGCGGTGCCCTGCTTTGGATCAGCGGCATCATCCTCAGCTTGTATCTCAAACTTGATTTTTTTAGCTCCAATTACTAAATTTAGAGCATTTAAATCCTCTACCGCCATCCTGACACCGTTTTCGTTGTCCCGCCCGTAATGGGCCTGTGGGCCACTTAAAGGCGCAACGTGGCCAATCTTGACAACCTGTAATTCCTGCGCCTGTGAAATGGCGTAAAAGCTCAATGAGGACATGCACAAAGATGAAATTGCAAACTTATTTAGTTTCATAAAGGCGCCTTTTTAAAGAATTATGTGTCAATAATATTACCATTATTTTTCTTGGATTTTGATCTCAAATCTGAATCAGCTTCCAAATTTAAAACGTCATCAACTGCCTGCCTGAGCATATCGGGAAGTATCAATGCTAATTTTGCCGTTACGAGTGAGAGTACTTGATCCGCAATTTGTTCAGCGTTAAGTGCAGATTGCCAGGATGGGGATTCATTTGAAGATGAAGCCACTTTGTTGAACCTATGTTGAGATTCTATAAGCAGATCTTTCGCTGAAATACTTGTTGCACCCTCAATGGGTACAACCTCGCTTAGGGTAGGTATAGACTCCTCAGATAGTGGGCGCGTCATATTTTCAAGTCACCTCGTGCTTTGAGATCGGATAACCTCTTTGAGCGTAGTAGCGCCACCTGAGTCTTGCCTTGATTTTGTCGCTTTCCTCACGTCCTACTACTTCAATTACTTTTTCAAACTTCTCGTAACCCTGGGCTATTTCCTCGCCAATATTTAAAAGAACTTCATGGTGGGGCAATTTATCCAAATATTCGATCGTATCGGTTAAGACAACGGGACAAAGATTCACAATTTCAAAAGATTCCTGTACGAAGCAATGAGGGATAAAGTCAACTTTAGAAAAACTCCACAACTCTTGATCCAAAACTTTTAGCACATCAGAATTTGCCTTGACCACAAGATTGGCTTGGGCAGCGTAAATTTTTCGTATAAGACGACAGCAGTAGTCCATTTTTTGGCCTGCATTTAAATGGAATGTTATCTCTGTCATTGAAATTTTAATTTGTCTATTTTGTTTTCTCAACCTTAGAGGATATCTTAGAGTGCCTTAGCAAAAATTCCATCAACAAACCAACTGGCCTACCTGTTGACCCCTTTGATCCCCCACTTCGCCAAGCTGTACCAGCAATGTCTAGATGCGCCCAAGCAAATTCGTTAGCAAAACGTTGTAAAAACTTTGCTGCAGTCACGCTCCCCGCTGATCGGTCGCCCACATTTGCAACATCCGCAAAATTCGATTTCAATGCATCCGCATATTCATCATCTAGGGGCATACGCCAGCAGGTATCTAAAGACGTCTCCCCAGCCTCTTGTATTGCGCTGGCGAGTGCATCGTTGTTGGAGAAAAGTCCGCTTCTGACGTGCCCAAGAGCGATCACGCACGCACCAGTGAGTGTTGCAATATCAATCACCGCTTTAGGCTTAAACCGCTTAGCATAAGTCAACGCATCACAAAGAATCAACCTCCCCTCGGCATCAGTATTTAAGATCTCAATGGTCTGGCCACTCATGCTGGTGACGACATCGCCGGGCTTAACTGCTAAGCCGTCAGGCATATTTTCGCAGGTGGGAATTAAACCAACTACGTGTAAATCAGCAGGATTTAATAACGAGAGGGTCTTGAAGACACCTAACACACTCGCCGCACCGCACATGTCAAACTTCATCTCATCCATGCCTGCGCCTGGTTTTAAGGAGATACCCCCCGTATCAAAAGTTATACCTTTTCCAACTAGAACTACTGGATCTAAGGACTTTGCTTTTGCCCCGCGGTACTCCATGGTGATAAAACGAAGCGGCTCAGAAGATCCCTTTGCAACGGAAATAAAAGAACCCATCCCCAGTTTTTCTACCTCCTTTGGTCCCATTACATTGACTTTGATGTTGGCTTGTTTGCCCAAATTTTGCGCAACCTGCCCTAAATGAGTAGGAGTAGCGTAATTAGCGGGCCTGTTGCCCCATTCTTTTGCCAACTCAATACCTTCGCCAAGCGCGGTTGCCTCCGCAAATGCTTGCTTAAATGAGGCAGATTTCGCACCTGAGTGAGCAATTGTGACCAAATTGATGCCCGAGGGAGCTCCATATTCTCCTTTTTTATCCCCTTTCGTAGAAGTCTCAGAGGCCCTAGATAGACTGGCATGGTCGAGCTTGGCACTGGGTTTTGTCTTTGTATAAAGATAAACAGCATCTGAAATAGCAAGAATTGAGTGCTTCAGGGACTGCTCGAAACCTTGGAATGAGTCATCAAAATATAGGGTTACCTCCTTGTAGCCAAGAGATTTGACACTTGAGAAGCAAGAATTAACGGCTTTGCGAATTTGAGCCTGTGTTGCATCTCCTACTCCTAGCAACAAAATTCTCTTGGCCTGGACATGCAAAGGCTTTAAGATCAGCAAAGTTTTACCGGTTTTTGCATCAAATGACTCTTCTTGTTGAATCTCCCTCAAATATTGCGACAATACGGGATGATTGGATCCTGATTTTGAAGCAGGCAATTTATTTTCACCCGTCTTTATAGCAACAACCATCAAATCGGTCTTGTGGGACAAAGCTGAGGTTTGGGTGAGTGTTTTTAAATCAAAGTTCATAAATCTGTTAATCCTTAGCAAACATGTTGTTTCAAACATCAATCAAGAGAGAATTGTCGCGCAGTTTTGGCGCAACCGTGGTGATTTTAATAACGATTGTGATCACCATTATGCTGATTCGGACCTTGGGGCAGGCCTCAAAGGGGAGCGTGAACCCAGCAGAGGTCTCATTGGTTCTGGCTTACACGGTCATGGGCAACCTCTCTATCTTACTAGCACTTAGTTTGTTTATAGCATGTGTGGGGACATTATCAAGAATTTATAGAGACAGTGAAATGGTAATCTGGCTCAGTTGTGGTCAAGGAATTGGATCTTTTTTCAAACCTATGTTTAGTTTTGCAGTCCCTACTTTAGTTTTAATTGCGGGGCTTTCTCTTTTTGTATGGCCTTGGTCGAATCAGAAAATTCAAGAACTTGTGGACCGTTTTGAAAAAAGAGGCGATCTGGAGCGTGTAACGCCAGGTCAATTTCAAGAATCAGCGAACGGGCAGAGGGTATTCTTTATTGACAAAGCCTCCACGGTCAAGGGGCAGGGCAACAATGTTTTCATTGCAACTCGGGAGGGAGACAAGCAAACTATGACTTCGGCAGCTCACGGCCATATCGAAAACAAAACTTCGGGGGGGAAATTCCTAATCTTGAATGACGGTCAGCAGTTGGTTTACGGAAAAAACGAGGCAACAATCAAATTAAGCGAATTTCAAGAGTACGGAGCCCAGATCGGAAAAACAGACCTTACTTTGGGTACCCCTTTGCCCCGCACCCAAGACTCCCTAGTCCTGCTTTTGAATCCAAACGCACAAAATACTGCTGAACTGGCTTGGAGGGTTGGACTTGTGTTCACCTCTTTAAACTTAATTGTTATCTCCTTAGCCCTTGCAAGTGTTAACCCTCGGGGAGGAAGAAGTGCCCCGCTAATGCTTGCACTATTCACATTTATAGCTTATTTCAACCTTCTCAATATTGGAAAAAATTACAGCGAATCTGGTAAAGGATCTCCATACAGTATGTTGTTATTTCATTTCGGGGTGCTTTTGCTTGCGACAGTGTGGTTAATATGTAAACACAACAACTGGAACATTTTCAATATTAAAGCCCATCTCAATGGATTTTCTAAAAAAATCAATTAAATTAAAAAAGCAATGAAAACTTGGCAAAAGTGGGTTTACGGCGAAGTAATTAGTGCAGTGTCATTTATCACTCTCGGGTTTACAGGCCTGTTTTTTTTCTTTGATTTTGTGGACGAGCTGCAATGGGTCCGCAGCTCACAGCCGGGGGGATACCAAGTCTCTCACGCCTTGGGTTATGTCAGCCTGATTGTCCCTAGTCATTTGTACGAATTGTTGCCCATCACAGTTTTAATAGGAAGCATCTATGTCATGTCCAGGATGGCCCAAACCTCGGAATTCACCATACTAAGAACCAGCGGATTAGGTCCAGTTATGGCTTTGAAAAGTCTTATAAAGATTGGCCTGGTTTTCTCATTAATAACTTTCGTTGTGGGCGACTATCTCTCCCCCGCATGCGATAAATACGCGCAATTGCTGAAGTCTCGATTTCTTGGACAAATAACAATTGGGCAAACCGGAGCTTGGCTGAAGGAGAAGCAAAGTTATACAAATGAGGCGGTTAATGTGGGGGCTTTAACTTCTGATGGACAGATGAGCGGCATTAGGATATTTGAGTTCGATAACTCCGGCAGGCTAAGCTCATTGACTCTTGCTGATCACGGTGAGTTCGAGAACAATCAAAGCGCATGGATTTTAAGTAACGCTCAGCGCATTGAATTCGCGCCTCAAGGCGCTAACAAAGAGGTTGAGGCTACATATCCAAGCTCAGCCTCATTGAAAGATAAAGACCTAATTGGCGCATCAAAATCAATTGCTAAACAAAACTCACAACACAAGCAAATGAGCACGGCCGAAGTCCAGCAACTCTCCCTCGATTTAAATCCGAATTCATTGCGTCTTCTAAAGTCGGCTCAAAGATTCAAACAAAAAGAGCTTCGCTGGCCCAACAGCATCACCCAGGAGATGGTCTCAGTTGCCCTTCTCAAACCCGATCGAATGGGTATTCTTGATCTATTTACTTACATACAGCATTTAAATCTAAATTCGCAATCTTCCCAAAGATACGAGATCGAATTTTGGAAAAAAGTTTTCTACCCAATAAGTTGCCTTGTTATGATGGTGTTGGCATTGCCGTTCGCCTATTTGCATTTTAGAAGCGGCAATATCACAAGCTTTGTTTTCTTTGGAGTGATGATTGGTATCAGCTTTTTCTTACTCAACAACGTGTTTGGCTACATCGGAAATATAAACCAGTGGGCCCCGTGGTTCGCTGCAGCAGCGCCAGGGCTCTTGTACACACTTTTCTCACTAACTGCCTTTGGCTGGTTGGTCATTCGACAATGAAAGCCATCGTTTTATTTGCTCATGGATCAAGAGATCCTCTATGGCACGGCCCAATCAACGCCATTGCAGGGATATTAAATCAACGTGCACCAGGCATTTTAGTTCGCTGCGCGTACTTAGAGCTAACAAAACCCAACTTACTCGATACTGCTCAAGAACTGGTCTCACTGGGTTGCACGGAGCTTCAAATTACGCCCTTGTTTTTAGGGGTTGGTAAACACGCTAGAGAAGATCTACCCCAGTTGGTCAATCAGCTTAAAGAAACTTTCCCCAACCTAAACATTAAATGCGCGCCCCCAGTTGGGGAGGACTCCAGGGTCCTACACCAAATAGCCGAGGTTGCTTTGAACGCGCAACTAGACACGTAGTACTTAATATAAATTTAGCTAAACTGCTACTGCTATAAGCTGAATTTCACCTCATGACTTAATGGTCTTAAGACTGATGACCTTATATCTTTATTGATATAATGTTTTTATGAATTTGCATCAATTTAAATTTATCCAAGAAGCAGTGCGCAGAGATTTGAATTTAACTGAGGTTGCTCGCGTACTTCATACTTCCCAACCCGGGGTATCCAAGTCAATATTGGAGTTGGAGGAGGAGTTGGGTATTGAAATCTTCTCACGCCATGGGAAAAGACTAAAACGCATCACAGAGCCTGGGGAGCACGTTCTAAAAAGTATCGAGATCATTTTGAGAGAGGTGAACAACTTAAAGCATATTGGCAATCAGTACAGCTCACAAGACAGTGGAACACTCTCTATTGCAACCACCCACACACAGGCCAGGTATGTGCTTCCAGCCCCAGTGGTTAAGCTTAGACATCAATATCCAAAAGTCAATGTGAGCCTTCACCAGGGTTCCCCTGCTCAGGTGGCGAAAATGGTGCTAGAGGAAACCGCGGAAATTGGAATAGCAACAGAATCGCTCGTAGATTTCCCAGATCTAGCAACAATCCCATGCTACGAATGGCAACACGTTTTGGTCCTCCCCCCCAATCATCCTTTGTTGGACGTTGCAGAGATCAAGTTACAAGACCTTGCGGAGCATCCCATCATCACATACCACCCCTCTTTTACGGGTCGTGCTAGGGTTGACCAAGCCTTTGCAGCTAAGCAGTTAACCCCTCTTATTGCTTTAGAGGCAATAGATTCTGATGTCATCAAAACCTACGTCAGGCTCGGTCTTGGCGTGGGAATAGTAGCTGAGATGGCAGTCAAAGAAACCGTTGACAGTGATTTAGTTGTGAGGCCTGGGGGAGCTTTATTTGGAACTAATATTGCCCGCCTCGCATTCAAAAAAGGAGCCTATTTAAGAGACTTTGTATATGAGTTTGCAATTCTCTTGAACCCCTCTCTCACTAAAGAGTCGATCAACAAAGTCGTCAATCTTTTAAACTGACAACCTTACCAATTACTATTCAGCACTAAAAACACCCTAACATGACACCGCTTTTACAGACAAAACTACCAAAAATAGGAACCACTATATTTACGGTGATGTCCGCCCTTGCGCAGGAAAAAAATGCCGTTAATCTAGGCCAAGGATTTCCTGACTTTAACTGCGACCCTGCATTAGTCCAGGCCGTCAGCACAGCAATGACTAAGGGTTTAAATCAATATCCTTCCATGCTAGGCGTATGGGAGCTTAGGGAGAAGATTTCAGAAAAAATTAATGCTTTATATGGAACGCGTTACGATCCGATGACGCAAATCACCGTCACCGCAGGAGCAACACAAGCAATCTTAAATGCGGTCCTGGCCTTGGTGAGAGTTGGGGATGAGGTGATTGTGCTTGAGCCCTGTTACGACAGTTACATTCCCAACATAGATATGGCGGGTGGCACCGTCATCAAAGTTCCTCTCACACCGGGTACTTTTAGGCCTGACTTTCAAAAGATTAGCGCTGCAACTACCTCTAAAACACGCGCCATTATCGTTAACTCTCCCCACAATCCAAGTGCAACTGTTTGGACGCATGAGGAGATGAAAAAGTTAGAGGATATGCTCTCAGGCACAGATATCTTTCTCATTAGTGATGAAGTTTATGAGCACATGGTGTACGAGCCGCGCAAGCATTTGAGCGCTGCCAGCTATAAAGGTCTGGCAGAAAGGGCTTTCATTATTTCCAGCTTTGGCAAAACCTACCACGTGACTGGCTGGAAAGTTGCCTACTGCGCAGCCCCCCCCTCTCTCACCCAAGAGTTTCGCAAAGTCCACCAGTTCAATGTCTTCACAGTGAACACACCGGTTCAATACGGCTTAGCCGAGTACATGAAAGATCCCCTACCCTACCTAGAGCTGCCTGCTTTTTACCAGAGAAAGAGGGATTTGTTTAGAAAAGGGCTAGAAAAAACGCACTTTAAGTTACTCCACTCTGAGGGCACTTATTTTCAATGTGTCCGTATTGATGAGCTCAAAGTTGCTGAGAAAAACTTAAGTGAATCAGATTTTTGTATCTGGCTGACCTCGGAGATTGGAGTGGCCGCTATTCCTATGTCCGCCTTTTACGCAGACGGTTTTGATCAGCGGGTAATTAGGTTTTGTTTTGCAAAAAAAGATGAGACTTTGAACACTGCACTTGGGAGATTAGCTAAGCTTTGAGTTGCTGCCAAGCACGCTCTAGTCTTTTAACGCTGATGGGTTGAGGTGTCTTGAGCTCCTGCGCAAACAGACTAACCCTTAACTCCTCAAGCAACCACCTGTACTCTACAAGCCTGCTATCAGGAACCCCTTTTCGAGCTGACCATTCGCGCCAAAATTGCTGATCAAGTGTAGCTGCCTGCTTCATGCGATCAATGTCCCTCAAAGGATCTGCTCTTAGCTTATCAAGCCTCAAAAAGACAGCTTTTAAATACCGCGGAAAATGCTGTAATTGATAATAGGGCGTATCCAACAAGAAATTTTTATGCATTAGTTTTTGCAATTGAGAGGCAATATCGTTTTGTACCGCTGCACTTGTAGGCGTGTCCTTTAATTTTCTAGTGGCTGTACAAAACTCCGTCAACACGGTTTGAACCAATCTAGCAATCTCAGTGGTGATTAACGTCAGTCGAGTACGCCCTTGGGCTAATCTTTGTTCAAACTCCTGAAGGTTTGTGGGCAAAGGCTCCAATAAAAATGCCCTGTCAAGCGCCAAGTCCATTATTTGGGGTTTTAAGTCCTCAAGCGCCACGCAGCCCTGAGCACTGGGTTGAGCAGCCCCTCTAGTTGACTCAGATCTTAAAGCGTTTTCTAAATTCTTCATTGCTTGAACAAAGGCCATCACAACCGAGGAGGATAGCTCAGTGTTGTTTTTTTCTAAATACTTGATGGAATCCTTGATCTGAATTGAAAATAGTCTTCTCAACCCCTGGCGGTGTTTGGAGGACGCAATGCTTGGTTCGTCAAAAACCTCAATCCTCACACTAGAGCCCTCATCGATCAGCGCTGGAAAACCAATCAAAGTCTGAGATTTGCGCTTGATCTCCAAAAGCTCGGGCAATTCCCCAAAAGTCCAAGCAGTAAAGGAGCCCTCAAAAGAGTTATTTTCTTTCTCTTCTTCAGTTTGTGACGAGTATTTATGTGTGGGGTCCTGTAATTTTTGCGTGCTTAAGTGCGTAGGTAGCCTGGCCTGGGAGTTCTCAATTTTTGAGCTCTCAGTAGAGGCATCTGCAGTAGAGCTAGAGATCTTAAGGCCAGCTAACGCTTGGAAAGCGCCTCTGGCTTTAGCTCCTAGTTCCGCCCTCAGACTCCCAAGGTTGCGACCCATCGCCAGTTGTCGCCCCCCATCGCCCTCTACTTTAAAGTTCATGAAATGGTGGGGTGAGAGTATTTCTATTTTGAAGTCACCTCGCTTGATTTCTACTTGGGTTTGGGCAACCACAAGCTTAATGAGTGCATCTAAAAGCGAACCCTGAGCGAACACGCCGTCTGCGCATAATTGATTGGCAAAACGCTGTGCCGTCTCGGGTAGGGGAACCAAACGAGCTCTGGGTTTTTGATGCAAACTCTTTAACAAAGCCAAGATCTTTTCCTTTAACATCCCTGGCACCAACCAAGCCACTCTCTCTTCATTTACTTGATTCAAGACAAACAAAGGAATTCCAACTGTGATTCCGTCCCTCGTATCCCCAGGCTCATGCAAATAAGAGGCAGTGCAGTCGACACCGCCCAGCTTTAGCGTTTTTGGGAATGCCTCAGTCGTTACACCTTGAGCCTCATGGCGCATCAATTCTTCTTTGGTCAAATAAAGCAGTGGTGTGCTGCTCTTTGAGCTCTCTTGGCTATACCATCGCTCCAAAGTAATAGCGTTAAAAATATGAGCCGGTATTTTTTGGTCGTAATAGGCAAAAATAAGTGCCTCATCAACGAGCACATCTTGACGCCTTGATTTGTGCTCTAACTCTTCAACGGTTTTGATCATTTTTTGATTCGCTGCCATGAAGGGCAAAGCGCCCTGCCACTGTCCCTCAACTAGACCTTGTCGAATGAAAATCTCCCGGGCTCCAGCCAGGTCCACCCGCGCATAAGGGACACGTCTGCCGCTGTAAACCAACAAGCCGTAAAGGGTGGCCCGCTCAAAAGCAATCACTTCTGATTTTCGTGCGTCAAATTTGGGATCTAGGAGCTGGCGTTTGAGCAAATGTTCCCCCAAACTCTCAAGCCATAAAGGATCGATACTGGCCATCCCCCGACCATAAAGGCGGGTCGTCTCAACAAGCTCTGCGCAGACCACCCAACGGTGCGCTTTTTTGCTCAAATGAACGCCCGGATGCCTGTAAAACTTAATTCCTCTAGCGCCAAGATAAAAGTCTTGTTCATCGCTTTTGAAACCAATATTTCCCAATAACCCACTGAGCAAAGAAATATGCAATTGTTCGTAGGTGGGTGTCTCAGTATTGATTCTCCACTTTTGCTCCTTGACGAGAAGAAGTAGCTGAGAGTGCACATCCCGCCATTCCCTTAGGCGTCTTGAGCTCAGAAAGTTTTGTTTTAAAAGCGTTTCATATTGACGATTCGTAAGTTGATGCGTTTTAACGCCGTCCTCGCCCAATTTGGCACCCCGTTGTTCATTAACCCACTTCCATATTTTTAAATAACCATTAAATTCACTCCGCTCATCTTTAAACTTACCGTGTGCAGAGTCTGCCGCCCCTTGATGCTCTAATGGCCTGTCCCTCACATCTTGCACACTCAGCGCAGATGCAACGATCAAGACCTGCTCAAGGGATTGTCTGGATCTTGACTCCAAAATCATTCGGGCAATACGTGGATCCAGCGGTAATTTAGCCAATTCTGTGCCAATTTTGGTGAGCTCTAAGCTCTCATCCACTGCCCCCAACTCGCCCAACAATTGGTAACCATCAGCAATAGCTTTAGGCCTGGGAGCCTCAAGAAAAGGGAATTGCTCGACCTCTCCAAACTTCAAAGATTTCATACGCAAAATCACACTCGCCAAAGAGCTTCTAAGGATCTCGGGTTCGGTAAATTTGGGGCGAGAATTAAAATCTTCCTCACTGTACAAACGGATGCATATGCCGTGCGATACACGTCCGCAACGACCTGCGCGTTGATTGGCAGCGGCTTGAGAGACAGGCTCTACCAAGAGCTGCTCCACCTTGCTTCTGTAGTTATAGCGCTTAACTCGCGCTGTCCCCAAATCAATCACATAGCGAATTCCAGGTACGGTCAGTGAGGTCTCAGCCACATTGGTGGCAAGAACAATTCTGGGCGCCCCACCGATTTGAAAAACCCGCTCCTGTTCGCCCTGAGTAAGCCGAGCAAACAAGGGGATCACCTCACAGTTGCGAAAAGTTACTTTGTTGCTCAGGTGAGCGCTCAAATGCCCCATTGCATCGCGAATCTCACGTTCACCGGGCAAAAAAACCAAAATGTCCCCCATTGAGGGCAATGAGCTAGAGGAAAATTCTGGTGCGCTGTCAGCTGATGTTTTAAGATGCGAGGCGCCCCAAAGTTCATCAATAGAGTCTGAGAGCGCGTCCAACCAACCGTAATCTCGCTCCTCCTCAAAAGGTCTGTACCGCATCTCGACAGGAAACGTTCTGCCTGAGACCATAATGACTGGTGCGGGACCCAATTTGCTTGAAAAGTGTTTTGCAAAACGGTCGGCATCTATGGTGGCAGAGGTGACAATTATTTTTAAGTCAGGTCGGCTGGGAAGAATTTGCTTTAAGTGACCTAACAAAAAATCGATATTCAAACTTCTCTCATGGGCCTCATCTATGATCAGGGTGTCATAGGCCCTAAGAAGAGGATCATTTTGCGTCTCAGCCAACAAAATCCCGTCCGTCATGAGCTTAATCTGGGTGGATGCACTCAGTTTGTCTTGAAACCTCACCTTGTAGCCAACGCACTGCCCAAGAGGTGAGTTGAGTTCATGCGCAATGCGCTTTGCAACCGATGTGGCGGCAATTCTTCTTGGTTGAGTGTGGCCAATGAGTCGGGCCCCCCTCCTTTTTCTTGGCTCCGCGGGGTTGCCCTCAACAGAGGGGCTCTCCTCCAACGCCCCCCGACCCAGCGCAAGAGCCATTTTAGGGAGCTGAGTCGTTTTGCCCGAGCCAGTCTCACCGCAAACAATAATGACTTGATGATCTGCAATGGCTTGCATGATTTCCCCTTTGCGCAACGAGACTGGTAAGGTTTCAGGAAATTCAATGGGCATGTTTGGCATGAAGTGCAATATGAGGGGAAAGATGGGTGACAATTCGCAACGTACTTGGGAATTGAAGTCATGCATTATCCCAGTCTAAAAGTCTCTCTGTTAGTATTGAATCTGTGGTCGCAACAAATTGATAGATATTCATAATGTCAACCGTATTTAATTTTACATTTGTACCTTGGTTTCGCGCAGTCGCGCCTTACATCCACATGCACAGAGGCAAAACCTTCGTGGTTGGAATAGCTGGCGAAGCAATCGCTGCAGGAAAGTTGCCCAATTTGGTTCAAGACTTAGCACTCATCCACAGCATGGGCGTTAATTTGGTCCTAGTTCACGGTTTTAGGCCCCAAGTTAACGAACAATTGATGGCTAAAGGACATATCCCCAAATATTCTCACGGCATGCGCATCACCGATGATGTGGCTTTAGACTGCGCTCAGGAAGCGGCGGGTCAACTTCGCTATGAAATAGAGGCCGCGTTCAGTCAAGGTCTCCCTAACACGCCCATGGCGGGAGCAACGGTGCGGGTGATCTCTGGCAACTTTATCACCGCCCGCCCTGTAGGCATCATAGACGGCGTCGATTTCATGAACTCTGGTCTGGTGCGCAAAGTTGATGTGATTGGCATCACTCAAACACTCTCCGCTGGCTCACTCGTGCTTATCTCACCTTTTGGATTTTCCCCTACAGGTGAGGCGTTTAATTTGTCAATGGAAGAGGTCGCAACCTCGGTCTCCATAGCGCTTCAAGCGGATAAATTGATTTTTCTAAGCGAGGTGAATGGTATCCGTCAAAAACCTCTGGAACCAGGGGCAGATGAGAACCCGATTGATACGGAGCTCCCACTAGACGCGGCTGAGAAAATATTAGAGTCCCTCCCCCCTGCTACGAATCCGCTTGATATTGGTTTTTATTTGCAACACTGCGTAAAAGCTTGCAAGTTCGGCGTGGAGCGTAGCCACATTCTGCCTTTTGCTGTGGACGGCGCTCTGCTCCTAGAGATCTATATGCATGACGGTATTGGCACGATGGTCGTAGACGAGAAGTTAGAGAGTTTGAGAGAGGCAACGCATGAAGATGTTGGCGGAGTACTGCAACTTATTGAGCCATTTGAGCGGGATGGCACGTTGGTCAAGAGGGGAAGAAGCGAGATTGAAAGGGATATTGAGCAATATACGGTGATAGAGCACGACGGGGTTATTTTTGGCTGTGCTGCGCTTTACCCATTTCCCGAGAATAAAACCGCAGAGATGGCCGCCCTTACTGTATCTCCCCAATCCCAGTCTCAAGGCGATGGTGAAAAGTTACTCAAAAGAATCGAGAGTCGAGCCAAGGCGATGGGACTTGAGAGTATCTTTGTTTTAACCACCCGCACGCAACACTGGTTTGTAAAACGAGGGTTCGTTGTCGTTGATACAGAGTGGCTTCCACCCGCCAGGAACAAAAAATATAACTGGGACCGCAAAAGTAAAGTGCTTGTTAAAAAACTACTTTAACTCAGATGTGGGCGTTGATTTTATCAATCCGGTGCTAAGGAACCGATTGATCCCTAGCAGTGAATCTGAACAAACTAATCTCACATAGAGGGCAGATATCCTATTATGGGTTTATTTGGACTATTGTTCTTTAAATTGTTTGAAGGACTTAATTTGAACCAACGCGATATAGGTGAAAATTCCAAGAAAACACAAATAGGACCAATTGGCAATAGATCCCCCAAAAAATGTCCAGTCCACAATCGTGCAGTCTCCGCTGCCTTTAAAAATCATCGGGATAGCTCTTTTGAGGGGGAAATTCTCTATCATTCCGTAAAGATCGCGCCCACAACTCATTGTCTCTGGGGGGAACCATTGAAGCCAACTTTGACGGGCAGCTACGAATGCCCCAAAAATAGCAATTAATTGAGTCAAAAAAGATAAACCTAAGTACGAGCGCGGTCTGTTTATAAAATAAGACAATCCAGCGCAAATTGCGATCAAGATGAATGAGTACCTTTGAACAATGCACATCGGACAAGGCTCTAGGCCTACAATTTCTTGTAAGTAGACACCGAATGCCAAAAGAGCAATGCATATAAGGCTCAATAATGCGCTTGCTGTTCGCGGTTTGTATAAGCTTTCAAACATCATAAAAAAACCTACTTAATCTAAATCATTTAACAAAAACCAATCATGGATCGAGCCTTAAAAACTTTATGGCTCGGGGGAACAGAGCCTAGCTTAGTGCTTTTTTTGCTTCAACGTAAAAATACCCGCATAGGCGAAAAAACTGATTAAATATTGAGCTCAGCAATAGAATTTACTTTTATTTTTAGTTCGTGCCGTAAAACCCAGTCCTTCAGGACGGTATTTGTGAAACCCGGTTCTTCACAACGGGTATATGAGGCGGTATTAAATTGAATTCGTAATTGCTCTTGCTCTTGCTCTTGCTCTTGCTCTTGCTACTATTGAGTATAGGCGGACGCTGTTTTATTGTCCAGTCATTGTGTGTCTTCCAAGTCATTGAAATCCTCTACTCGTCAAGCTACCGTGGGGGTTGTGACTCGTGAGCTTAGACTGCGCATCAAAGACAAGCATAGTACCTTGATGCTCAACCAATCAGTTAAAGTTAACCAAGTTTGGAACTGCTGACAAATAAGGTCTCAAAAAAGACTGGGTCAAGTGATAAAGATTGGGCTCTCCTGATTGAAACCAATGTGGAGTGCACGTTTAGCTTCATTATCTAATCCTAAAAGGGGTTAAATTAAGAAATTGACCCTCTTGAAATTGTAATCTTCAGCCACTTTTGGTTCAGTACTGTACCAAGATGTAATATGATTACTGTTTAGAAAATTGACAGTCAAAAGTCTATCATCTTTAAGGGAATTTAATTTTATGGCACGCATGGTTAACTGCATCAAACTGGGTAAAGAGTGTGAGGGACTTGACATGCCCCCCTATCCAGGCGAACTTGGTAAACGCATTTGGGAAAATGTGAGTAAAGAGTCCTGGGCTGATTGGTTGAAACAGCAAACGATGTTGGTCAACGAAAATAGATTAAATCTGGCCGATCTAAGGTCTCGTCAGTATTTAGCTAGACAAATGGAGAAACACTTTTTTGGAGAAGGTGCAGACGCAGTTCAAGGGTATGTTCCCCCACCTAGCGCCTGATAAAGGTTTAAGCCCAGTTGAATGGTTGCCAAGTGGAGTGCCCAACAGTAGAATTTTTTCAGATACTTACAGGAGCTTCTCCCCTGGCAGGGACTCGGGTGAGGAATTTCAAGATTTAGGTCTCCTTCAGTCTAGGGAAGTATTTATCAAAGGAGCTCGGCTATGGAATGATCATCCGAACTGGGCTCGCCAAGACCACTGGACGATGCTGGAGACGGGTTTTGGTCTTGGATTAAATTTTTTGAGTACCTGGAGTTATTGGCTCAACCTAAGCCGTGAGCAGCGCCCCAGACGTTTAACTTACGTTTCAATCGAACAGTACCCCGTTGGACGGGAGGATTTACTTCAAAGCGTAAAACCTTGGCCCGAATTACTCGGCCTTGCTGGTCAACTCTGCAAACAGTGGTTCGGCTTATTACCTGGATTTCACCGCTTAGAGTTCGAAGGGGGACTGGTTACTTTGTTACTTTGCATCGGGGATATTGAGAGCGTTGTAAAAGAGCTCGATGTGCAAACAGACGCTATATTTCTAGATGGTCATAGCCCTAAAGTCAATCCTCAAATGTGGTCTCACAAGGTTTTGGGTCATATCGCTAAGACTGCAAAAATTGGCACCACGTTGTCAACTTGGTGTGTGTCTGGCAATGTAATTAGGAGCTTGAACATTCATGGTTTTGATTGCAAAAAATTAAAAGGAATTGGCCCCAAAAGGCACCGATTAGAGGCCACCTACCGCGGACAAAGTAAGGCAAGAAGCAACTACTCTCTAGAGGCAGGCCAAGAGATTGATAAAGGGAGGTGCGCAGTTATTGGGGCGGGCTTGGCAGGCGCTTTTGCAGCCTATTCAATGGCAAAAAGAGGATGGTCAGTCAGTGTTTTCGACTGTCTTAGTACTCCATCGGGGGCCGCATCTTCTGTGCCGGTTGGTATCTTTAGCACCCAACTTACAGCAGACGATAACCCTCAATCAAAACTCACCAGACAAGGTGCTAGGCTTCTTAACCAATTATTACCCCAGTTGTTGGCGGATTCCAAAGGTATAAACTGGGATCTTAGCGGTGTACTTGAGGTGCGCATTGACTCAGCAGGCGCTGAAAAAACGTACCCCATAAACTCTCAATTCGGGGGCCAAATAGATAAAAAAACTGTCTCAATTAAAGAAGACTTTTCACTAAAGGCTACGAGCAACTTTGTACCTTTGAGGAAAAAAAATCTCGATCCAAGGGGTTTTGCACTCCACGGCTTAAAACAGTCTGAGGACTGGTATGAACTCACTCAACAGTACAACTCAGAGCTGAGCGCAGTGGAACCAACACAGGCTGACAATCGCACCTCATTAGGGCAACCAAGAACAGCCAACCCCCACCCCAGCCACCAAGTTTTGCATTCTAAAGGGGGATGGGTCGTGCCCCAAGCGCTCATCAAGGCATTGCTTAGTCACCCCAATATTAAGTTTTTTGGCTGCTGTGAGGTGACTCAAATCCGCCCTATTCCTTTAAAAGATTCACTTTCTGGCGGCTTACAAAATGAATCCCTTGGAGACCTTATAAAAGACAAGCAAGGGACTTGGAAATTAGAGATAAGCCAAGTTAAAGCGCCAATCCAACTACAAACCCACAACCCAAAACAAGCTGAAAATCGAACATTAAAACAACCCGAATTTGAAGCGCAACGAGAAGTCGATGAAGAAAATACCCTAAACGAGAGGGCTTTTGAGCTGGATCGGGACATAAACAATTCAAACTGGAACCATGTCATAGTCGCCAACTCTTTTGCTGCGAGCCATTTACTTGCCCCACTACTTGGGGCAGGTCCATTAATGGACGTTGCTCAACAAACGATAGGCACCGCGTCTAATCAGAACAATTTACACCCTAGCCTTACAGAGCTTGAGCTTACTCGTGGCCAACTCACCTGGGGCCATATAAGTAGCAAGTTGGGGGCTCAATTACTCTCTTTTCCCCTCAATGGTTTAGGCACTTTTATGTGTAAGAAAGCTGCTCCACCAAGTCAAGACAAGTCTACCGGGCAACACAGTGAAAATCCTTTAACAAACGTCATAAGCCCACCCAACAATGACCCAGTTAATTGTCCCGCAAGCAGTGAAATGAGTTGGTTTGCAGGCTCCACATTTGAGAGAGTTGGGGAAATAACAGATGAACCGGTGGGCTCTGAGACCCCTTCAAAATCAGTCACAAAGGGAGAACAAGAGGTAAAGAAGCGTAGAGGTAATGGTAAGAGGTTAGAGGAAATAAATGCTGCAAACCTAAAGAAACTTTGTGTTTTGTATCCACGCGCGCACCAGATTGTCAAAGATTCAAGCGAAATCCATTACTGGGAGGGATTTAGATGCAATACCAAAAACCGACTTCCCTGGGCGCAGCACTTTGTTGGCCCCGATGAGACCGTACGCAAAGCATTGAGCACTCAAGCCCAGCCCACCCCTAGACCTTTTTTAGCGGGACTCTCTGTGCTCAGTGGTCTTGGTGCCAAGGGGCTGTCTTTGGCTCCGCTTTGTGCCGAAGTCTTGGTGTGCGATATTCACCAAGAACCTTCTCCAATTGAGCGTAATTTATCGAGCATGTTGAAAAAATATACTCTGTGACTTAAAATGAGGCTATATTTCGTATAGTTATATAGCTAAAACTAATTAATAGTTTGTTTTTTCATGACAATTGACTATATTACAAACTCGTAGATAACTATTACTGCAAACCTTGCTTGAAGGTAACTTCTCCTTCAAAGAATTTATTAAAATAATGTATCAATACACTTCTTTCGATCGCGAATTCATTCGTGATCGGGCTCTTCAGTTTAGGGACCAGTTAGGCCGCTACCAGAGCGGTAAATTAAGCGAAGACGAATTCAAGCCCCTTCGCCTGCAAAATGGTTGGTACGTTCAGCGTTACGCTCCCATGTTGCGAGTTGCTGTGCCTTACGGAGAATTAAGCTCAACCCAGCTAAGGGTTCTTGCAAAAATTGCCCGGGAATATGATCAACCCTCCAGGGAGCTTTTTGAGCATGCCCAAAATATCCAAGACAAAATTGGTAGCCCAACCGTATTTTCCTCCAAAGCAAGCCCGCGTTTAGTTAAAGGAATGGCCCACTTAACTACGCGTCAAAATGTTCAGTACAACTGGATCCCTTTAGATAAAAGTGCAGATGTGATGGATTTACTTGCAAGTGCGGACATGCACGGGATCCAAACAAGCGGCAACTGCATAAGAAACATTACCAGCGATGAGTGTGCGGGCATCGCCCCTGATGAGATCGCTGACCCCAGACCTTACGCTGAAATACTCAGGCAATGGAGCACCCTGCACCCAGAGTTCGCTTATTTGCCAAGAAAATTTAAAATAGCCGTGATAGGGTCCAAAGAGGACCGAGCTGCTACGGGTTGGCACGATTTAGGGCTCCACCTTTACAAAGACGCCAAAGGAGACCTTGGGTTTAGAGTCTTGGTTGGAGGAGGAATGGGGCGCACTCCTTTGATTGCTCCCGTTTTGAAAGAGTTTTTACCTGCTTGCGAAGTTATCAATTACATAGAGTCTGTTGTAAGGGTTTACAACCGTTGGGGCAGAAGAGATAACATTTATAAAGCGCGCATTAAGATCCTCGTGAAGGCCGAAAGAGAGCGCTTCGCAAGCGAAGTGCAGGCAGAATTCGATCGTATCCACAAAGAGGACAATGCCCCCCACACCATTACGGACAAGGAGCTTGCCCGCGTAGCAGCTCTTTTTGAAGTTCCAGCCAAAGTGATCCAAAATTTAGGTGCACCAAGCGCCTCCCGCCCCGAAGACTCACAGCCTGGGATCGAGTTTTCAAGATGGTTGAAACAAAACGTTGTTCAGCACAAGTTTCAACATTACAGGATTGTTACTCTCTCCTTTAAAAGGCACGGCCAAGCTCCTGGAGATGCAACGGCTGAGCAACTTGAGATTGCCGCCTCTCTCAGTGATCGGTTTTCTTGCTCAGAGGCAAGGGTCACTCACGCTCAAAATCTTGTTTTGCCTTGGGTACACGAAGATGACCTACACGAGCTATGGAGGCAAGCAAAAGAGGCTGGCTTAGCTCAACCCAATATTGGGCTGTTAACGGATATGATCGCGTGCCCAGGCGGTGATTACTGCTCCCTTGCCAATGCAAGATCTATCCCCATAGCAGAGTCCATAACTGAGCGATTTAAAGATCTAGATGAGGTGCTCGACATTGGTCCAGTGGATTTGCATATCAGCGGTTGTATCAACTCATGTGGCCATCATCACAGCGGACACATTGGCATTTTGGGGGTAGACAAAGATGGCCAAGAATGGTACCAAGTCACTTTAGGTGGATCAGACGGGAGTCTTCTAGGAGGTGTCGCCATTCCGGGGCGAGTAGTGGGCCCTTCTTTTACAGCGCATGAGGTGGTCGGCGTTATTGAATCAGTTTTGACTCACTATACTGAACAAAGAATTCACCTTGAGCCCTTTATAGATACTTTAAAGCGCGTTGGTTTTGAATCCTTTAAAGCTGTGGCCAACGCTTCACGAGTGAGTCGCCCCAACGAAGAAACCATAACTGTTTAAACAAAGGCATTCCAACTCCTTCTCCCCGAAATAATTTGTTTTAATTGATTACTCTCCGCTATGCACCTTAATTTACATATTGCAAAATCCTCTCAACCAGACGCTCTGGGTGCAGGTGTGACGCAACTCAGCAACGATGCAGATCCCCTAGAGGCTATGCTTGAAGGGATTCATACAGTTCGCCTTCAGTTTCCAAAGTTCTCAGACGGGCGAGCCTTTAGCCAGGCAGTAATGCTGCGCAAAAGAAGGGGCTTTAAAGGGGAAATTTGCGCCACAGGTGACGTCTTAATCGATCAATTGATTCAAATGGCTAGGACTGGATTTACAAGTGCTGAGCTCAGAGCAGACCAAGACATTGAGCACGGAAAACGTTTGTTGGTGCACTTTAGGGGATTTTATCAGGGAGATACGATTAACCCTATACCCGCTTTTGCACGCTAAGGGCTAGTCAATCACGGACACGAGAAGGCCCTTTGCAACCGAATTGCCCCTATCAGAAAAAGGAATAATCCACTTTAGCTCGCGTCCACATACACTAAAATACGCAGGTCGTTGAGATTTAGTCAACTTGATTAGTACTTCTCTTTGATTTTGGTTTTTCTGTTTTCATCTCTTATTCCAGATTTTTATATCTAAATTGTCATGACCCACGTAGTAACTGAATCTTGTATCCGCTGTAAATATACCGACTGTGTAGACGTCTGCCCAGTGGACTGTTTTAGAGAAGGGCCCAACTTCCTAACCATTGATCCCGATGAATGCATTGATTGTGCTGTCTGTATTCCCGAGTGCCCCGTTAACGCTATTTATGCAGAGGAGGATGTACCCACCGACCAAGAGCATATGACTGCATTAAATGCTGAGTTGTCTACAATTGGTTGGCCTAGCATCACCAAACGTAAATCTCCCCTTCCCGATGCCGATGATTGGAAGGACAAAGAGGGTAAGTTGTCTGAATTGATTCGTTAATAACTATTATTCAAGTCAAAAAAATTTCAAGCCTGCTCTTTCTTTAATCACTTTTATTCATTAAAAAATAGCCCCCTTAAAGCCTCTCTTACATTCAATCTGTGTCAAACACCCCCATAAAGACCGATGTATTGATTATTGGAGCAGGCCCAGTTGGTTTGTTTCAAATCTTTCAGCTCGGGCTTCACGAAATAAAAGCCCACGTGGTAGATTCACTGCCCTTAATAGGCGGGCAGTGTAGCGCCCTATACCCTGACAAATTTATTTATGACGTGCCAGGAATTCCTAAAATTACGGGCAAAGATTTGATAGATCAATTAGAGTTACAAATTGATCCCATGAAGCCAAGCTTTCACCTGAAGCAGACTGTTCAAAGTCTGGTATCAAATGATATGGGCTACGAAGTTACGACTCGAGAGGGTCTAAGGTTTCAAACCAAATGCATCGTTATCGCTGCAGGAGTTGGTGCGTTTGTTCATAAGGAATTGCCGCTGCGTGAGCTGAACAATTTCAGAAGTGGCGACCTTGGATCATCTCACCCACCCCAAGTGGTATGTGAGTTGCCGCAAAACGACTCAATAGCTGCAAAACATATCGTTGTCTACGGATCCAATGAAGCTGCGGTTAGGACAGCGCTGAACGCTGCTTTAAAAAGTGGAACGCAATCGGTTTGCCTAATATACAGAAGAGAACAATTAGATATTGGTGAGGAGCTTAAAGCACAATTTGATCAAGCTTTGAGAATCAACGCCATTCAATTTATGACTGGACAAATCACGGGACTAAAAACGCGTGAAGCAGGTCAGCTTTTGAGCCACCTGCTCGTCACTGACACACACGGCGTTATCAATGAGCGAGCCTGCGATTTGTTAGTTGAATGCCTTGGACTATCCCCAAAGCTGGGTCCATTATTGGACTGGGAAATACAGATGGAGAAAAAAACGCTCAAAGTTGATTCCAAGAATTTCGAAACCAATTTACCTGGAATTTACGCAGTTGGGGACATTAATAGTTATCCTGGAAAGAGAAAATTAATTGTTTGTGGATTTCACGAAGCGACACTTGCCGCTTACTCCATTGCATCATACCTTCGGGGGGGGGAGCCCATCCCTTTGGAATACACAACCGCTAGCACCAGAATTCATAGAATCCTTGGCTTGTAATTGAAGGGGAGCAAAATTTCTACAAAAGTCTAACTTCTATTTTTTTCTCCAAGCGCTTCTTGCACCCTTTGCAACGGCTCACCCCAATCACCAAGGCGTAACTGCCTAAATAGTCTGACGCTGGGGTACCAAACACTTTCCTCGGTATCAAGCCCCCAGCGCCAATCACAGCTGTAGGGTAATAAAACCAACGTGTCTTTGCCCAAAGCCCCACTCAAATGGACAGTTGAGTTATCAATTGAAACTACCAGGTCACAGCACTGGATGAGTGCTGCGAGCCCGTCAATATCCGTAAAATTATCTACCTCGCTGAGGCTTAGTATTTCAGTCCCCAAAGACGAACGCGCGGACTCCAACTCCTCGGGTTGGACGCCGTATTGAAGATTGACAAAGTTGTACTTATTAGGAGCAAAGGTATCTGTGCCGTAACCCGTCAAAGAGGCAATAAGCTCTTTGAGGGATAAACTTCTGTCCAGTCCTTTTTGATCGTTCTTGCTTCTCCAACTTATTCCAATCGTCTTTTTACCGTTCCTGGGTATTTTTAAAGAAAGTTGTTCTTCTCTGAGAGCATCGCTAAAGATATAACTTGAATTGAAGCCTACAAAATCCTCTTTAGATTTACAAAAAATCTCCGCCAGTTGTCCAATAGGCATATGCTCATCGTAAAGTGATTCCTCTAGAATTTCATTCTTTGCTTTAAACGTAATTTCTGGCATTGCACGCTTAAAGAGCGGAATTAGTCTTGCGTCCATTTGCACTATCAATTGTTTGGCAAGAGTTTGGGCCTTTGGGAGCAAACTGGCAAACATGATTTCATCGCCTATGCCCTGTTCAGGCCAAATCAGTAGCACAGGCACGAGCCGAGTAGTTTGTGAAAGGTCAGGTGGGCCTGCTTGATCTGATTGGCTAACGGGTCTGGAATCTTTTTGATGAACGTAAAGGGGCTTGTGGGTGTGTAACGCGGGTGAAATCATCACCTCGTATCTCCATCTACTGGGGTAAAGAGTGAACCCTGCTTGAAACTCTTGATGTGTTAATAAAAGTAAAGATTTGTTCCAAAGGGCCTGAGCATGATTGGGATCAATAGCAAGTGCGTCTTGAAAGCTCCTAAATGCATCGGGCCAAAGTTTTTGCTCAGTGTAGAGAATTCCCAAATTAGAGTGAGCATCAGAGTAGGATGGGTTGGTTTGCAAGGCTAGAAGATAACAAGATAAGGCTTGTTGAAACTGCCCCAATTGTTTAAAGGACATGCCCTTGTTTAGATAAGCCTGGGCGTGATTTTTATTTAAAGAAAGCACCAAGTCATAGGCCTGAATAGATTGGGTCAACTCGCCCAAATCCTTTAAAGTGTTGGCTTTGTTGTAATGGGCATCCACATAATCGGGTTTTTGCGCCGCAGCGGATGAGAAATAAGTGAGTGCTTGGGTGTGTTTTTTTTCGCCTCGCTTCAGGATCCCTAAGTTGTAGTGGGCCTGAGGAAAAACGGGGCGAAGTTTAAGCGCTTGCAAATAGGAAGTCTCGGCCAAGTCATACGCGCCCGACTCTTGATAAGCAACACCACGGGAGAAGTAAAACTGCGGGTTAGGACTGAGTTTGATTGCATGATTAAAGTATTCAAGCGCGCCGCTAAAATCTTTTAATTGACAAAGCAACACACCCATCAAATGTATGCAATCAACATACTTGGGGTGTGAGTTCAAAACCTCTAAATAGCCCTTTTTTGCAGAATCCAGGTCGCCTTGGACATGATTTTGATTTGCTTTTTGAAAAAGCTGAGCAACTTTCTTTGGTAATTTTACAGAAAGTGAAGCCATGCTTAGGAGTTTAAGATGAGTGTCGTTGTGCTTGTCATGGGTCTAAAGTGATTTATGTTTAAACAGCACACAAGTGCAGATAGTGTTTAGTGAAAACACCTAGGATTAGAACCTACCTACCTCAGTATAGGACAGCTTCACGGGACATTACAATGTCAAGCAAATTGAAGCGGTCATCTGTTGCGTGAATCCCCACCCAATAGTCCAAACAATATTATCCCAAAGGCTTATTTTGAATTTTCTACCACTCACCTGCCTGATTAGTTTAATGATCGTTATGTTGATGTTCGTCAACACCAATACAGTTGGACGGGCCAGACAAAAATATGAAATCAAAGCCCCGGCAATATCTGGCAATGAAGTTTTTGAGCGTACCTACCGTGTACAAATGAATACGATAGAAAATGTATTTATGTTTTTCCCTGCACTTTGGATTTACGCATTTTTAATAGATGATAAAGGAGCTTTTGCAATCGGCCTGATTTGGCTCTTAGGCAGAGTTTGGTATGGTATTGCCTACACCCAAGACCCCGCCAAGCGAGGACCTGGTTTTGCGATTGCCATTTTGATGAATGTGGGTGCTTGGTCAGGCGCGCTTTACGGAGTTATCCAATTATTAACCAAATAGATTGCGAACTGATCCTTTCACTCTTTTAGCCCTGCATCTTTCCAAGTTTTTATATACAAAAAATTACATTACAAAAGTCCTATGCCTAGTAACATTGATATCGCTCAAGCCGCAAAAAAACGCCGTATTATCGACTTAGTTAAGGAAAAAACTCAGATTCCTGATGAAGCGCTCGAGCCCTTTGGGCATTTCAAAGCAAAGCTATCCCTTGACTTCATTAAAACGTTAAACGATAAGCCTGACGGGAAATTAATACTGGTCACCGCCATCTCCCCCACTCCTGCTGGGGAGGGCAAAACCACAACTACTGTGGGACTTGGGGACGCACTAAATTACATCGGCAAAAAAGCTTTAATTTGTCTTCGTGAGCCCTCTCTTGGACCCGTCTTTGGTATGAAAGGCGGAGCAGCCGGAGGCGGATATGCCCAGGTGGTTCCCATGGAGGATATTAATCTTCACTTTACGGGTGACTTTAATGCCATCTCCTTGGCTAATAATTTATTGGCAGCTATTATTGATAACCATATCTTTCACGGCAATACGTTGAATATCGATACCCGTCGCATCACATGGAAGCGGGTGATGGACATGAACGACCGGGCCCTTAGAAAAATCACAATCGGACAAGGCGGCCCTGGTAATGGATTTGTCCGTGAGGACGGCTTTGATATCGTTGTGGCATCTGAAGTGATGGCTATATTTTGTTTAAGCAAGAATTTGGAAGATTTAAAAGATAGACTTGGGAAAATCGTGATTGGCTACACAAGGGATCTTCAACCCATCACGGCAAAGGACTTAAATGCTCACGGGGCTATGACAGCGCTTTTAAAAGACGCGCTCGCACCCAACATTGTTCAAACAATTGAAAATAACCTTGCCTTCATACATGGTGGTCCGTTTGCAAATATCGCGCATGGTTGCAATTCAGTTATTGCAACCTCGACTGCACTAAAACTGGCCGACTACGTGGTAACTGAAGCAGGTTTTGGAGCCGATTTGGGGGCGGAGAAGTTCATAGATATTAAATGCCGAAAATCAGGTTTAAGGCCATCTGCAGTCGTTTTAGTTGCAACCATCAGAGCACTCAAATACCACGGCGGCGTTGAGGTGAGAGATCTGGGACGTGAGAATTTAACTGCTCTAAAAGCGGGCCTAGTCAATTTAGAGCGGCACATTGACAACATTAAAAATCATTTTGGTTTGAATTGCATTGTTGCGATCAACCACCGCATTGAGGACACGCAAGCGGAAGTTGATTTGCTCAAGTCAACAGCATCACATCACGGGGCCGAGGTGATCGTTGCAAAACACTTTGCAAATGGGGGCAAGGGCGCGCAAGAGTTGGCGCAAGCAGTAGTTGCGCTTTGTGAGAAACCCAACAACTTTAAATTCCTATACCAGGACAACGAACATTTGATCGATAAAATCAAAGCAATCTCAACCAAGATTTACGGGGCTTCACAAGTTAATGCTGACAAAAAAATACTAGAACAACTAAGCAATTTAGAAGCTTCAGGCTTTGGGCATCTACCAGTTTGTATTGCTAAAACCCAGTACTCATTCTCAACAGACCCAACTCTCAAAGGGGCCCCATCCAACCATACAATTGTTTTGCGTGAGATCAAATTATCTGCTGGTGCAGAATTCATCATTGCAATTTGCGGAGATATCCTAACTATGCCAGGACTTCCCAAGAATCCTGCTGCCGATCAGATTGATCTTGACGAGGATGGGAAAATTGTGGGTCTGTTTTAAAAATAAAGTTTTAAAATGCCAACGGCCAGACCCCCTAATATGAGATCCCATCCCTTAAAGAACTGCCTTTATGGCCTTGTTGGCTGTCTCCTCTAACCACCCTAGATCCAGCTTTTGGTGCGATTCGCATATAAACCAAGGCTCCCTTGAATCAGGCTCTAGCATGACACCCATCTCAATTAATTTCCAAGCAAACTTTTGATAGAGTGAGCTGTTGGTGAGACGCCAGTCTCTGTAATTTGTGGGAACTGTGGGTGTAAAGTGAATTCCAAACATAGCGGGAGGTCCAGCAAAAGCATGCTCGATACCAGCGCCCGTAAACACTCGGCCAAGTAGGGTCTGAATTTGTTCGCCTACCCGGTCTACAGTTTTGAGTGCATCGGTATGAGTCAAAATACGAAGCGTTTCATGTGCCGCGCTTAGCGCAACCAAATTAGCCGTGTAAGTACCCCCGTGAACCACCATCCCCTTTGTTGCACCAACACAGTCCATCACCTCAGCTCGTCCGCCAAATGCAGCTACGGGATATCCATTTCCCATGGCTTTAGCATAAGAGGTAAGGTCCGCATGGATACCGTATAAAGACTGGGCGCCTCCTTTAGCGACCCTAAAACCAGTTTTAACCTCGTCAATGATGAGCATCGTGCCGTTTCGCGTACAAAGCTCTCTGAGTTTTGCAAGCCAATTCTCGCTGGCACTGATGCTGCCGCAGTTGCCCACAATGGGCTCTAATATGACTGCAGCCAATTGGTCGCTACGTGTTTGAAAAAGCTTTTCAAGTGCTTCATCGCTGTTTAGAGGGATTACATCAACCAAATCTCTGGTTTTAGCCGGTATTCCAGCGCCAAAAGGAATGACAAGCGGGTCCAGTGCGCAGGCAGGATCCCAGCTCTCAACATCGGACTTCCACATCATCTCATCATAAAGTCCGTGAAAACCGCCCTCCACAATTGCGATTCGGTTTCTCTTGGTGAACCCGCGAGCAGTCCTAACGGCTCCCATGACAGCCTCGGTTCCGGAGTTGGCAAACCTCATTTTTTCTATATTTGGACACAAGCTTTTTATTTGGTTTACGACTTTTGCATCCAATGAGGTTGAAAATCCAGTCAAAGTACCGCGCTGGGTAATTTGCTCAATGACGGCCCTGTCTACTCGTACGTCCCGATAGCCCAAAATGATTGGGCCGTATCCCAATCTAAAGTCAACAAAAGTGCGGCCATCCGCATCTGTAAAGTAGCAACCCTTGGCGCTGTCTACAAATACGGTTTGGTCTTCGCCCCAATAACGGTAATTTTCAGCAACTCCTTGGGGCATTACCTCTTTGGACTGAGACAGAAGTAACTTTTGGTTAGGACGATCACGCCAGGTATTTTGATTACTTTGACTCTTAGGGGATGTATCTTGAATCTCTATGCCATGCGGTGGACGCAGAAACATCCCAACTCGCTCCTCTAGCAATTTGGTCACGTGCAGTTCCCCAACCTCCCCCCCGTATGTGGCGCGCGCTTGTTCAAATAAAGACTTAGCGATGCCCCCCATAGTGAGTGAGTACCCTTGGCTTTCAGCAATCTCATTGACCAAGGTTAAATCTTTCACGCATAAATCAAGCGAAAAACTTGGGTCATAGTGCCCATCAAAAATGGAGGGTACATCGTGCTCGGCAACCCAACTGTTACCGGCGCTGGACTTTATGGCTTCCCAAACAGTGCGAAGGGGAACGCCCGCTTTTGCGCCCAACATAAGTGCTTCACCTATGGTTGCTGCGCTGACAAACCACAACAAATTAGTTAAAAGTTTCACTGTGGCTGCGTTACCGGGCTTACCCACATAAAAAATCTTTTCGCCGACTACGTCAAAAATAGGCCTAAATTTCTCAAACGCTTCCCGATTACCGCCAACAAAAATGGATAATTTACCTAACGCAGCAAAATCAACCGCATTCGTCACTGGGGCCTCTAAATAGTCGACTCCAAGGTGGGAGGATTTGAGCACCAATTCTTGAACCAAATCGACTGCGCTGGTTGAAGTGTCTATGACGGATGCACCGCGCTTTAAGTGTGCCAAAACACCCATATCCCCTAGCATCACACTTCTCACCTGGGGGGGGCCGGGAAGTGAGGCCATCACCACATCTGCAGCACCAGCCCCCTGCTGTAACGACTGGGCCCACTTAGCGCCCATTTCAATCAGATTTTTTGCTTTATCCTCAATTTGATCAAAAACTGTTAAGTCATAACCAGCCCGAATTAGATTCAAAGCCATGGGGTTTCCCATATTTCCTAAGCCAATAAAAAAGATCTTTGGTTTCAAATTTGTTGACATTAGGAAATCATTCCTTTAACGAGTAAATAAGGGATGTTGAATAAAGTATCAAATAGAGGAAGAGTTTTTTAGAAAATATGATTTTTTCAAAAAAATACTTTTTTTAAAATTCGACTAATTTTTTAGAGCGATTAGCTTATCTTTTTAAAACGTACAAAGAGTTTATTTTTATGTGATTCAAGTTGGTATTCAAACCCATATCTGCCAAGTAAGCCCCGGGCTTTATTAAAATCATAAGTTCTGTACTGAACAGTTTGAGCCATTAAATTATGACCTTTGTCAGCTAGGTAATAATGTTTAATAAAACCGTCCTCACACGGATCGATTTTTTGAGAATAGGTCATTCCGTTGGAAATTGCCTTTTCGTAATCAAAATGCGGTCCCTGTATACCAAGGAGTAAAGTTGATCCAACGCTCATGTATTTTGATAGATGCTCAAAACCTTGCTCATTGGCAGCGGGGTCACTAATGTGACTGACTAAGAAAGGCTCATTGTCACCGTCAACTACAAAATACCAAACCCCCCCGTAAGAGAAGACTAAATCGTACTGCTTTTCTAATTTTAGTTGGGTAATATTTTGGTTGGAGAGAGTTACATTTGGGAAATCTTTTAATCTTGCATTCGCAATGGTTAGCATAGACTGTGTGAGGTCAATACCCATGATGCTTTGCACATGCTTTCTTTTGGCCAACTCCTCAAGAATTAGACCCGTACCGCATCCGATTTCCAAAACATGGTTGTAAGGCTCATGTTCCAATAAGTTATCAACAATAGATTTGTAATCGTAGTAGCCTGATGTCATGATGACATCATAATAAGCTGACATATTTGTGTAATCACCCATGCTTTCTTTCTTTATTCTTTTTGAATTTAAAAAAGAGTCCCAAAATAGTCAAAGTGAATAAAGCTATGTAAGCCTCTTAAATTTCAAAATTTCTTCACAAATGAGAACTATCTCAGACCCAAAATAATACTCAATTATTACACATTCGCCTCCTTAGGTCGCTCAGACTAAAAAACCTAATTTTTACTTGTTGTCTGCAGAAAAAATATCTGTAAATAGCCTTTACTAGCTCTAAAAAACATACAGTGGTTTCTTTTAAAGCCGAAAAAAAATTAAAATAGGCAAGTTCATATAATTTAGGGAAATGTTGTGCCAATTTGCATGATAGCTAACCCCAAAGGCGGTGTGGGAAAGTCAACACTAGCTACTAATGTTGCGGGCTTTTTGGCCTCTATTGGTAAAAAAGCAGCACTCGCCGATTTAGATCCACAACAATCATCAAAACTATGGCTTAGCCTTAGGCCCCCTGCTGCCCTTCACATTCAAAGTTGGGAGTACGATGAGGAGGATCCTACGGGCTCTCTTGGCAATATTAGTTACGCAGTTGTGGACACACCTGCTAGTTTTGATGAGAAAAGGCTTAAAAAAGCACTTAAATTGGTTGATAAGGTCCTTATTCCAATTCAACCCAGCGTTTTCGATATATTTGCAACCCAGCAGTTTATTGACTCGCTATTGGACATGAAGCAATCTAAAAGATTAGAGATCGCAATCGTTGGGATGAGAATTGATGAGCGAACCATTTCAGCTACTAAGTTGAACGAATTTTTGGAAAACCTATCCGTACAGCACTTGGCAAATATAAGGAATACCCAGTACTATGTACATATGGCGGCACACGGCCTAAGCCTTTTTGATATGACGCCCTCAAAAATCCAAAAAGACCTAATGCAGTGGTCCCCCATTTGTAATTGGCTCATTAATTAGATCTTTACTGGGTTCATGGGAGTCTGGTTACTTAGAACGCGGGGGAGCTCCCTGGCGTTTACAAACCATGTGCTCATCTCCCCTTTCCCCTTGACCTCAATTGTGCCTCGTTTCTCCAGCACAAAGGTCTCTCCTAATTTGTAGCGAGTTGAATCAGTGATCTGTATGCGTCCTGGCAGACCTTGAGACTCCATTCGACTTGCTGTATTAACCGCGTCCCCCCAAAGGTCGTAGAAAAATTTACGTTTACCAATAATGCCTGCAACCGCAGCACCCGTACTAATTCCAATGCGAATATCTAATTCAAGTTTATGTTGTTTGTTAAATCTCTCCATCTCCTCAATCATATCAAGGGCCATATGGGCGGTTTGCTCAGCATGGTTTAGAGCTGAGACTGACAGCCCGCATACGGCCATATAACAGTCCCCTATTGTTTTTATTTTTTCCAAACCCCGCAAGTCAGCGATCCTATCGAAGCGGGTAAAAATATCATTTAAAAACCCTACTAACGCTTCAGCGCTAACGCCTTCTGAAAATTTTGTAAAACCAACTATATCTGCAAATAAAACTGTTACATCAAGAAAACTATCGGCAATCACCTCTGTAAGTTTATCAGCCATTACCCCTGGCCCACTCCTCAATCGCTCTACGATGGAGTGCGGTAAGACATTATCAAGAAGGCGCTCAGAGACTCTTTGTTGAGCCAGTACTTGCTCATACAGTCTCTTGGTCTTTGAGCTTAAAAGGCGGACTTCTAACAAATTATGTACTCTTAACAGCACCTCTGCCAAATCAAAAGGTTTACTGATAAAGTCTTTGGCTCCAGCCTTTAAAGCGGGCACCTTTTCGTTTGGCTGGGCTGTGATAACAAGAACAGACAGGTAACTACTGGTTTCAATCTCATTTAAACGATTCATTACTTGGAAGCCATCCATTCTAGGCATTTGAAGATCAAGCAAAATTAAGTCGTAACGATTTTGTTGGTGCAATTCGAACACCTCCTCAGGATCTCTAGTTGATGAGATACAACTGTAGCCAGCGCCGCGAAGCATGCGCTCTAAAAGGAGCACATTTGCGGCTTGATCATCAACGATCAATAACTTGGCGCTTAAGATGTCTGACGGGTCGATCAATCTGGATTCCTTTTTTATTTAAACTAAAATTCAGATACAAAAAATAAAATTCACTGACGCTATTTTCATTAAAAAAATACTTAGGTCTTAACATTATTTTTTTGAGAAATCTAGCGCTTCATTCAAAGTTTCCATAAATTCTTTTACCAAAATAGGTTTGGTTAAGTATCGAAAGAAACCCATCTCCAGCCCTAAATCTATGTCGCGTAACATGGCGTTTGCGCTAAGGGCCACAACCGGTATGTGGGCTGTCTGTAGATCTGCCTTCAAAATTTTCAATGCCTCGATCCCGCTGATACCCGGTAAGTTGATGTCCATTAAAATGACATCAGGCCTATGGGTGCGCGCTAGTTCAATCCCTAAAGTTCCGCTCCCAGCCGTCAACAACAAAATATCTGTGCGCAGCGCAATTAGTTGCTCCACCAACTTCATATTTGCCGGGTTATCCTCTATGTAGAGCAAAGTGCTTTGCTCGGTCTGGGTCTGAGGCTTGGGCTGGGAAGGTGCTATTAGATTACTTCTCCCAACTGTATGATCTGGCGCGGGAGTCAAGCGTAGTTCAAACCAAAAGGTACTGCCAGTGCCTGGGTCACTCTCTACCCCCAAGACGCCGTCCATGAGCTCGACCAATTGCTTGGTGACGACTAGGCCAATACCCGTTCCCGTAACGCCGCTTGCCTCTTGGCCAAGCCGATTAAAAGGTTGGAATAGTTGAGCCAGCTTCTCTGGCACCATACCTTTACCGGTATCGTGAACACTAATTCGAATTCGATCTTCGTTTACAGGTGAGCAGCTGACAATGACACTTCCACTTGGTTTGTTGTATTTAATTGCGTTAGATAAGAGGTTAATGACAATTTGTTTTAAACGTGTTTGGTCCGCCCACACAAAACTTGATTGATTCAAGTTGGGAAAGGACATACTTATGCCGTGCTGTTTTACCTGCGCATCCATCATTGCCTGGCATTCAGATAAGACTTCTGAGAGGGACACTGGCTCTAAAGAAAGGGAGACTTTGCCTGATTCAACTGCGGCGAGGTCCAAAATTTCATTAATGAGTTTAAGTAAATGCCAACCTGACTGAAGAATCTGGGAAATACTCTCTTTTTGCGAATCTGTGGAGACCAGGGAGTCAGACTCCATTAATTGAGCAAAACCTAGGATGGCATTGAGCGGTGAGCGCAGCTCATGGCTCATAGCGGACAAAAAATCTGATTTCGCAAGGTTGGCCTTTTCTGCAGCTGATTTTGCGCTCTCCAACTCTACATTTGATTCTTGCAACGCTTGCTCAAATCGTTTTCTTTCAGTCACGTCTCTAGCTGCAGCAAACACACCTTGCAAAGTTCGATCACGATCATAAAAAGTAGTTGCGTTGTAGGAAACAACGGTTTTTTTACCGTCTCGAGCGCAAGCGGTAAGCTCATAGTTGGTAACTTTCTTCTCGCTAAGCACCAGTTTAATGCCCGCCTCAGCGCGCAAAGGATCAGTAAAGTAATTCTTAAAAGGCGCTCCTATCAACTCATCGCGTGTGCAACCCGTAAGAGCCTCCATTTGCTTGTTAACATCCGTGATAATGCCAGATGGGTCTGTAGTCATTAACGCGTCAATATTAGACTCTATGAGTGAGCGTGTGTAAAACTGCTGATCGCGCAAACGTTGATCAAGCTTTTGTTGCTCAGCTTCCACTTGTTTGCGTGCGGTATTATCAGTTCCAATCAATAAATAACCAATAATAATTTTCTCTGCGTCCCTTAGCGCCGTAACGGAGACAACCGCTGGAAACCGAGTTCCATCCTTACGTATGTAAGTCAACTCATAAATATCCTCTATTCCGCGTGAGGCTTTAAAAACCAAAGCCTCAAACCCCGGTGCAATTGTTGTTCCAAGCTCTTCGCTCAAAGCTTTTGCCCTTGCAATCACCTCCTGAGGGTCTGAAATCTCAGCCGGGGTGATACTGTTGAGGACTTCCCCGGCCGTATACCCAAGCATACGCTCAGCGCCTACATTAAAAATCTGAATAACGCCTTTTGCATCAGTTGCAATGCTTGAAAAGTTGGCGCTGTTGAAAATGGCACTTTGTAATGCGCCGGCTTTTAGTAATACTTCCTCTGCCAGTTTGTGCGCTGTGGGGTCTTTGTCAATAGCCAACACAGAATCGATAATTTGCTTTCGGTCCTCATGGTTCATGTTTTCATAGACTAAGTCTAATTACCTTTAGAGCCGTAAATAAGCAGCCCATTCTTACAGACTTTTACAATTAAAGCAATTTTTAATTTATTGATATATCTTATCAATAATGAGGATGCAGATTGGAGGGGTATTACAAGACTAAATAGAAACTCTTAGGATCGACCTGAATTGATAGCCTCGGTTGAACCGACATCTGATCATCCATTGCGGTATTAGACGCGGAGGTAAGTGTCGTGAGAAATGACACCAATGAACACATCAAAGCTGAAACATCAAACCAACGCCCACAAAAGCAGTGGCAAATCCCAATGCTTGCAGTACCTTGCTACCTTTGTTGATTCGCTTGTGTATCAAGTCAGCACCAAACGCACCGATAAAATGCAAACAAGCAGTGGTGAACAAAAAGCCAGCAGCATAGCTAAATTGATTTTCAGTGAATGGCTGTTCTACGCCATGTGCGTAACCGTGACATACGCCAAAAATGGCTACACCCACAACAGCAAGCACAAGTGAAAGTCTAGTCTTCATTCCAATAGCAACGCCCAACAACGCCACTGAAAAAACAATTCCTATTTCTGTGTAATACAACTTATATTGCTCAAATCCAACGATACCGCCAAGCAACATGGCACACAAAAACGACAGTGGCAACATGTAAATGGCTCTGCCGCCAAGTTGAACGCTTAATGCGCCAACAGCAATCATTGCAAGTAAATGATCTATGCCAATTAGCGGGTGTATAAAACCACTGCCTGAAACGTTATGAGCATGACTGCTGATGTGGGAGATAAGGGCGATTGAAAAAATAATGAATGATTTCATGCGTTCTCACTTGAGCATTGATTGGTAAAAATATTTTACAGTAAGCTCGGTCGTCGAACAGTCCTCACGGTATATTTTTGTAAACTGTGCACACACTTAAAACGGAGTATAAAAATTCAGCGGTATCGCACCCCATTAATCACCCCGTCCTAAGCTGACAATCTGGCTATAGTTCTCGGCTCGGCGCTTTAGCTCAGTTGACTAAGTCGCCTGAAATATTTCACTCATAATTAAAGGAGTGGAGTACATGAGGTTCTATGATTATTTAAAGTTCCACCATAGTACCAAGCTCAATGACTCGGCCTGGATCGACTTTAAAGAAGTCTGCAGCTCGGGAGGCATTTTGCATCATGGAGATGAATAAATGCTCGCGCCACATAGACATTTGAGGAATTTCATGAGCAACAATTGAGTCTCTGGCAAGGAAGAAGGAGGACTCCTCCACGATGCAATTGATACCGTGATTCTCATTTAACAGGCGAAGGACTTGGCCAATATCAGGAGTTTCTTTGAAGCCATAAACAGCGCGAACCAAAAACATATTGTCACCTAAGTCTTTGAGGGCAATGCGTTGTTTATCCTCAATTCTTGGAACATCCCAAACACTGACTTTTAGAAAAATGACACGCTCATGAAGTACCTTGTTGTGCTTTAAATTGTGAAGTAGTGCAGCGGGTACATAGTCAATATGCGCAGTTAAAAATATGGCTGTACCCTCTACTCTTACGGGTGGATGCATCATCAAAGACTTAAGGAAATCTTCTATCTGAATACCCCCGTCTACTGCATGCTTTCTTAGCAACTGTCGACCTTGATACCAAGTCATCATTAGCACAAAACAAATCGCGCCGATAACAAGTGGAAACCACCCTCCCTCAAGTATTTTGGCTAAATTAGATGCAAAGAAACCAAAATCAACAACCATAAAAATGCTGATTACAAGAGTGACAAGTATTGGATTCCATTTCCAAACTACCTTCATCACCACTGCTGCCAAAAAGGTCGTCATCAGCATCGTTGTTGAAACAGCTATACCGTAAGCCGCAGCTAAGTTGTCTGACTTCTTAAAAGCCAGCACCACAAGTACGACGATCAAGCAAAGCATCCAATTGATAAAGGGAACGTAAATTTGTCCAATCTCTCTCTCAGACGTAAACATAACTCTCATACGGGGCAAAAACCCTAGCAATATGGCCTGACTGGTCATTGAGTAGGCCCCGGAAATACAAGCCTGAGAAGCAATTACGGTGGCAATTGTTGAGAGAATAACCAAAAACAAAGAAAAGCTCTCAGGAAGCATTAAAAAGAATGGATTTGAGATGGTCTCTGGACGGACGAGAAACATGGCCCCTTGTCCGAAATAATTTAGAAGCAAGCAAGGCATCACCAAAAAAAACCACGACATCTGAACAGGTTTTATTCCGAAGTGTCCCATATCAGCATACAGAGCCTCTGCGCCTGTTAAAACGAGGAATATTGAACCCGTCACAGCAAAGGCAATTGCACTATCTTGCCTCATGAAATTGAGGGCATACATGGGGTTAAAAGCATAGAGAATCTGCGGTGCGTTGATAATTTGATAAATACCCATAACACCAATTACAACGAACCATATCGTCATGATCGGGCCAAAAAGGCCGCCAACGATTGCCGTTCCTTTTTTCTCAAATATAAACAATGCAATCAAAATAGCTATCGTGAGGGGCAAAATATAGCTTGTGAGTCCCTCAGATATCACTTGCATACCTTCAAGTGCTGACAAAACAGATATGGCGGGCGTAATAACTGCATCACCATAAAATAAACATGCGCCTAAGACCCCAACAATGGTAAGAGTCATTGCTCTTTTGGTGCCCACTTTGGTCGTTCGAATGGCAAGTGCCATTAGTGCCAATATCCCGCCTTCCCCGTGGTTATT
The DNA here is from genome assembly GCA_903871545.1 of uncultured Burkholderiales bacterium. Taxonomy (GTDB): domain Bacteria; phylum Pseudomonadota; class Gammaproteobacteria; order Burkholderiales; family Burkholderiaceae_C; genus Limnohabitans. The sequence goes on along the minus strand of CAIQHG010000079.1, from coordinate 36,217 downwards.
GGCTCGCATTACAAACAAAACGTATTTAATCGAAACAACAAACACGAAAGCCCAAAAAACCATAGATATCACACCGTAAATGGATTCATTTGTTAGTGCAATACCGTTGGTCGGGTCAAAGCATGCCTTTAGTGCATACAAGGGACTAGTTCCAATATCCCCGAAGACGATTCCAATGGCTGCTAACGTTAAAGTACCAAAACCGCCTTTGTGCACTCCATCTGAGTTTTGAAAATCTACAGGAGGTAGTTGTTTTGACTGGGAATAATGGGGATTGCTGAGGGACATAAACCACTGCTTGATGTGTAGAGAATGGGCATTGTAGATCAATTAAAGATCTCGTCAACCATTTACATCACCTGCAATCAAGAACAAAGAAAAAGCTGTAACTAATTGATTTATATACGAATTAACTGCAACACTCAAATTCGAAATGCGTTAAGTTGAGTTAAGTTGAGTTAAGTTATGTGGGGTCGATCGATACTAGCCCCGCAACATTGGAGAGTTAATTTTTGTTCAAGAGTTTTGAAACCCTAAGGTCTATGGACGTTAGGAAGCTGCAGTCTGATCTGGGGATTCCTCTGCTGGGCTGGGAGCTGGGCGGGGGGTAGGAGGCGGGGGCGGGGTTAAGGGAACTGGTGGAGTGATAGGGGGCAAGGGTACCTCTTGCTCGACAGGGTCTAGAACCTGCATGGTTTGCGTCACTATGGCGCACAATTTCCCCTCTTCATTTTGAACACTGACTTGCCACACCATGGTGGATTTGCCTCTATGAAAAGCCCTTGCCTCCGCCTTTATCAAAGTTTCAGCTTCTGCAATAGCAAAAAATTTAGTACTCGAGTCTTTGGTAAGAACTTTTAAACTATCGGGGTTGTTCATAAGCGTACCTGCCACACAAAGAGTGTCTGCAAGAGTTAGATAGGCAACAGATTGAACAACCTCGCCTACGGATAGAAAATCCTCCCGCAAATGCAACTCTCCTAGCACCTTCTCAATTCCAACCTCTGTTACCTTGACACCAAATAGACCAGGAAATAGTGGGTCAAGCAATTTGGTAATCGATTTAACGTCATGCATAGCAACCTTTAAGTGAAAACAATTAACTAAAACTTAAAAATTAGCGCTCAATTATCTCAGTTCAAAGACCTTGAACAAAAGGGTAAGGAACCCATTTTTAAAATATATTATGTTAGATTATATTCGCGCGGATGAATAAAAAAGGCTACCGGTTTTGAGCGGCAGCCTTTGCATAACCTTACCAGCAACTCTCCAATTCTTACTTGGGTTGTTTAACAACTCTTAAATAGGGCTTTACGGTATTCCAACCTTGGGGGAAAAGAGTTTTTGCATCCTCATCAGAGACAGAGCCTGCAATAATTACATCTTCGCCGTTCTTCCAATTAACGGGGGTTGCAACTTTGTATTTAACCGTTAACTGCATGGAGTCGAGTGCCCTTAATATTTCGTCAAAGTTTCTTCCCGTTGTCATCGGATAGGTCATCATTAGCTTAATTTTTTTATCTGGACCAATTACGAAAACAGAACGAACGGTAGCACTATTAGCCGCAGTACGAGCATCAGAATTACCGCTTTCATCAGCAGGTAGCATGTTATAGAGTTTTGCGACATTTAAATCCGTGTCCCCAATCATTGGGTATTTAACTGCAGCACCCTGTGTTTCCTCGATATCTTTAGCCCAGCTACCGTGACGGTCAACGGGATCTAAGCTCAGGCCAATAAGTTTGCAGTTTCTTTTTGTGAACTCAGGTTCAATCTTGGCCATGTAACCGAGTTCAGTTGTGCAAACCGGAGTGAAATCCTTTGGATGGGAAAAAAGTATTGCCCAACTGTCTCCAATCCACTGATGAAAGTTGATCATTCCGTGAGTAGTTTGAGCATCAAAATTGGGGGCTATATCGTTTATTCGAAGTGACATTTTTTTAATTCCAGAAAGTTTATGTTTTGACTATGTTGAGGATAAAAACTAAATCAACCTTTGTATTCTAGGACGTGCAGTCCCCCGTTCCAATCACTAACGTACATCAAACCCTGAGGCGTGACGTAAGCATCACAAGTTTTGGCAGCAAAAGCAACATTAGGCCTTGGATCCATCATCTTTTGCGGCAGTGGGGGGACCCAATACGCGAGCTCTTTAGGTTCGAATTGATTGGAGATATCATACACCCTGACACCGGCATTGTTGTAGGTTGCAAAGATAGTCTCCTCACTTTGAAATGAACCCGGTCTATTTTCATGCAAATTGTGCGGACCAAAAACACCCAAAGAGCAATAATCTCTGTCCCTAGGAGTTGGGAGTGTGGAGATTGGAACTGGGTTTTCTGGCACACGCACATCAACGACGAAAGTATGGAAGGTGCCTTTTGCACATTTTTCAGCATTCCCTTCGTCCGCGACAACACAAAGTCCCCTCTTTGGCAGGGGCAAGGGCGTATGCGTACCCCCTGGAAAAGGTGGAGACCAATTAATGCGCGATAAAAGTTTAGGATTAGCAGGATCACTCAAATCATGTATTGAAAATCCTCCGTCCCTCCATGCAGCGTAACCTTTATTGCCCGATGTGATCATGTGGTGTAATGCCATGCGCTTACCTTTTGGCATCGTTGACACCTCGCCTGCTGCGCGGTTCATGCCAGGCATCCACCACTTAGATACGATTTCTGGTTTAGTGATGTTTTGCAAGTCGACAGTTACTAAGATAGTGTCTGTAAAACCATCTAGATGGGCTGCAATGTAAGCATAACGACCACCTACCCACCATAAACGGTTAATCCCAATTCCTGGCATTTCTAGAAACGCGATCTCCCTCATCTCTTTGGGATCTGATATGTCGTGAATGGACAAACCAGAGCGAAACTTTTTGCGATTTGTTAAGGTATCGACCGGGTTGTTTTCAAAATATCCTCGCATGTCGCTATATGACTGCATGGCAACAATGTTTGCACCATTGGCAAGTAAAAGTAAATTCTCTGCAACTTGTAAATGATGAGTTCTAGTAAATTTGCCCGCCGTAAAGAAATTAACTGGCTTTAATTCTTTTGGATTTGACGCATCTAAGATGGTCACACCATCACTGTGCATATGGCCCACGTAAAGGTGGTCCTTATTTTTCATTACTTGAACGCTATCGGGTCGCCCCCCTATATCAGAGTAGGATAAATGGTTAATTTTGTAGCCAATACCCTCCAAGGGGACTGGAGAATTTTGCTGAGCGCGAGATCCCATAGGGGCAACAGCACTCAAGCCCCCTGCAATTAGCCCTCCCCACTGCTTGAGGTGCGCGCGGCGGTTTTTATTTTCCATTTCAAGACTTCCTTTTATTCAAATGAATTGTGCAAAAATCAACCAACAAAGTTTTTCGACGCAAAACTGATTGAGCAAGTCATTTCAAAAAAAAACTGGTATCAAAAAACTTATCAAACCTTTGATAGATGGCCTTTAAGCCTCGTCTGCAATGGTATTTACAAGCACACCAACACCTTCAATGTCTATCTCGCAGATATCCCCAGGTGCCATCCAAACAGGGGGCGTACGAGCGTACCCAACTCCAGCAGGGGTCCCCGTAATGATTACGTCACCAGGGACTAAAGTCATGCACTCACTGATAATGCAAAGAGACTCAACCACTCCCCATAAGAAGTCCTTGGTATTGCCGTCTTGCATAATTTTGCCGTTAAGCCTTGACTGAATTCTCAGTCCATCGCCAGCAAGGGGAAGCTCATCAGGCGTCACAAGCCAAGGGCCAAATCCACCTGTTGCATCAAAATTTTTCCCCAAAGTCCACTGGGAGGACTTTCTTTGGAAGTCGCGAATACTTCCGTCGTTAAAGCACGAGTATCCAGCAATGCAAGATAGCGCATTCTCGGGGGTTAAATGTCGCGCTTTTTGCCCAATTACTATTGCCAATTCTGCTTCAAAATCGAGCTTACTGGATGCTTTGGGTCGAATAATGGGGCGGTTATGCCCCACCATTGATGAGGGGCCGCGCAAAAAGAAGCTTGGAAATTCTGGTCTTGCATTTCCTCCCTCTTTTGCATGGTCGGCGTAATTAAGGCCCATACATATGATTTTGCTTGGACTCACAATCAAAGGGAGTAAATTAACATCTTTAATTGATTTAGTAGCACTGTCGGGTGCTGATTTGGCGGCTGCAAAAGCAGTGTTCAAACCGTTTGTGGTTGCTATTAAGGCGCCCAACTCTGTAGGAAGTGACGTCCCTAGTGCAGATAGATCAACAAATTGTTCAGAATTGGCGTCCAAAACGACACCTACTGTTGAATGGCCCTTGTGCTCAAAACTAATAAATCGCATGGTACTTGAAATGTATGAATGAAATAGAAGATATAAGGAATTTAAAAAACGATCAAATATCAGAACGGAGAAAGAGAGCTTCCTTCTTAAATCAATTAGGGTGATCAACCCTGGATTATTTACCAAAATTTTCAAGATATAGCTGAAAATTCATGGTAAAAACCCTATGGGGCAAGAACTTTACCAACTGATAATAAAGAGCTTAAAAAATCTAAAGCAAACAAAGCAACTTTTTTTAAATAATCATTACCACGTTGCCCGTGTATTGACCTTTTTCCACCGCTTGGTGAGCGGCAATAATCTCGCTTAAAGGGTATTCTTTAGCTATGGTGTGGGTGATTAATTTTTTCTCTAATAAATGATTAGTTTGTTGCAAAATTTTTATTCTTTCGTCTTGTGTCAAATCATAGATCAGGAAAAACTTGCAGGTGATAGAGTTAAACAGTAGGGGCCTGAAGTTGATATTTATGTCCCCAGGTATGTTTGAGCCGAAGCACACCAATGTCCCGTGGGAGGACAAAACGCCATCACCTAGCCACTGACTGGTACCGGAAAAATCCATGTCAATAATTGTGTCTACACCGCACCCGTTAGTGAGTGATTTGATCCGATCAGGAACTGATTCAGTTTTGTAGTAAATACATTCCTCAACCCCAGCAGATTTGGCGTGCGTTGCTTTCTCGCTTGAACCCACGGTTCCAAAAACTCTCGCCCCCCCGTGCGCAGCCAATTGCGCCGCATAGTGACCCACACTGGAAGCAGCCCCAGTTACCAAGACCGTTTTACCCTTTAAATCCCCGCACAAATTTATCGCCTGTACGGCTGTCAACAACGGAATCCCTAAGCAAGCGCCCTCCTCAAAGGTGGTATTTGAGGGCAAATGAACGGCCTGCTGCTCTTTTAAAACAATGTACTCGCAGGCACTACCGTGAGCGCGACCCCACTGTGCATTCCAAATCCATACCCGCTCACCGACCCTGGAGCTGTCTACACCGCTGCCGACTTTTTCAATGATGCCTGCACCATCGCTGTGAGGGATGATAAAGGGCGCGTTAAGGGGCCTCGCAATTCGAGATTTCACATCCGATGGATTAACTCCGGAGGTCTTCAACTTGACCCTGACCTCACCCTCGCTGGGCTCTGGGATTTGGATGTCCCCTAAGATTAAAGTATCCTCGGGGGATCCGTTTTTTGTGTACCAAACAGCTTTCATTGATCAACCTTATTTATATAAATTTATTATCTCTGGCCACTCAACAGTCTTCAAAAAAACACTAAAACTTACAAAAGAAAATCTGTATTTTTCTTGATTGCATCGCATTTTTTCTCTACCGCCTAACTCCAGGACTTTCAACCACTATTTTTGAGTCTGAGGACCTCCAACCCAAAAACAGCTCTAAATCCAACAACTCTTTTGAGCCCAATGGAAACATATAAGCTCTCACACCACTTAAACAGGCCCTAATCCTTCTATGCAAAGAGCCCAATTTCTGCCACTCTAGCCTGTAAACAGGATAGTCGTTAATGTGACCCTGGCTAATTGTTTCGCCTTGAAGTTTTCCGCTCCAATTTTCCTCATGGCAATGGGTACATGCCAAGTTTATTTGGCCCATTCGAGTGTAGTACAGCGAGCGGCCTTTTAAAAAGTGTTCTCTATTTTGAGCGTCTATCCTCACGTTCATGGGCAGGCCTCTTGAGGCTGATGCCACGTATGCGGTAATTCCAAGCATTTCATCGGATTCTAAATTCAGCGCACTCGTATGCTGATAGCGGGCTCTACAAAGGTTTATTCGAGCTTCCAAATTAATTAAATCACCAGATTTGGGGTCAATTTGTGGATACTTTGTAGATACACCCCTCATACTCTTATTGGATTCGCCGTGGCAATTTTCGCAGGAGGGATTGTCTTTAGATAAAGCGCGCTTCCATAAAGTTTCCCCCTGAATTACCCAAAGAAATGCTGGATTTAAATCATCATTGCTTTGAAGAGATCGCAAATCGTCGCTTATAAATGTAAACCCCGACCTAAGTTGCTCAGAAGGTATTACTCTGGCAAACTCAACAGCTTGTCCGTTGTTTATTATTCCCTCTTGATACGCCGCTCCCATTGGAGCGCCAAATACGGGGGCCAACGTAAGCGCGGTAAAAAGCATCCCCAATACGCAATTTAGAGTTTGATTGATAAGCCTTGATGGCTTACAAAGGCATCTTAAATTTAAAAACTGAAACAATTCTGGAATCACGTTATTTCTAGACTTTTTACAGCTTCTCCGATTACGCCTAAATCATCCTCCCACAACAACTTGAGCACTCCAGATTGGGATGATTTCATCCAAAATTGTAGACTTGGGTTGGCTGAGATTCCAGTTCCCAGGGAGGCCTGGAAAACCAACTCTGAATTAAAGGTAACTGATAATTTACGAATCACATTTTTAGGAATCAATGCTCCCATCATATCTTGTCGAAAACCAGTCTCCATTGGATGTTGAATCACTAAGCGGACTTCAAAGGGAGTGTCGCTTTTAATAAGCGGGGGGGAAATAATTCGGGCTACCATTATTAACTGGCATCCAAACAAGCTGACTCAGTCACTTCAACAGGGACATGAACGCTAAACCACTGCCCTTTGGAAGTTAGTGCTAAAGCGTACACGTTTTGTGAGCCGTTAAGGCGCACCCTTGTTGATATTTCTGCGCTAGGGTTAAGGGGCGATAAATCAAATCTACCCATAAAGGGTCTGGGATTTCTGTCTGATAAAAGATAGATACTTTTGACGTAGTCATCCTTTGTCATGGGACTTTGCACGTATACCCTTAAAGCAGCTGAGTGCCCATTGTCCGCAAGTCGCGGGGTCTCAAGCACAATGCCTCCTTGTGCAATGGGTTGAGAGTTTGTGATTTCCTTATAAAGGAGCTCAAAAGGCGTAAGCTCAGCCCTTGAGGAGGAACCAGTTATTGTCTGCGCCGTCCCTGACTGAGCAAGAGCGTCCTTTGTCAAAGCGAATTGAAATCCAGTAAACCAACTCAAGGGGGAGATAAGTCCAATCTTAAATCCGCCTAAAAGCAAACCTCTTTTGGTAAAATGTGGGTTGTCGAAGCTTTGCCCATCAGTTCTCGGCTGAGGCGTTTGAACAGCATTAATTTCGCTCAATATTTGCTCCTAGACTTACTTAAGTGTGGCTAAATAAGCCACTAAATCTTCAATTTGCTGATCGTCCATTATAGGAAGACCTCTCCACTGAGGATCCACGCTTACAAGGTTATCTACTTTGTAAAAGGCCGGCATGATCGTTTGCGGGTTAATCAAACTTTCGTTGACAATTCTTAATCTCAATTGGGCCTTTGAATACCTAGCCCCAACTGCATCAAGTCTAGGACCTAAGTTACCAACTTGCCCAACATACCCAGGTATTGCATGACAAAGAGTGCACTGCCCTTGTCTTGATTGAACAATTTGCTGGCCCTTGGCAGGGTTACCCGTACGGTTTCCGAGCGCAGAGTTGATTGCGTCACCCTCCACAGTAAAGTCTGTTAAACGGTTTTCCTTTAAGACCGATAAGGGTTCTGGCTTTGAGCCCAAAGAATTCGTCTGTGCAAGGGCAACGATACTTACAAAGCACAGCAAAATCCAAATACAACTAAGATAAACACGGTTCATTTCAGGTTTACTCGAAATTAAAAGCAATCAGAGTGTTATTTGTCATTTTAATATTTAACCCAAGCAAAACTAAGAAGAGCCTAACTACACCCGTTTGGGGTATGGTTAGGCTCTGGTAATTCACTTTTTATCTAAAGCTATTATGAAGTGTCGATTTTGCAGTTCACTTTAGCGAATCTGTTTAAACGATCTTCAGTCCAGAATTTTTCAGAGGAAGGTTTCGAACAGGGGTCCCTCTGGCTTTGTAAATAGCGTTTAACACTGCAGGGGCAACCACACATATTGTGGGTTCACCTACACCTCCCCAAAAATCAAAGCTCGGCGCGATCACTGTTTCGATGTGTGGCATCTGCCTGAGCCTGGCAATGGGATAAGAGTCAAAGTTGGATTGAACCACTCGTCCATCCTTAATGGTCACCTCACTTTGGAGCGTATCAAGCGCGTACGCAACTGAGCCCTCAACTTGAGCTGCAATCATGCGTTGATTTACAGCGTGTCCACAATTAGTAGCTAGCACCAATTTATGAATTTTTATTTCGTTACCCTTAATTGATATCTCTGCTACTGCGGCCGTATAACTGCCGTATCCCATGAACTGAGCTAAACCCCGGTGAACTCCTGGGGCGGTAGGCTTACCCCACCCAGCTTTTTCAGCAACCGCATTTAAGACGCCCAAATGTTTGGGATGATCTTTAAGCAGCGCGCGCCTAAATTCGAGTGAATCTTTACCAGCTGCGTGAACCACTTCCTCCATAAAACATTCACTGTACAAACCGTTTTGGTTGGTGTTCACCCCCCTCCAAGCTCCAACTGGGACGTGTGAGTTACGCATGGCGTACTCAACTTTCAAGTTAGGAATGGTGTAGCCAAACTGTGCGTCACCGGCCTCAGACCAAAAGCCTTGGAGCTGGCGACGATCTTTACCGTCTTTAATATTGTGGGGAGCAGAGTAGGCGTTGATCGAGTGCCCAGACACTCGAATATGCATACCCACTAAATTACCATCCTTGTCCAAACCGGCAGACATTTTGCAGTGCCCAATTGGACGGTAAAAGTCATGGGTAATATCTTCCTCTCGAGACCATAAGAGCTTGACGGGAGTACCCATCATTTGTTTACCAATCAATGCTGCTTGTCGTACATAGTCTTGAAACCCACCCCTTCTACCAAAACCTGTGCCCAAATACTGGTTATAGACTTCACACTTTGAGAGCTCAAGACCGGTTGATTTGGCAAGTTCAGCAAGCGCGGCTTCTGCATTTTGAGAGGGTACCCAAACCTCGGCTTTATCTTTCGTAATCAAGACAGTGCAGTTCATGGGCTCAATGCAAGCATGACTGACAAAAGGGGTAATGTAAGTGGCATCGACGCGTTTGTGCGCTTTGGAGATTGCCTCGTCCGCGTCACCTTTGTTGGTATCAGCGAAAACGTTATTTGTTGAGGTGAGCCCCTCCTCTAAGTTGCTGCGGATAGATTCGCTAGAGATTTGTCGATTTTCTCCCTCATCCCATACGATTGGCAAAACGTTCAACGCCTCTTTAGCCCTCCACCAGTTATCAGCGATAACTGCTACAGCGTTATCGTCTACGGCGATGACGGCTTTAATACCTCTCATGGATTTAATTTGAGCGTCATCAAAACTCTTTAACTTACCGCCAAAAACTGGACAAGCCTTTATTGCGGCGTAAACCATTCCTGGCAATTTAATGTCTACCGCGTACTTTAAACGCCCATTGACTTTCATTGCTGTGTCAAGCCTCTTAAGGGGTTGACCCGCAAGCTTCCAATCCTTGGGAGATTTGAGTTTGATGGTTTTAGGGTCAGGAGCAGGTAACGCAGAGGCCGCATCTGCTACTTGACCATAGGATACTTGCCGACCTGTTTGGGCGTGATAGATGACGCCTTTTGTAACGCTAAGCTCAGAGACAGGAGCCCCAAGTTGATTTGAAGCCGCTTGTAGTAAAACAATTTTCGCAGCTGCGCCGCCTAGTCTGACATACTCTTGAGATTCTCTTATGCCTCGGCTGCCCCCTGTTGACATGTTTTGCCAAACCCTGTTACGAGCCAAATTTTGACCAGCCGTTATCTGCTGAACGCTCACTCTTGCCCAGTCACAATCAAGCTCTTCGGCTACAAGCTGCGCTAAACCAGTGTGAGTGCCCTGCCCCATCTCTGCTCGTACAACCCTAATTACACAGGAATCATCGGGTTTTATAACCACCCACGCATTGACCTCTTGGCTTGGTGATGCTGGCGAATTTTCTGCTAAGGCCGGTACATGAAACCCAACCGACAGCCCACCGCCTGCAACAGAGGCGGCTGCGATCACAAAGGATCTTCTGGAAAGATTTAAAGGTTTTTTTTCAGAATTTATATCAGCGTGACTTAAAACAGGAGAGATTACTTGATCAGTCATTTCTAAACTCCTTATGCATTTGTAACAGATTGTGAATCAATGGTCGTCGTATCACGTCCATCAGCCATGTAATGAATAACTGAACCGATTCCCTTTCCAGTTTCTGCAGCACGGTGAATTGCGGCTCGAATGCGTTGATAGGTGCCGCATCGACAAATATTGGTCATGGCCTCATCAATATCTTTGTCCGTTGGCTTGGGGATTTTTGCAAGCAAAGCTGTTGCAGCCATGATCTGTCCAGACTGACAGTAGCCACACTGAGGAACATCAAGCTCAAGCCAAGCCTCTTGCACGGGATGACTAGAGTCGGTAGATAAACCTTCAATTGTCACTACCTTTTGTCCAACTGCTGCAGATACGGGGTAGGCACAGGACCTAACCGGCTGGCCGTTTAAATGAACTGTACAGGCTCCGCACTGAGCGATACCACAACCAAATTTGGTTCCAGTCATGCCCAAGGTGTCACGCAGTACCCACAAAAGAGGCATTTCTGGTTCAACATCAACCTGCTGATCTTGACCGTTAATATTAAGTTGAATCATTTTGATTGCCTTTGAATAAGAAGGGAGGATATTTCTAGTATTTTAAAACAGGAAAAATGAATAATCTGGTTTCTCAAACGAATTTGATAACTTAACGTAGGGCCTTAGTGAAATACTTTGAGCTCAATTAATCAATGATATTTAGCTTAAAAAGATCATAACACTGTCAATTCAGGTCTAAAAGAGTAGAAACACCCAACTAGGATCAGAACTTAGTATTTTGCGAGTGGCCTCTTTTAAGGTACCGGAGAGGGACTGAGAAGATATTTCCATTTAGACTAATTGGATTTAAATACTGAATTACTGAATAGTACTGAATATTTCGATTGAAAAGCTTTCCTGCCCTTTTTCGCTTGAGACCAATATCTCGCCCTCTTGGATATTCACATGAAGTTGCATCCCTCTTTCAACCCAACTGGCCAAGATTTTGGTGATGGGCTGGGGCAAACAAATAACTTGAAGATTTTTTGCCCTTGCGATTTTATTTTTAATGCCACTCCACCAAACCTTAGAGGCTTGCCCTGAATAGGCGCAAATAACTACTTTTTCGCTCCTAGAGGCGGCTTTTAAGATACGCTTTTCATCGGGCTGTCCAACCTCCAACCAAAGTTGAATCTGACCAGTCAGGTCTTTAATCCAAATATCGGGCTCGTCTACGTCAGACAGGCCTTTTGTAAAAGTTAAATCCTCCTGCGCATGCATGGCAAAAAGAACAAGCCTTACCATCATCCTCTCCGCAGTCTCTGAGGGGTGCTGAGCAACTGTCAATGAATGACTGTTGTAGTAATTTCGATCAGAGTCTGATACGTGCAGATCTATTTTATAAATTGTTGAGCGTAGTGCCATGGTGACTTATTGGTTTAAGGAAGGCGCTTTTTCTTTTAGGATAAGAATTGTGCCTAGGGGAGAAATAACTGACAAACTAAAGATGCTCATTCAGTCAGCTTTGATATTACCCCTTTTAATGACCTCTGACCATTTGATCGTCTCAAGTTTAATCAAAGATGCGAACTCCTCAGACGAACCTCCGCCCACTTCGTTGCTTTGAGAGAGTATCAACGATCTTACGCCTTCATTTTTTAAAACCTTATTGACTGCAACATTTAGTTTTGAGATTATTGCTGGGGGAGTACCCTTTGGAGCGATAAAGCCCTGCCAATTCAAAACCACTACCTGGGGATAACCAGCCTCCTCGAATGTAGGAATATCTTTTAACAATGGTGACCGCGTTTTACTTGTGATTGCAATTGCACGAAGCTTACCCGCATCTATGTTTGGTTTAGCAGAATACATTTGCTCGAACATTAAATCCACATTTGCCCCCAACAAATCAGAGGCCGCAGAAGCACCGCTTTTATACGGAACATGAATCATGTCGATGCCAGCGCTTTGCTTAAAAAGTTCAGCTGATAAATGATGTGTTCCACCTATTCCTCCAGAGGCAAAGGTCAGAGTTCCAGGTTTTTGCTTAGCATAGGCCACAATATCGGCTACTATTTTGAAGTTAGACTTTGGATTGACTGTCAACAACAAAGGACCTTTGTCTATTAAGATGATCGGAATTAAGTCTTTTTCAGGATCAAAGCGAAGGTTCCCAAATAAAGCTTTGTTCACAGCAAGTGGCGCAAAATTTCCCATGCCAATGGTATAACCATCTGGAGCTGAGTGGGCGATGAACTCCGTTCCTATATTGCCCCCTGCGCCAACTTTATTCTCAACAATAATGGGCTGGCCCAGCTCAATGCTGAGTAAATTTGTTATTTGCCTAGCCCTCGAATCTGAGCCTCCCCCCGCACCGTACGGCACTATGAAGCTGATAGGTTTGATGGGGTAGTTAGTCGCAGCAGAGCTTGCGTTTGAAGAAGGTGGGGACTGAGACCAACATGCTTTAGTCGCTGCGAAGATCACAAAAAAACTCAACACAAGTGCTAGCCCTGTTGGGCGCAAAAGGATAGGAGAAAGGAGGGCTTTTATCAACGTTTCATTCACTCAAATCTTTGAATTGTAGAGGCCAAAAGCCCAAAATCCTACTCAAAATTCTAAGTGAAGCCGAATACCTAATATAGACACGGGACCCCGGTCACGGTTGTAAGCAGGATTTACAACATATTGAAAGTCCAAAGATGAAGTGATGTGATTGGAAAGCCGGGCGTTGTAGTAAGTTTCACTGATCATCTCCTGCCCGTAATTTTGCCACCCGTCTCCTATTAATATGCCCACACCACCAGCGGAGAAGTACTTTCTAGCGTCCGCAGTTAACGCGTTCACTACACCCGCTGTTCCAACTGTATCTCCTCCTCTACCCCAACTTGACCCTTGAAAAACAAGCCCGGCGGCTAAAGATTGATTGATCTCCGTAAAGTCATATGTTTCTTTTTTTCCTTGATTCGCGCTTAGGCGTGCAAAAAAACCTGTACTTCGACTGAGTTCCTGTTCTAAGTTCAAAGCTATGCCCCCTTGTGATGCGAATTGGCGAACACAAGAGGTACTGGCAGGTGAACTACTGGCAAGCGTTGGACAATTTGCGCTTGTTCTTGAATTTACCGCCAAAGACACTGCGTCAATGTAACTGCCCATAAAACCTCGGTTGACATAGGCAAGGAGTTTTAAACTTCCCTCACGTTGACCAACAAAATAACGTCTTTCTATCTCATTTACCCATTCATACTGTTTAAAAGATGAATCCAATTTCTCACTGTTTGGAATGCTAGACAAATCAAACAATCCCGTTCTAAGAGTCCAGTTCTCTTGACGCCACTCTGCTGCAAGGCCGTAGGTAAAACCCCATGAGTCAGCGGCGTAGTCAAAAGCTCCTGAATCAAGGACAGACCAATTCATAAAGTCTGCTCGAGGGTCGTGGGAATACCGATTTGTATCAAAGATATCCACCACTGAGAATTTGCCCACAGTTAGGGTTAAGTTGTTGTGAGTTACCTCGTTGGCGAATTGGTTCGGCCCCTCCTCTATTAACTCTTTCTCGCCTCCTAAGTTAAAAGTTTGTCTTAAAAAAGCTCTAGGAATCCGTCCGTAAGGCTCTTTTTGGCCAACCTTGTAGGCTGATCCACTTGGAAATCCCGCTAAGCCAACTGTGTTAGAGAGACCAAAACCTTGGTCAATTTCAGGGTTAACAAAAAAGGCAGTGTGCTCGGCCAAGCGAAAACCCACTAACAGTGTGGCATCAAAAGTACTCTTAAGTTCAGAGGCAGGATCTAAGTTGTTTGCTCCTGGTTGGATCTGATTTTGAGATTTATTTTTGATGCTGTCATGCCACATGGAAAGGTAGGTGAGTTGAGTATGTAGGCTCAACCAATCATATTGGCTTTTATTGGCCTCACCAAAGGAGTCACGACTCAAAGAAAAATCCATAATATTCTGTGCTGGCTTATCGACAGATTCATCGACAGAAATACCTGGAATATTTTGAACGTTATCTGAAAATTTGTCGGTACTCTTTGTTTCCTGGGCGAAACAACATTGAGAAATAATGAGTAAGCTCACTACACAGGCCCAAAGCTCTTTATATTTCCCAAACGTTATTGGAATCATTCGTTAGGTCTTTATGGAATCGAAAAAAGAGTTTTGAGGCAAAAAAGCTTGCAACTGAGCAGTTATAGGTGTGCTTGAATTGAGAAATGGGTGAAAACGGTGAATTGAAAGCAAGTAAATTAATTAATTCATACTAATTAACTCAATTTTTGCATAGTAATATGACAAAAATGTGTATTTTTAAATACAGATGCAATTTTGCAAGAAACTATCGAAATTACAAATGAAAGTACAAAATTTTACTTTATACCTTCTGACCCAGCTTAATTTAATTACAAAGAACTAATTTTGTAGACCTGATTAAATTAGGGGGGATTTTTATGCTTAAGGGGAAAAAGGTTTTGATAAGAATAATGATGCGGGAGAGGCGCTTAAGTGGGATAATGATTGACCCGCGGATGCTTACAAACCTGGTAAGGTGAAAGGAAGTGTCCGATGTTTTTTAAGCCCTGAGTTTGCTTTTAAAGCAAACCCACTAATTCATAACGAATGGAGCACCTCATGCCAGGATTACTACCCCAAGTTGACCCGGATGGATTACTGGAATACTCAGTAGTTTACACAGACCGTTCTTTGAACCACATGTCAAAGAATTTTCAAGGCGTGATGAAGCGAATTTCTAGGCTACTCAAAACTGTATACAACGCGCACTCTACTGCCTTGGTACCCGGAAGCGGTACCTTTGGAATGGAAGCAGTTGCGAGACAATTTGCTACAAATAAAAAGTGTTTGGTTATTCGCAATGGATGGTTCAGCTATAGATGGACTCAAATATTTGAAATGGGCAATATTCCCGCTTCTTGTACAGTATTAAAAGCCAGGCGAATCAAGCCAGGCGCACAAGAGGCATTCACTCCAGTCCCAGTTGAATTGGCTGTCTCAACCATATTGCAAGAAAAACCAGATGTTGTCTTTGCTCCTCACGTTGAGACCTCTGCTGGAATGATACTGCCCGATGACTACATAAGCGCTTTAACAAAAGCTGTGCACTCATATGGAGGTATTTTTGTTCTGGACTGCATCGCATCAGGCGCAATGTGGGTTGACATGAGAGCAACTGGAGTTGATGTGCTAGTTTCAGCGCCGCAAAAGGGCTGGAGCAGCTCGCCCTGCTGCGCAATGATCGCTATGTCAGAACATGCAAGACACGTGATTGATCAAACAACAAGCTCAAGCTATGCGTGCGACCTTAAAAAATGGTTGACTGTCATGGAAACCTACGAGGCAGGTAGCCACGTCTATCACACCACAATGCCAACTGATGCGCTTGCACGGTTATGCATTGTCATGGAGGAGTCTGAGGCGCTGGGTTTCAGCCACTTGATGCAAGCTCAAATTGAGCTTGGAACTAAAATTCGTGCGACTCTTGAAAAACATGGATTCAAAAGCGTAGCAGAAAAGAGCTTTCAAGCTCCTGGCGTTGTTGTATGCTACACAACAGATCCAGAAATTCAATCTAGCCGTAAATTCTTAGCCGAGGGACTGCAAACAGCAGCAGGCGTCCCCCTTCAATGCGATGAGGGTTCCGATTTCATGTCTTTCAGACTAGGATTATTTGGACTAGAGAAACTCCAAAACATAGATAGAACTGTTCGCTTGTTTGAACAAGCCGTGGAGAAAATAGTCCCCTCAACAGTGCCTGTTCCCGAATTAGTGCAAGCTTAATTTTTGACAGCTTAACAAGGGTCCCCTGCTTAACAAGGGGATCCTTTTTTAATTTGTAGTGACCAGGTATTTATCACCGGGTTCAAAGTAGTGTGGGTTATTCTGGTCAGTCTACAGTTTATTTGTAATTTTTCAATGTATTCAAGCGTTCTTTGAAACAGTTGACCTGTTTGCCAAATGGGGCTTCATGATTAAAAACTAATATTGGGTTTTTTAAGAAGATAAGGCGTCTTTTAGATTCACATGTTGTATCAAAACCAGTTGCCTAAAGGCTCTGATTTGTACCCAGCATTGATAAGCTTCAATTATTAAACAGCACACCAGATTAAATAAAATGACTGAGCCTATCAACAACGATTCTGTACTTTTAACGATAGCTGAAATTCGTTTTAATACGATTTTCAACATGCCTGATTACATTGCCTTAATTCAAGACGGCTTTAGGTTGGCAAATTATCCTGGGTACGTTCACCTAAGAAACAAGGGTTTTCAATTGGCCGAACCAGACTCAACTAAATCTATGGCGCCGTCGGTTCATGATGTCTATCAATTTTCTAACTTGGATAAAACAAGCCATTTCCGTCTCAACTTAGAATGTTTGACTTACTATTCGAGTAATTACAAAGATTTCAAATCTTTTTTAAGTTTCTTTATGGAAGGTCTTTTTATTATCAGCAAAATCCTCAACATGACAATGACCCAACGCTTTGGCTTAAGGTTTATTGACAGATTGATGATCAACAAAGACGAGAACATCCAGCAATATTTAGCAGTTCAAGAGGCTTTATTATTTGATAAATTGGGAAACAATTGCGAATACACTTTTTCGGAAGTTAAAAATCTAATAAAAGAAGTTCAACTCTTCAATAGGGTCAAGGTATTTAGAAATGGTAGTTTGGAATTTCCAAGCGACATAGACCCATCAGGTATGGTATTCAAGGAAAAATTTATTAGCTACGTTGGTGCTAGCGCTGTAATTGATACAGACGCTTTTGTCCGAAAAAACTCAAAATTGAGTTTGGAATTAATAAAGTCTAACTTCGACGAACTTCACAACTATGTAGTTGCTGCATTTAATGCGTCTGTGAGCGATCTAGCAAAAAAGAGTGAATAGTTATTTCAATCTTTGATTCATTGCGCCTCTGAACTGGCCGCCACGCTCAATCTCCAACTCAGAGTAGTCTAAATTGCCTGATACTTTGCCGGTACTGTGAATGAGTAGGTGATGTTGACAAGTTATATCTTCGTGTAGTTCACCGTAAATATCCATCTCACGAGCCCGAACCTTACCAGATACGTGACCTGCTCTTCCGATTTGTAAATCATCGGCAACCACTTCACCATTAACTTTACCGTGAATCGTCACTTTTCCAGGAGCATTAATTGAACCTGTGAATATGACTCCTTCACCAATAAAAATATTGTTTTTGACCGCATCCGAATCTGCCATGGCTATGTCCTTAAGAGAAAGTTACTTAATTATACAAAATTATGGCCTTTTATTGAAAAAAACCTTTTAAATTATGTATTTATATCGCAAAGCTATAGCAGATTTTACGTTAAATACCTAACAAAAAGCAAACAATTATCCTACAAATCCTTCAATTATTCGGATGTCTCGCTCGGCATTGCCAGTTCCTAGTGCTTTAAGTGCCTCTTGGTAGGCTGGACTTTCATAGGCTGACTTGGCCTGCTCTACGGTTTCAAACTCTACTACAACTGTCCTTTGCATAACACCTCCCTCTTTAACGACGGAGGGCATACCCCGGGCCAAGAATTTGCCTCCAGCTGCCAAAAGAGCGGGGCCAGCTAATTTCCCGTATGCAGCCACTGCGTCAGGATTACTGATTGAGTGGTAAGTACTTATCCAATAAGCTTTAGACATAGATGATCTCCTTGTAAACTTTACGACAATGATATCAAGGAGTTTCAATGTTTAATCACTACATACTAGCAATCCCTAAGAAATCCGAAAAAAGAATTGTAGATTTGACCCTAAAGGTAGTCATAGTTTTATCTTGTTGTGCTACTTTATTACCCATAGCCAGTTTAGCGCAGGAGGATTTACGAAGATTTAAATTACTAAGTCCTCAAGAGCTAAACCCAGATCAATTAAAACTTGCTGAATCCATTCGATCAGGACCTCGCTCAAGCACGGGTAGCACCGCTACTCAGCCAAATACGCCGATAGGCAGTCCATTTAATGTTTGGCTTCGCAGTCCAGAAATGGGTGACATCATCCAAAAACTTGGATCTCAAATTCGTTTTAATAGCTCCTTGCCAGCTCGTCTGAATGAATTTGCGATCCTAATCACAGCCCAGCACTGGCAAGCCAAATATGAGTGGTTTGCGCACTACCGCTTGGCCCTTAAGGGCGGACTTAGCGCTGCTGTTGCGGATCAACTGTTGCTTGGTAACAAGCCCGTGGGTATGCAAGAGGACGAGGCTACGATTTATGATTTTTGCTGGGAGTTGCACACAACTCATTTCGTGAGTGATGCCACTTACCAAAAAGCTAAAGATTTATTTGGAGAAAGAGGTATAGTTGATTTGATTGCCGTTAACGGATATTACGATTTAGTTTCCATGACTCTTAATGTAGACAGAACTCCAGTACCCACCAAATAGCTTTTGTTTTGATTAAATAAATTCGGTCAGCATAAGAAATTCACCAAACGAAGGTTTAATGAGATACGGTAAAAGCCCTGAAATCTTTTGAGACTCTGTTTAAAAGCTCCTCCCAATCTCCAAACTTGAGTTGTCTATAAACCTTTGCAGTTTCATAACCGTAAATTGAATCCGTTACCACTTGCCATCTCCAATCGGATGCGGTGGGCAGCAAAACCCAAGTCTCAACACCTAGGGCTGCACTGAGGTGAGCCGTGGTGTTGTCAATGCTGATGACTAAATCGCAAGAACCCATTAAATTTGCCAATGAACTTATATCCTCTTGCAGATCAATGCCTTGGACTTCAGTGACCACGGTCGAGCAATCTTTTGCTAAAGAATCGATTTCCTCAGTCACATTTGAATACTGCAAACTGACCCAACGAATATTTCTGAGCTTAACGGATGTATCTAAGTTGGCCTCTAAAACTTCAGGTTGGGATAGTTGAGGATCCAACTGTTTAACCAACTGTTTAAGGGCTATCGATCTGATTGAGCCCGTGATTGGATGTGTACTTAGCCATGACAGACCCACTACCAAATCCCGCTGTCGATCGGCGGTAGAGACCCCCTTTATTTGATTCAATATGCTCTTTTTGAGTATTTGGGCCTCCTCGGTATCAAATCCTAGGTAGGATCTTGATAATTTGATAGGCATATCTTTGGATTCAGAATCAGACACGCTATCTTTACCCCATACGCAGCTTTTTGACCCTAGCCACAATGGGTAACACGCAAGGCTACCAATTGGAATATGAGCATCAAATTTGCCTAACTCTATTTGTTGCCCTTCGGGTATAAATTTTATGCTGGGCCAAGCTTTAGACAACAATTTACAAAGTCTTGGGTCCACACGGACATAAAGCTCAAGTTCTGATTTTTGCAATAATCCAATGAATCTGGAAAAATAAACATCGTCTCCTAGACCTTGCTCATTCCAAAGAATCACTTTTTTCCAAGATGCATTTTTAGCTTTAAGTGAATCATTTTTTTGATTTAAAACCAGATCGCTAAACTTTAAGAGCGGCAAATCTGTTTGCAAATACTGGTGTGCATATTCTTTTGTTGCCCATCTCCACTCATATTCCTCAAAACCAGCGGCAAATTCGCTTTGCCCCAAAAGCAGTAATGCTTTATTCAAATGAGCCTGGGCAAGCATTGGTTCAAGCTCAATAGCTTTAGAAAAATTAAGCAGCGCTTTGGCGGGATCACCTAGATCTTTGAATAAATTTCCCAGGTTTGAATAAACAAGTGCGTAATCGTTCTTTAAGGTCAAAGCTACATTGAAGTCATCAAAAGCTTTTTCTAAAAGTCCTAGCCTTTTAAAAACATTGCCTCTGTTTGCGAAATGCTCTGGATTTTTTGGATCCAAGCTAACGGCTTTAGTAAAGCTTGCCGCCGCCTCCTCAAGGCGGTTTAAATGTACCTGTGCGAGCCCAATTCCTTTGTTTACATCAGAAGTGCTTGCTAGAACTGGGTTTTTTAGTACGAGAGAATGAAAGACTTCAAGCGCTTGGCCGGCCTCATCTAGCCCAAGTAAAGTCCAAGCCTTGTTGAGGTATGCTTTTGTAAAGTGCTCATCTACTTCGATTGCTTGGTTAAAAAGTGCAATTGCAGACAGGGGAGAACCAAGCTTATCAAAAACAACACCAGAATTATTAAACACCTCCGGGTCATGAGGTTTTAGTTGACTGCAAAGTTCAAAACGGGCTAAAGCCTGCGTGTACTTGCCCAGTTCAAGGTAAATATTGCCCTGATTAAAAAGCGCTTCAAAATAAGCTGGATTAAAAAAAATGCATATCTCGTAGTTTTTCAAGGCCTCGAGCAATTTACCGCAACGCTCAAGGGAAAAAGCTTTATAAAACTGTAGTTGCGTAGACCGCGCGGCGCTTGGAATTCGTGAAATAAGACTATCAATAGTCTTTGTGACTAATGCAAAATTACTTGTTTCTTCACTCAGACAAAGTGCCTTTGAAAACCCTTCAAATACGCTCAGATCATCGGGAAACTTTTGAGTTAAATCTTTGTAAAACTCAACTGCTGCCAGCGCCTCACCGGACTCAAGTATTTTCTCTCCTTTTAAGAGTAAGTGAGCGGGGGCAGCCGTCATAGTGTTACCGCTGTTGAAAATAGTTTATCAACATCTTACCGCTTAGCCGAGTAATGCGCTCTGAGTCTTTCACGCCTTGCCTCCTCGGAGGTTTTTGCATCATTGATTTCTCTGAATACACCACTCAAGTCTGCTTTTCTCTCTACGGTCTTAAACCTGCCCGTAAGAACTGTCTCTGGACTGAGCTCCCCTCTTTGGTACAAATCCCAAATTTCAGGTCCGTACTGTGTTTGTAACAATCCAGGAGCAAACTGACCAAAAAAGACCCTTAAATTGTTGATATCACGCATTAACATGCGCTGAGCATGGTTATTACCCGCTGCGTCTACAGCCTGAGGTAGATCGATAATAACTGGGCCATCGTGCGCCATTAGTATATTGAATTCAGACAAATCTGCATGGACAATACCCGCACACAGCATTTTGACAACCTGTTCAATCAGTACCCCGTGAGCCCAAATTGCTTGCTCGGCGTTGAAATGAGAGTCGTTAAGCCTTGGGGCCGCATCTCCATTCTCATCCGTAATCAACTCCATTAATAGTACCCCTTCAAAGAAGTTAAAGGGCTTTGGTACTCTAACCCCCGCGTGAGCGAGCCTGTACAGAGCGTCCACCTCAGCGCTTTGCCACGCAGCCTCTTGGGACTCTCGACCAAACTTTGTGCCTTTAGCCATGGCTCTGGCTTGTCGAGTATTTTTAACACGCCTATTCTCCGTGTAGTCAACGGCTTGACGAAAACTTCTTTGCGTTGCCTCTTTAAAGACTTTAGCGCAACGCACTTCCTCACCGCAGCGAACAACATACACCATGGCCTCTTTGCCACTCATCAATTGACGTAAAACGCTATCTATAATCCCCTCTTCAACAAGGGTTTGCAAACGACTGGGAGCTTTCAACTTGTCTAACCTTTATGTGAATTCTAAAAAAAAAATGGGCAAAAATCGTCAATTGATAGTCAGAGCCTTTTGCGCATTTAGCTGATTATTGGCCCGAATTCTTGCGTTTTTACGAATTTCAGCTGCTGAGTGACGACGTTTTTCCTCATCATTTTGAGGCCCAAAAATCGGCACCGGCGTTGGTTTTCTGTTCTCATCTACAGCGACCATCGTGAAGTAGCAACTGTTTACGTGCCTTTTTTCCTGTGTTCGAATGTTTTCAGCCACCACGCGAATCCCGATCTCCATTGAGCTGGTTCCAGTGTGATTCACGCTGGCTAAAAAGGTAACCAACTCACCCACATGAATAGGCTGTCTAAAAATCACTTGATCCACGCTCATTGTGACTACATACCTAGCAGCGTAGCGACTTGCGCAGGCATAGGCTACTTCGTCCAAGAGCTTTAATATAGCTCCGCCGTGCACATTGCCTGAGAAGTTTGCAGTGTCCGGCGTCATTAGCACCGTCATTGTCAATTGATGCTGAGGAATATCCATTAGTGTCATTGTGTCTGGGGTTTACGAACAAATTGCAACATGGCAAATTTCCCATTAGCCGATAATGTACTCCAACTCTTGAGCCTCTCCATTTTAATTGGTGTAGTGCTCGAATAAGCGTATTTTGGGATCTTAAGGTGAGATCCTTAAAACAACTAATATTTTAAATCACAGTTCATTGCCAGTTCTTTTTGCAAAATGCTGATCAATCACTAAAAAACGCATCACGAATTTGCCAAAGAGGTCTTTTAAAATTTTGAAATTTCAAGGGATGTCAATCCTGTAGGCCTAAATAAGCCTGTATTACCCTAGGGTTGTTTCTTACTTCGTTGGGTAAGCCTGTTGCAATTGGGTTGCCAAAATCCATAACGACAAGTTCGTCAACCAACCCCATGACGAAATCCATGTCATGCTCAACTATTAAGATGCTGATGCCTTTGCCTCGGCTTAGTCCCAGCAAGGCCGTTTGGAGTTGCTGCTTCTCTAAATGTCTGAGCCCTGCGGCTGGCTCGTCTAAAAGTAAAAGGTTTGGATCACTGGCCAATGCTCTGGCAATTTCCAACAGACGTTGCTGACCAAGAGACAGGCTATTGGCGTCCAGCCCACTGCAATGGGCAAGTCCTACTTGGTCTAAGCATTGCATTGCAAGACGCTGGAGCAATACCTCCTCTTTTTTATTGGCGCCAAACACTGCGTCAACCCAAGATGATCCGCCCCTCATGTGAGCGCCTATTAAAACGTTATCAAGCACGCTCATATTTGCAATTAATCGAACATGCTGAAAGGATCTAGCCATTCCAAGGATTGCCCTTTTGCGAGCCGGCAACGCTTGCACCTCGCGCCCCATATATTCAACGCTACCAGAGGACGTCTGCACAACGCCGCTGATAACGTTAAAGAGAGTACTCTTGCCAGCCCCATTAGGTCCAATTAAACCAACTATTTGCCCAGCAGACATCTTAAAACTCACCCCGTTCAAAGCCTTAAGTCCACCATATGACTTATGGATATTGTTGACACTCAAAAGAGGTGCCCCCCTTAGAGGACAATTTTTGGAGCTCAAGTGACTTAGTGGCTTGGCTGAGTCAAGCTCAATTGGATCTATTGTGTCAAGCTCCTTGATAGTAGATGGATAAAAGTAACTTTTTGCAAACTCTGCCTTATGAATAAACCACGACAACACACCTGAGGGATACTTTTGCAGTAAGAAAATCAACAGCACCCCTGAGACAACTACCTCATAGTTGCCACTTTGTCCCAATATAGAGGGCAAGATGTTTTGTAACCAATTATTAAGCAATGTAATAAATATTGCCCCCAAAACAGCGCCCCATAGATACCCCACCCCGCCCACTACAGCCATAATCAAGTAGCCAATTCCCGCCGTCAAATTAAAAGGGGTTGGATTTACTGCACGCTGCAAATGAGCATAAAGCCAGCCAGACACGCCAGCCAATACCGCAGCCATTACAAATACCAAAAGTTTGTATTGCATTGTTGAAACCCCACAGGACTCAGCCATCAGTATCCCGCCTTTAAGAGCCCTAATTGCCCTACCAGTTCGGGATTGGAGGATATTATTTAAACCAATACTTGCCCATAAAACGCTTATCCATATCAAAATAAAGCTATCCGAACCACTAATGAGT
Organism: uncultured Burkholderiales bacterium; assembly: GCA_903871545.1. Lineage (GTDB taxonomy): Bacteria > Pseudomonadota > Gammaproteobacteria > Burkholderiales > Burkholderiaceae_C > Limnohabitans. The sequence continues at coordinate 12,203 of CAIQHG010000079.1, read as the reverse complement.
GAATATCCGAAAATATCGATGGGCGGAATTCCAGTGATCCCGTCAAATTTACCCAAAAACTCCATATTACCAAATATGTAAAATAGACTTATCCCCCAGGCAATTGTGCAAAGGGGTAGATAATGACCCGAGAGACCAAGAGTAATTAACCCCAAGCAATAGGCGGTAAAAACAGTTATGACAACCCCTAAAAGCAACCCAAGCCAAGGGGAAAGCCCTAAAACAGTAGTAAGGTATGCGCTCGCGTAGGCACCTATTCCAACAAAGGCCGCTTGTCCAAAAGAAGTCATGCCACTGATACCCGTTAACAAAACCAAGCCCATGGCAACCAAACTGTAAATACCTATATAGTTAGCCAATGTTATCCAAAACTCTGGCGGTTGAAACCACCTTAGTGCGAACAAAACCAATGTTCCAAAAACGCCAAATAAGGCTGAGTTAGTCCGGAGTTTCACAAAGAATCATCCTCGTCAATGAGATTTGATTGCTTAAATGATCTCCACATAATGACGGGAATGATGAGAGAGAAAACCCAAACTTCCTTATACGCACTTGCCCAAAAAGAGACGTAGGACTCCAAAAGTCCAACCAGCAAAGCTCCACAGGCTGCCAAGGGGTAACTACCCAAAGCACCTAAGATAGCCCCCACGAATCCTTTCAAGCCAATGATAAATCCAGAGTCGTAATAAATGGTCGTTATAGGGCCGATTAATATACCTGAGAAAGCCCCCAACAAAGCAGCGAAGAAAAAAGCCAACTGCCCTGAGGTTTTAACGTTGATACCCATCAGCCTAGCGCCCAATCGGTTAATGGCTGTGGCTCTTAGGGCCTTACCGCTCATTGAATACTGAAAAAACAATGAAAACCCAACCATAACCAAAGCACTAGAAATTATCACAAAGATACTTTGACCACTCATGGAGTAGGCACCCCAACTCGGGCGAAGTTCTAAAAGTGGGGCTGAGCGGCCGCCTTCTGCACCGAACATCCACAAACCCAGTCCCATTAGACTTAAGTGAAGCGCAACAGAGAGGATGAGTAAGACCAATACACTTGCATCACTCAAGGGTTCAAAGACAGATTTATAAAGCATAGGACCAAGAGGGGCCACTAGAAAAAGCGTCAAAATGACCTGAAAAAATATCCCCATTTGCGCCAGTAAAGAGTTAATTTGCAATTCGTTCAGCAAAAGCCAAAGCACACTTGGAATCAAGATGCACTGAACAAAAGTCGGGAAAAGTTCTCTTAGCCAATAGGAAGGCTTGTGTGTTCCCAAGGACGGTTTTGATTGGGATTTGACAATTTTTAGGATTTCAAAGAGGAAAAGATAGCTACCTAAAACCAACTGCAGATAGATAATTTTGGGAAAGACATTCAACTGCAAAGAGGCGATTGTCAGTGCCCCGTAGGTCACCATCTCTCCTTGAGGGATGAAGATAACCCTAGTGACTGAGAAAACCAGCACAAGGCCAGTGGCCAATAAAGCGTAAACAGCGCCAGTGACCAAACCGTCCTGAGCCAAGATTAAAGCAATAGATGAGTCCATTACGATCGGGGCATCAGGGCGTCAAATTCGTTAACTATAGATAAAGCTATGTTGCGAAAACGATTGATCAAGGAATGAGTTTCCACTGTCCATTTTCAATCTTAACCATCACTCTAGCTCTTTGGTCAAATCCCATGTGATCGGTCTTGCTGATATTGAGTACGCCGTGTGTTGTAACTAGCTCCTGTGTGCCCTCAATGGCGTCCCTTAAAGCCAACCTAAATTCTTTGGTACCAGGCTTTGCACTTTTAAGAGCGATTGGAACTGCATACTGCATAATCAGATAAGTGTTCCAAGCGTGCGCTGTGAAAGAGTTAGCCGGTTGCGCAGGAGAGCTCGCATCGTAGCGCTTAATGAAGTCCAATGAGACACGCTTAGTTGGATTGCTATCAGGCAATTGTTTAGCAACAACAAAGGGGCCTGCAGGCAAAAAGGAGCCATCCAAATCTTTGCCCCCTACTCTTAGAAAGTCTTCGTTGATGACACCGTCGGTGAAGTAGATCTTGCCCTTGTAGCCCCTCTCTTTTAGAGTTTTAAATGGTAGGGCAGCTGGCGTACCTGAGGCAGCAATCAAAACTGCGTCAGGATTTGCAGCCATAACTTTTAGAATCTGACCTGTCACACTGGTGTCCGTTCTAGCATATCGCTCTGTTGCCAGAACGCTCAAATGACGCACTGTAGTAAGCTTTCCAAATTCACTGATTAAACCTTCCCCGTATGCATCGTTAAATCCAATCAAACCTACAGTTTTGATGCCTGTGTCAGCCATATGAGCTGTTAGAGCCGTAATCATATGGGCATCATTTTGAGGCACCTTGAAAACCCAAAATCTTTTGGCATCCATAGGGTCAACGATTTTCAAGGACGAGGCCATTGCAATCATTGGCGTTTGAGCCTCGGCTACAACATCTACCATTGCCAAACTGTTTGGCGAAGTGGTAGAACCTAGTACGATATCAACCTTGTCCTCAGAAATTAATTTACGAGTGTTTTTAACTGCTGCAACAGGATCGCTCGCGTCGTCCAAAACAATGTATTCCACCTTTTGGCCTGCAATGGTAGTTGGCATTACAGAGAACGCGTTTTTCTCAGAAAGACCTAAAGAGGCGGCGGGCCCGGTCGCAGAGAGCGTTACGCCCACCTTGATTTGTGCAATGGCAGGGACGCTGAAGCCCCAGCATACAAGAGAAATCATCGCAGCGAGTTTTGAAAAATCTTTGCTCAAGGTTGTTGACATATCGAAATCCAGTACTAAATTAAAATAAAAATTTTAGCGATTAGCTTTAAGATTTGCTCAAATCCTTAAAACTTACGCCCCAATTAATGCCCCTGTGAGGCATAAAGTAAATATAAATAACTTTTAACAGATAAGCCAATTGTAGCCACTAAGAGTGCATAGAAAACTCCCAGCTCTCGACTGTTAAACACTAGGCGTTTTGAATTGCTAGGGTTAAATTTTAAAAGATCTAGTTTTAAAATAGGGGGCAATTACTGCATTTCACTTATGACCACAATTGTTTTGGACTTTCGGTTTTGAATTAGACTAAAAGATAATTTGATAAAAGGTATCACTTTAAGCGATAAAAGAGCTTACGATTTTCACAAATGTGTACCAAGACACTGCCTTGAAAGAATTTTAAATGTTAGATGTACTCGTGATTGGCGGGGGTAACGCCGCTTTATGTGCTGCCTTAATGGCCAAAGAGCGTGGCGCCAGCGTTAAACTCCTGGAGTCCTCCCCTAAACAGTGGCGAGGTGGCAACTCAATGCACACCAGGAATCTTCGGTGCATGCATGACGCTCCACAAGATGTTTTGCAAGAGGTCTACTCAGAGGAGGAGTTTTGGCAAGATTTGCTTAAAGTAACTGGCGGTCAAACAAATGAGGAATTGGCAAGACTGGCCATAAGGGCATCTGCAAGTTGCAGACCTTGGATGGCAAAACACGGAGTGAGATTTCAACCCTCCTTATCAGGGGCTTTGCACACTGCCAGAACAAATGCATTTTTTATGGGAGGGGGTAAAGCACTTATCAACGCTTACTACCGCAGCGCCAAGTCTTTAGGCGTTCAAATTGAGTACAACGCAGAAGTAATTGAAATTGAGCTTAACGGGTATGAATTCAAGGCGGCCAAGGTTCGATACAAAGACGAAAGTGGTGAAGTATTACGCGAGGAATGGATTCGGGCAAAAAGTTGTGTGATGGCGAGCGGAGGATTCGAATCTAACATTGAATGGTTAAAGCAGGCTTGGGGGAAAAACGAATGGGGCGAGTACCCAGTGGACAATTTCTTGATCAGAGGAACTCGTTACAACCAAGGAGTTTTGATTAAAAATCTTCAAGAAATCCACAAGGCAGACATGATTGGGGATCCAACTCAAGCACATATGGTTGCAATTGATGCCAGAGCCCCTCTCTATGACGGAGGCATTTGCACGAGAATTGATTGTGTTTCTCTAGGTATTGTGGTTAACAAGCAAGCAAAAAGATTTTACGACGAGGGGGAGGACTTTTGGCCTAAACGCTATGCAATTTGGGGAAGATTGGTCGCCATGCAGCCTGGTCAAAGAGCCTATTCAATCATTGACAGCAAAGCAATCGGACACTTCATGCCACCTGTGTTTCCGGGAAGCAAAGCACAAACGCTTGAAGAATTGGCAAAACTAATCGGCCTAGATATTCCAACTTTCATGCAAACTGTTAATGAATACAACTCTGGAGTGCAACCTGGTGATTTTGACCACACCGTTTTGGATAACTGTAGGACAAGCGGAGTCTCGCCTATCAAGAGCCATTGGGCTAGAAAAATCGACACCGCTCCTTTTTATGCATATGCAGTCCAGCCGGGCGTCACCTTTACTTATCTCGGCCTAAAAACAGACAGCCAGGCACGAGTTTATTTTAATAAACGCCCGAGCAGGAATCTTTTTGTAGCGGGTGAAATGATGGCAGGAAACGTATTGGGAAAAGGTTATACCGCGGGCGTGGGTATGACCATCGGCACTGCGTTTGGAAGGATTGCCGGGGACCAGGCAGCTCTAGCGTCGAAAGCTGAGTATGCTAACTTGGGCTAATGAGCGCATGAATAATTTCAACAGCTCTAACAAATATAAATACAAAACATGCAAACCTTAGAAGACCTTACACGTGAAGCCATTACGCTTGCAAATGGCCATAGCGTCCCCGCTCAGGCTGCACCACTGAGCGACAGCGTATTAGAAGTTTCCAGACAAATGATGATCTGTAATGGGTGCAGGTACTGCGAAGGATTTTGCGCTGTTTTCCCTGCAATGACAAGAAGACTGGAGTTTGGAGCGTCAGACATACACTACCTTGCAAACCTTTGCCACAACTGTGGTGCTTGTTTGCATGCTTGTCAATACGCACCTCCTCATGAATTTATGATCAATGTACCTCGCGCTATGGCTGAGGTCAGAAAAGACACCTACACCGCCTACGCTTGGCCAAGCCGTTTTGGAGTTTTATACAAAAATAACGGACTATGGATCGCAATCGCCCTAGCAATTGGGCTGACTCTGTTTTTGCAGATGACTGCTAATTTTTTAAATGGCGCTAATGCTCTGACCTTGGATTTATCGAACTTTTACTCCATCTACCCTCACAACATGTTGGTAAGTATCTTTTTACCCATCTTTGCGTTTGTTATGCTTTCTCTGTCTTTAGGTGTCAAGTCTTTTTTGACAGATATTCAGCAAGCCACAGGCGCTCAAGGCGCCTCACCGGTCGCTGTAGCTAATGCGTCCCATGATGCATTGAAACTCAAATATCTTGATGGGGGGCACGGCGAGGGTTGCAACAACGAGGATGATGCTTTCTCAAAATTGAGAAAGTATTTTCATCACCTGACCTTTTACGGTTTTATGCTTTGTTTAGCCGCAACGAGTGTAGCAACCCTATATCATTACATTTTTGGTTGGCAAGCGCCCTACGTTTGGACCTCTTTGCCCAAGTTGCTGGGTATTAGCGGGGGGCTCTCCCTCAGCGCAGGTTGTGTGGGCTTGTTCGTCCTAAATATGAGACGCCATGAGCTTCACGGCGATCCAACTCAAAAGCAAATGGATATTGGTTTTATTTTCTTACTCTTTTTAACAAGCACCACGGGTCTTTTACTTGCGTCTTCTCACGAGAGCTCAAGTATGCCGCTTTTGTTGTCCTTGCATTTAGGTGCAGTTATGGCGCTTTTTCTAACGCTACCTTACGGAAAATTTGCCCACGGAATTTTCAGACTCGCCGCCTTGATTAGGTTTGAGACTGAGAAAAGATTACCCAGCAATATTGGCTTGAGCGGAGAATAGAATAAAAAATGGTGAGAAGATTAGAAATTTCAATCGATAAATATAGATTTATTTGTCCAAAACTGAGTCTAAACCAGTTTGTTTTACTATGGTCTGCGCTTGCGCGGAGGATAGGAATTTTAAAAGTGCCTTAGCCGATTCAACGTGCTTTGAGTTTGAAACGATTGCTGCTGAAAAAAAAGTTTCCTTTTGTACGTCTGAGCTGAGCTTACCCAGTATTTCTATTCCTTGTACGGGAAGCAGTTCACTGTACTGCTGAAAACCAATCTCTGCTTGACCTGATGCAACCACTTCGCCTACTGGTATAGCGGGAATTTTCTTCGCTTTCAATTTGAGTTGCTCGGATACCCCCAGACGTGGAAATAACTCATTGGATAGATATTCGCCACTTGCACTGTCAGAGTAAGCAATAGATTTCGCAGCTAACAAAGTTTTAACGAGCGCCTCTTTGGAGCTGATATCAGGCTTGGGTGCCCCGGCTTTGACTGCTGCCGCAATCAAAGATCTTGCTAACACCACCTTAGATCCAGGCAAGAGCTTGCCTTGAGTCATTAACTGGTCCAACATATCGTCCGCCATAATGACCACATCAACCATCTCACCTCGCGCTAGCCTTTTGGGGATCGCATTTGCGGTCTCCCCCATAGACGGCCCCCTTTGAAGCTCAATTTTTATATCAGGGTAGCTTTTTGAAAAAGGGACTGAAAGTTGCACAAACGCTTGTGCAAAGCCCCCAGAGCTGACTACGGATAGTTCCTCTGCAAAAATCAGTTGAGAGAGTGTAAAAAGCCCAAAAGTTAATATGACTTTACGTAAGCTTTTCAAACAATAATGAGTTAATTGAAAAACTGAAAAGTTATTGAATTTACGCATATTGGAACTTTCAAAAAAATAGTTAATATAAAAATAAAGAGGAACGTGTGCTCAAGCCATTGGCCACATTATTACTAATAAAAGAGGTTCATGCGAACTAAATTTTTATCCTTCTCGATTACTATCTCGATAGAGGAAGTATCTAGTTATTAAACTCTTGAGAAAAAGGCCTTTATTGCCGCCGTGCCACTGATGAGGGGATTAGTCGATAACGTTAAACTTTTACGTCCACTCTGTGATGTGATGGAACAGTTTTAGTGCTGGTGGATACCGGGGCTGAGGGTTTACCGTTACCACCGCCTTGTGAAGATGCGGCCGTTTTTTGACCTTCACCACTGGTAGGCTTAGTACTGGGCTTGAGCTGCTGAGCAGAGGGCGCAGCGTGCATCATATGAGGTGCACTTGAAGATGATGAAATAGACATTGATGCCATGTAAATAACAAAAATAAATGTTAAGGTATTTTTTATTATTTGACCATGAATTGCCTTAAAAAGCAAAAAGAGCTAATTTGTATACATTTTTCCTTCCCAAATTGTTGATTCGAGAACTAACCAGGGTAATTACTGCTGATAATTATCAGAATGTTACGCATAGTTTGGGTTGCATTTAACCTTTAGCTTCGCAAAAGGGACATAAGCCTTGTACTTTCAAATGTACTTGTCCACTCTCCATTTAGTTGTACATACACATAAATAGATATAACAATGACCCATCCTAAAGTAGTAATTTTATTTTCTCTTGCCCTCCTATTTGGAATAAACGAATTCTCTTTTTCTGAGGAGATGAATAAGTCCAACACACCTGAGCAGGTTAAACCTGCTCGCTTCAAACAACTCACGATGGAAGAGCTAAACGTTTACCAACAGCCCCTTGGTCAACAAGTTATGAAGGTCTCCAGTATTGGACTGGGAGGACCTTACAACCCTTTGTTAAGAAGTCCAGTTATGGGCCAAAGGATGTTTGATTTACTTTACTATTTAAGGTGGAACTCCTCCGTTCCACTCAGGTTAAATGAGTTTGCTATTTTAATAATTGGACGCCAATGGCGCTCTCAAGTCGAGTGGTTCGCCCACGCGCCGCTAGCCATTAAAGCAGGTCTCTCACCCGACATAGTTGCAACCCTAAAGACCCAAAAACGTCCCGAGAAAATGGCGGAGGACGAGGCCCTTGTCTATGATTTTGTCACCGAGCTTACTCAAAACAAATTTGTTTCCCAAGCTACTTTTGATAGAGCTAAAAAAGTTTTCTCTGAGCAACAACTCGTTGACTTGACCACAATCACAGGAACCTACGTCACAGTTGCAATGCTTTTATCTATGGCTGAGGAGGGAGTACCAATCGGGAAAGAGCCCCCATTTAAGCCTGGGGAGCCTTGAAAAGTCAGTCAATGGTCCCTCTAAGGTTTTGTAGGTGATTTAATTTATGGCTCCACCCATGGTTTATTCAACTCATGGGTGAGAACACTTTGGAGCTTTGCGCTGTCAAACTACAGCAAATCAATCAGCGTTTATTAAGTTAAATAGGGCCTGGTCTATAAGTTGTAACCATTTTCCTCTCCTTGGCACAGAGAAAGCATACTCCTGACCTTCCGTGGTGATGATTTGGAACTTATCATCAGCAAGAGTAAAACCCAGTTCCGTGCTTTTCGATCTCAGTCGTGTAAAAGGAATGATGACCACCGGTGAATTGATAAAGTAGCTCTCTGGCGTAAAAATAAGTGCATCACCCATTAGATAAAGCCAACCGCCAATGGAGGCTGCCGGCCCAATTAAAGTGGCCGGTCCGTGAGCTATCACATGCTTGTTTCTGTCTTGCAAAGACAGGGACTTTAAGATTTTTCGACTCTGGTGATAGTAGACAAATAAAACCCATAAAAGCGCAGTCAATAAGAAAAAAGAATATTTAGTGGGTAAGTTCAAAACATAAACCCAAGCGATATATCCAATAGCGCAAATAATTGAGGTCAAAAATAATGACTTTAATAAATTAAACTTGATATACAAGGCATCTGAGAAAAAGCTTACGATATCTCTCGCCCTCCAAACCTCCCCGGCAACGCTTGGAAGAAGCTTTATCCCACAGTTCTCACAGTAGGCGTTTTCTTGGTCATTTGAATAATGGCAGATATTGCAATTCATAGTTTGTATCTATTGAACTTTTAAAGTGCTACTCTTTGGATGAAGAGTGAGGTTTTTTTGGAGCTTCTTTTTCTGCCCCCTTTTCTGAGCCCTTCTCCGAGCCCTTCTCTGCGCCCTTTTCAGAAGCTCCCTTTTCCCCCGCTTTCTCGGCTAACTTTTCAGTCTCTTTTTCGCCCTTTTGTTCGCCGCCCTTGCCTGCTGCGTTCTCACCTGCTTTTTCCTCGTGCTCGGAATGCGCTGAAGATTTCAAATCATTTTTTTCTGTTTTCTCTGCTTTCTCTGATTTACCCTCAGCATGCTTTCCAGATTCATGATTTTCACTGGCTTGACTGTTTTCCTTTAGCTTTAAGGATTCCTCAGATTTTTTATGTTTTAGCTCCGCCTTTACTTCCTGAGCGGTAGAGTAGTTATAAATACTAAATCCGCCAAGCAAAATGGTCAAACCACACAGAAATCCTACAAACCACATCACAACCGTATCGCTAATCGAAATTGTGTCCCCCAGTTTAGACTTGGACTGTGCTCCAGCTTTTTGGTTCGATGAGGCCAAGAGCTCTTGTTGCTTTCTAAAATTTATATTAAATGAATTCATTGTTTTGATCAACGCTGGATCAATCGTCAAACCGCTCAGCAACTCTTGTTGCTCCTGTAATTGACCTCTAATATCGTTGATCGCTACTGCGATTGATCTGTTTGTTGAAGAGGCTGAGGACTCAGATTGGGATGAATTGGAAGTTTGAGAAGTTAAAAAGCTCTCTATGCTTTGTATCTTATACGTCAACCCTGTGAGAGCTTCCTCAAAAACTTCATTATTTTTAACAATCGTATTTTGTTGAGTGTTGTAAAGATTCACAATACCGGTTTGAATTTTCTTAAATTCAACACTCATGAGTGTCTGCATTTCCTCTGCATTTTTACTAACTAGTGCTTGCGCGTTTACAGCCATTTGCTCCTTGAGGTCGCCAAACTTTCCAGCGAATTGCGCATTCATAATGGCCTGCATGTCCTCAGCATTTTTTAGAATTAGTGCTTGCACGCTAGCGCCTAATTGCTCCTTTAACTCTCCAAATTCCCCCAAAAATTGTGAATTTACAAGGGCTTGGATCTCATCTGGATTTTTGTTAATTGTTGATTTTTCAACAGCAGAAAACTGTTCATTAAGCTTTCCTAACTCGCCCACAAATTCAGCCCTCAATTGTTCAAGTTGAGTTTGAAGGGATAAGTTATCAGGGCTAGTGGCAGCATTAGCTTGTTGAGTAAGGTATATTCTTTGAGCCAACGCCTGGGCAGTTGCGTGGGCATCAGCCTTCAGGTGAGCAACCTTTTCGTCCAACTCCTGTCGAACTTTATTCATGGACACTTGCAAATTCTCAAAATTTGCAGAGAACTCTGAGCCGATCAAAGAAATTTGGTCCTTTAATATCGGTGATAAATGGCGAATATTCATTAACTCACCGGCAGTTCCCACAGTGTCAGCTACAAGACTTTGCTCAGAGTGATCTGTATTAAGTTTAAGAACCGCAATTTGGTCAGCCTGGTTCCCAATTAGATTGTGGCTCTCTTGGTGCTCAACATGCTGAGTATTCTCGGTTAGTTCTAGGTGTTCTGGGTTATTTTTATCCACTGAATACACCTGCTCTGCCTGCTCCTCATCAGGTTTGGGATGAGAAGAGTTAAGTTCTTCTTGATTGAGGGGTACTTGAGGGAAATGATTGCTACTTTCGTAGGGATTATCCAAAGGGGCTGCGCTAGGCTCAACTGTTAAAGGATGTTGAAAATCTTGATGAGCTGAGTGTTTATGTTCAAAGTCGTGCTCCTCAAGGGCAGCAACAATAACAGCAGGCGTGCCTTGAGCCTCGCTTTGGACAATAGACGCACGCAGATCGTCGCTGTCCCCAAAAGCTGTATTTTGTGAACTCTCAGCGTTTTCAAAAGCCGGGCTCTCAACGGATGAAACATGCTCAAGCTCAAAGCGTGAAGTATCCGCGGCTTCTAAAACCGGCAGAGCTGTACCCACCAACATAGCCGCCAAAGGAACAGGACCTTGGACCGATTCAGCTTGAATTTTTTTACTGAAATTGAGAAATGCACCACACTTCCCGCAAAACTTTGCGTTTGAGTTGACGGTCTTACCGCAGTGATCACAATTCATAAATTCACCCGTTGATTAAAAACTAGCAATTACAAAACAAGGAGCATAATTTTTCCCCTCTGACTTGCTTTTTTCACAAGCCTTCAATGCTTCTTTTTCAGCAACCGCCTTACTCTTTTGTTCACTCACAATTGCACAGAACCCTTTATCACCATCAAAACTGTAAGTAAACGCTCTATGGTTTCCCGTAAAGTCGCCTTTCTTTATATATTTAGCATATAAATTTTTACACTGACCAATTAGCTTAGGGCGATATTTATCCTTTATAACCCCGACTTCTTCCTCCGATTCCTCGGATTCTTGATGTTCTTTTCTATCCTCGCCAGCTAACTCTGAATTGCTATGACTATTTTTATTCACATGTTCGCCGTGTTTGTCCGCGTCTTTAGCATGGGCCTCTGTTTTCTTTGAACTTGCGTCCTTACCGGCGTGCACATCAGATTTATCGGCGGTGTTGGCGGTCTCAGTAACTTTAATCAACTCCTCAGCGGAGGGTTCCTCTAAATCCAACTGCGATGTAAGCCCATCTAATAACTTGCTGCTGTACATAAAGAATCCCGCGTTTACCAAAAATAAAGTAAACACTGATATCAATAATCCAATTTTGATTGACTTATTCATATTAGTGCTTTTTAACGACTATGTTTTGAGTAAAAGAGTGTCTCTTAAACATCACGTCATTAAACTTTCACCTTTTTAGTCCTTGCAGAGTTAACGATCTCTACGTAAGCTAACCAAGATACAACCTCGTTCATCATCTTATTAAATACGAGTGTATCGCTCACACCATTAAAAATACACTCCATAATGTTAGCGTAAACATAATCCGGATTTGAATTGATATCCTTGCCAACTCTTTTAATCTTTGTTTGTTGATCCTTGTAGTCTTGGATCATCAAGCCTAAAGAATCACCCAAATTGTCATGATATAAATTTCTTTGTTTATTTAAATCGTTCCACACTCTGTCGCCAACTTGAATTTGAAAAAGCTTATCCCTACCCCGTAAATCCTTAAAGGTAACTTCAAACGCTTTATAAACCTCTTCTTTAGTTACAGTTTCAAATAATTTCATGTCGGTCCCCTCAATTCAAGTTCTTCCTACTTGGTTAAAACCTCATCTCAGCTAAAGTATCGACCTATAAAAGATTTTCTTAATAATAATTAAGTATTAAATA
>CAIQHG010000078.1 GCA_903871545.1 uncultured Burkholderiales bacterium | reverse complement strand
TGGCTACTACCTCCTTCTATACCACTCGCCCGGTATAGAGCCCCGAATGTTTGGGCTAGGCTGTTGGCGTTGAACCCTTTTTTTATCGATTTTTGAGATCCGAAGAAGGGGTAGGTTGGGTGAATACACTTAGCTTGATCAAAGCATTTTTATCATACGGGTCTTCGCTGCAAGACCATTTCGAGAAACACTTTGGCCAACGCCAATCGCGTCAGACCGTGGGAAATTTTTGCTGATTTGGCGCATCATTTGATCGAAACTACACTATTGCACAAATGATGCCGTTAAGGGTGGGGGTGTTCATCCCATTGAACCTGAAGAACTCTTGAAATCCTCATGAACACTGTTTTTTTCGTAAAAATTAGACATGCATTTGATGATCTATGAAGAGCTCAAATCATCTATCAGTTAACTCTCCTCGAACAAGTGCAATAACTTGTCTAGCTCTTTGATAAATGTACGGGCATATTGTAACTGGTCGTAAGGAAAGTTAGCAGCGTAGTCTTCTGAGTTATACATGTCCCTGCCGGTAATTTCCATTAACAGACGCTTGCAATCGTTGCTTGTAATTGGGACGGTTTTACCTAGTACAAGTAACAACATACCTTCCAGACATGGTGTCGATCCAATAAGTTGGATCTTTTTGCGTTTAGCATCTTTCGTGTTTTTAGACATCCAAACAAGATCGGTATCAAGCAAACAAAGTTTTTTGTCATAGGTAGAAATTCGCAAAGCCCCAATGGCCGTGCCGATCACATTACCAGGTCCGCGCCCGTTAGCATTTCGTACGGTGACCTTCACGCCTTTACCAGAGGAGCAATAAATTTCACGTAGGTATTTTAGGAAGGCAGCATCAGCCTTACCTTCGCCAACTGCAAGTAACGTTTTGCGCTGAGCAATATGTGCTTTTGTTTGTTTTGCCATCACAACCACCTTTAGATTTGCGGAATAGCGCCATACGAACCACCCATATACTTGGCATATAAGTTGTCATCAGCGCGGATACCTTTCACTTCGTCTAGTCGCCACGCATTGCTCTGACAGTTTCCATCTTTTTCTACGAGCACAACTTGCGCTTTGTGTAACAAGCTCAAAACCTCAATTGAGTGGCATGTAAAGATGATTTGAGCGTTATGTGGATTTGTTTCTGGAGAGAAAAATAAATCCAAAATCGGTACTAATATGTGCGGATGCAAATCTGCTTCAAGTTCATCGATTACGGCTACACCACCATAAGTCAAAACTGGTAGCAGGCGAGAAAGCAGAAGGTAAGCAGCCTGGGTGCCGCTTGACTCTTGCTTGAGCATGATTGAGTGTTCAATGCTATCCACTTTGTGGATTCCAAAGGGAATATATATGTCCTCTTTTTCACCATTTGGATGCGTAACTGTCTGGCGCTCAATACGAATATCACTTAGACCTAGGTCCCAACCCCTTAGTAATTTTGTCATTGCTAAGCGCAGATGATCATTTTTCGAGTAAAGAGCAGATGCACCAAAAATCTGCCAATCATCAATATGGTGACGACCCATAACATGTAAGTTTGTGAAAACCTGCATCGAGCAAATTGTTAATGCCAAGGGGACCTGATACTGCGCGGCAGTCGATAGCAGTGATGCGTTTTCACGAACGCGTTCTGCTTCCTTCTGTAAAAAACCAAATTGATTTTGCTTAATCTCATAGTTTTTTGCGCAAGGATTCCATTCTCTAGTAAATACGTACGAGTAGGCTCTTGTTAGTTTGCAATAAAGATGCTCAGAATAGACACGCTTTTCACTGGCGATCAATCGATATCGCCAGTCCCGACCATCCATTTCAAATTCAATTTCAAACTCAGAGGCTTCGTTACTAGCGCTAAAATGCGAGTTCAATGGAATGAGGGCATCAACCTTTGATTGAAATGATTGGCGAATAAACCAATTTAAGAATGCCAATGATTTGATTAGTGTCGTTTTGCCACTCGCATTTGGACCAATAACTGCGAGCGCCTTGGTCAGTTTGGAACCTGAACTGGTCTGAAAAGCGCGGTTATCGTCAGGTGTGTGCTTGTTCAGTTCTAGTGAAATTTGCACTTGTTCGTGGAAGGACTGAAAGTTACGGACAGCAAAGGATTTCAACATGTGGCCTCCAATTTAAAATTTAACAAAAATTTGTTGAAAATATGTTTTCAGCTTAATATTACACTACATTAAGTCTAATTTAAAGAGATATTTTGTGTATTTTCGACCTTGGCTTGTGGAATCTTGTTCTTTAGTTCGACTCCGGACTTGGGGCTCGAACAGGTTAGAGCAAATTGTTTGGCTCCAGTCCCCCGGTGTCAGGGTAGTTGTAAGACGAGAAGCTTTAAGTAATTTATCTAAGTACTTTCCTTGTGAGTCAGCCTGCTGTGGTCAGGCTTGAGCGTATCTCTAATTCGGCGCATAGTCATTTTGTTTGTTGGCCAGGCTTGGCTTTGAATTAAAAAGCCTAGCCTGAGCGGGTTAAGAAATGCAATGTCGCGGCCCATTTCGTCTACGATCAGACTGAAATGCTCTGTGTGGAGCGAAACATGCATATTTGATAGCAAAGTGTTTAGTTGGCAGGTGCATAACGGAGCTCAATCAGCAGTTTTTCACAAAGTCTCAACTGCAGCTTTGAGATGAATTGGGCTAGAGTAGAGATAAACCGCTGTGGTTGCAATGCTTCTATGTCCGGCAAGGGTTTTTAGTAGATGTATGCCTACGCCCTTATTAGCAAGATTTGTTAGAAACGTTCTGCGCCCACTATGGCTACTCCCTCCTTCTATCCCACTCGCCCGGTATAGAGCCCCGA
>CAIQHG010000077.1 GCA_903871545.1 uncultured Burkholderiales bacterium | reverse complement strand
TCCGACTCGAACAGACCACCTACTGATTACAAATCAGTTGCTCTACCAGATGAGCTAAGGGGGCACGGGATATATTGTAACTAAAAGAAGCAGGCTACGCCAAACTTCAAAAAAAGAGCAAGCTTAGAGTTGTTTCTCAACTACTTTTTATTGCAAGATTTAGATTAAGGCAAATTTGATTTTCGGCTTTAAGAACTAATTCTTTAATAATATTTGGGTTAAAAATAGATTTTCATCGATTCAGAAATCACTTCAGTGGTGGTACGGCGCCCATATTACTTGATGAGAGTAAGCTTAGGACGTGCGCCTGATGCAGGGGAGGGAGGGAGATCTATGGGATCTCCTGGTCCGTCACTGTCCTCTTGTGTTGGAGCAACCGACCTACTTTGCTCCGGATCCAAATCGTCCTCTTTACGGCTTGAGTGTTCTGTGTCAATACTCAACAAAGTCAAGGGTGGCTGAGCTGATTCTGTTTTAAGCTTATCGGAATTTCGATCGAACTTTATTCCAGGAACCTCGGATAAATTTGGGGACTCTTTTGGGTTCCCTGAGGGGGCTGGGAAAGCCATTCCTTGTCCATTTTCTTTTGCGTAAATTGCGATGACCTGCCCCACAGGCACAACTATGACTCGCGGTGTTCCTCCAAATCTGGCTTTAAATTCGATGTACTCGTTGGTAATTTGCAATCCACTGGTTGCATCTAAGCTTATATTTAGTACGATTTCGCCGTTTTTAACGTATTCTTTGGGTACTTGAACCGTAGAGTCAACCTTGACAGCAATGTAAGGGGTCAGAGAATTGTCATTGCACCACTCAAACAAAGCCCTAATTAAATAGGGTCTTGTTGAGATACTTTGCAGTGCATTTTTCATTTTAAGCTGTTGCCACGTTTGCGGAATCCGTAAAATAAGTCTAGGCTCATTTGAAATCAACTGTATAAAGCAATGCGTTATTTACGCATTACTTTTTCAGAAGGCGTGAGTGCCTCAATGTACGCAGGTCTTGAAAAAATACGCTCTGCATATTTAAGAAGTGGAGCCGCATTCTTGGACAATTCGATACCGTAATGGTCTAAACGCCAGAGCAAAGGAGCGATCGCTACATCCAGCATTGAGAAATTTTCTCCGAGCATGTATCTGTTTTTCAAAAACACAGGAGCCAGCTGAGTTAACCGATCGCGGATATGCGATCTAGCTTTGTCCAAAGACTTGTCAGTTGGTTTGGTGCTTCTATTTTCCAACAAGCTCACATTAGTAAACAGCTCTTTCTCAAAGTTTAAAAGAAATAAACGCACACGCGCACGGTCGACAGGGTCGCCCGGCATCAGCTGAGGATGCGGAAATCGCTCATCGATGTATTCATTAATAATATTTGACTCATACAAAATCAAGTCCCGCTCTACCAAGATTGGAACTTGGCCATAAGGATTCATGACATTTATGTCCTCTTGTTTGTTGTAAAGGTCAACATCGCGGATTTCAAAATCCATTCCTTTTTCAAACAATACAAAACGGCAACGATGCGAAAAGGGACACGTCGTCCCTGAGTACAAAACCATCATAGAATTTAGCTCTCCATTAATTTGGGACAGCAATGGGGAAATTCCCATTACTATTTAGAATCCAAGCATCCCCAAAATTGTAGAGAAGTCAGAGTATAAAATAAATAGACAAAACACCTATATTTGCATTTAATTTAACGCAAAACAGGTTTTAAGTCATTTAACGGATATCTTTCCAGTATGCTGCATTTAGACGCCATGCGACAAATGTGAAACATAATAAAAATAAAACGACCCAAACACCCACTTGGACCCGCGTGTTTTGGACTGGCTCGGCCATCCATTGTAAGTAAGAAACTAAATCGCCAATTGCTTGATCATACTGCTGGGTGTTGAGTTGGCCAGGAGTGACTTGCTCCCATCCCTTGAAAACCTCTTCCTCAACACCGTGGACTTCCTCTTTTGCGTATATTGGCTGACGGCTCCCTTGCAACTCCCACAATACATTTGGCATAGCCACATTGGGATAAGCAAGGTTGTTCCATCCCGTAGCCTTTCCAGGGTCACGATAATACGTTCTTAAGTAGGTATAGATGTAGTCTCCTCCGCTACCGGCATGGCTAGAGCGTGAACGTGCAATTACGGTCAAATCTGGAGGATTAGCTCCAAACCAAGCCTTAGCTTGTTTTGGGTCAATATTTGACTTCATCGTATCACCGACTTTATCTGTGGTGAATAACAAATTCTCTTTGATCTGTTGCTCAGTCAGACCAATATCTTTCAGACGGTTGTACCGCATGTAAGCAGCTGAGTGGCAATTGAGACAATAATTAACAAATATCTTGGCGCCGTTTTGAAGAGAAGCTAAATCATTGGTGTTGTTTGGGGCTTTGTCCCAAATAATTCCACCTTCATTTGCGCTCGCGACTTGAGTTGCTAAGACTGAGAGACTTGCAATAAGAATTAGTAAAAAATTTTTCATGTTATTAACTCAACCCTAAATCAATGAGGCACGAAGGTGACGCGATCGGGCACTACTTTGAATTCACCCAATTGAGTCCATATGGGCATCAACAAAAAGAACCCGAAATAATAGATAGTCCCAACTTGAGCGATCAGAGTACCAATCTCAGATGGTGGTTGTATACCCAAATAACCCAGGATCACAAAAAACACAACAAATACTGCGTAAAGCCATTTGTGCCAGTTAGGCCTGTAGCGTATAGACTTTACAGGGCTGTGATCTAGCCAAGGTAGGAAAAACAGCATGATCACTGCCCCGCCCATCACTACAACTCCCCAAAATTTAGCATCGAATGTCTTCAAAAGAACAATTAGAACCGCTGTACCTATGACAGTGATTAATTTGAATTTATTTTGCATCGCGGTCTTTAAAACTACATAAGCCGCTGACAAGGCTGCAATTACGCTGAGAACATTGACCATCACGTCCGTAGTGGCGCGTAGCATGGAGTAATACGGCGTGAAATACCAAACAGGAGCAATGTGCAAAGGGGTCTTAAGGGGATCAGCAGGAATAAAGTTGTTGTACTCAAGAAAATAGCCCCCCACCTCAGGTGCAAAAAAGATAATAGAGGTGAATACCAACAAAAAGACGCTCACACCCAAAATATCATGGATAGTGTAATAGGGGTGAAAAGGAATGCCGTCAAGGGGAATGCCATCTGCACCCTTTGTCGCCTTAATTTCAACACCATCAGGGTTGTTTGATCCGACTTCGTGCAGTGCAATGATGTGCGCAACAACCAGACCCAGTAAAACCAAGGGTACAGCGATGACGTGGAAACTAAAAAAGCGGTTCAAAGTGGCATCACCGACCACGTAATCTCCGCGGATCAAGAGTGCCAAATCTGGACCTATGAAAGGTATTGCAGCAAAGAGATTAACAATAACCTGAGCACCCCAATAACTCATCTGCCCCCAGGGAAGCAAATAGCCCATAAACGCTTCAGCCATCAGGCAAAGGAAAATTGCGCACCCAAAAATCCACACCAATTCTCTTGGCTTACGGTAAGAGCCATAAATCAAGCCACGGAACATGTGCAAGTAGACAACAATAAAAAAAGCTGAAGCCCCTGTGGAGTGCATGTAGCGTATCAGCCATCCCCAGGGCACATCTCGCATAATGTACTCAACGCTTGCGAAAGCAAGCGAAGCATCAGGCTTGTAATGCATGACCAAAAAGATGCCAGTCACAATCTGAATCACCAACACAAGTATTGATAAGGCGCCAAAAAAATAAAAGAAATTGAAGTTTTTGGGAGCGTAATACTCAGACAAATGATCTTTGTACAGTTTTGACAAGGGGAATCTGTTGTCAACCCAGTTAAGCAATTTCTCGCCGTTACCAGCGTTAGGGGAAACTTCCTTGAATTCAGCCATTGTGATTTCCTTAGTATGCGGCGTCTAATATCAATTTAAGAATCGAATCAGGCAGATTTATCCTCGCCAATCAACAACTTGTTGTCTGACAAATACATGTGGGGTGGAACTTCTAGGTTGTCTGGAGCGGGCTTATTTTTAAATACGCGTCCAGCCATATCAAAAGTTGATCCGTGACAGGGGCAAAGAAAGCCCCCCGGCCAGTCATCAGGTAATGAAGGCTGAGCGCCCATTACAAATTTATCACCGGGCGAACAACCCAAATGCGTGCAAATGCCCACAGCCACAAAGAACTCTGGCTTGATGGAGCGGCCTTCATTCTTAGCATAGGCAGGAGTAATTTCGCCTGGCTTACGATCTGATTTAGGGTCAGCCAATTCAGAATCTATTTTTGATAGCTCTGCAATTTGTTCAGGCGTTCTGCGCACAATCCAAACCGGCTTTCCGCGCCACTCAACTGTAAGTTTCTCTCCGGGTTTGATACCAGATATGTCAACCTCCACTGCGGCGCCTGCGGCTTTGGCTCTCTCAGAGGGTTGGAAGGTGCTAACAAATGGGACGGCAACGGCGGCTGCGCCTACTGCTCCTGCGCATCCGGAAGTTATAAGCCAGGTTCTCTTACTGCTATCTATTGGGGTATCGCTCATTGACTGATCCTTGATGATCCGAAAAAATCACTCTTAAAAGGGTTAACCCCTGATTGTATCTGAGACAAAGCTCCATAGTCCAGGCACTTCGCTTTTAGACCGATAAAGTTTGAGAGATTAGCCACTTAAACGTATTAAAACTAGGCTTAATAGTTGTTCGAATTTGACTATTTGCTTTCTGATTACTAATTTTAGGAAGATTCAGGAAAATTAGTGAGCTTTTTTGGAATGAGCGTTTTTTTAATAGGTAAAGAGTCGGGCAGTTTTTATAGCCTGCATCATGCTGGAGGCGTCCGCCACTCCTTTACCCACTATTTCAAAAGCAGTCCCGTGGTCTGGACTGGTTCTGACCAAAGGCAAACCCAAAGTCACATTCACACCCTTATCTAGCCCCATAAGCTTCACGGGTATTAATCCTTGATCATGGTACATGGCGATCACAACATCAAATTCGCCGGTTCTTGCTCGCATAAAAACAGTATCTGGCGCATGGGGACCACTGACTTGCAATTCTTTATTTTGTATTTGAGCCCACTCAATAGCAGGACCAATAATTTCTATTTCCTCTCGACCCATCAGCCCCCCCTCCCCGGCGTGTGGGTTTAGTCCAGCCACTCCAATTTTAGGCGCTCGACCCAATAACTTCTTAAGTGCCGTGTGCGTAATGTTTATTGTCTCAATGATTTTAGGCTGGGTGACCATAAAGATTGCATCTTTCAAAGAAACGTGAATACTCACCAATACCACCTTAAGCTCTTCACTTGCAAGCATCATCTTTACAGGTAAGTTGCCTACTTCTACTCCCAAGTAAATAGCAGCCTCATGCTGGAGCATCTCCGTGTGCCCAGGAAAAGCCACCCCCGCCATTGCCAAGGACTGCTTGTGGATGGGCGCGGTCACGAGCGCGCAAATCTCCTTTCTCAAAGCCGCGCGAGCGCCCCAAACAATATTTCTAGCAGCAACACTTCCTGCCGTGCTACTCACCTCCCCTAGCGGGGCCAATGTGTCGGAAAAGAGCCCTTTTTCTCGCACCTGCATCACAGGCACTAACAAAGCACCCTCACTCGTGGGTTGAGTAAACCGAGCCTCTTCAAGTTGCTGCAGGTCCGTAATAGTTTGCAGACGAATACGCTTTGCGCCATCGCCCAAGGACTGAGCAGCACGCTGCAAATGGGGCACATCTCCAAGCACGAAACTTGTTCTCATCAGGGTTTCTTTTAGTGGATCGCTCGCTGCTTGGAGGTAACATTTGAGCACGATCTCAGGCCCAATCCCTGCCGGGTCACCCATCGTTATTGCCAGTGGTTTAGAGTTATTCACAAGGTGGTTCTCAGTGGCTTGAACTCGGGCTTAAAACCGGTCAAGCGGGATTGTCGATATCTATAAATTGATAATCAATCTTGTAAGCTTGGGCCAGTGCTTGGCCCAATGCCTGTACCCCGTAACGCTCGCTAGCGTGGTGCCCGCATGCTAAAAAAGCAACGCCAGTTTCTCTAGCCAAATGAGCCTGCGGCTCGGAGATCTCGCCCGTAATAAAAGCATCAGCACCCGCCTTTATCGAATCCTCAAACCAGGACTGAGCACCTCCTGTGCACCACGCAATTTTGCGAAGCGCACGCCTTCGGTCTGAACAAATAACAATTGGCTCGCGCCCCAGGGCTTCGCGAATTCTTTTCTCTAAGTCATCCACACAAAAAAGCACTGCCCCAGAAGAAGTAGGATCAACTTCGCCCAAGTGCCCCAAGTTTTGCTCACCAAAGGTTGACCTCGTCACCAAGCCCAATTTGATAGCCAGTTGCGCGTTGTTGCCGTACACGGGGTGCGCGTCAAGTGGGAGGTGATAGGCTATTAAATTAATGTTTTCATTTATCAACTTTGCAACCCGCGCGCGCATCCACCCAGTTAAAGTTCCGTCTTGGCCGCGCCAAAAAAGTCCGTGGTGAACCAAAATAGCGTTTGCTTGGACATCTATCGCCGCTTGAATCAAATCTAAACTTGCAGTTACCCCGGTCACTAATTTGTAGATTTCATCGCACCCTTGAACCTGCAATCCATTTGGACAATAATCTTTGAAGCGAGAAGGCTCCAGCCATTGATTGGTTTGTCTAACAAGATCACTAGAGGAGACAAAAATCTTTGTCAATCAACGCTCCAAAAAGTCGTGTTCAAAATCTTTTCGCCTTTTAGCTTTCGGGCGTTGAGCGGGAACCACAGATAAGGCCAAAAGAGTATCCCTTCTTTGAAGTTTGAACCCAGCAGGTGAACCAGGCTTAAGGGAGGCCACTAACGCCAAAAGCTCACTCAGGCCCTCAACCGGGTGGCCTGCCACCTCAACGATTTGATCTCCAGGCCTGATGCCGGCATTAAAAGCTGGCCCACCCTGAAGGACCCCAGTCACAATGACACCGTGATCTGATTTGAGACCAAACGTTTGCGCAAGCTCAGGGCTTAATTCATTGGGCTCAATACCAATCCAACCGCGCTTGACTTGTCCGTCCTTTAAGATGCTTTCTAACACCAACTTGGCCGTACTCATTGGAATGGCAAATCCAATTCCCATACTGCCCCCAGAGCGCGATACGATAGCCGTATTGATACCCATCATATTTCCGTAAGCATCGACCAGCGCGCCCCCTGAGTTTCCTGGGTTGATGGCCGCATCTGTTTGGATAAAGTTCTCAAAGGTGTTGATCCCAAGTTGATTTCTTCCAAGAGCTGAGACGATGCCACTGGTCACTGTTTGTCCCACCCCAAATGGATTACCGATGGCCAAGACTTGATCTCCAATTTGCAAAGCGTCTGAGTTGCCCATCACAATGACTGGCAAATGAGCTAAATTTATTTTAATAATTGCCAAGTCTGTATCTGGATCAGACCCAATCAATTTACCGGTCGTCTTTCTTGCATCATTTAAGACCACCTCTATCTCATCGGCTCCTTCAATTACGTGATTGTTGGTTAAAACGTACCCCTCAGGACTTACGATAACGCCGCTGCCTAAACCGACCTGTGCTTGCTGGTCGGCTTGCCCACCAAAGAACCGAAACCAGGGGTCTGTTTGTGATTGCAGTGTCTCGGACTTATGCCTCGTGCTGATGCTCACCACAGCTGGAGAGGCCCTCTTCGCTGCTGCGCTAAAACTGCCCGGAGCAACGCTTGTGAGGTCACTTTTAGTGGCCTCAAAAAAACTAACCCCGCCCAATCCAGTCTGCACATTGCCAGAACCTAGACTCCTCACCCAGTCTGGTTTAAGCGTAATTAGAACAAACCAAATTGCAACTAAAACAGTCACGGTTTGGGAGAAAAGCAACCACGTTTTTTTCATGTGTATTCAAGCCCCACCAGACGTTTTACTTTCATCAGTGGATTCCTCTTTGGGGGCCTGAGTATGCTTAATAAATAAAACGGCCGCCCAAATCCCTAGCTCATACAAAAGACACATCGGAATGGCCAATGCCAACTGAGAGACCACATCTGGGGGCGTTACAACTGCAGCAACGATAAAAGCCAGCACAATAAAGTAAGACCTAAACTCTTTAAGCTTTTGGATCGACATAATACCAAGGCGTGCAAGCACGACCACCACGATTGGCACCTCAAAAGTCATCCCAAATGCTAAGAACATCGTGAGCACAAAACTCAAATAAGCCTCAATATCTGGCGCTGCAGTAATGCTCTTAGGGGCAAATGATTGGATGAATTTAAATACCTGTCCAAACACAAAGAAATAACAAAACGCAACCCCTCCAAAAAAGAGCACCGTGCTGGATACGACAAGGGGCAACACAAGTCTCTTCTCGTGGGAGTAAAGTCCTGGGGCAACAAACGCCCAAGCCTGGTAAAGCACAACGGGCAGCGCAATAAGAAAGGCGGCCATCATCATTATTTTAAGAGGAACCATAAACGGGGATATCACAGAGGTGGCAATCATCGTTGCACCAGTAGGCAGATTAGCTATGAGGGGGGCCGCCAAAATATCGTACAGCGGTCCAGGTCCGGGATAAATGGCTAGGACCAAAGCAACTACGCCCACCGCTGCAATAGCTTTGACAAGGCGGTCTCTGAGCTCAACCAAATGCTGCACAAAGGGCTGCTCGGTGCCGGCTAGCTCATCTGCATCATTGGTTTTTGAATCTGACATTAAGTTTAATTACCGAATTTTTTCAACACGATTAGGGGACTACTTTGGGTGGTCTTTGGTCTGAACCTAGCCACTCGGGCTGCACCTGATAAAGCCTTGCTTCGCACGCCCCGCTGAGCTTTAAACCACTGCGGCGTTGCCGATTGTTTTAGACGCCACTTCTTCCCAGGATTTTTATAAACCGGAGAGGGTATGCTAAGCCCGTCAAAAAGCTTATTGTCCTCGCTTGCAGCAACTAAATCCGAATTCAACCCCTCCCCCACTGAGTGAGAAAGTTCGCCCAACTGTTTCTCAACTTCTTTGGAGGTCATGTTGACAGAGTTTTTTACCTCACTTGCTGCGTTCTCAAAAGACTCCCTCATCTTTTTGAGATCCTCCATCTCCATGGCTCGGTTCACCTCAGCTTTAACGTCGCTCACATAGCGCTGCGCTTTCCCAACCAAGGTCCCAACAGTACGCGCAACTTTGGGCAACTTCTCGGGACCAATGACAATTAAGGCAACTGCGCCGATTAGCGCAATTTTTGAGACATCTAAGTCAAACATAGGAGTTGCCAACAGGTTGGCAAAGGGTATTAAAAAAAGAGGGGTCTATCGCAAACGGGCACCCAAGCAAACAGTGCATGGGTTAACTTTTATGTTTAACTTCTACATCAATCGGGCTCTGAGCGGTATGAGTCCCAGGGTGCTGCACTTGAGCAGGCGCATTTTGGGGATTTGCAGAGCTCGCAGAGGGATCTGGTGGCAAGCTGCCGTCTTTCATCCCGTCTTTAAAGCCCTTTACAGCCCCACCCAAATCACTGCCAATGTTTTTTAGCTTCTTGGTGCCAAAAATCATCACCACGATCAAAAGCACAATTAACCAATGCCATATCGAAAACGTTCCCATTAAGGTACTCCTATTAACTAATTGAAATTTTAGACCACTTCAAGGTCAAACTAAAAAATAGATCTAGTTTGAGGGTTTTTAGCCCTTGCTCCAGGGCCTGGGACCTGCCAATACATGCATATGCAGATGGTGAATCTCCTGTCCCCCGTGTTTACCAGTATTTGTAATGAGCCTAAAACCGCCCTCAGGGTAGGGGCTTGCCCCTTGCTCTTTAGCCAACTTAGGGGCCAAGACCATCATTCTCCCCAGCCATCTCTCGTGCTCTGGAGCGACCTGCTCCATTGAGGGAATGTGCATTTTAGGAATAATCAAAAAATGGATCGGCGCCCATGGGTTGATATCGTGGAATGCCAGAAATTCCTCGTCCTCAAACACCTTTTTGGAAGGTATAACGGAGCTAACTATTTTGCAAAATAAGCACTGAGGGTCTGTTGGGTATGTTGGGTGTGTCATTTTTGTTACCGCCTAAATTGAAATAAAGCCACTTTCCAAAGGAAAACTAAAAAAATTATCAATCCCCGTTTTTCTCTCTATCGCGTACTTTTCGAAGGGCCTTCTCCTCCAAACCGCTCATACCGACCCTTCTCTCCAACTCATCAAAAACTTGCTGCGGCGTCAACCCATAATGCGCTAAGGCAATTAAGCAGTGAAACCATAAATCTGCCATCTCATTGACCACGCTTTGGCTGTCGCCTCCGTGACTGAGGTCTTTGGCCGCCATCACTACTTCAGTTGATTCTTCCCCGACTTTTTTAAGAACCGCATCACCCCCTTTAGAGAGTAAGCGCGCCACGTAACTTTTTTCCGGATCGCCTCCGTTTTGTGGAAGTCGGTTTTGAATCATCTGCGCCAAACGCACCAACGTGTTTAGCTGCTCGGCTGGGACAATTGCATTTAAGGGGGAGTTCATAGTTTCTAGTTTATTTAAATCAATTACCGAATTATTTGTAAATAGTCTCAGGGTCTTTTAAAACGGGCTCAATAGCCGTCCAGACCCAATCACCCTTTTGACCAGTTTCTAATTTTTGATAAAAGCAACTATGCCTACCTGTATGACAAGCAATGGAGGGGTTGTGCCCCTCTTGAGTTACGCTCAACAAGAGCACATCGTTGTCGCAGTCCAGGCGCACTTCGTGCACACGTTGCACGTGACCCGATTCCTCACCTTTAAACCATAATTTGTTTCTTGAGCGGCTGAAATAAACGGCTCTGCCAAGCTCCACCGTTTTCAAAACGGCTTGCTCGTTCATCCAAGCAACCATCAAAATATCTTTGGACCCCAACTCCTGAGCTATCACTGGAATCAGTCCATTTGCATCCCACTTAATTGAGTTGGTCCAGGGTTCATCTTGGGTTAATAGGGAGGTTGGGGAAGTTTTCTCAGACATAGGTGAATTGTCCTATAAAAAGGTGTCTTGTCTGGGCCCCGGTGCAATCGAAAAAGGATCTATATTCTGACGGGGATCCCGTGTTCGGCCATGCACTGCTTTGCTTGTAAGACGGTGAACTCACCGTAGTGAAAAATGCTTGCTGCAAGCACTGCGTCTGCTCCGCCGAGTTGAATGCCTGCGCACAGGTGCTCAAGCGTGCCCACCCCACCAGAGGCGATTACGGGTACCCCCACAGCGTCGCTCACAGCCCTAGTTAGCTCCAAATCAAAGCCAGATTTTGTGCCGTCTTTATCCATACTGGTCAGCAAAATCTCCCCTGCCCCAAGCTCGCTCATGAACCTTGCCCACTCGACGGCGTCTAAGCCCACATTCTTTCTCCCCCCGTGGCTGTAGACATCCCACCCAGGACCAAAAGGGGTTCCGCCTTGACTGAGACGTTGTTCTTGCTCCTGCGTTCTGCGCTTTGCATCAATTGCAACCACTATGCACTGAGAGCCGTACCGAGTGGAGGCGTCCTTGATAATCTGAGGGTTGGCAATAGCGGCTGAGTTGAAGCTCGTTTTATCGGCACCGGCGTTAAGCAAACGCCTCACATCCTCAACACTTCTCACTCCACCTCCTACCGTTAGAGGAATGAAGACCTTAGAAGCAACTCTCTCAATTATGTGCAAAATCAAGTCTCGTCCATCACTGGTTGCTGTGATATCCAAAAAAGTCAGCTCATCTGCGCCCTGCTCGTTATAACGGGCTGCAATTTCCACAGGGTCTCCCGCGTCTTTTAGATTTTCAAAATTGACGCCCTTCACAACTCTCCCCCCTGTTACGTCCAGGCATGGAATGATTCTTTTAGCTAACATTTTGTGCGGGTATTCTTTAATAGTTACTGCCCCCCCCGGTTAGGGTGAGTCTGAGTCTTTTGGGAAGACTGAAGTGAGGATGAAGATAATTCTTATTAGTCCGAGGTTAGCTCATCTGCACGTTCCTGGGCTTTTTCAAAGTCCAAATCGCCCGTGTAGATGGCGCGCCCGCAAATAACGCCCTCAATGCCTTCGCCCGCCAAAGCGCAAAGACTCTCAATGTCTGCCATTCCAGCTAAGCCGCCGGATGCAATCACGGGAATGCTTAGCGCTTGGGCCAACTTCACGGTTGCCTCCACATTTATGCCTGAGAGCATCCCATCTCGACCAATGTCTGTGTAAATAATGGACTCAACCCCGTAGTCCTGGAATTTCTTAGCTAAATCGATCACCTCGTGCCCAGTAAGTTTGCTCCACCCGTCGGTTGCAACTTTCCCGTCTTTGGCGTCCAGACCAACGATGATGTGGCCACCAAATGCACTGCAAGCGTCCTTTAAGAATCCAGGACTTTTAACTGCAGCGGTCCCAATGATGATGTAACGCATTCCCCCGTCAACGTATTTCTCTATGGTATCTAAATCGCGGATGCCTCCCCCGAGTTGCACAGGAATTTCATCTCCCACAGCCTGGAGAATTGATTTGATCGCACTGTAATTTTGTGGCTTACCGGCAAACGCGCCGTTTAAATCAACCAAATGCAAGCGTCTGGCCCCTTGTTCTACCCATTTAAGGGCCATCTCTGACGGATCCTCTCCAAATACAGTGGATTGATCCATATCGCCTTGTTTAAGGCGAACACATTGACCGTCTTTCAAGTCTATTGCGGGAATGAGAATCATGATGATCTTAAAGAGAGGCTAGCTCGTAAGGACTAATGATGACACGGGAAAAGAAAAATTATGGCTTCCAATTCAGAAAATTCCGATACAGCGTTAAGCCCATAACTGCGCTTTTTTCTGGATGAAATTGAGTTGCAAAGAGATTATCACTCGCAATTGCAGAAGTAAAGCTCTGACCATATATTGTTTCACCGGCAGTGTAGCGTACATCAGACGGAGCAGCGTAAAAGCTGTGCACAAAATAAAAGTAACTGTTTTGTGCAATTTCTTTCCACAAAGGGTGTTCCCCTATTTGCCTGACTTGGTTCCATCCCATTTGGGGAACCTTATAGCGGCTGCCATCGGCTTGGAGTTGACCGCTCAAATTAAACTTGATGACTCGCCCCGGTATCAAGCCCAAGCAATTCGTACCCGTTTGAGAGTCCCCCTCCTCGCTGTGCTCAAGTAGCATTTGCATGCCCACACATACCCCAAACAACGGTTTGTTCTTGGCCGCTCTCATCACAGCATCTTTAAGCCCTGCCTTGCCCAACTCTTGCATACAGTCCCCCATAGCCCCCTGACCTGGTAGCACAACTCGCGTTGAACGCTCAACCTCGCCTGGGTCAGAGGTGATCAAAACGCGCGTAGATGTTCCCTCTGCCGCCCTCAAAACGGCCTGAGAGACTGAGCGAAGATTGCCCATCCCGTAATCCACCACCGCTACAGTATCAGTCATGATGCAAATAAATGATCCATCTTTTACAACCCGCCGTGATGCTTATCACAGTACTCCCTTGGTGGAGGGAATAACACCCGCACCCCTAGGGTCTAGCTCAAGCGCCATTCGCAGTGCCCGCCCAAATGCTTTAAAAACAGTCTCCGCCTGGTGGTGGGAGTTTTCGCCGCGCAAATTATCGATGTGCAAGGTCACGAAAGCATGATTCACGAAACCTTGAAAGAACTCGTAGGCAAGTTGAGTATCGAATAAACCAATGGAGCCGCTTTTAAAGGGCACGTGCATGATCAACCCGGGACGCCCGGAAAAATCCACTACAACCCGACTCAAGGCCTCATCTAAGGGCACATAAGCGTGGCCGTACCTGCGAACGCCTGATTTATTTCCTACCGCTTGGGAAACCGCTTGCCCAATCGCAATCCCAACGTCCTCGACAGTGTGGTGGCCATCAATGTGCAGATCTCCAAGCGCTTTTACCTCTAAGTCGATCATTCCGTGGCGAGCAATTTGGTCCAACATGTGATCAAAAAAGCCGATGCCCGTCTCAAGCTTAGACTGCCCTGTGCCGTCGATGTTGAGTTTGACGCTAATTTGCGTCTCCTTGGTGTTGCGGGTGACTTGTGCTGCTCTTGGTTCCATCTTTAGGGCTCTTTATTTAAATTTAATTAATTGCTTAAATGATTAGTTAGTTAAACGCACAGTTCATCCAAAGCGCTTAAGAGTTTTTGATTTTCAGCGGGTGTTCCAACCGTCAACCTCAAACACCCCGTCAGCAATACATGCATTTTAGAGACGTTTTTAACCATAATCCCCTTGGACTTTAGACCTTCATAAATTCGCAAAGCATTTAAATGCAGTATCTCCTGGTCCTGAGTGTTTGATGCATCCAGCGCAGGCATAAATCGAACAAGGACCATATTGGCTTGACTCTTAAATGCTTTTGTATTCTTTAGGCTACCCAAATGAGCGATCATCTTTTCTCGCTCAACTCTTATGATCCCAGCTTGCTCAGCAAACACGTCCTGGTGTTCTAACGCGAAAAGCGCACACTCTGCATTTAACACACTGATGTTGTAGGGAGGCCTAATCTTCTCGATCTCGAGTGTCAGTGCATTTGGCCCAACCAAGTACCCAATCCTTACCCCTGCCAAACCAAACTTTGAGAGCGTTCGCATCAACACAACTTGTTGATTGGCAACAGGGTCCTGCCTTATCTCACCCAACCAAGAGTGGCTAGAGAAAGGCTGATACGCCTCATCCATCACCACCCACCCACCGTAGGTGCTAACCTCGGCAATTAGGTTTTGAATGGTATTTTTATCCCATAAATTTGCACTCGGGTTATTCGGATAAGCCAAATAGACCCAAGCCGGGTGGTGCTCTTTAATGGCAGCAAGCATGGCTTCTTGGGGAAGCTCGAATTCATTGCCGAGTGGGACGCCCACGTACTTTAGTCCCTGCAGTTGAGCGCTCATTGCATACATCACAAACCCTGGCTCGGGGGCTAAAACGCAGCCTCCCGTTTGCGCACTGGCCAAGCACAGCAGCGAAATTAACTCGTCCGATCCGTTGCCCAAAACGAGTCCATAACCTTCGGGTAAATCCACGTAGCTTGCAAGTGCATTTTTAAGCTCCTGAACTTGTTTGCCGGGATATCTGTTCACAGCCACTTTGCCCAGTCGCTCACCCAGTTTTTGTTGCAACTCGGCAGGCAAGGTAAACGGATTCTCCATGGCATCGAGCTTGAGCATTCCTTGCGCGTTTTGAACGACGTAGGCCTGCATTTGTTTGACATCTTCACGAATAAATTTCAAATTCACGGGTGAACAGTCCTTCACAACTTCTTTCAACTTAAGGCCCCCCTCTCAGGGCTAAGCCTCATCTCAGCGGCTAAGGCGTGAGCCTGCAGTCCCTCTCCGCGCGCTAGCACCGAAGCAATCGCTCCTAAGCTTTGTGCCCCTTGCTCGCTAACTCTAATCAGGCTGCTTCTTTTTTGAAAATCATAAACCCCAAGTGGGGAACTAAATCTTGCTGTGCCAGATGTTGGCAATACATGGTTGGGTCCAGCACAGTAATCCCCTAAGGACTCGCTTGTGTACGCCCCCATAAAAATAGCCCCCGCGTGTACAAGCTTAGGCTCCCACTCCTGTGGGTTGCGACTTGAAATCTCTAAATGTTCAGGTGCTATTCGGTTGCTGATTTCACAGGCCTCTTGCATACTTTTAGTTAATATTAAAGCGCCCCTGTTGTTGAGTGATTTAGCAATAATTTGAGCACGCTCCATTTGGGGCAGCAGCCGATTGATCTCGTTTTGTACACGGTCCAAATAATCAGCATCAGGACACAACAAAATACTTTGTGCAAGCTCATCGTGCTCGGCTTGGGAGAAAAGATCCATCGCCACCCAATCGGGGGGCGTGGAGCCGTCGGCGATAACTAAAATCTCGCTCGGACCTGCAATCATATCTATGCCAACTTTGCCAAATACGCGCCTCTTAGCGGATGCAACGTATGCGTTACCTGGCCCGGTGATCTTATCAACGCCTGGGATGGTCTGCGTCCCATAGGCAAGTG
Source organism: uncultured Burkholderiales bacterium (assembly GCA_903871545.1). Taxonomy (GTDB): domain Bacteria; phylum Pseudomonadota; class Gammaproteobacteria; order Burkholderiales; family Burkholderiaceae_C; genus Limnohabitans. The sequence continues at coordinate 53,845 of CAIQHG010000077.1, read as the reverse complement.
CAGCCACCGCCTGAGCCCCGCCAATCGTAAACACTTTGGTCACGCCGCTCACATGTGCCGCTGCCAAAACCAGTTGGTTTCTTTTCCCCTGCGGTGTGGGCACCACCATGATGATTTCCCCAACCCCAGCAACCCGCGCAGGTACCGCATTCATAAGCACACTTGATGGATACGCAGCTAATCCGCCCGGTACATATATACCCACCCTGTCCAAGGGCGTTACCTTTTGACCCAGCAAAGTCCCCTGCTCATCGGTATAGCTCCAACTCTCCCCGCTGGCTTTTTTTTGTGCTTCATGGTAGCTGCGAATACGCCCGCTTGCGTGAACTAAGGCTTCGCGTTGCTCTTTGGGTATGGAGTTAAACGCCTCCTCGAGCATGAAGTGGCTTAGGGTTAAGTCATCCATACTGTTGACGCTCAGTCGGTCGTAAGCTTTTGTATATTCAAGCACGGCTTGGTCGCCCCGAGCTTGCACTTCAGACAAAATGATTGAGACACGCTCTTCGATTTCAAAATCGGTTGATGCCGACCAATGCAACCTTGCTTTAAAAGCTTCCTCAAAATCTGCGCTCTGGGTGTTGAGCCTGAGGGGGTGCGCAATCAAATTATTTGCGTTATTTTCTTTTTGCATACAGCCTATCTCGCACTCTCGTTGAGAGCTGAATTTCTCTCGTTCACAGCCACAACAAATGCATCTAGTAGCTCTCTAATTAGTGGCTGCTTAAGTTTTAAAGCTGCTTGGTTGATCACCAGCCTGGAGCTGATTGGCATGATTTGCTCAACCTCAATGAGATGATTGGCTTTTAGGGTATTGCCCGTTGAGACCAAATCAACTATTGCATCTGCCAAACCGGTGAGCGGGGCCAACTCCATACTACCGTAGAGTTTTACCAAATCAACGTGGACACCTTTGCGAGCAAAAAATTCACGCGCAATGTTGATGTACTTTGTTGCGATTTTTAAGCGCGAGCCTTGTTTTACAGCACTCGCATAATCAAACGCCTCGTGCGCTGCTACTGACATTCTGCACTTTGCAATTTGTAAGTCCAGTGGTTGGTAAAGCCCTTCACTGCCGTGCTCAATTAATGTATCCAACCCAGTCACACCCAAATCAGCTCCGCCGTACTGCACATAGGTGGGCACATCAGAGGCACGCACCAACACCACTCGGATGTTATTCCTATTCGTTGGCAAAATGAGCTTACGCGAGTGCTCTGGGTTTTCTAATACATCCAACCCTGCCGCTTTTAAAAGCGGCATAGTCTCATCAAATATTCTCCCCTTCGACAGCGCCAAAGTAATCATGGACCGGTCTTGTGAGCTCATTGTTTTTGTTCCATAAAACAAACTCTTTTTGAGTTGTAGTTTCCCATTAAATTGATTTTTCCTGTACACGCTCAATATCAGCGCCTAAGCTGCGGAGTTTCACCTCCATTCTGTCGTATCCTCTATCAAGGTGATAAATTCGGTCCACCTGAGTTTGACCGCTAGCAACAAGTCCAGCAATTACTAGACACGCAGACGCCCGAAGATCAGTTGCCATTACGCTGGCGCCAGACAGCAAAGGTACACCCTCAATCATGGAAACTTTACCTTCAATTTGAATATTTGCACCCAGACGCAGTAATTCATTGACATGCATAAATCGGTTCTCAAATATTGTCTCAGTAACCCGACTTGAGCCTTTGGACACACAGTTTAAGACCATAAACTGTGCCTGCATATCGGTTGGAAATCCTGGATACTCTGTTGTGCGAAAGGTTTGCGCGACTAAGTGGGCGTGAGCTGGGCCAGGACTCTTGATCCAAACTCCACCGTCTTGAGGGCGAATTTGCACGCCTGCATCGATCAACTTGTCGATCACTGCTCCTAGATGCTCTGCGCGGGCGTGCTTTAAAAACACTTCACCACCCGTTGCCGCAACAGCACACAAAAATGTACCCGCTTCAATGCGATCGGCAACCACTTTGTGTTCTGCCCCCCCCCAAGCTCTCAACACCTTGAATATGAATTTGACTTGTACCGTGCCCCTCGATTTTTGCACCCATCGCAATTAAAAGCTCAGCCAAATCCGATATCTCGGGCTCTTGTGCAGCGTTCTCCAAAACCGTTTCTCCCTTGGCCAATGCTGCTGCCATCATGAAATTTTCTGTCCCAGTTACAGTCACCATATCTGTCGCGATTCGAGCGCCGTGTAACCTGTCCAGCCCGGGAGCGAGACTTGCAATCATGTATCCGTGCTCCACGCTGATGCGTGCACCCATTGCATGAAGGCCCTTTAAATGCTGATCCACCGGACGCGACCCAATTGCGCACCCTCCCGGCAATGAGACCTTGGCATGTCCGCATCTGGCCAGCAAAGGACCTAGCGCCAAAACGGAGGCCCTCATGGTTTTCACAAGCTCATAAGGAGCCTGAGGATTGTTGATGGATGAGGCGTCCAAAAAAAGCGTTTTACCCGCACCCTGGTCTTCCCCTATCTGAGCTTTCACACCCATATTTGTAACCAACTTGAGCATGGTGGACACATCTTTTAGAGACGGCACATTGACTAGCTTAATGGGCTCAGCGCTCAGCAAAGCAGCACAAATCTCTGGCAACGCAGCGTTCTTAGCCCCAGCGATGCTCACCTCGCCATTCAAAGATCTCCCCCCGCGTATTAATAAGGTATCCATACTTTTAATTAAAAAACTGCTTTTGGTCTTGCGCCGCCCACTCCAACGGGGTGAATGTTTTCATAGAAAGCGCGTGAATCTCATCATTATGCATTTTGTCGCCCAAAGTTTCGTACACGGCTTTATGTCTTTGCAGCAGCCTCAAACCACTGAAACTCTCTGCTACGATCACACCGAACCAGTGCCTTCCGTCCCCGCTAATATTAATGAAATCACAGACTAGGCTGCTCTTTATGATGTCCTCGATCTCTTGCGCTGTCATATAAAAACTCCTAATTAACCTCTTATCTTATAGCCACTCTTGATCATTGAGAGTCCCACATAGGAGACTGCAACCAAAGCCCCACTCACAATACATAAGCTCAGCCAAGGGGATACATCGCTTACCCCGAAAAAACCGTACCTAAAGCCATCAATCATGTAGAAAAAGGGATTTAAATGACTAATCGATTGCCAAAAAGTTGGCAACGAATGAATGGAGTAAAACACACCACTCAAAAAAGTCATCGGCATGATTACGAAATTTTGGAATGCCGCCATTTGATCAAATTTCTCTGACCATAAACCCGCTATCAACCCTAACGCCCCCAACATCGTAGCCCCAAGTAAAGCAAAGGTGATGATCCAAAGGGGAGCAACCGCGCTCATGTCCGTAAAAAACAAAGTGACCACCAACACGCCAGAGCCGACAGCCAGTCCCCTCACCACTGAGGAGCCAACGTAGGCAACAAACCAACTCCAGTGGTTTAAGGGTGCAAGTAGTATGAATACCAAATTTCCCATGATCTTGCTTTGAATCAGGGAGGAGGAACTATTTGCAAATGCATTTTGAAGTACGCTCATCATGACCAGTCCCGGCACCAAAAATGAGGTGTAACTCACAGTGCCGTAGACCTTGACCTTATCCGCCATAACGTGCCCAAAAATAAGCAAATACAACAACGAGGTCAGCACAGGAGCCCCTACAGTTTGGAAACTAACTTTCCAAAACCGCAAGACTTCCTTATAAAAAAGAGCTCTCCATCCCATCATAGCGACTCCCCCATCACTTCAATAAAAACATCCTCAAGATCAGCCTTTCGGATCTCCACATCCTCTGCAACCAAGCCTGCAAGACGAATACTGGATAAATAGTTCTCAATTTGAGCCGCGTTTTGCGCAGGAAATTGCACGATTCGACCCGTCACTCTTGCAAGCTTTGCCAACTCAAGGGGCAAAGGCGCGTCAACTTTAAACCTGAGGACATTGCTTGACGCAGCCTTTAATAACTCACTCGTTTTATCAAGAGCTACGACTCGTCCAGTTTTTAGCATCGCAATTTTTTGGCAAAGCGCCTCAGCTTCCTCAAGATAATGGGTCGTCAACAATACCGTGTGGCCTTGCTTGTTCAAACGATCTATGAATTGCCAAAGTGTTTGACGAAGCTCAACATCTACCCCCGCGGTTGGCTCATCCAACACAATGACGGGGGGCTTGTGCACCAACGCTTGTGCAACCAATACGCGGCGCTTCATCCCTCCTGAGAGCTGGCGCATATTGCTAGAGGCTTTATCAGCAAGCCCCAAACTAGTGAGCAATTCATCAATCCAGCTGGCATTATTTTTTACCCCAAAGTACCCTGACTGAAATTGCAAAGCTTCCCTGACAGTAAAGAAGGGGTCAAACACTAATTCTTGAGGAACAATTCCAAGTAGTTTGCGCGTTTTAAGCGGATCATTTTGAACGTCCAGTCCGTTTACCAAAATGTGCCCACTGGTTGCACGAGCCAGTCCCGCCAAAATGCTAATTAGGGTGGTTTTTCCCGCCCCATTTGGACCTAATAAGCCAAAGAACTCTCCCTCCTCAATATCAAAACTCACTGAGTCCAGAGCCGTTAATTGCCCCTTAGCGGTTTGAAATTGTTTGGTAACCTTTTGAAATGAAATAGCTGGCATAAGTGGGGGGGGGTTAAGTATTTATTAGAGTTCTAAAGTAAGATATCGTTTTATATCAAAGTACAACTAAAACCAAGGGCAACTGAGAGCTCCAGGTTTTATGTTTCGTGCTCAAAGCTCCCAGTATCCATCTAATTTGTAAAACTCATAAGACGCTGAACTTGGACGAGTGATGTGACCTTTTCAGATTCAAACTGATGAGCGAAAAAAATTTACGGTAAACCTTGTTTAAATGGGCAACAACTCTCCAACGCCGTAAACATGCGCCAGTGCTTTAGCCCGAGGCGACAAACCGTTGATGCATAAGACGCCATTTCTTTCCTTCATATTTTTCAAAAGTGTTAGAAACAAAGCCAACACCGAGGAGTCAAAATGCAGCATTTGGCTTGCATCAATGTTAGTGACTGGCCCGGTCTGCGCACGCATAACCGTTAAATACTCAAGCGCAAGGGCATCCGCATTCAAATGCGTCACACTGGGGGGCAATCTAAATGTTGTCACTTTTTGTTGTTAGATTTGTTTCGTTCAACCAAAGTGGCAATCAAGCCGTCTAAACCTTTGGCGTTGATCTCCTGTGAGAACTGGCTTCTGTAAGTTTCAACAAGCCAGACCCCAAGGACATTCAGGTTATATATCTTCCACCCAGAACCGTCCCCTGGAGTCTTTTCAAGCCTGTAATCGAGCTCAATGGGCTCACCCTTACCCTTAATCTCGGAGCGAACCAGTACTTCTTTTTCATCGGCAGAGCCGCGCAGTGGCTTCACATTAATGGAGATATCCGTCACTTGAGACAAAGCGCCAGCGTAAGTTCGGACTAACAAAGTCTTAAATTCATTGGAGAGTTTGGCTTGTTGCTCGGGAGTGGCCGTTCTCCAAGCGGGCCCCACTGCAGAGGCGGTCATTCGAATAAAGTTCAAATGCGGCATGACTTTGGTGTCAACGACTGCACTGGTTTTTTGCAAATCACCCGCTTTGAGGGAAGGATCGTTTTTTACCATATCTTGAAGCTCGGTGGACAAGCGTTTGATGAACTCATCAGGCGCTTCATCAGCCGCATGCGCCGCAAAAGCGAGTCCCAAAAGACCAAGAGCTGCAAAGGCGGTGCAAAGGAGCGAGTTTTTAGCAAACCGTAGGGTGAATTTTTTATAACTATTAAACATATTGAATTCCATTGCACATAAATTAAAAATCAATTACAAATCAGTTACTCGTCAATATCGGGCGGACTTCCATCATAAATGTCGTATAACCTTTTCTGCAAATATGCATCCCTTACAAAAGAGTACCTGTCCAGGGCAATAGCATCTAGACTATCCTCCATCCCCAAATAACCTTTGCGTGTATCTACAGCGTTCACCACATAAAGTGAGTTACGAACTCTGACTTTTTTAACACTCTTAAGCGTAGGATTGATCTGAACATCGATCAAAAATCCACTGGCATCTCTGAGGTCAGAGGGGCCAAAAAATGGCAACACCAAGTAAGGTCCACTGGGTACGCCCCAGTAACCAAGTGTTTGACCGAAATCTTCCTTGTGCTTTTTGAGATTAATCTTTGATGCTACATCAATGACTCCAAGCACGCCAACTGTTGAATTTACAACGACCCTTGCTGCCCCCTCAGCGGTATCCCCTCCTTTGAGTTGCAAAGCGCTGTTAACTGCGGACCAAAAGTCACGCAAATTACCAAAGAAATTGTTGATGCCCGTTTGCAAAAGGGTTGGGGTGTAGTCTTTATAAGCAACAGCAACAGGTTTGATCACTGCCTTATCTACCGAATCGTTGATTTTAAAAATTTGCCTATTCATAGGCTCCCAAGGGTCCCTTGGGTTGGGATCCTCAACGCTGGCACACCCCACGGAGAGAAAAATTCCCAAGGCGGCGAGGCCTTTTATACAAAATATTGCAGCACAGCGTGCCGTTCCAAGTCTCATCAGCGAGCTCCCCCGGTCGGTCCATCTGCTGCCTTGTTGTACAGGAATTGACTGATTAAACTCTCCAACACGATTGCCGATTGTGTTGAGGAAATAGTGTCCCCAGGCTCTAAATTTTTAGCATCAGAGCCGGCCTCAATTCCAATGTACTGCTCGCCAAGGAGTCCGCTGGTTAAGATCTTTAAAGAACTGTCTTTTGGAAATTGAAACCTTGTGTCCATCGAGAGGGTCACCAAGGCTTGATACTTTGCGTCATCAAAACTAATTTCCTTAACTCGTCCGACCACAACACCTGCGCTCTTGACTGCGGCTTGTCTCTTTAGTCCACCAATGTTATCAAAGCGCGCAGACACAGCGTAGGACGTGTGCCAATTGAGCGTTAACAAATTAGCTGACTGAAGCGATAAAAACAAAAATGCGATGGCCCCAATGATGACCAACAAACCCACCCATACATCGCTTTTTGATCGTTGCATGAAGTACCCCTTTTATAACAATCTTTCAATTACAAACTAAACATGAGCGCCGTTAAGACAAAGTCCAAGCCCAACACAAACAAAGAGGCAACAACCACTGTGCTAGTCGTTGACCTGGAAACACCCTCCGGCGTGGGTTGAGCTGCAAACCCCTGATATAAAGCGACGAAAGTAACAGTGATTCCGAAAATAAAGCTCTTCAAAACCCCGTTCAACACGTCTTTAAAGAAGTCTACTCCCCCCTGCATCTGTCCCCAAAATGAGCCTGCATCGATACCAATCATGATTACGCCCACAACCCAACCACCCACAATACCCATGGCACTGAAAACGGCTGCGAGTATGGGCATCGTAAAAACCCCAGCCCAAAATCTAGGTGCCAAAATACGCGCAATAGGGTCTACACCCATCATCTCCATCGCACTTAATTGCTCGCCTGCACGCATCAAACCGATCTCAGCAGTGAGTGATGTGCCCGCACGCCCAGCGAATAACAGTGCACACACAACAGGCCCCAACTCTCTTACAAGGCTTAAAGCAACCAAAAGACCCAGAGCCGATTCGGATCCATATTTTTGCAATGTGTAATAACCTTGCAGCCCAAGGACAAAACCAACAAACAGACCAGAGATCGAGATGATTGCAAGTGAATAATTACCTAAGAAATGCATCTGCTCGACCACCAAATTAAGGCGCCGCATGCAGGGCCTAAAAAGCTTGACTAGACTCACAAAGAGTTTAAAAGCGGTCCCAACGGCAATCAAAAGTAATCGAAGCGTTGCGCCCACGTGAGACAGGAAACGAATCATATTGCCCCCTCTTTTGAAGCGAGCTCAGGTGAGGGCAAATCCAAATCTTTTGCAAACGTTTGTGCCGGGTAATGAAACTTCACTGGCCCATCTGGATTGGCACTCACGAATTGGTGCACCAAAGGATCGTTGCTGCGGATCACTTGCTCCGGCGTTCCTTGCGCTGCAACGCCTCCGTTGGCCAAGATAATGACTTGATCGGCAATTTGAAAGGTTTCATCCAAGTCGTGAGATACAACAATGCTGGTCAACCCAATCGCATCGTTGAGACGTCGAATAAGGCGCGCAGCGGTTCCTAGGGAGATCGGGTCAAGACCTGCGAAGGGCTCGTCGTACATGACCAACTCCGGGTCTAAAGCAATTGCTCTGGCTAAGGCAACTCGGCGTGCCATTCCCCCGGATACCTCACTTGGCATCAGATCTCTTGCCCCCCTCAACCCCACGGCATCCAATTTCATTAAAACAATGTCTTTGATTAAGGGCTCTGATAAATGGGTGATCTCGCGCAGGGGAAATGCGACGTTATCAAAAACGCTAAGGTCTGTAAACAAAGCGCCAAACTGGAATAGCATGCCCATGCGTCTTCTCAGTTGCATCAATTCGTCGGCCTTTAGTGCTCCCACATCCTGGCCATCAAACAAAATGCTTCCCGATTGAGCTTTATATTGCCCCCCGATTAGCCTCAAAATAGTCGTCTTCCCCCCTCCAGAAGCACCCATGATTGCGGTTACTTTACCGCGTGGAATGCTTAAATTAATCCCATCCAAGATCAAACGATCTGCATAACCAAAGCGCAGATCTTTAATCTCAATAAGTGGGGATGATGGGGCGTCGTAATTTGGATTCATAAAAAGACCCTTAATGGCTTAAGCGCACAAAGACGCTGAACCTAGGGTTTTCAAGTATTCGCTATTTTAAGGCTTGTCGAGTCTTAAATTCGTCACAATAAAAACAACCCCCTCATTAATGTGCACAACGGTTGTAAAAAAAACCAAGTTACATCTTATTTGAGCTTTTTTTAAGGCTTGTTTAAGGCTTGAACAAGCCAATTCAAAACCCCAAGGACCCTAGCACACCCTAGCGAAGGCTGGGAATCTTAGCGGGGCAGTGCTGAAGAACCCATTAAATACGCATCAACTGCTCGAGCAGCTTGTCGTCCCTCACGAATGGCCCAAACCACCAAAGACTGACCTTTGCGCATATCGCCGGCGGCAAAAACTTTAGGCACATTGGTTGTATAGGCAGCAGGACCCTCAGTTGAGGCCTTAATATTACCGCGGCCATCTTTTTCTACTCCAAAAGCATCCAAGATACTTGCAACTGGATTGGTAAAACCCATCGCAAGCAATACCATATCGGCTGGATGAATCTGCTCACTGCCGGGGATCTCTGATAGTTTGCCGTCTTGCATCTGGACTTGAACTGTTTTTAATCCAGTTAATTTACCAGCTTTGCCAATGAATTCTTTGGTGGAGATCGCAAATATACGCTCACAGCCCTCTTCGTGACTTGAGCTGGTTCTTAGCTTCATGGGCCAATAGGGCCAAACCATTGACTTATTTTCGCTTAAAGGGGGCTCTGGCATCACCTCAAACTGGGTAACACTTGAGGCGCCGTGGCGATTGCTTGTGCCCACACAATCGCTTCCCGTGTCTCCACCGCCAATCACAATCACGTTCTTGCCCTGCGCTCGGAGTTGGCTCTTTAATTTGTCTCCTGAGTTAACTTTGTTTTGCTGAGGCAAGAACTCCATCGCAAAATAGATACCCTCAAGATCTCTACCGGCTATGGGCAAATCCCTTGAGTGCTCGGAGCCTCCGCTTAGGATAACTGCATCGAACTCCTTGATCAGCGTCTTGGGCTCTATGGTCTCTTTGGACCAATTAGTCACGACAACGCTGGGATCTAACTCGCCAACTAGGACAGACGTCTTAAACTCAACGCCCTCTAACTGCATCTGCTCAATGCGTCTATCAATGTGCGTTTTCTCCATTTTGAAATCTGGGATTCCGTATCTAAGTAATCCACCCACTCGGTCATTTTTCTCAAACACCACCACCGAGTGCCCGACTCGGGCGAGTTGCTGCGCAGCGGCCAGTCCCGCGGGACCAGAGCCGACGACGGCCACTCTTTTACCTGTCTTAATTTCGCAGGGTTGGGGGGTGACCCATCCGTTTTTCCATGCGTTATCAATAATGGCGTGTTCGATTGATTTAATTCCGACCGCCTCATCATTGACGTTAAGCGTACACGCAGCCTCACACGGAGCGGGGCAGATTCGTCCTGTGAACTCAGGGAAATTATTGGTCGAATGGAGCACATCTATTGCATTTTTCCAGTCGTCTTGATAAACCAATTCGTTAAAGTCAGGAATGATGTTGTTGACGGGACAACCGTTGTTGCAAAAAGGGGTCCCGCAATCCATACACCGTGCACTTTGTATCTTTGCATGGCTGTGGTCTAACGTAATGACGAATTCTTTGTAATTCTTTACCCTTTCGGCAACAGGCAGGTACTCCTCCTCGACTCGCTCAAAATCCATGAATCCAGTAATTTTTCCCATCTTTTATCCTTCACGTTAGGGCCTTATCAAGCCGCCTTGTTAATTATTGCTTTTGAACCTTTTATTCACTCAACCCTTGAGTGAATGAAACGCATCAAATCATTTAGCCGCCACAGATTTCTTTGTCTTAGAAGCAGGCTGAGTGGGCAAAGTGCTCGCTTGCTCGGGCTTAGGCGCCATCTCAGAGAGCGCTCTTTTGTACTCGTTGGGGAAGACTTTGACAAATTTCTTGAAAGCTGTAGACCAATCCTCCAACAACTCTCTTGCACGTTTAGAGCCTGTCCACTTATCGTGTGATTCAAGCATTTGCTTGAGTTGCTCCTCATCGGTTTTTCCTAAATGCCACATATTTTTCGGCACAGTTTTGATTTGTTCAGACGCTGTCAACATTTTCTCGATACTAACCATGGACATATTGCACCGATCCGCAAACCCGCCGTCCTCGTCGTAGATGTAGGCTATGCCGCCGCTCATACCCGCAGCAAAGTTCCTACCGGTGCGCCCCAACACAACTGCTGTTCCGCCTGTCATGTATTCGCAACCGTGATCGCCTGTGCCCTCCACGACAGCTTTCGCACCCGACAAGCGAACGCCAAAGCGCTCCCCGGCTACACCGCTGAAGAAGGCCTCACCGCTCGTGGCTCCGTATAAAACTGTGTTTCCAACAATCGTGTTTTCAACCGCATTACCCCTAAAGTCGATGCTCGGTCTGACCACAATGCGCCCACCCGAGAGTCCCTTGCCGGTATAGTCATTGGCGTCTCCAATCAAGTAAAGCGTGATCCCCTTGGCAAGAAACGCGCCAAAGGATTGTCCGCCCGTGCCCTCCAACTGGATACGCAGTGTGTCATCTGCAAGTCCCTCGGGTCTGACCTTCGTTAAAGCGCCCGAGAGCATTGCACCCACAGAGCGGTTTACGTTTCTGGCGACTTCGATGAATTGAACTTTTTCGCCCTTTTCGATTGCTGCTTTCGATTTTTCTATGAGACGAACATCTAACGCTTTTTCTAAACCGTGTTCTTGCACTTGGGTGTGATGCTTGGCGACTGAAGTGGGGACATTGGGTTGTGCAAAAATTCTGCTGAAATCAAGTCCCTTTGCTTTCCAGTGCTCAATCCCAGTTTTAGTATCGAGTAAATCAACACGGCCAATTAAGTCATCAAACTTTGCGACTCCAAGTTGAGCCATGATGTGTCTGACCTCCTCGGCGATGAAGAAAAAGTAATTAACGACATGCTCTGGTTTACCAGAGAACTTTTGTCGAAGCACCGGGTCTTGAGTTGCAACGCCTACTGGACAGGTGTTGAGATGGCATTTGCGCATCATCAAGCAACCCTCAACAACCAAAGGTGCGGTTGCAAATCCAAACTCATCAGCTCCCATCAAAGCGGCTATTGCCACATCTCGCCCTGTTTTCATTTGGCCGTCGGCTTGAACCCTGATCCGGCTTCTAAGTCCGTTGAGCACAAGCGTTTGCTGAGTCTCTGCTAAGCCAATCTCCCAGGGACTTCCGGCGTGCTTTATGGAGGACCAAGGGGAGGCGCCTGTCCCCCCGTCGTGTCCAGCGATGACTATGTGGTCAGCCTTGCACTTAGTAACGCCTGCGGCAATGGTGCCCACCCCCACCTCAGAGACCAGCTTCACACTGATGGATGCGTGGGGAGCAACGTTCTTTAAATCATGAATGAGTTGTGCAAGGTCCTCGATGGAGTAAATATCGTGATGCGGGGGCGGGGAGATCAGTCCTACCCCCGGAACTGAGTAGCGCAAAAATCCAATGTATTCAGAGACTTTGCCCCCAGGGAGTTGTCCCCCCTCACCCGGTTTAGCGCCCTGGGCCATTTTGATTTGAATTTGATCTGCTGAGGATAAATACTCCGCTGTTACCCCAAAACGTCCAGACGCAACTTGTTTGATTTTGGAGCGCAAACTGTCACCGGGTTCAAGCGGCATGTCCACCTCTATTTGTGACGATCCCACAATGCTTTTTAAAGTGTCACCCGATTTAATTGGGATGCCCTTTAATTCGTTCCTGTATCGTGCAGGATCTTCTCCGCCTTCGCCCGTGTTGCTTTTACCACCAATACGGTTCATTGCAATTGCAAGAGTTGAGTGTGCTTCAGTGGAGATTGATCCAAGACTCATGGCCCCGGTTGCAAATCTTTTGACGATTTCGCTGGCGGGCTCAACGTTGTCAATTGAGATTGCTTTAGCTGGATCAATTTTGAATTCAAACAAGCCTCTTAGTGTGAGGTGTCTACGGCTTTGATCGTTAACAATTTGTGCGTACTCTTTGTATGTGCTCCAATTATTGGCGCGCGTGCTGTGCTGTAGTTTTGCTATTGCGTCCGGAGTCCACATGTGCTCTTCACCGCGGACACGCCATGCATATTCTCCTCCAACGTCCAACATATTAGCAAGCACGGGGTCCCGGCTGTAAGCTGCGTTGTGAAGGTGAATAGCTTCCTGAGCTATGTCAAAAATGCCGATCCCTTGGACACGACTTGCTGTGCCCGTAAAGTATTTATCAACGGTCTCTGTGTTAATGCCAATTGCCTCAAAGAGTTGGGAGCCGCAGTAGCTCATGTATGTGGACACGCCCATCTTGGACATGATCTTTGATATACCTTTGCCAATCGCTTTTATGTAGTTGTAGACTGCTTTCTCGCTAGAGAGTTCGCCGGGCAATTTCGCATGCAAATGCTCAATCGTTTTGATGGCAAGGTAGGGGTGAATGGCCTCTGCGCCGTAGCCCGCGAGTACAGCGAAGTGGTGAACCTCTCGAGCACTACCTGTCTCCACAACCAGCCCAGCAGACGTTCTTAGTCCTACTTTGACCAAATGCTGGTGGATGGCCGATAGGGCGAGCAAGGCGGGTATTGCAACTTGAGTGCTACTCGTTGAACGGTCGCTTAAGATGAGGATATTTTTGTCCCCTCGTATTGCGTCCACCGCTTCTGCGCATAAAGACGCAAGCTTGGCTTCTACGCCTTCTCTGCCCCAAGAAACGGGATAAGTAATGTCCAGCAAAGCGCTTTTAAACTTGCCCTTGGTGAAACTGTCTATATTTCGAAGTTTCACCATATCTTGTGCGTCCAAGATCGGCTGACTTACCTCAAGGCGCATTGGGGGGTTGATTTGGTTGATGTCAAGCAAATTAGGTTTGGGGCCAATGAATGAGACCAGTGACATCACGATGGCCTCTCGAATCGGATCTATGGGTGGGTTTGTAACTTGGGCGAAAAGTTGTTTAAAGTAGCTTGAGAGTTGTTTGTTTTTATCAGATAAGACGGCGAGTGGACTGTCGTTGCCCATCGAGCCGATCCCCTCCTCACCGTTGATCGCCATGGGAGCCAATAAAAATTTAATATCCTCTTGTGAGTACCCAAAGGATTGTTGAGAGTCCAGCAACGAAGCTTGGCCCCCTGAATGAGTGGCCGCGTCTGTATCTGGGTTTGACCCTTTTAGTGCCTGCTCTTTTGCAGCTTCAACAGGGTTACTAAATGTGCCCACATCGTCGAGCTTAATTCTCAGGTTCTCAATCCACTGCTTGTAGGGTTTTGTATTGGCTATAGAAGCTTTCAGCTCCTCGTCGTCGATCATGCGGCCTTGCTCAAGGTCGATCAAAAACATCTTTCCTGGTTGAAGACGCCATTTACGTACAATTTTGCTCTCCGCAATCGGCAACACCCCAGACTCAGAGGCCATGATGACCAAATCGTCATTGGTGATACAGTACCTAGAGGGACGCAAGCCGTTCCTGTCCAAGGTGGCACCGATTTGTCTTCCGTCTGTAAAGACGATCGATGCTGGGCCATCCCAAGGCTCCATCATTGCGGCGTGGTATTCATAAAAGGCACGTCTGCGTTGGTCCATTTTGGAATGCTGCTCCCAAGGCTCTGGAATCATCATCATCATTGCTTGACTAATAGGGTATCCCGCCATCGTGAGCAACTCCAAACAATTGTCAAAGGTTGCGGTGTCGGATTGGTCAGCAAAACTAATCGGGTAAAGCTTTTTAAGATCAGCGCCCAAGACGGGGGAGGCCATTACTCCTTCGCGAGCCTTCATCCAGTTGTAGTTTCCTTTTACGGTGTTGATTTCACCGTTGTGCGCAACGTAGCGGTAAGGGTGAGCCAAAGGCCACTCGGGGAAGGTATTGGTTGAGAACCGTTGGTGCACAAGTCCAAGTGCAGACACGCATCTGCTGTCTTGAAGATCCAAATAATAACTACCCACTTGGTCCGCAAGGAGAAGTCCTTTGTATATGACTGTGCGACTTGACATACTCACAACGTAGTACTCTTTGTTGTGTTTAAGGCTAAGGCTTTGGATTGCTGCGCTGGCTGTTTTGCGGATCACGTAGAGTTTCCTCTCTAACGCGTCTTGCACGACTACGTCTTGTCCTCGGCCAATAAAGACTTGTCTAATGATTGGCTCTTTTTCTTTCACGGTGGGAGACATTGGCATTTCTATGTTGACAGGCACATCTCTCCAGCCCAATACGACTTGACCCTCGGCCTTGATGGCGCGCTCCAACTCTTGCACACAGGCTAAGATGGATGCGTTTTCTTTTGGCAAAAATACCATCCCAACACCGTACTCACCAACCGGGGGAAGCGTTACTCCTTTTAGTGCCATTTCTTCGCGGTAAAGAGCGTCGGGGAGCTGAATCAATATCCCCGCCCCGTCTCCCATCAGCTTATCTGCACCAACGGCGCCGCGGTGATCTAAGTTTTCCAGGATTTTTAGTGCCTGCTCAACAATAGAGTGGCTTTTGTTGCCCTTAATGTGCGCCACAAATCCAACTCCGCAACTGTCGTGCTCTTGGGTAGGATCGTATAAGCCACTCGTAAATGTGGCTGGCGTAGAGTTCTGTTTAACTTGTGCTTTTAAAGCTTTGTCGCTCAGCTGATTCATGCGGCACTTCCTGATTAGGTCTTTATAGGGAAAACGAGTGTAATGGATTCAAAGGGGATTGCCAACTTATTTAATTAGGGTCAGACTCCAATATAAAACACAACTCAATAATTCAGATAATATTAGGGACACACCAAAATAGTGCTGAGAAAATACTGTTGTGTTTTTAATTCAAAAAATCGGGAAACTGTTGTGCTCTGGTGCGTCTTAGGTTTTACAGGGCCTGCCAGGCCTTGCTTTTGCAACTCTTCGGTGCGTTAGGGACTGAATGTGCTCCAAAAAAGACAAGTCCCCTAAAACCCATCCCCCGTTAATGGCTGTTGTAATTTGGCCAATTACTGCTGGTGCGAGCCCATTTTGAGTCAAGTGGGCATATTTCTCCTCACGAGCAAAGGGCGTGTTGCCTAAACTCCAAACAGCGGTATGAGCTTTGATATTTCGATTAAGTCGTTGACCCACAAAGTGCGCATGACTACTCCATTCGTAATCAACAATGAAGCTCGAAGACTCTGCTGAAAAGTTGCTCGCGTGGGCCCGCGCGGGCAGATAATCAAAGTAGATCAAGCAGTTCATAACCCACTCATCAGGCTGGATGAGGCTGGATTTATAACGCCCCGCCCAAAGCGTTCCAACTCTGTTGTACTGTTTGTTAAAGTATCTAACGTAGAGCCTGCCCACGCCTTGAACCATTCTTGACAACCCCCCCTCTGAGCCTGGGGTCAACAACAAGTGAATCTGTGTATCTAACAAGCAGTACCCATGCAGTGCAACCCCTTCTCTTGAACACTGCGCGTATAAAAAATTCAGCAACACCGCGTAATCCGCTCTATGCCGAAAAAAAGGGATGCCTGCGTTGCCCGCAAGCATCACGTAATGGGCTTGACGGGGTATTACAAGACGGGGAAGTCTAGCCACATCAACACCTCAAAGCGACGCAAAGACTTTTGGAAACCGAATTTTGGCCACGCTCGCGAGCCCAAACTCCTCAACCAAGGTGCCCAACCGTTGTGCAGCACCTTTTTTTCTTTGCCCCGTATACCGCGCCAAGATAAGTTCGTTTTTCATACTGTGCTCCCAGCCCACCAACTCAGTCACCGTCAAACTATATCCCTGAGACTCCAGATACAGACATCTTAGAACATTAGTAACTTGACTCCCAAACTCCCTAGTGTGCAAAGGATGACGCCACAGCTCAGCAAGGGGCGTGCGGGCCAAAGCAAGGGCTTTGCTCTGTCTGAGTGCGCCTGCCATCTCCGCTTGACAACATGGTACCAAAGCAATAAAAGTGGCGCTCTTTTTAAGCGCAAAGCTGATCGCGTCATCTGTTGCGCTGTCACAGGCATGCAAGGCAGTAACGACATCTATATGATCTGGGAGCAAATCATTTATTTGCGACTCCTGCGCGCTCATATTCAAAAAGGTCATTGACTTAAAGTTCAATGTTTGTGCCAATTGGCGAGAAGCCAGAACCAACTCTGGCCTGGTCTCTACGCCGTAAATATGGGCCTGAAACGCGCCACCCTCTTGGTCCCAAATGTCCTTGATCAATAGGTCATACAACATAAATCCTAAATAGGATTTTCCTGCGCCGTGATCAGCAAGAGTTAGCGTATTCTTAATGGTGCCTGTAACTTCTGAATCTTGCATCCCTACTTGCTCAGCACCCAGCGTCTTGTGGGCGGCTATCTCCCTCAAGTGGGTCTCCAAAAACTGCGTTAAATGATTGACCTGCTTTAACTTGCGTCGAGAGTCCTGATTAATTTTTCCCTCCACCGTTAAGATGTGTAACGCCTTTAAGAGCTCAAGCGACTGCCCCGCTTTGAGCCCTAGTTGCGTGTGCACACTGTCGACAGTTACGGGTATGTGGGCGCCGCGTCGAGAAGGTTTAGAAACAAATTTACTTAAGCTATTCTGAGGTGTCATTTTTTAAAAAATCTTTATCCGTCTTTTAGAAACTTATTAAGTCCATCCCAACCCATCTCCTTTAAGAGCGATTGATTTCGCAGCACTATTTTTTCTGCACTCTCTGCGCTTTGCAAAGCGTGCTCCACGCGTTGCTCTCTGAGCAAATGCAGTGTGGGATAAGGTGATTGATTGGTTGCGTTAGATACATCCTCACTCAAAGCATCTGCAAATTGATAGTTTGGGTGAAAGTCAGCGATTTGAATCACTCCTTTTAGCCCCAAGGTCTTTATTCTTTTGCGGCACACATTGACTAAGAATTGAAACTCAACAAAATCGCCAACCCAATTAGGCAATATAAATAGTGTTGTCTCCACCACACTGAAGTCTGTATCCCTGAGCCCCACCAATTCTTGGTCCAATAAATCGACGATCAACCCTTGCTCAGACTCTTTGCACTCTACATAACGGATCAGCCCCTTTGCAAGCACTGGCTTGGCGAAGGGGCACATGTTTAGACCAACCACAAATTTCCTCACCCATTCTTGGGTCTGCTCAGTAACCAAGCTAGGAGGCTTGCTCAAATCAAGAGTATTTAAAGTTGAGGGCAAAGAGCTGTCCTAGGGGCTGAATGAGAGAATGATACATTGGAAAAATTAGATGACCCGTCTTGAAATTTACGTTTAGCTGATTGGACACCCAAGCATTAAAAGCCCGTGGACGCCGGATTACATAACCTTTTGTGCTCTGAGCTCGCAAATCTGTCGGTCATCCCAGCAATGTAATCTGACACAGCTCTTTTTAAGTTGTCTTTCGATTGATTGAATTTGGGCATCTCGTTTGGATTATCAACGTAAACTGAGAATAAATCGCTTACCACTTGTTTTGCCCAGCAAGTGGTCTCAACGACCTTGGGGTGTCTGTACAGATTTTGAAACAAAAACCGCTTTAGCTCAAGAGACTGAGCTCTCATGGGCGCACTAAAACAAACCAACGGCGGGGCCTCTCTCACGTCTCTCGAGCTTTGAACGCAGTGAAACTTAATTGCGTCATGGGTTGCACGAATGATGTCGTAAACCTGTTCACTGAGCATTCTGCGAATGGTCTCGTACGCGAGCTTGCGCGGGGACAGGGCAGGGTAATCTTGCGCCACCATTTTTCTTAAGTCCTCAAACAAAGCTACCTCACTGAGCTGCTCAAGGCCTATCAGGCCTGAGCGAATACCGTCGTCAATGTCGTGAGCGTTGTAAGCGACTTCGTCGGCTAGGTTACAAAGCTGCGCCTCTAAGCTTGGCTGTTTGTTGTTGATAAATCTAGAGCCTACGCTTTGAAAATCTCCTTCAGGCCCATCATCCTCTTGTAGACCCTCACGCAATTCATTTCTGGTACTCAAGCCTCTCTCTTTTTTGTGCAAATACACTGCGTTCTTTAACGAACAATGCTTTAAGACGCCCTGCCTTGTTTCAAACGTTAAATTAAGTCCCTCAAACTGTGGATACCTGGACTCAAGCGAATCAACGACACGAAGACTTTGGAAATTGTGCTCAAAACCTCCCTCCTCTTTCATGCAAGCATTTAACGCGTCCTGCCCAGCGTGTCCAAAGGGCGTATGACCTAGATCGTGAGCGAGCGCAATCGCCTCAACCAAATCTTCATTGATTCGCAAAACACGGGAAATTGATCTCGCCAGTTGAGCCACCTCCAAAGAGTGCGTCATCCGGGTTCTAAAGAGGTCACCTTCGTGGTTGAGGAATACTTGGGTTTTGTAAACAAGACGCCTAAATGCTGTCGAATGCACGATTCGGTCTCTATCCCTTTGGAAGTCGTTCCTTGTCGGCGCAGGCGACTCCTTGAATCTCCTGCCCAAGGATTTTGCGGGATCACAAGCATACCCTGCCATTGAACTCGGTCCAGTGCTTTGAAAAGCCCCTTGAATTAACATCGCCTGAGGACTCTTAAGAGCAACACTTTTCAATGACCTCAGTTATCAGCCTGTCCTGCGCTCCCATCACCACGGCTTGACCCGGGCCGTTAAGCAAGACAAACCGAATTTCTCCAGCCTGCGCTTTTTTGTCCAAGCGCATATGCTCTAAATAGACATCACCACCCAACCTTGGCCCCTTCACGGGTAAGCCCGCGCGCGCAATCAAAGTTGTCAATCTATTTACAAATACCTCATCAACCAGTCCAAGTCTGCACGATAGATGCGTCGCCATCACCATGCCGCATCCAACCGCCTCTCCGTGCAACCAAACCCCGTACCCAAGACCTGCCTCTATAGCGTGACCAAAGGTGTGTCCGAAATTTAAAATTGCCCTCAAGCCCCCCTCTTTTTCGTCTGCACCAACGACCCTCGCCTTGATCTCGCAACTTCTTTGAACCGCGTAGGCTAAAGCGCTTACATCTTTTGACATCAGCGCGTTCAAGTTATTCTCAATCCACTGTAAAAAAGTCATGTCCGCAATAGGACCGTATTTGATGATTTCTGCCAACCCAGCGCTGAGCTCCCGGTTAGGCAAAGTTTGCAGCACGTCCAAATCACACACAACCAACTCAGGCTGATAAAAAGCACCAATCATGTTTTTGCCAAGCGGGTGATTGATGCCGGTTTTACCTCCAACGGAGGAGTCAACTTGTGCTAACAAAGTAGTGGGCACCTGCACAAACGCTACACCCCTCATAAAACACGCCGCTGCAAAACCAGTCATATCTCCTACAACACCCCCGCCCAGAGCGAACAAGATCGCTTTTCTGTCCGCGCCAGCCTTCAACAATTGGTCAAATATCAGGTTAAGCGTCTCAAACGTTTTAAAAGACTCCCCGTCGGGTAAGCAAAGCGTTAAGACGCGGGGGTATTTTTCTTGCAAAGCGGTTTTTAATGTTGCGGCGTATAGAGGTGCAACGGTTGAGTTTGTCACAATCAGCGCGAGGGAAGAATTAGGTAACTTTTCCCAAGTAGAGGGCGCGCCGATTAAACCCTTTCCAATCAAAATTGAATAATTTGTGTGCCCAAGTTGTATGGGAACTGTAATGGGTTGAGTTGGCTGCATAAAATTTAAGCTCGATCTAGGGTGCATTTAAGGGAGTCTTTTTTTAACGGATAAAGATCTGCATACTGGTCTTGTTCGAGTTGAGCGATGATGTTGTTGACCATATTGCCTATTTTGGGCCTACCCGTCTCAACAACATGGTGGGCGGTCTCTTTGTACAAGGGGTCGCGAATTCGGTAAATATCCCTAAGCCGAGTCAGCGGATCGCCCACCTGTAAAAGGGGCCTATTTTGATCGTGCTTTAGACGCCTAAATACCTCCTCAGGTGTGGCCCTTAAATAAAAAACTTTGGATTTGCTGCGAAGCTCCTGTCTGTTCAACTCCCTCAGCACCGAGCCACCGCCCGTTGAGATGACCCCGTAGTCTGCGCTCAAAAGCTTTTGTATCACCTGTGTTTCAATGTCTCTAAAGCGCTCCTCGCCCTCAACCTCAAAGAACTCTCGAATCGAACACCCAAGTCGCTCCTCTATTGCATGGTCGGAGTCGACAAAATTCAATTGCAATCGCCGGGCAAGTTGTCTACCTACCGTTGATTTTCCACTTCCGGGAAGACCCACCAATGCCAACACAGCTTGTCTCTTTCTTTTTAGACTCATTAAGCGTTAAACGCAAAATAAGCTTTGTTTAAACCGCGCCCCGCAATCGAGTTCGGTCAAAAATATGGACCAATTCTGGCGGGGGTTTGAAGTCTCATTTTAGTTTGCTTATTGACTCCTTTGATGATGAACAGGCAACCCACTATGACGATAAAAGAGGTTTTACTTGAAATTTGCCCATAAGTGACATTTTTTAAGCGTGGTTAAAGAATATTCATTTACTTTAGGGGTCTCATAGACACTCGCCAATGGGATTCTCAGCCCGAGAGGTTAAACTAGAGTGCGCAAAAGACGCGAGAATCTTCGACTTTTAAAGCTTAAAGCTGCCCATGCCTTTGTTTCCTTTTAAATTCAAAAAATCTACCTCCCCCGCCCCTCCTGAGGCGCCAGTTAAAGAAATGGCCCCGGAGTCAACGCTTGGGAGACTCTTACTCACTTTCTTTGCCTGGTCCATTGGACTATCGGTTGCAGGGGTCTTGTCTGTCGGGATGTTGGTTTGCTTGGCTTTGGCAATTGCTTATCCGCAGTTGCCTGATATCTCAGACTTAGCTGATTACAGGCCAAAGCTCTCCATGAGGGTTTACTCCGCTGAGGGCAAAGTAATTGGCGAGTTCGGTGAAGAGCGCAGGACCTTGACCGCGTTCAAAGACATGCCTCAAGTGATGAAAGATGCGGTTCTCTCAATAGAGGATTCTCGCTTTTATCAACACGGCGGGGTGGACTACATTGGTTTACTGCGCGCCAGTATTGCAAACCTTGGGCATGCCAAGAGCCAAGGCGCTTCCACAATTACCATGCAAGTAGCGCGCAATGTCTACCTTAGCTCGGAGAAAACATTCACTCGAAAAATTTATGAAATTCTTTTGACCCTTAAACTCGAGCACATGTTGACCAAAGATCAAATATTTGAGATCTACTTAAATCAAATATTTCTGGGAAACAGAGCCTACGGTTTCGCTGCTGCTTCGCAGGCTTATTTTGGAAAACCGATTCAACAAATCTCCATCGCAGAAGCGGCTATGTTGGCGGGACTCCCCAAGGCGCCCTCCGCTTACAACCCTATCAGCAACCCCAAACGCGCAAGAACTCGCCAGCAATACATTATTGAGCGCATGTTTGAGAATGGTTTCATCACAAAAGAGCAGGCGCAAGTTGCCAAAGAAGAGGAACTGCACATTCGCACCAACGCCGTAGTCACTCAAGTTCACGCTGAGTATGTTGCTGAAATGGCACGCCAACTGATGTTTGCTCAGTATGGTCCAGAGATTTATACGCGCGGCTTAAATGTTTTCACAACCATCAAGGCTGAGGACCAAGAGGTGGCCTACCAAGCCCTTCGACGAGGGATCATGGACTATGAACTTCGTCAAGTTTATAGAGGCCCTGAGCGATTCATAAATTTACCCACAGAAACTGCAGAACTTGCTGATGCAATTGACGACGCACTCGTTGAGCAAGGAGACAAAGGTGATCTCTTGTCAGGCGTAGTCCTTGACGCAAACCCTAAAATGGTAAAAGTGATGAGACTTAACAGCGAACTCATCGAAATTACTGGCGATGGGCTAAAACCCGTGCAATCAGGTCTAAGCGAAAAAGCGCCTCCCAATATAAAAATACGCCCCGGCGCTTTAATCCGCATCGTTAAAGATCCCACCAAAAACGCTTGGTCCATCACACAGTTACCCGAGGTGGAGGGTGCCTTCGTTGCGATTGACCCTAGGGACGGGGCAATTCGCTCGCTTGTTGGTGGATTTGATTTTGATAAAAATAAATTTAACCACGTCACACAAGCTTGGCGTCAACCGGGGTCTGGCTTTAAACCCTTTATTTACTCTGCAGCCCTTGAAAAGGGCTTTACCCCAACCACCATGATTAACGACGCTCCCCTTTTTTTTGACGCCGGAGAAACTGGTGGACAAGCCTGGGAGCCCAAAAATTACGAAGGTACTTTTGAGGGACCACTGCCTTTGAAGACGGGTTTGGCGAAGTCGAAAAATATGATTTCTATTAGAATCCTGAATTCAATTGGCACCCAGTATGCCCAAAAATGGATCACCCGGTTTGGATTTGAAGCAGAGAAACACCCCCCTTACCTCACCATGGCATTGGGGGCTGGATCGGTGACGCCTTTGCAACTGGCCGTTGGATACTCTGTATTTGCAAATGGGGGATTTTTGATGAACCCTTACTTAATTACAAAGGTAGTAGACCCCCTAGGTAAGGTCTTAACAGAGTACATCCCGCCCGAGCAAGAGGATTCGTCCAGAGTGATTGATCAGCGCAACGCTTTTTTAATGTCCACCTTGCTCCAAGAAGTAGCCCGAGTCGGTACCGCCGCAAAGGCTCAAGCCGTTTTAAAACGCCCCGATATTTACGGCAAGACAGGAACCACAAACGACTCCCTTGATGCGTGGTTCTCCGGATATCAACCCACACTTACCGCAATCACCTGGATCGGGTACGACACGCCCCGCAAATTAGGCGACCATGAGACTGGTGGTGGGCTGAGCTTACCGGTTTGGATTCGTTATATGCAGCAAGCTCTTAAGAATGTCCCCATCACCGAGGTCCCTCCCCCAGCTTCTGGAGTAGTCAAAGAAGGCGCTGATTGGTACTTCAGTGAATTCACGCGCGGCAACGGTGTCAGCAGTGTAGGGATTGATGGGGGCGGATCTAACGCCGAGTCGAACAGTTCTAACGAAGAGCGCAAAAAAATATTAGATATTTTTAAGAATTAAAGTGTGGCGTCAAATCTGACTGCATGAGCGCACTGAACACAGGCGTCTTGGGTAAGTTGACTCCAAAACTCGGCTCCCCCCTTCGTATTAGTCCAAGTGCACCCATCAAAACGGTAGTGGTAGCCGCCTGAGCGGGCGGCCAACCAGACCTCTTGGATGGGTTTTTGCAAATTAATAATGATTTGACTTTTATTGGTAAATGTAAGCGTGATCATTGAGCCTACGCGCTGATTGTCTATATCAACGTCAGATTCGTCGTTGATCCGGTCACAATGCAACTCAACCGCCTTGAGGAGGGTCTCTGCTTGGTGTAAAAATTCTAAGTCAGTCATACGCTTGCCATTTTTTAAAATATCTAAAGATCCAGATCAATTAATGTATCAGTACAATTTGCAGATGTTAAAAATAATTTTAAACACTCCGCTTGCCCCCAAAAAACTTAAGGGTTAAGAGATGGCGAAATTCTCACCCTGTGTTGCCTCGTGCTTCCTATGTTTGATCAGCTTATTAGGATGTGGACAGCGTTCGAGCTTATTTATCCCAACAGAGGAGGAGGCGAGAAATAGGTCCACATTGCCTCAAATCCTCATTCCTGCGTTACCTGCGCCAAACACCCAGGATAAAGCTTCAGTTGCTGCTCCCCCTCTTATTAACAAGCAACCCAGCAACTCTGCACCACCCGCTTCACAGGCAACGGTGGCCCCCAAGTAACAAAGCTGTTATCTCTTTTCACACATCCCCCCCCTCTAACTCACCCGATTATGACCGACAAGCAACTTCCTGGATCGCCCTTTGTTCACTATAAAAACGACTCACTGATGTTGGAGGAAGTCCCACTTACTCAGTTGATTTCGGAATACGGAACCCCCCTATTTGCCTACTCAAAAGCGGCCATGATTCATGCACTAAACGCTTATGAAAGGGCTTTTAAGGGCAGGCGCGCCCGTATCCATTACGCAATGAAGGCCAACTCATCCCTGGGTGTGCTGCGTGTGTTTGCACAGAGAAACTGCGGCTTTGATATTGTCTCTGGGGGGGAGCTTGCTCGCGTCCTGGCAGCAGGGGGCAAAGCAGAACAAATCATCTTCTCAGGCGTTGGTAAAACGCGCACCGAAATAAAAGCGGCTCTAGACGCCGGGATATGCTGCTTTAACGCAGAGAGCGAGGCTGAATTGGACGTGCTTAATGAAGTTGCACTTGAGTGTAAAAAAGTCGCTCCTATCAGCCTAAGGGTCAATCCCAACGTGGACGCTAAAACCCACCCCTACATCTCAACTGGCCTGAAGGATAATAAATTTGGCATCGCACATGAAAGGGCGCTGGAGACTTACAAACGTGCAGCGACACTGAAGGGCTTAAAAATCAAAGGCATCGATTGTCACATTGGCTCTCAGATTATCGAGATCTCTCCCTATGAGGACGCAGTCAGTTTGGTACTTGATTTGGTGGACGACATTGAGAAAGCAGGAATACACATTGAGCACTTGGATTTTGGGGGCGGGCTGGGAATAGATTACGCTGGGGAAACCCCGCCCGCAGCAGACGCGTTGTGGGCCAAGCTCTTTGCACTTTTGGACGCTAGGGGCTACGCGGATAGAGACATTTTTGTGGAGCCGGGTAGATCTTTGATTGGTAACGCGGGGGTTTGCTTAACCAAGATTGAATATCTAAAGACCGGGGATCATAAGAATTTTTGTATCGTAGATGCAGCCATGAACGATCTACCCCGACCCGCAATGTACGAAGCGTTTCACGCAATAGTTCCGCTTCAAACCAATTCTCGGCAAACCGCCAACACCTCTAACGTGCTCTACGACGTAGTCGGCCCTGTCTGTGAAAGCGGAGATTGGCTGGGCAAAGACAGGAGCTTAAACGTGCGGGTAGGGGACGGATTAGCCATCTTATCAGCTGGAGCTTACTGCATGAGCATGTCCAGCAACTACAACTCTAGAGGGCGTGCAGCGGAGGTGCTGATTGACCAAAACGTCACAACCCTCATTAGACGGCGCGAGACCATAGAGGATCTAATTCGCCAAGAAACTTGAACGATCGGGAAGCCTCTTTTTTTGTTCTTAAACTTTAACAAGAGGTTGAGTTTTTGTTTTCCAAAAACGCACTACTCGCCACGCTAAAAGTGCGCCCAAAATGCTCGCATAAACAATGACTTCTTCAAAGTTATGTTTTGCAGACTTCATCCAGTAAAAATGAATAACCGCTAGAAAAGCAACCGCATAAACAAGCTTGTGCAAGGTCTGCCACTTCTTTGCACCCATTGTTTTAATAGCCGTGTTGTTCGAGGTGAGTGCTAAAAACCCTAAAAAGATCCAACCCATAAATCCAACCAATATAAAGGGGCGTTTGAAAATATCTTTAACAATATCGTCCCAATCAAACCCCATGTCAAAGCCGGCGTAACAAAACATGTGCAAACTTGCGTATACAAAAACGGTAACCCCAATCATTCTTCTAAAACGTTGCAATGCAGGTGTCTTTGTAATGACCCGAAGAGGGGTGACAAATAAAACCAAACACAAAGCCCTGATGCTCCAATCCCCCGTACTCCTGATCAGCGCTTCAGCAGGATTTGCTCCTAATTGATCGGTTAAGGTTTTAATTAAAAGCAGAAGAAAAGGGACAGCGCAAAATAAAAAGCAGATTTTTTTGGCGTAAGGGTTTAAAAACCAAGATCTCATTAAAAATTCTTTTGCAAATCCATGCCCGCATATAACTGCCCCACCTGAGCCTCGTAGCCATTGAAAATCAACGTTTTCCTTTTCTTAGCAAAAAGCCCATCCTCCCCAATTCTCCTCTCCCCTGCTTGGCTCCAACGTGGGTGGTCTACGTTGGGATTGACGTTTGAATAAAAACCGTATTCATTCGCTGCGGCTTTGTTCCAAGCGGTGGCAGGCATTTTCTCAAGGAATCTAATTTTCACAATGCTCTTGGCGCTCTTAAATCCGTACTTCCAAGGAACAACCAAGCGCACAGGCGCACCGCTTTGATTTGGCAAGACCTCACCATACATGCCAAAAGACAGGAGCGTCAAAGGGTGCATCGCCTCATCCATTCTGAGTCCCTCTGTATAAGGCCAATCTAAGATGCCTGAGCCAACAAAGGGCATCGTTTTGGGGTCTGCCATACTGACAAACTCTACAAACTTTGCCCCTCCGAGAGGTTCTACTTTATTGATCAATTCTGATAAGGAGTAACCAACCCAAGGAATAACCATAGACCACCCCTCTACGCAGCGCATACGGTAAATGCGCTCCTCCATGGGGTGCACTTTTAATAAATCTTCAAGCGTTATTTTCATTGGTTTTTTAACCAGACCCTCAATCTGTATGCTCCAAGGGGAAATTTTAAGCGTGTGAGCGTTTTTAACGGGATCGCCTTTATCGGTTCCAAACTCGTAGTAATTGTTGTAAGAAGATGCATCTGCGTAGGTGGTAGGTTTTTCCATCACAACGGCGCCCAAAACGCTTGAGTGTGCACCTACAAGGGGAGCGAGTTTACCGCCCCCTGGGGCAATAGAGCTAGACTGGGCGCGTGCATTAAGAGCAGAGCCCGTTGCGCTCAATATCAAGCCTGCATTTGCTAATTTTCTAAGCGCCGTTCTTCGTCCCTCGAATACTCCCTTCGGAGTAAGCTCTCGACTGAGTAAGTCTTGCATGCACTGGTCTTGTGATTTAATCAACATCATGTTGCCTTAGAAAAATAATAGATAAGGAGGAATTACGAAGTCTCTTTTCTAATTATCCAAATCTTACCCTAATAAGATACCACTCACTCATCGATTGTGTATGAGCGCGGGCGATCCCCTTCAGCACGTGGGTCTTATCAATCGTTAACTTTTTTTTAATTGGCACAAAAAAGCCGCTCGGTTAGGAAACGGCTTTTAAGGAGTAACCACAACAAATCTTGTTTGGTTAATACGTAATTAGTGCAGCCCGGCAACGTAGTCTGAAACAGCTTGAATCTCTTTATCATTGAGTTTCGCAGCGATCATGGTCATTTGGATACTATTGTTGCGAACGCCGCCTCTGAAGTTTTGAAGCTGCGTGACGGTGTATTCTTGGTGCTGCCCGCTCAGCCTTGGGTACTGCGAAGGGATACCAGCGCCTGTCGGGCTGTGACAGCCGGCGCAAGCTGCTATTTGACGATCCGCGATCCCGCCTTTGTAAATTCTTTCTCCCAAAGCAACCAAGTCTTTATCTTTAGCAAATCCTTTTTTTGATTCTTTTGTAGTCAACCATGCCGCAACGTTTTTCATATCGTCTTCGCTCAAAGTTGCAGCCATTCCAGACATTACTGCATTTGCGCGCTTACCGGCCTTAAACTCTTGGAGCTGTTTAACCAAATACTCCGGATGCTGGTGGGCCAGTTTGGGGTTGGCTGTAATGGCTGAGTTGCCGTCAGCTCCGTGACAAGCAGCACAGCTAGCGAAACTTGCCTCTCCCTTTGCAAGGTCTGGCTTGTAAACAGCTGGCTTTGCCTCTTCTGCGGCAAATGAATGACTAATCAAAGTGAGGGTTATTAAACCCGAGAAGAATACAGAGGAAAAAAGCTTCATAGTGGTCAAATTTTAGATAAGGGGTAACCCCATACTTTAGATTCTACAATGTACAGTGCCAAGACGATTAAACAAAGGGTTAAATTCCACAGAAAATTATGCCCCAAACACCCAAGACGACTGTAAGTACTCCTCCCTGTACCCCTACAAAGAGTAAACCTTCTGATCCATTAAAGGCTAAAACAATTCAGTCAGCCGAGGAATTACTGCTCAAAGCCCAGGCTAAGGAGGCCGTGGGATGGTTACACACTGCAAGGTTTCTCACGACTGCCGCTCAGATGCATCATCTGCCTGCGTACGATTTGCCTGAAATTGCTTTTGTGGGCAGATCTAATGCAGGCAAATCTACCTGCATAAATGTGTTAACGCAACAAAAAAAACTGGCTTTTGCTTCAAAAACGCCGGGTAGAACTCAACACATAAATTTATTTGCACTTGGTCGCCAAGGGCAATCCGACGCCGTTTTAGCCGATTTGCCGGGCTACGGATACGCAGCAGTGCCAAAAAGCGACAAAATTCGCTGGCAGCAAGTCATGGCCAATTATTTAATCACTCGTCCCAACCTTAAGGGCGTTGTTTTGCTGTGCGATCCTAGGCACGGACTCACAGAGCTAGATGATATTCTTTTGGATATTCTTCGGCCCAGAGTTGAGGAGGGGCTCAAGTTTTTAGTCCTCTTAACTAAATCCGACAAACTCAATAAGACCGAGGCAGCTAAGGCCTTATCGATCGCAAAGCTCCAGTCATCAGGCGGTATTGTTCAACTGTTCTCGGCCCTTAAAAAGCAAGGCGTAACAGAGGCCAGCCAAATCCTTTGGGACTGGGTTCATTTCTCGGATGAAGAGTCTGCGAGCGATTCATTCTTAAGTGAGGGACCAGACAGCGATGACGATTGATTTTTGCAAATGATGATGCAAATTGATGAATTTTCATACAATCTGATACAAGACTAATCGTTTGAAGTTGATAGTGCCAGCACGCACCTTTAGTAAACCGGTAACTCACCCACGGGGCGGGTCTTAAAGCGACGATGAACCCAGTAGTACTGCTCGGGCATTTGATTGATCAAACTCTCCAACTCCTGGTTCATTCGTTTCGTATCTGC
Source organism: uncultured Burkholderiales bacterium (assembly GCA_903871545.1). Taxonomy (GTDB): domain Bacteria; phylum Pseudomonadota; class Gammaproteobacteria; order Burkholderiales; family Burkholderiaceae_C; genus Limnohabitans. Next base: position 24,574 of record CAIQHG010000077.1, on the reverse strand, counting down.
TCGCAAGTCGGATGTCGGAAAGTCAATCCAAACAGGGCTGACCTGAATTTCATAGCCCAAAGGGGTGAGTTTGCTTGTAATGCTTACAACCTTTGCACAACTTACTTTGGCAAACCGGGAAAGGGAGGTTACGGTTGCCGCTTGGTTGCCGAAAAATGGTATGAATAATGTATCTTTTTCACCAAAATCCATGTCAGGTAATAAATAAAGAGCCGCACCTTTGCTGAGATGGCGAACGATCTGAGACACGCCCTGCACTTTTCTAAATAAATGAACACGGCCAAAACGCTCTCGCCCTTTAAAAACCCAATGATCAATTTCCTTACTTGATTGTTGGGTAAAAATGGTTAAGAGCTCTTTGGAACTCTCTAGTGCCAAAGCACTCCAACCTGCATCGAGACCCACAAAATGAGGCGCAAAAATAACCAACGGTTCTTGCGTCTCGGGATTTTGAGCTTTTTGTTTTTCTTTGAGCTGGGCTTTAATTAGCTCAATTGACTGTGTGTCTCCAATAAGTTTGAACCTTGAGCGTACCGTGCTCTCACTGGCCTGCCAAATCCAGCTTCGGTCCAACAAAGATTGGACGACCAAGATGAAGTTTTGCCGTGCCATGGACTCGCGTTTTTGTATGTCAAGGTAAGGAAAACAAAGCCTTAAATTAGTTCTCGCAATATGCCTTCTTTTTGCTGCGAAAGTCCATAGCAATGTGCCCAAAAATGATCCTAAGAGTCTAAGGATGGGGAGTGGAATAAACTTCAAACACCCAACTAAAATTAATAAAAATTTGATCATCTTACTTTGCATCCTCGCCAGATGGCTTCGTGTGTCCTATATCCCTAGGTTGTTTGTCACGGTTATAACCCCAAAGATATTGATCTGGAGCTCTTAGCACGAGCTCCTCGATTGCTTTGTTCATCCGCGTCGCCGCCTCCCTCAAAGACAGTGACTTGTCTCCAATTCCAATCTCGCTTAAGTCTATAAAACTACACCTGTATCTGGCGCCTGGCAAACGCTCGCACCAGGCCAGCACGATTAATGCGCCGGTTTGTTGTGCAATTTTCGGCAAAAGAGTCATCGTGTAAACGTCCCTTCCAAAAAATGGCACCCAAACACCAAGCCCTTTGGGTGGGACTTGATCGGGGAGTATGGCCGTATAACCGCCCGACTTTAAGTGCTTTAAAAGCGTTCTGACGCCAGACAGTGTGGTTGGGACGAACTTTAAATGCTCACGGCTTCTAAACCGAGTGAGTAAATTTTCCAACCAAACTTTGCGAGCCGGCCTATAAAGCGCAATCATGTTCCCGTATTTAGGGCCAAAAACTTCCGCCAATAATTGAGCCCCCATCTCCCAGCATCCAAGATGTGGGGCCAAAAAGATAACACCCCTTTTTTTATGAAGTGCTTGCTCAATGAACTCGATATCGTCTATCTGTGCGCGCTCAAGGGCGTTGATGTGTGCGCCTCTAGCCCAAAGCCAGGGTATCTCCCCAACCATCTTTCCGGCTGAGGAGACGGCCCCCTTGGTCTGACTCCAGGTCAGTCCAGCGTGCTTCGTATTAGTTAAAAAATGCTTCCTATAATCCGGCGACATACGCCACACCAGCCAACCCACTAAGGTGCCAAAGCCTTGCATCCACTGCAACGGTAAAAGGGAAAGTAGCCTAAAAATAAGGTGCATATTGTCAATTTATTGTATTTTAAGTTTTGGTTACAATATAGATTGTCGCTGAGTTAATGAAGCAACTTGCAGGGCGACACATACAGGGCAACCTGTGTATGAAACTTGAGTCAAATCGAGTTTCATTTCTGCTAAAGCGTTCGCCAAAGCTCTTGAGTTGAATTGGCAACGCCAAGCATATTTCAACTTTATTGGAGCTTTTTTTATATGTCAAAAGACTTTCTCTTCACCTCTGAATCTGTGTCAGAGGGCCACCCCGACAAAGTAGCAGATCAAATATCTGATGCCATCTTGGATGCGATCTTTAAACAAGATCCTAGATCTAGAGTTGCTGCAGAGACGCTCACAAACACCGGATTAGTGGTGCTAGCAGGTGAGATTACGACCAACGCACATGTCGACTATATACAAGTTGCACGTGACACAATCAAACGCATTGGATACGACAATACCGAATACGGAATTGATTACAAGGGCTGTGCGGTCATGGTATGTTATGACAAACAGTCCAATGACATTGCGCAAGGTGTTAATCATGCCTCTGATGACCATTTAAATACGGGAGCCGGAGACCAGGGCCTCATGTTTGGTTATGCCTGCAGCGAGACGCCCGTTCTTATGCCTGCCCCCATTCACTTCGCTCACCGCTTGGTTGAGAGACAAGCAGAACTTAGACGAGATGGTCGTCTGCCCTTTCTTCGCCCAGACGCAAAAAGCCAAGTAACCATGCGCTATGTTGATGGTAAGCCCCACAGCATTGACACTGTTGTGTTGTCTACCCAGCACAGCCCAGAGCAGAGCGACGGCACGAAAATGAAGCAAAGCTTTGTTGATGCGATTATTGAAGAAATCATCAAGCCCGTTTTGCCCAAAGAATGGCTCAAAGATACTAAATATTTGGTTAATCCAACAGGCCGTTTTGTTGTTGGCGGACCCCAAGGAGATTGTGGTCTAACTGGACGCAAAATCATTGTAGATACATATGGTGGCGCTTGTCCTCACGGCGGGGGTGCGTTCTCTGGGAAAGATCCCACCAAGGTTGACCGCTCTGCGGCGTACGCGGCGAGATACGTTGCAAAAAATATTGTTGCAGCAGGCCTTGCCACGCAGTGCCAGATTCAAGTGGCATACGCAATCGGGGTTGCTAAGCCTATGAACATCACAGTTAATACACACGGTACGGGTGTCATCTCTGATGAGAAAATTTCTGCATTGGTGCACGATCACTTTGACTTGCGTCCTAAAGGTATTATCCAGATGCTTAATTTGTTGCAACCAATTTACGAAAAAACTGCGGCTTACGGGCACTTCGGGCGTGAGGAGCCAGAGTTCACATGGGAGAAAACGGATAAAGCTGCTGGCCTGAAAGCGGCAGCCGGCATTAAATAATAACTTCATTCAAGTTAAGTAATAATTCTGTCTCGTGAGAGTCCAGTTCTGCGGTGAGGATCGCGTGACTGGGCTTTTTTTTGTCTATACTCAAGTTTTTAAATGCAGTTTGACTGTTTAATCTCTACCGAGTGCAGTGTTATGTAACCTAACTGGATTTTATTTTTTTGCATCTAATGAACACGCTGGTTTACCAAATTCAGAAAAAAATTTCTCACGACTTGATCGTAAAAAAAATTCCCCTCCTCACTTGAAATGAAATGATGTATATTAAAAAAATCTTAGTCGTCTGTTGTTGTCTTTTCTTTTCTTTTTGTAGGGCCCAGTCCTTTCCAGATCATCCAATAACTCTTGTAGTGCCCAACCCACCTGGTGGATTTGTTGATACATCCGCTCGCCTACTCAGTGAGCCGCTTGCCCGAATGATTAATCAACCCGTTGTCATAGACAACAGGCCTGGCGCTAGCGGCAATACAGCCTACCAATTCGTTGCCCGCGCAAAACCCGACGGCTACACGCTTTTAATTTCTTATTCTGGTTATCATATTGGGAATCCATCATTAATGGACAAATTACCCTGGGATCCCATCAAAGACTTTAAACCAGTTGCGCTATTGACTACGTCAACTAATTTGATTGCAGTGCATCCATCAATTCCTGCTACGAATTTAAAGGATTTCATCGCATACGCAAAAGCTAATCCTGGCAAACTTAACTATGCATCCCAAGGCAATGGCTCTGTTTCTCATATCGGAACTGAGATTTTTAAACAAATAGCAAATATCGACCTAGTTCATGTGCCCTATAAGGGGTCGGGTGCAGCCATTCAAGATGTCTTAACTGGGCAGGTTCAAGTATTTATAACCACACCTCCCTCGGTCATGCAACACATCCAAGCCAACAAGTTAAAGGCACTTGCAGTAACAGGCGAAAACAGACATCCCATGCTCGCGAATGTTCCAACCACGAGTGAGGCGGGCGTACCTACATTCCAGCTTCAGTCATGGGTTGCGCTTTACGCGCCGGCAAACACCCCGGATTCCGTTGTAATTAAATTAACGGAGTCAGTTAAGAAAAGTCTGGAGCTCTTAGAGGTCAAACAAAGAGCTGACACTGCAGGGGTGGAGATCACCTATTTGAACCCAACTGCTCTGGACTCCCTAGTTAGAAAAGAGCTCCCCTATTGGAACAAAATAATTAAGTCTGCCAATATTCACCTCGACTGACAAAATATTTGTTTTGCATTGATTTGTATTTAACAACGCTTTAAATACAAAAAAAGCAGATACTTTTTAATTAAAAAACTTTTAAATAACCCAAGCTTTATCCAAGTATTCTTTTAACTTGTCATTAGCAATTACTAATTAGCATTTGACAATTCTTTAGATATGTACATAATTACAGTATTTGGAGAATAACATTGCAAAGTACTAGCATCATGGACAACGATAAAAATTCATTTTTATTTGAAAGGACTCAATCACTTGTAGAAGAATTTGAGATTGTTGACTTTGACCTGTTAAGTAAACAAGAGCAACTGAGCTTAGTAAAACATTTGCTAAGTATGGCCCTTTTAGAGGTAGAGGCCCAAAATCGTCCTCTCACTGAGTGGGAGGCCGACACTTTATCGGGTGCTATAGGCGCGGCGATGGCTGGTATGTACAAGCTCGCACTCACCAAAATTGAACTATCACAACTTAAGAGAAAAGTTAAAGCTACTCCACAAATATGGCTATCCAATACCGAAAAGTTTGAGTTGCAATCCCTGCAACGCGCCCTTATCGGTATCTCTGAGGCAAGCGGGGATTTATAAACGAACGCTTAAATTGTTGAAATACGAACGAACTAATTTTCAACTTACTTTTGAAGTTGGGAATAACTAAATAATTTTTGTTTATTTAGTTAATAAAAGCAGGTTCCAGAAAGGTGGTATTTTATTAGCCCCACCGATCTGCAAATCATCTTACATTTTCTATATTTATATGAATGCATAATTGATAGCCTATTCCCCAAACTGATTTAATTGCGGACTCGGACGTCTCGTCTTGTTAACTTTTTAGCTTTCTACGTAAACGAGCTATAAATTCTTCAAGCGCATGTTTTGACATGTAATCATCATCTTCGGATGATGTAAATAAATCAGTAATTTGTCCAGACTCTAATGTATTATCTTTCGCTTGGGCAAGGGCGACAAGTAGTGTCCTCTCTCTACCCGTTAAACGTAGTTTGGTGTTTAATGGGCTTAATAAAATTCTGTCCTTAGGGTTTAACGACCACGCATTTTTAATATTTATTTTTTTAATTTTTCGACCTAAATTTTGAAGCACCAGTACCAGCTCTTCTGGAACTAATGGCTTAATCAAGTAAAAATCAGCGCCGCCATACATATATCCGGCTAATTTATCATTCAATCCACTTTTGGCTGTAATGATGACAATTCCAGTTAATGGGTACTTAGAACGAAGTCGGTTGGACAAACTGAGACCGCTTTCACCTGGCAAGTTAAGATCAATGACGTAAAGGTGTATTTGACCTGGTACGTGTAAATTTTCTAAATCAGAAGCCCTGCCCATACCGTAAACATTAAATCCATGTGCGCTTAAATGATCAGCAATTTCATCTCTTAAACTTAAGTCGTCCTCAATAAGGACAACATTTAAGGAATCTTGATCAACAACGCTATCATTTATTGAGTGTAAAGGCATAGATAGATTTATATGATAAAGATAATAAAATCAAATGCAATATTGCTTTAAGTTCTTGATAACCAAATTTTTATATTGAATTCTGATAATGTATAAATCAATACAGATTATGAGATGCGTAATCTGAAATTAGAAACTTTTTTTTCGATAACTTTACAAAAAAATATTTACCCCCCTAAATTACAAGTCAGAAATATTCGTTATGAATTAATGCAATAGGTATTACTAAAAAAAGAAACGTTTTGTATTGATTTAGCACTTTTCAAGAAGCACTCGCGAATAAAAAAACATGTAAATAGTTACAAATATATGTGTTTATGAGTGTTATTGTGAGAATTAAATACCATGGATATTTGTGTATTTAAATGGGCCGTCGTGTGATTTTCATAGCAAATATGGGGGATTTTTACTTTTATTCCATACGATGAAGATTGATTTTTTTATTGAACTATATCTTCAAACATTACCGTAGTTTCAATAATTAAGTTACTCCCCGTTAAGACAAATCTTAAAATTATCATTTTATAAATGTCAAGCATTAATGGCTTAGAGAATGAGTCCGTCAAAACCACTGAAAAAAAGAAATTAAGTGGCGGTAAACCGCGTCCTAAAGATCTTAAAGAAAATGAAATCAAAGGAGAACAGTTAACAACACTTGATGAACGATCTAAATCAATCGCCAAAGAAAGTGCAAAACTAAAAAAGAAGATTAGAAGAAAGAAAATAAAAAAAGAGAATTATGTTGCGCCAGAATTTAATCCTTTTTTTATATTGGTGACTTCACTTGTGTACATGGTCAGCGCGGACGGGAAGATTGAAAATACTGAAATTCAATTGTTGCAGAACGTCACAGGGGCAGACAAAACCATAATTGATGTGGCCTTGCGATATACGCAAAATATCAAAAGCGAAGTATTTTTATCTCAAATGCCCTCTCTTTTAAAAACTAAAGAGAAAATATGCATCTTATTAAATATTTTGGATTTGATGCTCATCGATGGCGGTTCTAGTGAGGAAGAATTAAATTTTTTCTTTGGTCTACAAGAGGCCTTTGGATTAACAAACGAGGTAATGAAACCGTTTCTAACTTTACTGAAACTTAAAAATAACAAAAGAATTCTAGGAACATATAACGAAGAAATTGCCCTTCGTAGCCTTTCTCCTCATTTCATATTTAGTTCAGCAATGATTTATATGCTGACTGCAGATGGGGTAGTGAATGATAATGAAGTGCGTCGGTTACAGTCAAGTATTGATGAATTTAAGGGTCTTTATGAAGCATCCCAAAAGTACACACGAGTAAATCGTGTTGAAAGTTTTTTTTGGGATATTCATGGAAAAATTAGCAATCAACAAGCTGTTTTTATTTTAATTAATCTATTTGATTTACTGTGCACTGACGGTGAAATTGAGGAACATGAAAAGGAGCTTTTTAATCGTTTTTTATCAGCATTTAAATATGAAGAGAATAAATTCAAACCCTTTTCCAACTTAATAAAGCTAAAGAATAAAAAACTTAGAACTACGTTCAAAGAGGAAAATAATGACTCTGAAGTCAATGATGATGATGAATCTAATGACTCTAATGCAAAAAAATCTAAAACAAGCGACGACCACCATCTCCGGGAGCTAACGGATGAGGAGAAAATGCTTTTACTTGAAAAGGAAAAAGCAAAACAGGCAGCGTCTCAAAACTATGAAACGGGAAGCAAGAATAAACAAACTGGTGAGAGCTTTATTGGATCCTCAAAAGACATCAATAAGGATGATCATCTAAGAGAGCTTACGCTAGAGGAGCAAAAGTTATTAGATAAAACTAAAGCAGAAGATACTACCTTTGAAATAAACAAGAAACCGTTAAATTCTGTTTTTAATTCTGAATTTACTGAGTCCAAAGGAATCAAGGAAATAGCTCAATCCGTATCAATCGCCACCCACGCATCAAGCGTTCAACAAGCTAACTCGGGCCAAGACATTTCAAATATTCAAGATGTCAATGATCTTGAAAAAAAAATTTCATCCCCAATCACAGATAATAATGGACTGGACAAATCTCAGAATTCTTCACAACAAATACCGATCGGTTCTATTTCAGAAAAAAATCAGTCATTAACGTCCCTTCAAGAAAAAGAAAATATACAGACCTCTCAAGAGCAAACGCCGAAGATCAATTACGCCGAGATTACAAATTCAGCGCCGCTTGCCAATATCCAAGAGGCCTTAGATAAAGAACTTTTAGCCACTAAAAAATCAATTGATGTCGAGCTTGCCAATTCTAAAACTTCTAATTTACAACAGGTTACTGCCGTTGATAATGAAACAAACCTACAGACTTTAGAAAATTCAAATTCACAGTCTAATCATCAACTTGCCGAACAAATCAAGGATCAAAGCAATCAACAAACTTTAGAAAATTCAAATTTGCAGTCTAATCATCAACTCGCCGAACAAATCAAGGATCAAAGCAATCAACAAACCCTACTTGAGAATGACTCAACAGGCCCCAACCGTCGCCCTCTTGATCAAAAGGTTGCCGTAGGTACTCAAGATTCAGAACTAAATGACAGCGTAAAGGTCAGTTCAAATACTCAACTCGGGGAAGATGAAGATCTTAGTAATCAAAAGATTTCTCTTGAGTTAGATTTACAAATAAAAACTAACAATCAACCCATTGAGGTGCCCCAAGCATCTTCTAATTCAACAGCTATTGATTTAGGGCAATTACTTAATGATGAAGCGTACGAAGAACCCAAAGTCTCACCTTTTTTAGATCGTGTAAATGCAATTCATTCCCAAATTGATACTATTCAACAAAAATTGGACGTTGTGGAGGGATCTATTCCTATTAAAGATTCAGTAAATGTAGAGAGTATCAAACCATCAAGTAAGGTTCAAATAGATAAGGATGAGAAGATAATTACTCCTCCTTCGCTAAATAATTTAGAAAAAAAGTCCAAAAATTCGCTATTACTAGATACTAGCAACTTAGAGGATATAACAGCTGAGGAATTAGAGGAATTAAATGAATTAGCAAGTTTTGACGATGCGCCCAACAATTTGCTTAAGAACGAGGAAGATGAAGGAATCAAACCTATTTCTAGAAATAAAGTAACTAATCAAGAGGATCCGTTTAATGATCATCTCCTTAATAAGAGCTTAGATAAAGATCAACTGAATAATGGAGCTGAAGTTACTGAAAAAAAACCAAAAATCTTAAATACCAATATTCCAGGTGACGTTCTACCAGCTAATAATAAGGTGGAAATATCGTTAGATCAAGACAAAGAGAATAAGCAACCTACAGCAAAGAAAAAAGTTAAGAACAATCAGTTACAAATTCATGAAGAAAATGGTCCAAGTCCACCAGTTTTTAACGATTTAAACGTTTTTGCTAATAACCGCCAAGAAAGTATACTTTCAGCCAGGGAAAGTGAAGTTTTAAACAGCATAGAGATAGAACCCAAAACTTTAGCAATCTTTATTCAACCAGATGAGCTCATACTAAACGCAAAATCCACTATTAGAACCTTTAAAAAATCGGATGTCGAACATCTTTTTCATCAACTAATAATAGATGAAAAAAACACATTAGAAAGCACCGAAGGTGAAAGAATATTGGATAAAACAAAGATCAACTATATCAAGCTCAGAGACTCTAAGGTCCTTAACCCCTTGGGAGCTCAGGATAAAGAACTATATATAAAAAAGCAATTTAAGCTGAATATAATTAAAGTGAGTTTTGCCTTTATCCTCTTTAGCCTATGGTCGTTGGATACAACCGCTCCTTGCGGTGAGGAAAGTTGCGAGCGCAAGCAAGTTGGTGCGCCCCTCAGAGTAGAAACTTTGCCGCCCCATCTAATTAAAAATATGATTGCAATTGTGTCAGCTAAATCGGTCAATAAATCTTAGAAGAAAATGAATAATATCGATAATCCGGATCACTCAATCACTCATATTCGATTCGATACTCTTGAGATCACCGTGAGGAATATATTTACCAATAAAACTTCTTCTGCTGGAAGGTTTTGGTTGAGCATTATTAACGTAGCTATTATTATTTCCAGCATTGCCCTAGCTATGTCAACTCATGAATCTTTTTTTCAAGAATACCAAAACGAATTATCATTTATTGATCGGGTCTCGGTTTTCTTATTTTTTATAGATTATTGTGGGAATTTATATTTTGCTGAAAATAGAAAGAAATATATTTTTAGTTTTTGGGGCTTTATTGATCTCATTTCAATATTGCCAACAATATTGCAAATATACAGTTTCGCATTTCTGAAAAGCCTGAAAATAGTTCAAGCTCTACGGGTACTAAGAATACTACGAATACTTAAACTGCTCCGCGTAATTACTGAGCAGAGTAAGGCTAAAAAAGTAAAAAATCCAATACTAACAAATTTAAAGATTTACTTTACCGCCCTGTTTATGATCATTATGATCTGCAGTACTTTGATGTATTACGTCGAAGGAAGTCTTTATTCAAAGGAAGCTATAGCTGAGGGTCAACTAAATCTTGATAATCAAAATAGATTAACTAATTTATCTTCGACTACTAGCCAATTAAATACCAAGTTTGTTCCCACTGATCCAATAGATGGAAGTCCTATTCCTGAGGAAAAAAGATTTTATACTTCTATCCCCGTTGCCATGTGGTGGTGTGTGCTAGCAATATCTGGTAACAGTGAAATGTTTCCCGTAACTATTGCAGGAAGGGTTGTTGCTTGTGTTACTTTTTTATTGGGTTTGGTGTTATTTGGTGTGTTGATCATTATTGTCGGCGAAACAATTGTAAAACATTTCTTTATCGAGCACAGCCATTCGAATTCCGAAATTAAATCTTCTAAGAGTTTGATCTTGGCTCTCATGTGTCAACGAAATTGGGTCACTGCAGAGCGAATAGCGGAAATTGAGCTTATGTCAGAGGAAGAAATTAAAGAAAGATTAAAACTTTTTTAAACTTCCTCGCCTTATAACACCCACCATTTAGCAACGTTAAAGCTTCATCAAGAGCGCTTGTTCTCGCAACAGTTACAGGCAGCAAGCTGAACAAACTGCTACGAATAAAATACGTAGTACGTTAGCAAAATACTTCAATGGTTTATTGGGCGATTACACTCACCAGTCATAAAAAAAGTCAAAGTCTTATTTCAGCCTCAAGATTGTGAATTTTTAGATAAATAATTTTAGATAAAATTAATCTTCATTATCCAAAAAACCATCTATTTACTCCCAAATATACGGGTAACACTTGGTTTTTATCGAGCCATAGGTCAAGCACTTGATGCCCAGAGTTTTATATTCCCTCTACATCTAGTCACTGTTACATATTATGATAAATATCAAGTAGTTATAAATAATATTTTTTATATTAAAATAATTATCAAAATATAACTAATGTAGGTTTGTTTTAGCACTTTCAAATAAAATTTTAGTGTTACATTGAACTTTCTTTTAAGGAGTTCTTTTATGATTTTTAAAAAAACCGGATCTAAGTTACCTTACTTTCTTGGAACCATTTCTTTGTTCGCTCTCTCAAGTAGTGAAGTTTGGGCATCGCCCGTTGTACTCAAGTCAGACGATTTTGTGGGGATTTCTTTTTGGTTGATATCTATGGCTTTGGTAGCATCCACCGCTTTTTTCTTTTTAGAAAGAGACCGAGTCAAACCTAAATGGAAAACTTCCTTAACAGTTTCTGGATTAGTTACTTTGGTGGCTGCTGTTCATTACTTTTACATGCGCGAGGTATGGGTGATGACTTCATCAACTCCAACCGTATACCGCTATATTGACTGGTTAATCACAGTTCCTTTGTTGATTGTTGAGTTCTATTTGATACTTTCTGCCATATCAAAGGTTCCAGTTGGTGTGTTTTGGCGTTTAATTCTTGGCGCGTTAGTGATGTTAGTGGGTGGATATCTAGGCGAGGCAGGCTATGTATCAGCAGTGCCCGCATTTGTGGTAGGTATGCTTGGCTGGGCTTTCATTCTGTACGAGATCTTTGCAGGTGAAGCAAGTCAAATTAGCGCCAACAAGGCGCCAGAATCTGTTAAGTCGGCTTTCTCTTTGATGCGTTGGATTGTCACTATTGGATGGGCTATCTACCCAGTTGGATACTATTTTGGTTATTTATCAGGCGTTAGCGCAACAGAGAGTGCGAACGTATTGAACATCATTTACAACTTCGCTGATGTGGTTAATAAAATCGCTTTTGGCCTAGTTATCTGGCACGTTGCGGTGTCCGAGTCAGAACCTGTACAACATTAATCTTCATTCTCAAAATGTAGGTACTCTAGTTTAATCCCGAGTACCTACATCAATTAAAGTAATTTAACAATTAGGATATCTAAGAATACGGCAAGATACTTTGAAGATTTGTGCACACTTACTTTAATCCGATACATTAGAAATCGGCTAAAAGGGAAATTTTGTTTTATTTAGACCAAATTGCGTCTATGATGTTAGTTGAAATATTTCATTTGAATACCAGACATTAGCTTACACAGTAAACACTTATATTGTGAACCCGTAGTTCCTAGTTTTGCGTAGTTTTTCTCCACTCATACGCTTTTTGTGCGGCTATGAGTAATCTTATTCAGTCAATTACGTGACCGTAGTCGCTTGCGCGCTCATGTAGCCTCATTTGCAAAATGTACCTGTATGTGAATTTGTGTGTGTGTTCAAACACATACTTTTATGAGTTTGCTCTTTATACTCATATTAAACAATAGGCGGAAACCTTGAATTCTATTACTGTTAAAAATCAAAATGGCTTGTTTCGTTGCATTCCTCAAGCCGACTGGGAAAGAATTTTCCCTCATATCCAGCCTTGCAATCTAAAACTTGGGCAAATCGTCTCTGAACCAAATATCATTCAGAAGTTTGCCTATTTTCCTTCTACCGCAATTATTTCACTTCTTTATAGCCTAGAAAACGGAGCTTCGGCTGAAATGGCAGTTGTTGGAAATGAAGGTATGGCAGGAGTTTGTATATTCATGGGAGGTGAGTCAACTACCAGTGACGCAGTAGTTCAAAGCGAAGGATTAGCTTTTAAAATTTCTTCGGACGTCATCGTTGAGGAATTTAATAAGTCTCCTGCAGTTATGCATTTGCTTTTAAGATTTACTCAGGCTTTGATCACCCAAATGTCTCAAACTGCTGTTTGCAACAGACATCACAATATAGATGAGCAACTTTGTCGCTGGTTGCTTTTGAGTATCGACAGACTTCAGAGCAATGAACTCGTGATGACCCAACAACTAATCGCAAATATGCTAGGTGTCCGTAGAGAGGGGGTCACAGAAGTTGCATTGAAACTTCAAAAAGCCGGTCTCATACAATATGCAAGGGGGCACATTACTGTACTTAACCGCCCTGACCTAGAGCTTAGAACTTGTGAGTGTTACAAAGTAGTCAAAGACGAATATAAGCGTTTGTTACCCGCAGAGTTTTCGGTTTGATGCGGCTATTCTTATGCTTTTGCGGTATCTAATTAAATGTAATTGTTCGCATTCAATTTGGCTTAGTTTTAAGAGAACGCCACATCAACCATCATTAACGCCTGTTAGCCAGATAGCTTTAGGGCTTATAGAAAAAACAGAGAACTCAGAATACGATTGCAACTCATAAGTTTCCCGTTGCTACTATTATGGATGATCGTAATAATTTAGGCCGCATTGTCACCCAATGGTCACAGAGAAGAGTGAAAATAATCTGACTCTATTTATAGGGTCTCTCTGAAGGTCTGTCTGTTATTCAATCAATCCTACTTTTGAAAGGTGATCTACTATGGAACACGTCCAGCAAAATAGCGAGCACGAGATGAATCATTTAGTACATGATAACGATATCATGGATGAAGAGTACGATAGCCCAAGCGACAGCCACCGCATGGCGGCTTATCACTTTAAGCAAGCAGCTATGCAGCACGAATTGGCGGCTGATGCTTACGATTTAGGTGATATTGACAAAAGAGATATGCACGCCTTTACAGCTTATCGTCACCAAATTAATGCAATCCAATTTGCAGAAATTTCAGTGATGTTGGTACAAGGCTCAGACGAAGTCGAAGATTATCAATAGCCTAGGCCAAACGCCTTTGTAACTTGATGTAGCTTGGGGAGTCCTGAGATTTCGAAGTTGTAAAGCCCTAAAAGCTTCGATAAAAAAGGCTCCCCCTTTTTTTCTAAAAACATCTTTCTTAAGGCTACCTCATCAACAACCAAGTCTTTAATAATACTTTTAATAAAGAAAGTGGGTTGCCTGAAAGTAATGTGCCTTCTCAAGGATGCAAATTTTTTAGCCGGACTAACGCGCAAATATCAGTAAATCTATTTTTACTTTGATGAAGCTGACAAGGCGTTAACGACGATAGCACCTTGGCCATTGCAAGGCTTCGCTCGAACAAAAACATTACCCTTCCCCTCTTTACCAACCCACATAATTGAGGTCTCTCCTTCTTTGGTCGGTGTGTAAGGAAAGCTCAAAACATAGTCTGGCGCTTTGACCTCCATTTGCATGGATCCACCGTTTATAAAGAGATCCACATTACAAACCTGTAAGCTTTGTTCAGGCAATTTATATTGGATTTTTAATTCTTCACCTACAACTCCTTTATAACTTTGTAAAGTTCCATTAGACGTTACGTTACCTGTTGTACTCTTAACCTGTTCAGCTACGGTGATATTTCCCAAAGAATTTGGTGCTGAGGTTTGAGGGGTAATGAGAACAGCTGTCGGACTATCTACTTTGCTTACTGCAAGGGCTGGGATATCACCCAAAGGTGAAATCTTGCGAATAATGTTGTTCCCTTTGTCAGCAACATAAATATTACCAACAGCGTCTACCGCTAGGCACAAAGATGTTACGTCGGCGTTAGGGACGCCAGAATAAAAACTTGCAGTCGCGCCTGCGCCATTAGTAGCCCCGATGGCCCCGCTTCCAGCAACTGTAGAGACAACGCCAGCGGGAGTAACTTTGCGAATTAACTGATTCAGTGAATCGCTTACATAAATATTGCCCGCCAAGTCTAGAGCTAATCCACTTGGACCCTTGAAACTTGCATCTGTTCCCATACCATTTGCAGCGCCCTGAGCGCCGCTTCCTGCTAAGGTGGATACCAATCCATCCTTTGTTATTTTACGAATTAGATTGTTTCCCGCATCTGCCACATAGATATTACCAATTGGGTCTACAACTATGCCTTGAGGAAAATTAAAGCTAGCAGCATTACCAACCCCATTTGTAGCTCCCACAGCACCACTACCGGCCAGTGTGGATACAACTCCTGCAGGGGTTACTTTACGAATCAAATGTCCCGCAGTATCCGCCACATAAACATTACCACTGGCGTCAAGCGCTATGCTTAGTGGACCAACAAATCTAGCTGCCGTAGCCTTGCCGTCAACTGCACCATTTGCACTCTTAGTTTCGCTACCGGCCAATGTGGATACAACCCCAACAGGAGTTATCTTACGAATTAAATTATTTTCAGCGTCAGCCACAAAAACATTACCAGATGGGTCTACTGCGACCCCAAATGGATAACTGAAGCTCGCATCAGTCGCTTTACCGTTTTGGGCGCCTCTTGCACCGCTTCCTGCAAAGGTGGAGACACTACCAGTAGGTGTTATCTTACGAATTAAATTAGAGCTTGTATCCGCCACATAGAGGTTGCCCTTAGCGTCCACTGCGATGCCGCTTGGAGAACTAAAATTTGCGGCATTTGCTGCACCGTTTTTAGAGCCCTGTACCCCGTTGCCCGCAAAAGTTGTTACTGTCCAAGCTTCTTGCTTGGAAGAGAAACCTGTAGCTGAATTAGCAACTATGGAGGCAAGTAAAGGTATCGCCAAAACAAAACGCATGGGCTGGAAGAAAAGTTTCATGACCGATCTTTCAAATTTATAAATAGATATTGGTTTTATAGCATAGTTTTACAGCTTGTATTTATATTATGTACGTCAAAAAAATGACATTAACGTCATTAAATAAATACCTCTACTTTTAATTATTTTGATCATATAAAAATTATGAAATCGCAAGCATTTATAAATTACTTGATTTCATATTGTTGCATTCATGCTTGAGTACAACTATTAGTACCGTTACTTTTCTTCTAACTTTTAAGCAACCGAAATAGAATGCTCAATAAACAAGCCAGATTTTTTAATTGAGAATGAATTTGGTTTTTAATTTCTGACTTATCACTTCAAATACCAGTTGCCAGTTATCAATTTGAGTTTGACGAATTAACTCTACAGAGTTGTACCAATCAGATTTAGATTCATGCAATAACCAGCGCCAATCAGACCTGAAAGGCAACAAAACCCATACCTCCTTATTCAATGCACCACATAGATGGGCAACACTGGTATCTACACTTACAACTAAATCCATGTTTTCTACCAGAGCAGCTGTTTGTGTAAAGTCGAAAAGATGATCAGCGTGGTTTAATATTTGGGGGGTTGCACTCATCGTATTTAGATCTTCTGAGCGTATTTCATTTTGAATCAGGTGATATTCTAAACTTTTAGGTAGATGAGGTAAAAGTGTATTGAGAGAGAAACTTCTGCTTGCATCATTTGTGTGCTCTTTGTTACCGCTACACACAATACCTATACGTGGTTTTATTTTTACCCCGAGCCGTTTAGCCCACCTAGAAATGAGTTCAGGGTTTGACTTTAAATATCCTTGAGCGCTTGGTATGTTATTGGAACCAACATCAAGCGCTAAGCCAAGGCTTAGCAATGGACACTGAAAATCAACTTTAGGATGACTCGAATTTGTAGAGATTACATTAAACGTACCCTCTATGGTTTTTAAAATATCAACCAAGGAGGGTTGCACCTCAAAAGTTACTTCTGCTCCCAATTTTGAAATGAGGGGAATAAATCTAGCGAATTGAATTGTGTCGCCAAGTCCTTGTTCGCTGTGAATCAGTATTTTTTTACCTTCAAGACTTGACTTTCCAAGCCATAATTTTTCTTCCATTTTACGACTTGGCAAGGTTTTATTGATCCCGTCCGATTGCCAGCGCCATTCAAATTCCTCCCATCCCTTTTTAAAGTTCCCAAGCATGAGAAGTGCAAGTGCGTTATTCCAGTGAGCCTCTGCAAAGTTAGTATCCAGCTGTACCGCTCGCTCATAATGAGCGGAGGCCTCTTCCAGGCGGTTAAGTCTATGATAAACATTTCCTAGGTTGCTGTGGAGTTGAGCTAAGGTAGGCTGCAGGGTTAAGGCTTTTTGATAACATTCAACTGCTAGCTCAAATTGATTCGATTTTTGAAGGAGATTACCTTTATTGTTCAAAGCTTCAACACTTGAGGAATCGACTGCTATCGCTTGGTTAAAACAATCTAAAGCCTCAGGATATTTTTGGAGCTCAGATAACAATAGACCTAAATTGATGTGAGCCTGGGAAAAACGAGGATTTAGTTCAAGCGCTGATTTATAGTGCAAGTAAGCTTTGTCATATATTTTTAATTCTCTGAGAATATTGGCCTTATTAAAATGCGGATCTGCAAATTTGGGATCGCACTGAATTGATAAATCGTAATTTATCAACGCTTTTTCAGTATTTCTTAGATTTTTTTCAGCAAATCCTAAATTATTATAAGCCTGCGCAAAATCATTTTTGAGGGCTATCGCTTTCATGTAGCATTGGCTAGCTAATTCCCAGTCACTCATTTTTTCATATACGAGACCGCAATTGTTGTAGACCCCTGGGTTGGTTTGATTAATCTCAATTGCTTTTAGAAAAAAACCAATTGCAGAATCATTGTTATTTAGCTCTGACTCTAAAAGACCTGAAAGTTGCAATGAATCAAAATGATTGGGGTTTAGTTCAAGGGCCTTATTTAAATATAACAAGGCCTCGCTGTGATTTCCGTTTTGTAGGAAAGCTATTGCACGATTAAAATAATCAATGTCCATCGCCAGGGGTAAAGTGCTTTCGAGTTGAGCCGTTATACCTTTTATACCCTGTTCTGGTGTTTCATTTTTGGTCATTATGATCTATTTATTTGAGGAGACTTTTAATAGTAAATACTATATCTTTTTTTAAATCAAGATCCAAACTTATTTGATCCTTTATGCTTGAATATTCAAAAAGTCCCCCGCCATTAAAGCGCAATTTTTGCATATTTGACTAAAAATTTTGCATAAATGCATGCATGTCGGCTAATGCTAAATTTTCACCTAAGGTTGACGCTACATGCTTGAAGTTGCTTTTAAAGCTACCAATTTATACCCTTGATCAATTTTTTGTAAGCTAGTAGTTCTACCCCCTCAGCTACTTAAGTTTACTAGGGCTGTATTAGTCGGGACAATCGTGAAAGGATTTATTTATTTTTAACGTTTTTACATTTCAGATAATAGACTTAAGCAGTTGTGCTAGAAATCTGTAGTTTGCTATTAAGAAATTTAGTACTCTTTTATTTCACTATAGAAGAGTTAATGTAGCGATATATCTCTAAATTTCAATCCAGTACGTTTAGCTTTTATGCGAACTTACAAGGGCAAAATAGCTATCGTGGATTAAATTTCGACTTTTTTTATGTGTTGTTATGGGTTTTTTTAATGGCCTTCAGGCAAAAACAATAAATTAAATAAAAACCCATTAATTTCTATGATTTATTTACTCGTTCGTTAAGCGAGGATTTGGAGTTTGCAGATAAAATAAAAATAAAAATAAAATTATATTTTTAACTGCGCTCATATCTACGAGTCAATCAAAAAGCATTACAAATTATGAATATATTTAATCCTAAAAAAAATAAAATCCTTCGCAGCTCTATTTATATTGCCTTACTTTTGTCCGGATTCACTGCGGTCAAATCTTTTGCGCAAAGCGCTGGAACTATCGCTTTAGCAAGTGGTTGGAATTTGCTAGGAAACGCCACTACATCTGCAATCACAGCTGCAACAACCTTTGGCAGTGCTACCAATGTAATTAGTGTCTGGAAGTGGAACGCTGCGACCGGTAACTGGGCCTTTTATTCCCCGTCTAGCACCTACGGGGACGGCGGAATAGCTTACGCCAAGACCCAGGGTTATGATTTTTTAACCACAATTAGTCCGGGTGAAGGATACTGGGTCAATGCCGCCTCAGTATTTTCTGTCACCCCGCCAAGTGGCTCCATTTATGGAAGCGCTAACTTTGCAAGCACCTCGGCCACCGCCTTGCTTTCAGGGTGGAACTTGATCTCCATTGGGGACGGGATTAGTGCTCCCGCCTTTAATGTCGCTGTTGGGCCAAAGACGGGTACAACTCCCTCCAATTTAACATCTCTCTGGGCGTGGGATAGTGCAAATAAAAAATGGTTTTTCTACTCTCCCACCTCTGATAGTGCAAATCAACTAAGCTCTTACCTGACCACCCAGGGGTATGAAAGTTTTACTCAGTCCCTGGTCAATGGAATAGGATTTTGGGCCAACAACCCGACCACTGGTGTCATAGCTATTAAAGGGACTTTAAGTGGGTTAACAACTGGAACTTCAGTGGTCTTATCCAATCAAGCTACTGGCTCCAACTCTACGACTCTTCAAACTTTAACGAACAACGGTATATTTAGCTGGTCAGTTAATAATAGAACTACTGGTACTTACGCCGTAACTGTAAGCACCCAACCTGATGGTCAAACTTGCACTGTGAGCAATGGATCTGGGACGATCGCCGCCGGTATCACTAACTTATCCATCAGTTGTGCCAATTCAAATTCCTCCAGCACAACATCCACAACGACTGGTACAACCGGCTCCTCAACAACTGGTGGGTCAACATCTACAACTACTTCAACGCCACCATCTTTCACGGTTGGCGTGAAAGGATTTTAAAATGAGAAATACAACAATCATCGCCTCCATATTTACGTTATTTGCTACTTGCGCAACTGCTCAAACAGTTGATTTCAGCGTAATTCAATCTAGTGGTACTGCTTCATTTTCCGAAACTTTTCCTAGTTGCACAACTACAACTTCTAGTGGGTCAACCGTAATTACCAATCCCACCCCTGGCAGCAATTGCAACATTCAACCAAGTGTTCAAACTATAAAAGTTTATTCACTTGCCCTGTGTCCTACTAAACCGACTGCCCCCACCACTTCAGCAGCAGCAGGCTTGACTAATGCCAATTGCAGCACTATTTACTCGAATAGTACTGGGGCCTCGGTTAACATCGTCTTAGATACTGTCACCACACTAACTGGCGGCACCTTTACGAAGCCTCCCAACGGCACATACTATTATTTTTACCTTGAGTTAGACCCAACTGTAAGCAACCAGGCTTCAGTTAAGTTTAGTTCGACCATGGCAGACTCTAATGGAGTAACATCTGGAGTTTATTGTTGGTCAATAAATGCCACCACCTACACTTATTCATTGAATACTCAGGGCTCTATGCCACAAGCCACCACTTGTAGCTCTTCTCCCCCTTCATCTTCAGCGGTCGGCTCTAATGCCAACGTTTATAACTCATTGATGGATTTAAGCTCTGCGGGCGGCCCAGGTTTTAACAATGCCTTTATTAATTTACCAACAACAGTTGGACCTCAGACCTTGGATGCTTTCTTGGTGGGCTCGACTGGGGTATTGGCTGCCAGCGAAAATGTGAATTCGATATCAAACGTAAAAAAACTTATTGGTATTATGAAACTACCAACCGCGGGTGTGAGCGTAACCAGTTCTACCCAAGCCGTTATATTTGGGTACAACAACAAAAAGGGGGCTCAAGTTTCAACTCAAAGTGGAGCGAGTCCATCTCGACTGACCAAATTTGGGGCTGGGCCCTTTGATGTATCCATAACAATTCAGTAGACCTGACTGCCTGGCAGATTTGCTTTTGCATCTGCCTACGCTGTGGTTCACTTACTTTCCCCAGAAGTTGGGGTGTTTATTTCTTATCATTTATTACTGCTTAGGGAGACCACATAGGCTCCCTTAATGAAATTCGTCTCCTTCCCCGCCTCTACAAACTAAGCTCTAAAATGGGTATTTAAAAATAAACCGCTGACAAAGAGGTTTCAGATATGACGAAGGTGCCCACACCACCTGACAAATTTATATGAATTTTTACACTGTGCGGCGAATTGGACTTAGATGTATTCTTTATTTAGCAATTCAAATACCGCTTATCTCTTTTGCACTTGAGCACAAACCAATCCCCCAAAACCCTACTGAACTTGATAGCCACTCCGTCGCTCAACTCGTCAAGACCTGTACGGGCTGCCACGGCCCTAAGGGGAAATCGACCCCTTACGGCTACTTTCCTCGTATAGCCGGCAAACCTGAGGCGTACCTTTTTAATCAATTGATTAATTTTCAGCAAGGAAGCCGTGTTAATCCACAGATGTCCTACTTGCTCGAGAACATAAGTCCCAGTTACTTGCATTTGCTTGCCAAATATTTTGCAACACAGGAGGTCCCCTATCCAGCACCAGCGAAAGTCTTAGTCAACGCCGCCGAACTAGAACTTGGCAGAAGTATTGTCCAATCTGGTTTAACTTATAGAGGGATACCCGCATGCGCTAATTGTCATGCCGCCACTTTAACTGGGGTTGCCCCCAGCATTCCTGGTTTACTAGGCCTGCCGCGCGATTATTTAATTGCTCAGCTGGGTGCGTGGCGAACACACCAACGCCATGCTCAGAATCCTGATTGCATGGCTCAAATAGCCAACAAGTTAAGGGTTGAGGAAATAAGCGCCGTCACCGCTTGGTTATCAACTCAGCCATGGCCCAAAGACGGACGTCCGTTAAGTTTAACTAGTCTAGCCCAACCACTTGCGCTTGAATGCGGTAGTGTCTCAACCAAGTCTTTAAACGTTATAACTGCCACTACCTCCACTCCACCTGTAAAGACAAGTACTCCTACTTTGAACGCTTTGCAACTAAAGGGAGAGTACTTAATGCGTATCGGCAATTGTCTTGCCTGTCATACCCCAAACAGTGCAGAGTTTATGGTTGGGGGACGTGCGGTTGAAACCCCTTATGGACAGGTATTTTCGTCTAACTTAACCCCAGATCCACAAACTGGTCTTGGGAACTGGACAGCAGATGACTTTTGGCGTGCCATTCACGATGGTCGCTCAAAAGATGGGCATCTCCTGTCCCCTGCTTTTCCCTTTACAGAACTGACTTTGGTTACTCGCTCGGACTCAGATGCAATGTGGGCTTACTTGAGGACACTGGTTCCTAAGCATAAAGCGCAGGTCCCTAGCACTCTTTCGTGGCCCTACAACACTCAAATTGGTTTGTATGTTTGGCGCTGGCTTTACTTTAAGGGGGGCGAGTACGTTGCGAGCAGTGACCAAAGTCAAGCTTGGAATAGAGGGGCATATTTAGTCAATGGGCTTGCCCACTGTACGAGCTGTCATACACCTCGTAATTTTCTTGGAGCCAGTCTTACAGATTTCGCGCTCAGCGGTGCGACTCTTAATTTTGCATCCATAGGTAAGTGGTACGCGCCGAGTCTTTTAAATCCCAGTGAAGCGGGTGTGCAACACTGGTCAAAGGATGAGGTTCAAAACTTTTTCAAAAATGCAGTTACACCGCAAAGTTATGCAAGCGGTCCAATGGCGCAGGTCGTCTACAAAGGCACCAAGTACTTGAGTGATGAAGATTCAGCCTCTATTGCAACTTATCTTCAATCGCTTGCTTTGACTGACTCCTCATCAACCACACTGAAGAAATTAAGTGCTTCAACTGAATCGGAATCATTTAAAAGCGGTGAACAAATATATGTCAAACACTGCGAGGGTTGTCACGGCAAATTAGGCCAAGGAGTAAAGAATCAATATCCCGCGCTATCAAGAAATAGAAACGTTGGCACAGCGCACCTCACTAACCTGGTGCAATCCATCATTAGAGGGGGAATACCACCTAGCACTATTGGTCATCCAACGCCCTACGGTATGCCGCCCTTTAGATCGCTGCTGAGTGACAAGGAGGTGGCAGA
This sequence comes from uncultured Burkholderiales bacterium, assembly GCA_903871545.1. Classification (GTDB taxonomy): domain Bacteria; phylum Pseudomonadota; class Gammaproteobacteria; order Burkholderiales; family Burkholderiaceae_C; genus Limnohabitans. The sequence goes on along the minus strand of CAIQHG010000077.1, from coordinate 1,848 downwards.
GGTACTCACCTTCATCCGCGGTTCTTGGGGCAACCGTGCCGCTCAGGTCTCAACCCTTGATGTGATTCAGTCTTTAGACGCCAACAAGTCTATGCGCACCGACTAAAGGCTGATCCATATCGGCCACTCTTTTGTAACTTTAAATTTTTTACGAGTTTGTACTTTCAAGGTTGATATCCTTAAGAATTAATTAGTTTTTATTTCCGTTTACAAACACCTAACTTTGCACCACATGAAGCTGCAAGCCAATTCAAACTAAATAAGTTAAAGAAATCAATTTGCTCAAGAAGGTCAACTTTGACGCGGATTTGCCAACAAAGGCTAAAAACTTATTTCAACACGATGTCAACAATGACAGTGTTGCTAAAGGACTAAAAGCATTGATTCAGCGATCAAGTGCTTAGCGCATAGTCCTTTTGAGTGGCAGTGATACAAAAGCCTCGCTTGCTAGACGTCGCCAAGCCATTAAATCTAAATGATTTTGATTAACTCTTCATTTCGAATTAATCGTTGAAAACTGAAAAGTGAATATTTATTATTTTTCTTGACCTAAACTACCAAGATGATTCTTCCCTAGATGTGGCGCTAATTTTATGAATACTAAGGTCTGCACCCTCGCTTTCCTCTTCCTCAGTGAGTCTTAAACTCAGTGTGGCATTGAGTATTCCGTAAACAATCACACTTCCACCTAGTGCTATCGCAACGCCCAAAAATGAACCTATTACTTGAGAGATTGGACTTACTCCACCAGTGCCTCCTAAACTAATTAGTCCAAATATCCCTGTAGCAACGCCGCCCCATAATCCACAAAGCCCGTGAAGTGGCCACACACCAAGAACGTCATCTATTTTCCAAACATTTTGTTCCAGAATAAAAACTTTTACAAACAAAGCTCCAGCCACCAAGCCAACAATCAAGGCTCCAATTGGATGCATCACATCTGATCCCGCGCAAACCGCCACTAGCCCTGCAAGTGGTCCGTTGTAAACAAACCCCGGGTCATTCTTGCCCACAATCCAAGCAGCGATAGTGCCGCCCACCATCGCCATCAAGGAGTTTAAGGCGACAAGGCCATTGATTTTATCCAACGTTTGTGCAGACATCACGTTAAAACCAAACCACCCTACGGCAAGAATCCATGAGCCTAGCGCCAAGAACGGAACGCTAGATGGTGGGTGAGTTCTAACGGCGCCGTTTTTTGTGTAACGCCCCCTTCGGGCTCCAAGAAACAAAACAGCGGGCAGTGCAACCCATCCGCCAACGGCGTGAACAACAATTGAGCCTGCAAAGTCGTGAAACTCCTCCCCCCCCAATTCTTTTAGCCATGACTGCACACCGAAATGTTGATTCCAAGCAATGCCCTCAAAAAATGGGTATACAAACCCAACAATAACGAATGTGGCGATTAGTTGAGGGTTAAAACGAGCTCTCTCAGCGATACCCCCTGATACGATTGCAGGTACGGCCGCAGCAAAAGTCAGCAAAAAGAAAAACTTGACCAATTCATAACCATTTTGTTGAGACAAAATTTGGGCTGGATCCCAAAAGCTAAAACCATAGGCTACGTAGTAACCAATAAAGAAATAGGCAATAGTTGAAATTGCAAAATCCAGAAGTATTTTGACCAAGGCATTGACTTGGTTTTTTTCTCGAACCGTCCCTAGCTCTAAAAATGCAAATCCAGCATGCATCGCAAGAATAAACACAGCACCCAGTAAGATAAATAAGGCGTCAGCAGCCGGCTTAAGATTTTGCAAATATCACCCCAAAATGGTTCTTTAAATCATCAAAAGGCATTATATTGCACCAAAATAAAGCGGCTAAGCCTTGAAAACTAAGTTTTCAGGC
>CAIQHG010000076.1 GCA_903871545.1 uncultured Burkholderiales bacterium | reverse complement strand
ACATTTTCCTTTAAAAAAGTTGCACTTACTTTCTGAGCGCGCCCACCAAAATAAAGCGGCTAAGCCTTGAAAACTAAGTTTTCAGGCATAACAAAAAAGGGGCTTTATATAAACGAGGCCGTAAATAATCAACCTTGAAAGCCACAATTAAACAGATAGATGTTTCTCTCTTCATTCAACGTGTTTAAAAGCAGGCTTTCGTAACTTTATTTGTTTTGAATTTAATAAATACAAAAAATAATACTAAAAAATTAAATAAATCATTTTTTCTTTGTTTATTAAAAATTATTTAATTCTTAAGTTCTATAAATTAAAAGATTTAGGTTGCTTAAATTCAAGCACTGACAATAACTTTCACAACTACGTCCTTGAAATTTCACAAATCACCACTATCATTAGCACTCGTCCTTGATGAGTGCTAACACTGTTAGCCTTTGTGGTCGCTTCGATTCATTCATGTGAACTATTGAGTTCACATTTTGTTTCTTATTTACATTTACTAGGAGATTTCATGAAACTTCGTCCTCTTCACGATCGAGTGATCGTTAAGCGTTTGGAAAACGAAACCAAAACTGCATCCGGAATTCTTATTCCTGACAATGCTGCCGAGAAACCAGATCAAGGCGAAATCCTTGCGGTCGGTCCAGGCAAAAGAAACGACAAAGGCGATTTAATCGCTGTTGGCGTCAAAGTCGGCGAGCGCGTGTTATTTGGCAAATACAGTGGCCAAACTGTCAAAGTTGACGGCGATGAACTCCTCGTTATGAAAGAGGAAGATTTGTTTGCAGTTGTAGACGCTAAGTAATCATTATTTAATTCGGAGATATTTAAATGGCAGCAAAAGACGTAATTTTCGGTGGCGATGCACGTGCACGTATGGTTGAGGGCGTAAACATCCTCGCCAATGCAGTGAAAGTAACACTAGGTCCTAAGGGACGCAACGTAGTTTTAGAGCGCTCCTTTGGCGCGCCAACAGTGACCAAAGACGGTGTATCTGTTGCAAAAGAAATTGAACTTAGAGATAAGCTTCAAAACATGGGCGCTCAAATGGTTAAGGAAGTTGCCTCCAAAACCAGCGATATCGCTGGCGACGGAACAACAACAGCGACTGTACTTGCTCAGGCCATCGTTCACGAAGGCATGAAGTACGTAGCTGCAGGCATGAACCCCATGGACCTTAAGCGCGGCATCGACAAAGCTGTAACGGCTTTGGTTGAGCAACTCAAAAAAGCAACTAAGACCACAACGACCTCAAAAGAGATCGCACAAGTTGGCTCTATTTCTGCTAACAGCGATGAGTCCATCGGAAAAATCATTGCTGAAGCAATGGACAAAGTTGGCAAAGAAGGCGTGATCACAGTTGAAGACGGCAAATCCCTTAACAACGAACTCGACATCGTTGAAGGTATGCAGTTTGACCGCGGTTACCTCTCTCCTTACTTCATAAACAACCAAGAAAAACAAGTTGCGATTCTCGAGAATCCCTTTGTTTTATTGTTTGACAAGAAGATCTCTAACATCCGTGATTTACTCCCAACGCTTGAGCAAGTCGCAAAAGCAGGTCGTCCACTCCTAATCATCGCCGAAGAAGTTGAAGGCGAAGCCCTTGCAACATTGGTGGTCAACACGATCCGCGGAATCTTAAAAGTAGTTGCCGTTAAAGCACCTGGTTTTGGTGATCGCCGCAAAGCAATGCTTGAGGACATCGCTATTTTAACTGGCGGTAAAGTGATCGCTGAAGAGGTGGGTCTCACACTTGAGAAAGTTGCACTCACTGACCTAGGCCAAGCTAAGCGCGTTGAAGTTGGAAAAGAAAATACAACTTTGATCGACGGTACCGGCGCCGCTGCAGATATTGAAGCTCGCGTTAAACAAATTCGCATCCAAATCGAAGAAGCAACATCTGACTACGACCGTGAAAAACTCCAAGAGCGCGTTGCAAAACTCGCAGGTGGAGTGGCTCTGATCAAAGTAGGCGCTGCAACTGAAGTTGAAATGAAAGAGAAAAAAGCACGCGTTGAAGACGCGTTGCACGCAACTCGCGCAGCAGTTGAAGAAGGCATCGTAGCCGGGGGTGGTGTCGCTTTACTGCGCGCCAAACAAGCAGCGGGCACAATCAAAGGCGACAATCCCGACCAAGAAGCAGGTATCAAACTCGTGCTTAAAGCAATTGAGTCACCACTGCGCGAAATCGTTTTCAACGCAGGCGGCGAAGCAAGCGTTGTTGTCAACGCAGTGCTCGCAGGCAAAGGCAACTTTGGCTACAACGCAGCTAACGACACGTACGGCGATATGATTGAGATGGGTATTTTGGATCCAACCAAAGTAACCCGCACAGCATTGCAAAATGCCGCCTCCGTTGCATCACTGATGTTAACAACAGAGTGCATGGTTGCAGAAGCACCTAAAGACGACGCTCCAGCAATGCCAGGCGGCATGGGCGGCATGGGTGGTATGGGCGACATGGGCATGTAAAAAGCCTACAAGACTAAGTCTTAGTTTGAAAAAACCCCGCAGTTAACTTTGCGGGGTTTTTTTCATTGGTGTTTACAAACCAAATTCACGCTTTTTTGCCATTTATAAAAGCACTTAACTTGGCGCTCAGTAACTCTGGTGATTCCAAATGTATGCCACTCCAACCCATAGACTGTGCAGCCTGGATGTTAAGCAACTGATCGTCTATGAAAAGAGTGTTATCGGGGTTTAATGAATGCTCTTCAGCTAAAAGTTGATATATTTTGAGATCCGGTTTGGCCTGCTTAACATCTGCGGAGAAGACCCCCGCATCAAACCACTTAATAAACGCATGCCTACGTTCTAATTCACGGGCGTAAGGCTCAGGCATATTGGATAAGTAAAAAAGCCTTATCGAAGAGTCTGCCGTCTTTTTTTGAACCAAACTCTCAAGGCAGCGAATGGACCCCTCAAGCGGGACCAACTCCTCGCCAATGGGCTGTATAAAGCTTTGCAGGCGGTCACGGTCAATCTTTAAACGTTTTGCACTTTGCTCAATCACAGACTCCATGCTTAAAACGCCTTTATCAAAATCATGCCACGTTTTAGATCCAAATATATTTTTTGCAAAATCTACTGCGCTTGAGTGCCCGTGCCATTCACCTTTAAAGTGCTCTTCAACTCGTTTAGCTGGGTTCCACTCGAAAATCACAGCTCCAAAATCAAATACAAAATTATGAATGGTTTTCTCTGACATCCGTTTGCCTACAATTTTAATTTAAGAACCCAAGCTCTAACGCTACAGAATCAAGTGCATTAACCTAAGTGCTACTTTTCCTAAGCTTTAACAAAAGGCCTTGGGTTGAGGGGTCCATCTCTTTAAACTCAGCATTTGCGTACTGCTTCATAATGTTGAGCGTTAACGTCTTACCAAGCTCCACACCGTATTGATCAAAGGAGTTGATGCCCCAAACAGCGCCCGCAACAAAAGTTCTGTGCTCTGACAAAGCAATCAGGGCGCCTAGGGAGGCAGGCGTCAAACGCTCTAAAACCGTAAAGAGGCTAGGCCTGTTGCCGGGAAAATACCGGGCCCGATTGGTATTATTATCTCCAACCATAAATGCCTGAGCCTGAGCAAGCGCGTTGGCAAGCAACAATTCGTGGTGCTTTAAATGGTTGTGACTCGGCGTTTTAACGACTAAAAATTCAACCGGAATGACGTCTGTTCCTTGGTGCAGCATTTGAAAAAATGCGTGCTGGCCATTTGTTCCGGGCTCACCCCAAAGCACAGAGCTGGTTGCGTAGCTCAGAGATTGAGACTCTTTATCAACGCTCTTTCCGTTGCTCTCCATATCGAGTTGCTGCCAGTAAGCGGGCAACCTAGCTAAGGCACTATGGTACGGGGCGATGTTTCTGGATTTATAATGAAGAAAGTTTCGGTACCAGACGTCCAACAAACCAAGCTTTAACGGCAGATTCTCACGGGGCGTAGCCGTTTTAAAGTGCTCATCCATTTCATGCGCACCTTGCAAAAAAGAGTTAAACGCCTGAGCCCCAATCGCGATGGCAACAGCAAGTCCGATTGAGGACCAAACCGAGTAGCGTCCCCCGACCCAGTCCCAAAATCCAAAGGTTGTCTCTATCCCAAACTCTTTGGCAAGCACTGTATTTGAAGTCAGGCCGACAAAATGACGCTCAATGTTCGTCCCGCCATGAGCTTGAAACCAATGCCTAGCAGTCAAAGCGTTGGTCATGGTCTCAATCGTCGTAAACGATTTAGAGCAGACTAAAAACAAAGTTTTATTCGGATCTAAAGCGCTCAAAACCCCCTCGATCTCGTGGGCGTCAATGTTAGAGACAAAATGAAAACGTTTGCTCGGTGTGACAAACTCAGCAAGCGCTTTGACGGCCATTTGTGGCCCCAAGTCAGAGCCTCCAATGCCGATGTTGACAACGTCCGTAATAGCCGGATCAGCCCTGACTTGTTCTGCGAAATTTAGGAAAGCCTCCCTCGTGTTGAGCACCTCTTTGTGTAGGCCCCAAAGGTGCGCGCTAAGAGGCGGATTGGACCCTGCACCTGGCGCTCTGAGAAGCCAGTGCATCGCAGGTCTTTGCTCTGTGGTGTTGACAGACTCGCCCCTGAAGAGGGCGTCGCGAAGGTCGAGCACATGGGTTTGCTCGGCCAAGTCTAAGAGCGCACTCTGCACCTCCTCGTCCCACATGCACTTAGAGAGATCGATAAATACGTGCGGAGCCTGGGCACTGAAATGCTCAAACCGATAGGGGTTATCGGCAAAGGCGCTTGAGAGATTAAAGGAAGATTTCGCATCCCTTAGCTCTAGTAATTTACGCCAAGCTGCAACTTGGTCACATCGCTTAAATAGGGTCAATTGTGGCCTTGCGTTTGCAAAAAATGTTCTAGCTTTAAAGTGTCTGCACAAAAAGCTCTAATTCCTTCCGCTAATTTCTCACTCGCCATGGCATCATGATTTAGGGCGAATCTGAAATCGGGCTCAGACAAACCGTTTTTTAAAGCGTCCAAAGGGTTCGAATTGATGCCCGCAATTGACTCAAAAGTATCTGTGCCTTTTAAGCTCACTGGCTTTTCAAGACCTGTGGTTAGATTTGGAGGACTCAGTGCTCTAATAAACTCGTCACCCCTACCGCCTACATTGCCCACCCCATTGCTTGTCCCTCTAGAATCTTCGGCATATGGCGCACTCAATTGCTCAAGCAACTCGGGACTGATGGTCAGTAAATCACATCCCGCCAAAGCTTTGATTTGCCCCGTGTTCCTAAAACTTGCACCCATCACCTCGGTTTTAACACCGCTTTGTTTAAAGAAACGGTAGATGTGGGAGACAGAGCGCACGCCTGGGTCGTTTGCGCCGCTACTGGCAATTTCATCCCAAGCGGCTCCTGCAGATTTTTTGTACCAATCGTAAATTCTTCCTACAAATGGCGAGATCAATTTAACTCTAGCCTGCGCGCAGGCCACCGCTTGTGCGAAATTAAACAAAAGGGTCAAGTTGGTGTGTATGCCCTCTAGCTCAAGCGCCCTGGCGGCTTGCACGCCTTCCCATGTGGCAGCAATTTTGATGAGTACACGAGAGGAGTCAACTCCCTCGGCCTTGTACATTGAGATGATGCGTCTCGCGCGCTGTGCAGTGGCTAAGGCATCAAAGCTGAGCCTGGCATCAACCTCGGTTGAAACGCGCCCTGGGATCAATTCCAGTATCTTACAACCCAAGTTAACCAATAGATAATCAATCAACTCATCCATGGGACTATGTGCATTACGCGCTGTCACGCTCTTGATCAATTCGGCGCTGTGGGGGAGCTGCACCGCTTTAAGTACCAAAGAAGGATTGGTCGTTGCGTCCTGAGGTCGGTGAAGTGCGACCTGTGTCAAATCTCCCGTATCTGCAACCACCACAGTCCACGCTTTTAATTTTTCTAAATCATTCATAAGGCTTATTATGACAAGTTTATTTTCAGTTCTCGGGAAAAGTTATCGGCCCTCAAGAGAAAAATCTCAAACCGTGTTCATAAATTTGTAATTTATCAAGCTGCGCCCAAAAAACCAAAGTAACAGTTGGCAAACTCAGTCACTCATCTATACTTAAGCTGTCCCCAAACTCTTCAACGATTCAAAACCTAATGCGCCCATCACAAACCTGCGAGGAGATTGCGTTCACATGAGCTTCCAACTCGTACTCTTTGGTGGCACTGGGGACTTGGCTTGGAGGAAAATTCTTCCCGCACTCTTTCAGGCTTATCGGCACAACTCTTTGCCACGGGGCGGGCAAATCATTGGGGTATCCAGGGACTCTTTGAGTGATGATCAGTTTAGACAACTCATTGGTGAGCGGATGCAACACATTGAGGGCGAGAAACGTCCCCAGGCTGAGGAGTTTAGTGAATTTGCAAAATTATTACATTACCAAGCCTGTGACTTATCAAACACCGGCGACTACGTTGCGCTTAAAAACAGATTAGACAAGCACAGCTGTGATGTACGGGTCATGTACCTTGCCACTGCGCCCCAACTCTTCACCACCATTTGCGAAAACTTAGCAACCCAATCGCTAAACACCGCCAATACACGGATTGTTCTTGAAAAGCCTCTGGGTCAGGACCTCCAATCAAACCAAGAGATTAACTCGATTGTTAAAAAGTTTTTTTCAGAAAAACAAATTTTCCGAATCGATCATTACCTTGGTAAACCGTCCGTACAAAATCTCTTTGCGCTTCGCTTTGGTAATTCATTGTTTGAGCCCATTTGGAGACGTGAGACGGTCTCAAGCATTCAAATCACATTGGCTGAGGAAATTGGAATAGCCTCACGTGGCCCCTTTTACGAGCGCACGGGTGCGCTCAAAGACATGATTCAGAACCACGCTCTGCAGCTCCTTTGCGCAATCGCAATGGAGCCCCCCATTAACACCCATGCAGATGCAATACGAGACGAGAAGCTTAAAGTCCTGCGGTCCTTAAAGCCTTGGACAGTGAAGTCTTTAAAAAGCGATATCGTGCGAGGCCAATACAGTAATGGGGTCGTTCAGGGTCACTCCGCGGTTGGCTACACACAAGAGGAGGGAGTGAGAGCGGACAGCACCACGGAGACCTTTGTCGCACTAAAAACAGAGGTGAGCAATTGGCGCTGGGCAGGGGTTCCTTTTTTTATAAGAACCGGTAAACGACTGGCCAGGCAAGACGCTCGGATCGTGATTAACTTTCGCCCAACTCCGCACCCCATTTTTCAGACCCCGCTCTCCAGCGCCAACCGATTAACCATCCACCTTCAACCCCTTGACGGAATGGCCTTGCATCTTTTTGCTCAAGGCCCCGCTCAAATTTCTAGCGCCTTAAAAGCTACACACCATTCACCTAAAACACCACTAGGGCCTTTGCTGTCTCCAGTTGAGCTGAATTTAGACTTTGAACAGCGATTTGGCTCAGACAGGGTCGGCGCCTACGAACGCTTGTTATTAGACGCCCTCGCAGGTCGCTTAAACTTATTTGTTAGGAGCGATGAACAAGAGGCCGCATGGTCTTGGGTAGAGCCGATAATAGAGGATTGGCGAAAAACGGACACTCCCCTTCATACTTACCCAAGCGGGAGTTGGGGCCCCATTCAGTCAAAAGAAATGATTGAGCATGCAGGTCATCACTGGGATGACGCTACAAAAAAATGAAAGACTTTTACAAATGGATATAACCACATCTCATAAAGTACTCATCCTGGGTGGCTCAGGCTTTGTGGGCAGTCACGTTTGTGAACGGCTCAACGAATTGGGCATCAAGATGACAGTCCTTACTCGGCGCCTTCCTGCAAAGAGTGTCCAGTATTTGCCTTATGTAGATATAGTTCAAGGGGACCCTCTTAAGCCCGAAACACTCAAAAGAGTAATGCAAGGGCATACCGCCGTCATTAATTTGATTGCTATCTTGCACGGCACGAAAAGTGATTTCGAGTTGCTTCATGAACGCTTACCCAGCACAATTGCCAACGCATGTGCTGAGGTAAAGATAAAGCGCTTAATTCACGTGAGCGCGTTGGGGGCCAATCAAAGTGCCCCCTCTATGTATCTTCGCTCTAAGGCCAGGGGCGAGCAAGCGCTGCACAGCGCTGCGAAAACGGGGGGCTTGGATTTAACGATCATCCGGCCCAGTGTTATTTTTGGTTTGGACGATCAATTCATTAATGTATTTGCAAAGCTGCAAAAAGTATTTCCCTTCATACCCTTGGCCTGTGCTGAGGCGAGATTTCAGCCCGTATGGGTCGTTGATGTGGCCCATGCCATTGCGCACGCTTTGGTGCACCCTCAAACTGCCAACCACACATACGAACTCGGTGGACCTCAGGTACTAAACCTTAAACAGTTGGTACAGTTCGCGGGCAAATGGAGTCACCACAACAGGCCAATTTTTCCGCTTCCCCCAATCAGCTCCTATTTGCAAGCCCTGGTGATGGAGCACTTACCCGGTCCCACTTTGATGAGCCGAGATAACTTGTTGTCCATGAGAGTGGATAATGTTTTATCGGGCAATATGCCAGGGCTAAAAGATTTAGGTATCTTACAAGCCCAGACTTTGAACGGCGTGTTCGCCGTCTCAGAGGAGAAAAAATAATTTTTGTAACGCGCTAATCAACCCCTTGCGCAAAGTTGTAGCCCTTTTCCTTCATATCCCTGTTCTTTTACTTGTTCTTTTACTTGTTCTTGTTCTTATCCTCATTCCTACTTTTTTATGAAGATATACCTCGTAGGAGGCGCCATCAGAGACGAATTAATGGGCCTTGGTGGCTCCGATAAAGACTGGGTAGTTGTGGGCGCAACACCTGAAGAACTGATTTCAAAGGGCTTCGCTGCTGTTGGTAAAGATTTCCCTGTTTTCTTACACCCCATCACCCGCGAGGAGTATGCGCTTGCAAGAACGGAGCGAAAAACGGCCCCCGGCTACCATGGGTTCGTATTTCACGCGGACCCAAGTATCACCCTTGAGGAGGACTTAGCAAGGCGAGACCTGACCATCAACGCGATTGCAAAAGACGAAAAGGGGCACTTGATTGACCCTTTTGATGGCTCAGGAGACATCAAAAGGAAGTTATTCAGACATGTCTCACTCGCTTTTAAGGAAGACCCTGTCCGCGTCCTAAGATTGGCCCGCTTTGCAGCTCGTTTCCCCGAGTTCAGCGTCGCTCCAGACACACAGGCCCTTCTTGTCCAAATGTCTGCGGACGGTGAGGTGGACGCTTTGGTCGCAGAGCGCGTTTGGCAAGAGCTCTCTAAGGGGCTTATGGCGCAAAGTCCTTTTCGAATGTTTGAGTTACTCCTGTCTTGTGGTGCTTTAGAAAAAATTTTTAAAGAGACGACTAAAAAGAACCTAGACCCTGCAAGTCTCAAAGCATTAAAAAACGCACTCAATGAGTCAGTGCATCGCAACTCTTCGTTGCCCGTTCGCTTTGCCGTGCTTAGCTATATGTGGCCCGCAGCGCTTCGCCTTAAAGCAGCCAAAGAGTGTTTAGAGTTAGCTGAGTTACTCACTAAGACGTACGCCGACTTAAAAGGTGTGGGCGAGAGCAATGGGCAGGATCTCTTTGAGCTGCTCCAACGCTGTGACGCGCTCAGGAGAGCGGAGCGCTTTGGGGAGTTGTTGCTTGCGGCTCAGTGCCTTTGTACACCTGATTTGAAAGTTGGAGATGACTCAGTTGGCTCAAATTTAGCTAGTTCTAGTTTTGCTCGCTCCATTGAAATTCTCAATCGAGCGCAAAAAGCTGCCCAAGACGTGGATCACACCGGTGTTGCCGCGCAAGCCATGCAAGAGGGGCTCGTTGGAACTCAAATCGGAGAGGCCATCAACACTGCTCGACTAAAGGCGGTCGAGGCCTCATTGATTATCAGATGAATGCAGTGCTTTAGGCTGGACTTGCGCGGTGTCCCACTGGCCCGCTAAATTCTTCAAAAGCTGTGTAATCGCAAGCCACCTCCTATTTTCAATATCCATCACCGCACGCCTGGCCTGTAGCTCACTGGTTTGAGCGTTGATGACGTTTAAGTAACCTACAGTTCCGAAGAGGTACTGATCCTTCGTTGCTTGCAAATTCTTTTGCGCCGCTGTGAGCGCCTCAGCTTGTACGGCCCCCTCCTCTTGCAAAAGTGAGGTGGCGGCCAAATTATCCTCCACCTCTTGCAAGGCAGCTAAAACAACCTGACGGTACGCAGCAACCGCTTGGTCTAAGCCGGCCTGAGCGCTGCGCTTATTAGCTTGGCGCTGTCCACCGTCAAATAGGGGGAGCGAGAGATTGGGGCCCAACGACCAGTAGGCATTGTTTCTCCCTATTAGGCCCGGCAACTGGGTGCTCCTGTAGCCTAGACTTGAGGAGAATGTGACGACCGGGAAAAACGCAAGCTTGGTGGCCCCAAGGCTTGCTTGGGCGGACTCCACGTTTCTCATCGCAGCCCTTATGTCTGGGCGTCTTTTCAGCAAATCGCCGGGAATAATATCTGGTAATGCAACGGGGCGCGCCGCGGCTGCAGTCGGCTCAATATTAAGGGACGAAGGGGTCTTTCCAACCAAAGCGGCAATGGAGTGCAGCAACTGGGCGCGTTGGATACCTAGATCAATGCTCTGCGCTTTTGTGTTGGAGAGTTGAAGTTTTGCTTGGGAGACATCGGTGGAGGCAGCAACGCCTGCAAGGTACCTGGACTGGGTGATCTCAAGCGCTTTTGTGTATGCATTAACCGCATCAATCAAAGTGGCTTGCTCTTTCTCCACATTCCTTAGGGTGAGATACGATTGCATGAGGGTGGCCTGCGCGGTGAGCCTGGCCATGCTTAAACTCTCTTCACTACTTTCTTGTTGCGCTTTGAGTGCGATGATTTGAGCGTCCATCGCGCCCCAAATATCAGGTGTCCATGTAAAGGGGAAGGATTGACTGATATAGGTGCCCGAAGGAGCCGTTAAATAGCTTTGACTGCGGGCGACGCCTGTGTTGGCATTTAGATCTGGCCATAGGTTGCTCTGGGCTGCAGCGACGGCAGCTTTGGCTTGCTCGACGACTGCGGCCAAAGATATTAAATTTGGATTCTCACGCGCCAAAAATTCCTGCAACTGATCAAGCACCGGGTCCTCCAGTACGCGCCACCACAAAGCGCTCACTTGGGCTTTGGGTGTTCCCGCATCTACGCGCTTTGATTCGCTAAACTTTTCAGGCACATCCATTTGAACCCCAGTAGGATGCTCAGGCATTCGCCAAGAGCAACCACTTAAGGTGCTCAGGATGGCAAAGGCACTCAAAGTGAAAAAAACAAAGGAGGTATAAAAAGATTTCATAAAAATGTGCTTGTGCTTTTAATTCGCTTTTTTAGTCCACTTTTGATCACACCAAAGCCGAGCCCGCTCTAACGCAAGAAACACAACAGGAGTTGTATAAAGAGTCAAGAGTTGACTCAAAATGAGTCCCCCAAGCACTGCAATACCCAAGGGCTTTCTCAACTCATCCCCGTCCCCACTTGCAAACGCTAGTGGCACCGCTCCAAACATCGCAGCCGCAGTCGTCATCAGTATAGGTCTGACTCTGACCCTAGCTGCTCTATAAATGGATTGGGACGAGGACAGACCCCTTCTTTGATGAACCAACGCAAAATCGATCATGAGGATGGCATTTTTTTTAACAATTCCGATCAACAAAATAATCCCAATCATGCCAATGATGGAGAGCTCGGTTTTGCACAGCATCAAAGCTAGAAGTGCACCCACACCAGCCGAGGGTAGTGTGGACAAAATGGTGAGCGGATGCAGCAAACTCTCGTACAAGATGCCTAGAACCAAATAAAGTGTGACCAATGCGGCCAAGATCAGCAAGGGCTGGGAGCTGAGGGAGTTTTGAAACGCGTTTGCCACCCCCGAGAAATTCCCCCTCACACTCACCGGAATTTGCAGGCGATCAATCGCCGCTTTGACGGCGTCACTGGCCTGCGAAAGGGACACGCCCTCGCCCAAATTAAAGCTAAAGGAGTCCGAGGGGACGCCGCCCTCATGACTGACGGCCAAGGCGGTATTTGTCAGCTGCGTTGTTGCAACAGCTGAGAAAGGCACTAAGCCCCCCTTAGAGTTTACGAATTGAATATGGTTTAGGGACTCCGCACTTTGCAAAAACTGAGGATCAATCTCTAGCACCACTCTGTACTGATTCAAAGGGTTGTAGATGACACCCACCTGCTTTTGGGTATAGGCATCTGATAAAACCGTATCAAAACCTCTCACCGTCAAGCCGTACCTTGCAATAGCGTCTCGGTCCATCACAACGCTAGTCTGCAGGCCTCGGTCCTCATAGTCGGTGTTGACATCCTCTAGCTCTTTTAGTTTGGCAAACTCACGCCTTATCTTGGGCTCCCAGTTTCGCAAACTCTGCAAATCGTCCGCTTTGATGGTGTATTCGTACTGCGAACTGGACACGCGTCCCCCTATTCGAATGTCCTGGGCGGGGACTAAAAATAATCTGGCACCCGCCTCTTTTGATAACCTCTCGCGTAGCCTTAAAACTACTTGGTCTGCGCTACTAGTGCGGATGGTACGCGGCTTTAGGGTAAGAAACATTTGTGCTGAGTTGCGTTGTCCACCCCCCGTAAATCCGGTTACGCTTTGTACATCGGGATCCTCTTTCACAACTGCAATAAACGCATTTAATCGCTTTTGCATCGCTAAAAAAGAGCTGCTTTGGTCCCCTCTGATTGAGCCGAAAATTCTCCCAGTGTCTTGCTGAGGGAAAAATCCCTTCGGTATTGATTTGTATAGGCTCACATTTAGGGCCACGGTGCACACAAGCAAAGCCCACATCACCCATTGGTGCCTCAGGGCCCACTTAAGAGAGCGCGCGTAAAGCCAAGCCCCTTTGCCCTGCTTTTTAGTGCCTGTGTTGCCTGTGTTGCCTGTGTTGCCTATACTGCCTATGTTGAAATTCTTACCCTTGCTCTGCACTCTTCTTAGTAGGGCAGCGCACATCATGGGCGTTGTCGTCAGCGACACGGCCATGGAGATCAAAATAGCAACCGACAACACAACGGCAAACTCTTTAAACAACCTGCCCAAAACACCCCCCATAAAAAGAATAGGAATAAAGGCGGCGATCAAAGAAAAACTAATGGAGACAACTGTAAAACCAATTTCCCGGGTCCCCGACAACGCCGCTTGCAAGGCCGTGCTGCCCCGCTCTATGTGGCGCGTCACATTCTCTAGCACCACGATTGCATCGTCCACTACAAACCCAGTTGCGATAGTAAGCGCCATGAGGGTCAAGTTGTTTAAACTAAATCCAATTAAATACATCACCCCCACCGTTCCCAAAAGGGACAAAGGAACAGCAACGCTTGGTATTGCAGTTGCGCGCAGATTTTTTAAAAAAAGCCCCACCACCAACACCACTAAGCCCACCGAGATAAGCAAAGACTTTTGTATTTCATAAAGCGAAGCCTTAAGGGCGGGTGTTCGGTCAGACACGACTTCTAGCTCCAGCGAGCCAGGCGCAGAGGACCTCAGGACAGGTAAAAGCGCTTTCACCCTATTCACGGTTTCAATCACGTTGCTACCGGGCTCTTTGTTTATGATGAGCAAGATGGCTGGCTTAGAGCCAGATACGCCGTAATTCCTCAGATCCTGTACCGAGTCCGTAACGTTTGCAACGTCTGACAAACGCACCGCACGCCCGTCCTTTGTATAGTGCAAAACAACGGGGGCGTACTCCTCAGCACTCGCCGCTTGGTCGTTGGCCTCAATTTGCCAACTCCTCCCCTCAGCGTCAACCACTCCCTTGGGACGATTCCCACTCGCCCCAACTAGCGCGGTCCTCACCTCCTCCATCCCCAGTCCCATCGCGCTTAAGCGGTCGGGGTTGACCTCTACGCGTACCGCAGGCAACGCACCACCTCCAATTTGCACCTGCCCCACCCCTTGCACCTGAGCCAATCGTTGGGCCAGCACAGTGGAGGCTAAATCATAGAGTTGTGCAAGCGACTGAACGTTAGAGGTTAAGGCCAATAACAAAATGGGGGCCTCTGCGGGGTTGACCTTCCTGTAAGAGGGCAGGCTTGGCAGGCCCGTTGGCAATAGGGGGGCTGTCTGGTTGATGGCGGCCTGCACGTCCCTTGCAGCCCCGTCCAGGCTACGAGCTAGATCAAACTGGAGCGTCACACGTGCATTGCCCTGCGTCGAATAGGAGGTGATCTCGTTAACCCCTGAAATGGCTCCCAAACTGCGCTCAAGGGGTGTGGCAACTGTGGAGGCCATCGTCTCTGGACTAGCGCCAGGCAAAGAGGCTTGGACGGAGATGGTTGGATAATCAATTTGAGGGAGGGAGGCTACAGGCAAGTTAAAATAGGCCAACACCCCTGCCATCGCAACACCTGCGGATAATAAGGTGGTTGCAACTGGGCGAACAATAAAGACGCCAGTCCACGCGTAAATTGAAGCCGGTTTGACCGCACTTAAAAGAGCCGGGTCGGCGCGTAAGTTGGAGCCTGAGTGGGAGCGCAAATTGGCGCTTTCAAGGTCCTTTGTCACACCTCCCACCTTGAGCCTGTAAGAGCTATTTTCATGCGTCAGCCTCCCGGCCATGGACATCGCTGCGGTCTTGGTCGGTCCACCTTGCAAACATTAAATAGATCACCGGCGTTGTAAATAACGTGAGCAACTGACTCAGCATCAACCCCCCCACCATCGCAATACCTAGGGGATGCCTGAGCTCGCTGCCCATACCCGTGCCAATCATCAGGGGCAAGGCCCCCAATAAGGCGCAAAGCGTCGTCATCAAAATAGGCCTAAAGCGCAGCAAACAGGCCTGGTAAATTGCGTCCTCAGCGCTCAATCCCTGAGTTCGTTGCGCATCCAATGCAAAGTCAATCATCATTATGGCGTTTTTCTTAACAATACCAATCAATAAAATAATCCCTATCACGGCAATGACGTCTAAATCGTGTCCACTTATAAATAAAGCAACCAACGCACCAAGCGCAGCTGAGGGCAGAGTCGACAATATAGTCACAGGATGAATATAGCTTTCATACAAAACGCCCAACACAATGTACATCGTAACAATGGCGGCCAAGATTAAGAGCACCATCTTTGGGAGTGAGTTTTGAAAGGCGAGCGCCGCCCCTTGAAACTGCGTCTCCACGCTCAGCGGCATCCCCGCGCTCAACAACGCCTCACTCTCCTCTTTGACCGCTTGCACAGCTTGCCCCAGCGCGTAGTGTTCGCTTGGCGCAAAGGAGATGGTGACCGCTGGGAATTGGCCCACATGAACCACGCTTAAGGTGGATTGACGCTCAACAACTTTGGCAATACTTGAGAGAGCAATTTGCTGTCCATTGGCTCCTGCTACAAAGAGTTTCTCAATCAAGGAGGGTCCCGTACCTATTTGTCCTGCCACCTCCAGCACCACACGGTATTGATTGCTTTGAGTGAAAATTGTCGAGACCAAACGTTGTCCAAATGCGTCATAGAGTACGTTGTCAATTCCAGCCATCGTGACCCCCAAGCGACTGGCCGCGTCTCGGTCGATTTGCAAAAAAGCTTGCAGCCCCTGGTCTTGTAGATCACTGGCTACTTGTGAAACTTCGGGTCTGGTTTTAAGTCTCTCAATGAGTTGTTTGGACCAGTAAGCTAAATCTTTTTCGCTCGGCCCGTTCATTAAAAATCTATACTGCGTCCTGGCCACGCTGTCTTCGATGGTCAAGTCTTGAACGGGCTGGACATATAAAGCCATACCACTGGCGCGCTGTCCAAGCTCTTGCAAACGCTTTAAGATTTCTTGCAACGAACCGGCTCTCTGCTCCTTGGGGAGTAAATTAATGTTGATGCGTCCTGAATTTAAACTGGTGTTACCCCCATCCACTCCTATAAAGGATGTCAGGCTCTTCACGGCAGGATCGCTCAAAATCTCTCGCGAAAGTGCTTGTTGTTTTGCAGACATTGCGGCAAAAGAAGTTGACTGCGTTGCCTCAGTCACCCCTTGTATGGCACCTGTATCTTGAAGGGGGAAAAATCCCTTTGGAATCCAAACATATAAACCAAGTGTCAGCACAAAAGTTCCCCCAAAGACCCACAACGTGCGACCAGGGCGCGCTAAAACCCATGTCAAGGTTTTAGCGTACACATGTATCAAAGCTTCAATCCAAGCCCCAACTCGGTGTGCCCAGTGGGCCTCTTTTAGGGGGACATGGTTAGTCAACAGCACGGCGCACATCATGGGCGTAAGGGTCAAGGAGATGAGCGCGGAGATCAAAATAGAGACAGCCAACGTAATTGCAAATTCATGGAATAAGCGCCCCACAATGTCTCCCATAAAGAGCAACGGGATCAAGACCGCTATAAGTGAGAAGGTGAGTGAGATGATCGTAAAGCCTATTTGTCTAGAGCCCTTTAGCGCGGCCTGCATAGGCGTGCAATTGCCCGCTTGAAGGTAGCGCGCGATGTTCTCTATCATCACAATCGCATCATCCACAACAAAGCCAGTCGCAATCGTGAGCGACATCAAGGTTAAATTGTTGATCGAAAATCCCAACAGATACATCACCCCAAAGGTGCCCACAATCGATAGTGGCACCACAACCGCTGGGATCAAAGTAGCTGCAGAGGTACGCAAAAACAAGTAGATAACCATCACCACCAACACAACCGCTAAAAGGAGTTCGAGTTGAACGTCTCTAACCGAATCTTTTATGGTGAGGGTTTTATCCGTCATCACCTCAAAGTCCAACGAGTCGGGCAAAGAAGAGCGCAGTTGAGGGAGTAAGCTTTTGACCCTTTGCGCGGTCTCAATCACATTGGCGCCGGGTTGTCGCTGTACATTTAAGACTATCGCTGGAACCTCGTTTGCCCAGGCTGCGAGACGAATGTTCTCAGGGGCATCAACCAGCGTTGCAACATCTCTTAGGCGAAGCGGGTTACCGTTTTTATAGGCCAGCACAACTGACTCATAATCGCTCGCCGTTTTAAGTTGATCATTTGCGTCTAAGGAGGACGCTCTGTCAGGACCATCAAAACTACCCTTCGCTAAATTAACGTTGGCATTGGTGATTGCAGAGCGCACGTCCTCCATAGAAAACCCAGCCGAGGCCAGAGCTAAGGGGTTCACCTGCACGCGAACGGCGGGTCTTCTTCCCCCCGCAATGCTGACTAGGCCCACGCCAGAGATTTGGGATATTTTTTGCGCTACACGGTTTTCCACCATATCGTGCACCCTGGTGATTGGCAAAGAGGGCGAGCTGACTGCGAACGTTAAGATGGGCGCGTCTGAGGGGTTAACTTTGCTATAGACCGGGGGCGTGGGTAAATCGGTTGGAAGCAGCGTTGTGCTGGCATTGATTGCGGCTTGCACTTGTTGTTCTGCGACATCAAAACCCATACTGAGAGAGAACCTCAGCACAATCGTAGAGGCACCTCCAGAGCTGGTTGAGCTCATCTGGTCTAGACCCGGCATTTGCCCAAACTGACGCTCAAGGGGGGCGGTAATGGAGGACGTAATTACTTGGGGGCTAGCGCCCGGGTAAAGGGTGCTTACCTGTATGGTTGGGTAATCTATTTGGGGTAAAGAAGATACGGGAAGTAACTGATACGCCAATAAGCCGGACAAAAGAATGGCCACCATCAAAAGCGAGGTCGCAACGGGGCGAAGAATAAAGAGGCGAGAAAAATTCATGTGCCTCGCTTATTCGCCCTGTGTTTGTCTGCGGCGTTCACGCATTTTTTGGAAAAAAACTTGACGCTCCTCCTCACTCATGGTCTTGACTTTATCCAAAATTTCGGGGGGCAAACGATCCATCCACTTAGGTCTCTCCCCGCCCGTCTCTGCTCTAGGGCTTGCTTGTGGTTTAGAGTTGATCTCTGCACTGAGACCGGCATCTACTTTAGAACCTGGCTGTGCTTTGGATCCCGTCTGGGTTTTGGGGTCCATGCCGCCGGCGTCTGTTTGAGTGCTTGGTTTTGATGGCGCAGCCACATTGGCTCCATTAGTTTCACCACTAGCTCCATTGGCCTGACTTGTTCTCACGACCTCAACCTTGCTTTTATCTCTAAGCCTATCGGCTCCGTCTATCACAACCCTATCCCCCCCCTTTAAGTCACCCTCCACACCCTGCAAATCCCCGTCCAAGGCAAGTAACTTAACGCCTCGAGTGATGACCGTGCTGTCCTCATTGATTACGTACACGAACGTGCCCACGGCGCCTCTTTGAACCGCTGAGCTTGGTACTGTTAAGACGTTTTTCAAAACATCTAATTGCAGCTTTATATTTACAAATTGATTAGGAAATAGCAACTCATCTTTGTTGTCCAACAAAGCTTTGAGCTTTAATGTGCCGGTGCTCGGGTCTATGGCGTTATCTGCAAAAGAGACTTTGCCTGAGCCCAGGATGCGCTGCATCTGTGCGTCCCACACCTGCACGGGCAAGGGCTCGTTTTTGCGTAGCTTGATTTGAATATTGGGAACATATTTCTCGGGCACTGCAAACACCGCTGAGATCGGTTGGAACTGCGTAATGCTCACAATCCCATTTGGATCGCTTGATCTCACCAAACTACCAAGCTCTACTTGCTTTAAGCCAAGACGCCCAGCTATAGGGGCGACCACATGGGCAAAGGAGACTTGCAAACGCGCGTTGTCTAATGCGCCTTGGTCCGCCAGCACGCTTCCTTTGAGTTGGCGCGTTAACGCCTCTTGCGTGTCGACTTGTTGCACAGCTATAGCGTCCTTGGAGAGTAGCTCTTTGTAGCGTTGCAAATCAATTAAGGCGTTCTTGTACTGGGCGTTATCTCTGTCAAATTGACCCTGAGCCAAAGTCAATTGAATCTCTAAGCTTTGCGTATCCAAATCCACCAACACTTGGCCAGCTTTGACTATTTCACCTTCTCTAAAGTGAATGGCTTTTAATTCCGCGTCCACCTTGGCTCTAACGGTTGCGGTGTTTAAAGCGGTCATGGTTCCAAGCGCACTCACGCTGACCCGGATGTCTTGTTGTTTAACTACGCCTGCGCTGACGGGTTGCACTCTGCTTGGCCCCATGCCAGGCCACTGCCCTGAGCCTGGCCCCTTTGAGCCCAAACCCGCATAGCCACTTGGTGCAGCGGGGAAGTAGTTAGGGAGTAGGTCAAAGCGGTAAAGCCATACACCCACACCAAGACCAAGAATCAGCAAAAGGGAGACAGCAACAATCGTTTTTTTCATACTAAAAATAAATTTTGTTTCTTAATTGAGTTTTTTCTTTTTTTCTTAATTTAATCTGACCCTTTGTGCATCATATACAAGCAAAACAACGAGATTGTGAAGTTGCGTCTAATTTGGGTTTTAAAGATTAAATTTTATGTAGTATTTAAATTTAGATTGAGCGGCAAATAAAAATTTTACGCGCTCAAATGAGTTTAGAAATCAGCTCTAACACCATGCTTAGCAAAAAAGCCGATGTAAGCGGCAGACTCCACAATCTTTTAAACAAAATAAACCTCAAGTCTCCAGGTAATTTGCCAAATTTAGTTCGGCTTAGCCAGGGACCGAAGTATTGAAGCAAAACCATCGCAATCAAAATCAAAAGCAGCCATCTGAGCATTT
>CAIQHG010000075.1 GCA_903871545.1 uncultured Burkholderiales bacterium | reverse complement strand
TTTGGTACGTTATTTATTCATATTTCTTAATATGCAAGAGCTCAATCCATCAAAAAACATTAACTTTTAAAATTATATGAAAATTTTTATTCTTTTGATTTTAGTGACCCTCTCCCTGCCATCTTTTGCTGCAAACCCAACTGGATCTTGTGGCGCTTTGATTGATATCACCCCTAAGAACATTGATCCTGTTGCGCCTGGTCAAAGTTATGGAGCCAATATATTAATGTTAATTAATTTTGATACCAGTCAAGTTACTGTGAGCTCAAATGTGGCTAAGTTTCCTAGTAACTACACCACGCCTAGCAACTCTAGTGTTTTCCCCTCCTATACTACTAGTCTCTTAGGTCCGGTTACATTCACCTTGACATCTGGTCCCGTTGAGAATACATTTGTGATAACAATTCCTAATATGGCAACTATTGCCCTACTGCCAGTCAATTCCAATAAAACTTTTCTGATGCAAATTCAAAATGACAGAGGCACAGGGGTTTGCCAAGCTTTATAATTTGCTATGTCTTGCAACCTTTCATTGGAAATTTAGATGAAAATACTTTCTACAACTCTCCATAAACCGATTGCTTTTGTCTTTAGTTTATTTTTTGTCCTTTCTATTCACTCGGTTTTTGCCCAAACAGCAATCACGCCAGGTTGGAATTTAGTTGGAAATGGGTATGGCAATCCCATCGCTATATCTAATGTTTTGAGCAATAAATCTCAAGTCATCAGCGTATGGAAATGGGACAACTCAAAATCGAGTTGGGCTTTCTATTCGCCTTCCTACAATACCTTTAGTGATTTAACCACCTATGCGAGTGGCCAGGGTTACCAGGTATTGTCAACTGTAAATCCTGGAGAGGGATTTTGGATTAATGCAGCTCAAGCCTTCACGTTAGCAGCGGGTACTGGAGCGGTGTATAACTCAAGCAACTTTAATTTTAGCTCCTCAACCGCAATGGCTCTTGGTTGGAATTTAATATCAATTGGCGACACCATCACCCCATCACAATTCAATGCAAATATCGGTAGCAACAAAGACACAACTGGACACACCATTAACTTTACTAGTCTATGGGCTTGGGACAATATAAACTCTAAATGGTTTTTTTATGCCCCCAGCCTGGAAGCGGCAGGTACGCTAACCCAGTTCGCAACAACCAATGGTTACGAAGATTTCACTGCTAGTGGCAAATCGCTCGGACTGGGATTGGGATTTTGGGTCAACAACCCTAATTCTTCTTCTTACTCAGTCACTAATAATAATTCTGTTGCCGTCACTTCTGCTGTGATCACTGTGGGCATGTGACTTACCAGGTTTGCCAGCAGTACAAAAATGCGTCCGGTCTAGCGTTGAGATTTGTTGGTAAAGAGTTGATCAGCGTCTTTTTCTAGGGTATCGCAAAACAGGGCAGCAAAATCATGAATGGCTTTTACGAATAGCCGAGTAGGTATTCCTTTGTCGTAGGGCATAGAGAACTTAGTAGAAAGCACTGAATCGGGTCCTTCCTTGTTTAAAGAAAGCGCTATCCGAGCAGTCTCTGAATTCATTTTATTGAATAATTCAGATAATGCGTCTGGGGAAACTTCAGGTTTCGATTTGGCTTGAGCACTTAGACCGATTGTTTTGTTAGAAGTAACAATCTCCACGCCGACTGGGTAGGATGTGCCAGACAAAATGGAAATTTCGTTGCTGTTTTGAATTTTTGAGATAAGTCCCTTTTTAGTAAAAAAAGAATCAAGCGTCTTGACGTTGATGTCAATTGACTTCCATGTGGTCAGAGTAAGATCCTCTTTTTGACTCCTGGTCTCCTCAATCAATTCTAGGATTGTTGCAACTAGGATTAAAACATCTTCACGGGCAACTTTATATTCTTTAATTAGGATGACTCTGAACATCTGGACAATCTCTTCAAACTGAGAAGGTCCAATTCGAACGTTAGGAGGAGCCGTTTGAGCAATCCCCTTTTTTAAAAGTCTCTCGTTTTTAGGCAATATAAACGGGAGAAAAATTAATTGGTTTTTAAATAAGTCTTCTGTATTGGTATTAAACAGAAAATGCCGAGTCTCAGGTTTTTGAACTACGCTTTCATGCAAACTAACTATTATTTCTTTAAGTTTGCTGACGCCACCGTATTTTTGAAGAATATCTAACATTTATATGTGTTTTGAGACCCTAAATATTTATTAAACGAGTCTCCCGGCGATAGTTATTTCGACTTGCTTGCAACCACGATGGGGTTGTAAGAGTTGAACATATGATGGCTGAATTCAGCTATTTGCCTAACGCAGAAGAACCTAGTTTCGCTATTATATATTTTTTCGCAGGATTTAGCATCTTTGTGGGCCATGGCCATGCAAAGATTGACTTCGTCTTTCCCCTTTTTAAAGCGGCATTCATCCGCAGGATCTGCGAACGCGTTCATGTTGTGAGTAAGATACAAAAATAGTATCAAAAATATCCTCATAGAAGCCTAAATAGTTTGAGCTACTAATATAAATGTTTAAGTGTTACAAACGTAGGTCTTTTAATTACTATTGCGTCATAAAAGAGTTTCTTACAATACTGTAATAACTCCCGAAATTATTGAAGCCAAGCACCATGAAGGTGCAAATGATATATTTAATATA
>CAIQHG010000074.1 GCA_903871545.1 uncultured Burkholderiales bacterium | reverse complement strand
TTATTAAATTTAACTATGAGAGAAGTGACAAAGTAGATTACAAAACACTCAACGATTATTTTCAAAACGGTGTTTTGGATATGAAGTTTTTCAACCAAGTCGGAGTCATTGATAAGGAGGGAATTTACTCATATTCCAACGTAATTGGACAAAAGAAAATTGATCTCTCCGACCGAGAACATTTTAAAATCCACAAACAAAGCTACCCTTACGATATATACGTAAGCAGACCGGTTTTAGGGCGAGTTAGTAAACGCTGGTCCATACAAATAACCCGTCGCATTAATAAAAGCGACGGAAGCTTCAACGGTGTTGCCGTAGTGTCCTTTGATCCACTTTATTTTCTTAATTTTTATAAAAAAATAGACCTCGGTGCCAATGGTTTCATTGCACTCGTAGATTTAGATGGCTTTGTAAGGACTATTGAGGCAGGTAAGCTCTCGTCAATAGACGGCTCAATAGCGCAAATTAAATTGGATCGGCAAATCAAAGAAGAGTTGATGGGATTTAAGAGTTCGGATCAAATTTTTGATGGGGTAAAAAGACTTTACGCTTTTGAGCGTATTGCTGATCAACCTATGCTAGTTTTGGTGGGTGTTCAGGAGTCTGAGGCATTAAAAGAATATTCTGCCAATAAGGCAACCTACCTCACTTTTGGCTTGACCCTCACTTTATTAATCATTGCCTTTACAGTCGCCTCCATTTATATGATTCTCAAAGCACGTGCTTTGAACGAAACGCTCAAACTCTCCAATTTAGAGGCTGAGCTTGCGAATCAAGAAAAACTTCAATTTGCAAACCGACTGACTCAATCGGAGAAGCTCGCCGCTATTGGACAACTCTCTGCAGGGGTTGCCCACGAGATCAATAATCCAATTGGCTATGTTGGCTCAAATATCAATACGATGAAGAAATATTTTGAGCAATTTGAGACTGTGATTAAGCTCTACAGGTCTAAATTTGATTTACTCAAAAACAGGACCGAACTGACTAAAAAAGATAGCGAGAACAATGAAACTAAACATGATGCCGATAAAGACACTTTGGCTTTAGATTTAGAAGAAATTCAAAGATTGACAAAATCTTTAAACCTAGACTTCATCATGCAAGACTCTCACGAATTGATAAAAGAAACCCAAGAGGGTATTTTGAGAGTTAAAAATATCATCCAAGATTTGAAAAACTTTGCTCGTGCAGATACGTCCTCTCGCTTTGAGGCAAGCGATCTTCACCAAGCCATCAAATCTACGCTGAACATTGTCAGTAATGAGGTCAAATACTCAGCCGATGTTTTATTAGAACTAGGCGATATACCGCTTGTGGAGTGCATACCGTCACAAATTAATCAAGTTATCTTAAATTTAATAGTGAACGCAGCCCAAGCGACCAAGCCTGGGTCTAGGGGGCTGATTAAGATAAGAACCTATGTTCAAAGCCCAGAAGGTTCATTAGAGGGGGGGACGCGAAATCTCGCCCCAGCTCAGACCCCTGGCTTGGAACCCAGATTTGTAGTAATTGAAGTACAAGACCAAGGCACAGGAATTTCTGAGGAAAATATCAGCAAGGTTTTTGACCCCTTCTTCACCACTAAAGGAGTGGGTGTGGGGACGGGCTTGGGGTTATCCGTTTCTCACGGTATCATTCAAAAGCACGGGGGAGTGCTTGAACTGACAAGCGTAATCAACGAGGGTACTTGCTTTAAGATCGTTTTGCCTATAAAGCACCCACCAGGGATGGATTTGACTCAAACTAAGAGTTAAAGTCAAAATCCAAGTCAAACTTAGCCTAAGTAAAATAGTCTAAGCAAAGTAACCCCAGGGAGCGGTAAGTGACTGAAATGGCATAATTATTCAAAGCTCTTTAGGGCGGGACTATTTGCAATACGCCCCTCCTCAATAGTCAACGACACAGCGCAACGCTTAGCCAACAAAGGGTCGTGTGTCACAAGCACCAAAGCGGTTTGATACTCCCGGTTAAGCTCGAAAACCAAATCCATAATACGAGAACCCGTCGCATGGTCTAGGCTTCCTGTCGGCTCATCTGCCATTAATATTTTAGGATTGACCACAAAGGCTCTCGCTAGTGCTACCCTTTGTTGCTCTCCCCCGCTCATAAATCGTGGATAGTGGTGGAGTCTTTCTCCAAGGCCGACACGTCTCAAGATTTCGGTGCCCTTCACTCGAATATCTTTATCTTTATTACCCCCCGCTATCTCAAGGGGCAGCATCACATTCTCCAAGGCAGTAAGATGCTCGATTAATTGAAAATTTTGAAAAACAAATCCAATATAAGCAGCCCGAACCCGGGCTCTTTCGTCCTCATCCATTTTTGAGATATTGATTCCTCCAAGAAAAACCTCACCACTTGTCGGGGCGTCAAGTCCGGCCATAATCGAGAGCAACGTGCTTTTACCTGATCCGGAAGCGCCGACCACAGATAAGGTTTGGCCCACGCCTAGGGAGAGAGAAATGTCGATCAAAATAGACAACCTACCTGAGACGTCTTCAACTGTTTTTGACACATTGGATACAACCAATAAATCGTTACTCATAAAGTGATTAAATGTTTATTTTGAATTTTTTAAAATTTGTCTATCAATTACTTACCGCACCTAACGCCAAAGCTTAAACACAATGCGCATAAAAAAACCTTTTCGATTTTTCCTGACACAAATTGCTACCCTCATTATCGTAAACCTTTGTGTCCAATTTAGCTGGGGCCAAATTAACCCTTCAAACCCAGCCCCTCCAGTTTTAGCAAACAACACCCAAATACCTCAAGAAATACAAATTTTAGTCCTTGGGGACTCTTTGAGTGCTGAATACGGACTTGAAAGAGGAACGGGTTGGGTCAGCTTACTCGAGAAAAAGATCAACAGCTCTACCAATTCAGTTGCTTTTAAAATCCCAACCACTATCGTAAATGCCAGCATGAGCGGGGAAACAACCTCGGGGGGGCGTTCAAGACTTTCCTTGTTATTGGTTAAATTTCATCCCAAAGTTTTAATCATTGAGCTAGGCGCCAATGACTCCTTAAGAGGTTTGCCCACGGAGTCCACAAGGGCAAATTTAGAGGCGATGGTTCAAACCGCAATCGCAAAAAAATGCAAAATCTTGCTGATCGGAAATCTCGCTCCAGCTAATTACGGCACCCACTTTAATGATGACTTAACTGGGATGTACAAAAGCGTTGCCAAGAAAAACCATGTCCCCCTCGTTCCTTTCATGTTGCGAGGGGTGGCGGACGTCCCAAACGCAAGCTCGCTTTTTCAGGCCGATCAACTTCACCCTTTGGCTGAGGCACACCCTACAATACTCAACAACATATGGGCCGAGCTGAGTAAGCTCCTTTAATTATTTTATAAAGTTTGAAATTTTGAGTATTCACACCGTCAGCGCTCTTCAAGTCGTCAATTACCTCAAATCGCCTAAAAAAAGTGATCTGCGTCTATCTCAGATCATAGACGCCCGAAGCCCCAACGAATACAGTTTGGACAGACTGCCGGGAGCTGTAAATTGGCCCGTGCTTTATGACGATCAACGCGAACTCGTTGGAACTATGTATAAACAGATCAACAGTTTCGAGGCGCAGAAAAAAGGGGCAGGCCTTGTGGCCGCAAATATTGCCAAGCACATTGAAGAAAAAGTGTTGGAGCTACCAAGAACCTGGCAACCCCTCATTTACTGTTGGCGTGGAGGCAAAAGAAGTGGCTCTCTTGCCACGGTGCTCGGCGCCATTGGGTTTAGGGTTCATTTGGTTGAGGGCGGCTATAAGGCCTTTAGAACGGCTGTGTTAGAGGATATTCCTCGCAGCGTAGGGGCTTTGAACTTTCAAGTGATATGTGGCCCCACAGGTTCGGGAAAGACTTTGCTTTTGACCAAGCTAAAAGAGCAAGGCGCTCAAACGCTTGATTTAGAGCAACTCGCCGCCCACAGAAGCTCTGTACTGGGCAAATTACCCGACACCCAACAGCCTTCCCAAAA
This sequence comes from uncultured Burkholderiales bacterium, assembly GCA_903871545.1. Classification (GTDB taxonomy): domain Bacteria; phylum Pseudomonadota; class Gammaproteobacteria; order Burkholderiales; family Burkholderiaceae_C; genus Limnohabitans. The sequence continues at coordinate 36,566 of CAIQHG010000074.1, read as the reverse complement.
AGCATTTGAGACGGCTCTTTGGCACGAGCTAAGTCAACTTGATCAAAATAAATGGGTCTTTGTGGAGTCCGAGAGTCGCAAAATTGGGAATTTAAATATTCCCGAATCTTTGATACATAAAATGAGGGCTAGTGCGTGCATAGATCTGCAAATGCCGACCCCTGAGCGAGTTAAACTTCTTCTTGACGAGTACAGTTTTTTTGTGAAAGATAAGGAACTTTTTGCGAGTCGCTTAAATGCTCTTCATGCTTTGTTGGGCAAAGAGGTTTTGCAAAGGTGGCAGGGATGGATAGATACAGACCAAATACCAAAAGTTGTCGAAGAATTACTCTCCCTTCACTACGACCCAGCCTACAAAGGGTCTATTTCTCGTAATTTTGAAAAATTTAAGACTGCCCTCCCAGCAGAAATTCATACGTACAATACCAAAGAGTTTGATTCTTTAGCCTCTAATTTGATAAAAAACTTTGTCTAAAATTTATTTTTGATCATATACGTTTACCCTTTCAGCTCAGACCACAAAGCGTGTCCCACCCCGCCCTTTGCTCTATGTTAAAGACTGGCATCCTTCTTTTATGCTTAATTGGTGCGACAAATTTGTTAGCTTACGATGAAGCTAAAACCAGTCCCTTTGACATGAAAATTGAGCACTCCGTGGATACCATTCATATGCTTATTCGTTTCTCTACTGCTCTTAACTCATGTGGTGCTTATCAGTTTATAACTGATTATGAGAATGCAAAAAAAATAACAGGCGTCAAACAATCCAAAATAATATCCAGGCAAGCCAATACGGTTTTAGTAGACCGCCTGGCTGAGGAGAGAATATTAGGATTCCCCGTAGAAATGCACACCGTAGAAAAGTACGTTGAGGAATCGGATCAAAAAATTTCTTTTGAGCTCATAAAGGGAGACCCTAAAAGTTACAAAGGCTCTTGGAATTTGCAGCCCGATAAATCCGGCACACAATTCATCTACCAGGCAGATCTTCAAATGGGATCTTGGATTCCTAATTGGGTAGTTGAACATTTTTTGAAAAATAGCGTTAAATCCAGATTTCAAGAAATGGCTGCGTTAGCCAATTCGGCCTCAAACGAAGCCTACTCCGTTTGTTCCTCCTTGATTCGCCCATGAACGGATAAGAGATCTAAGGGATCAACTTGCACGAAAAGCGATTTGTAGGGACTTATCTATATCTAGCTTTAAGTCTTCAAAATCCTCCAGCCCTATGCAAAGCCTAACCAAGCGCCCTGCCTTAAGCTTGGGCTCAACCGCTTGTAAAGGTCTAATTACTGATAAGTCATACGGTACGACCAAACTCATATGTCCACCCCAACTGTAGCCGATCTTGAAATATTTCAAACTGTCGCAAAACAGATCAACTTGGTTTTGAGAGTACTCAGACTTAAAAATAACACTAAAAATACTTGCAGCAAGGTCACTTTGGGCACATGTTTTTAACCAATTTGCGTGACCCGGACTTTTCTCCAGTGCAGGGTGGAGGACTTGTTCGATCTCAGGCCTGAGCGTCAAATAAGTGGCTAAAGCTCTAGCGGTTAGGTCCTGGGCTGTATAGCGAAGTTTCATACTCGGCAGGGACCTGAGCACAGTCTCCACGTCGTTGGACCCTACTCCCAGTCCCAGGCGCATATGGGTTAGTTTGATTTGGGAACTGAGGGCCTCGTTTGTGGTGCAAATTGAGCCCATCAAAACATCGCCCCCCCCGCTTGCAAACTTGGTTAGAGCTTGGATACTGATGTCTACTGCAAGTGCCTCATTGCTTAAAGTGTTTTGAGGGTTTTGAGTGTGGTGAGTTTTTTTAGAGTTTAGTTCAAAAGCATTAAAGGCAAGACCAGCACCCCACGTATTGTCCAGTGCGGTGAGCACGCCCCTTTGTTTGCATAGGCTAACGATAGACTCCAAATCTGGAAACTCCATGGTGACCGAGCCGGGTGCTTCAATCCAAACCAAACGCGATCGGCTACTCAGCTTTTGGGCTAAATCATCCACTGACAAGGCATCATAGGTCTGATGAGTGATGCCGTAGCGAAAAAGCTCCCCCTCAACTAAGGCTAAATTAGGGGCGTAGGCATTTGTGGGGATCAAAACCTCATCTCCACTTTTGAGTAAAGACAGGTTAACCAACGCAATAGCAGCTAATCCGCTGGGGACAAGTTGGCAGTAGCTCGCGCCCTCAATGCTTGCAACTCTCTCCTCCAAAGTAAAACTAGAGGGGGTACCGTGTAGGCCGTAGGTGTAGCCATTTTTTTGCTTCCAGTCTCTTGAGCGCATCGCGCTCACACTCGGAAAAATAACGGTTGAGGCCTTGTACGTAGGAAACTGAGGGGCCACAAATCCCAAGGGGGGTAAGTAAGGGTGGTGAATCAGGTGAGTTGTTTTTGCCATAATTGAGGGGAACTTTACCTAACTTGCAAAATTTACTAAATTTTCCACTTCTCCACCAATTGCTGCGGGTTCATCGAATCATAGCTCTCAAAAGGCTGATGAATCCAAGGATTGGACGGCAAATACTCCACCGAATAGTCCGGTGTGAAGGTTGAGACTCCCTTTGTCCAAATCACTGCACTGCGAAGCTCTGTGATTGGATCGTAATTTGATTTGAGCAATTTGATCACTTGGTTTAGGGTGTGACCAGAATCCGCCAAATCATCTACCAACAACACTTTACCAGCTATCTCGCCTTGAGGGGTGGTGATGAAGCGGGCTATATCTAAATGCCCCTGCTGGGTGCCCGCATTGGATCTGTAGGAGCTAGTGGACATAATAGCCAAAGGTTTATTCAAAATACGGGACAGTATGTCACCTGGCCTCATCCCTCCCCTTGCTAAGCATAAGATGGTATCAAATTGCCACTCCGACTGATGAATTTTGATTGCAAGTTTCTCTATTAAATTGTGATATTCATCATAAGAAACATACAAGTGCTTACCGTCTTCAGTCAACATGAGGGATACCTTTTAGGAGAAAAATCTTGATACGAAAAAATTCAAGCCAGAAATGGATGTTGAATCAAAATAGTATGATCCCGGTCTGGACTGGTGGAGACCAAATGGATGGGAACCCCAGTCACTTGTTCAATTCTTTGTAAGTAAAGGCGAGCCTCGATGGGTAATTTGCTGTAGTCCGTAACCCCCACAGTTGTTTGAGACCAGCCCTGCATGCGTTCATAAATGGGCTTGCATTTTGCGATCTCATCAGCCCCCATTGGTAAAATGTCTGTCTCTTCGCCGTCAAGCATATACCCAGTACACAACTCCAAGTGCTCTAAGCCGTCCAGCACATCGAGTTTGGTGATACATAATCCTGACAATCCGTTGACTTGAGCGCTGCGTTTGAGAAGGGCTGCATCAAACCACCCGCAACGCCTGGAGCGTCCCGTTGTGACGCCTTTTTCTGCACCAACACTGGATAAGTGGTAACCAACAGTGCCTGGAGTCTCCCAATCCAGCTCGGTTGGAAACGGCCCGCCGCCGACCCGAGTACAGTAAGCTTTGGTGATTCCTAAGATGTAGTGAAGCATTCCAGGGCCAACGCCTGCACCAGCGGCTGCGTTACCGGCCACGCAATTACTAGAGGTTACAAATGGATACGTTCCGTGATCCACGTCCAACAAAGTACCCTGTGCACCTTCAAACAACAAATTAGCGCCGTTTAAATTAGCGTCATTGAGCTCCCTTGATACATCAGCGGCCATCGGTAAGACCTGTTTAGCGTGCTCGAGAGCTTCTGCTAAGACCTCGTCGAAATTGATTTCAGGAGCGTGTAGAAAATGCTTTAAAACGTGGTTGTGTAGTTCTAAATTGGTTTTCAGCTTCTCTGCAAATTTTATGGGGTTTTTAAGGTCCTGCAGCCTGAGCGCACGTCTGGCTATTTTGTCCTCATACGCCGGTCCAATACCTCTTCCTGTTGTGCCAATTTTAGCGTTCCCTGAGCTCTCGATTGCAGCCTCGCGTGCCACGTCTAGCGCGACGTGATAGGACAATATTAAAGGACAAGCCTCACTAATTCGAAGCCGGGAGCGAACCTCCACACCCGCCTTCTCCAGACCTGCGATCTCATCGAGCAGTTTAGACATGGACAGCACCACCCCATTGCCAATGTAGCATTTAACGCCCGCGCGCATAATGCCGCTTGGAATCAAATGAAGCGCTGTTTTAACTCCGTTAATCACAAGCGTGTGGCCAGCGTTATGCCCCCCCTGAAAGCGCACCACCCCTTGAGAGGACTCAGTCAACCAATCCACTAATTTGCCCTTACCTTCGTCCCCCCACTGAGTGCCTACTACGACCACATTGCGACCACGAATTGGTTTCATAAAAATTCAAATGTTAAAGATTATAAATAAATGATTCAAAGCCAGCCGGCCTATAGTTTTTGAACTATCCAGGCACCTTCAATCAAAACGAGTTCGCGGTCAAAGCAGAACTCATCGCCCACAATTTCTTGGCCAGGGAGCAAGCACACCACTGTCTCGCCTTGCTCGCGCAGTTGATTAATACGGCTTTGAAGAAGTGCGTCTTGCGACCAGGGTGCTTTAACGGCCACACGCGTGGGGGGCCTGGCAAGAAGCTGAACCCAGTCTTTAAGATCTATGCTAAAGCCTACCGCGGGGCGCAGGCGTCCAAAAACTGCGCCCACCTCATCATACCTCCCCCCCCTAATTAAAGCGTCACTCAGCCCCTGTGTGTAAACAGAAAAGCGAAGACCCGTGTAATAGCTGTAGCCCCTTACATCAGATAAATCAAAAGCAAAACTGAGATGCTCAAAATCTTTAAATTTTTGGACTAGGCGCTCTTTTAACCATAGCAGATCGTCGATTGCTTTTAGTGCCGCTGGCCAATTTTTAAGCACCGTTTGAGCTTTGACCAATACCGCCTCGGTCCCGTAAAGATCGATCAATTCAAACAAAGCAGTTGAATTTGCTGTCGCAAGGGAGGAACAAGCCAACTTCAGACCCGAAATGTCCTTGGTTGCGATACAGGACTTGATTTGGTCACGCAACTCCTCTGATATTTCAAGCCCACTCAGCAAAGCCGGAATGATTCGGGCGTCGCCTAAATCGATTTGAAAATTTAAATTACTAAACGAACGGCCCAGTCCAGATTGAGACAAACAATGCATTGCAAGTTCAATCACCTCTAAATCAGCCTCAAGCCCTGCGTGACCGTAAATCTCTGCCCCCATTTGCATCGGCTCCCTCGTGGCAAAGGGTTTGCTGGGTCTCGTGTGTAATACGGGCCCACAGTAACAAAGACGGGTAACCCCAGCGCGGTTTAAGAGGTGAGCATCAATACGTGCGACTTGAGGGGTGGTATCCGCTCTGATCCCAAGAGTTCGACCCGATAGCTGATCAATAAGCTTAAAGGTTTGCAGATCCAAAGAGGTACCCGAGCCAGACAAGAGTGACTCAAGGTGTTCCAACATAGGCGGGATGATTAACTCATAGCCAAAGGAACGGGCTGAGTCCAAACATACACGTCTGAGTTCTTCAATGTGTCGTGCCTCTGAGGGCAGAACATCGGCAATATGATCCGGAAGGACCCAAGCGGACATAAGCAAATCTGGGTAGCTGTTAAAAAGTCAATTCTACAGATCTTAGAGGGCTGATCGGAGTCGATTTTTGAGCTTTTAGCTCAATATCCACAAAACAGCGACCCCAAACAACACACAACACAGCCCAAAAAAGCGAATTTGCTCATCCTTTAGCTGAAGAATTTGCATAAACATTTTTCTCCACTGTGCGGGTGAGGCAAATGGCAAAAAACCCTCAATGATGAGAACCAGCGCCAAAGCCAACCAAAGTGTGCGTGTATCCATTGAAAAGCGTGAAATTTATCGATCAACGCTTAGCGGGTGGTGATGCACTCATTGCTGAGCCCCCCGAACCGCTCCCCCTCATGGCCCTAAAGAAATCGCTACTAGGATCTAAAACCATGAAATCTGATTTTTTGTTGAACGTGGTCTTGTAAGCCTCAAGGCTCCTGTAAAACTGAGCAAAGGAGGGATCTTTTCCAAAAGAATCTGCATAAATTTTAGCAGCCTCTGCGTCCCCTTCTCCCTTGATTTTTTGAGCCTCACGGTAAGCATTTGCAATCGCGATCTCTCTTTGTCGGTCTGCATCAGCGCGTATTTTCTCCCCCTCGGCCGCACCTGTTGAACGAAGCTCATTGGCCACTCGTTTTCTCTCCGCCTCCATGCGGCGATAAACCGACTCTGTAATGGCTTCAACATAGTCAGCTCGGTTAATCCTCACATCAACCACATCGATGCCCCAGGGTTTTTGACCCTTAACTTTTTCAAGTACTTCGCGTTTAACGTCAGTCATCAGACCTTCGCGTTTGGTGGATAGCAACTCGTTGACCGTTCTTTTGTTAATTTCTTCTTGAAACGCATTTCTAACGACTCTTGAAAGCTGTTGAGCGCCTGCAGATTCATCGAGACCTACGTTTCGGATGTACTGAGAGGGCTCAGTGATCCTCCAGCGAACGTACCAATCGATGACCATTCGCTGCTTCTCGGCCGTTAGCATTGGCTCTGTATCTGTGCTGTCAAGAGTTAAGAGACGTTTGTCAATAAATTTAACATTCTCAAATGGAGGTGGAAATTTAAAGTTAAGTCCCGGCTCGTTAATCACACGCTTGATCTGGCCCAGTGAGTAGACCACCCCAAACTGGCGTTGGTCAACGACAAAGACAGTTGAGCTGAATACGGCTATTGCCAAGATTGCAGAGGATATGTAAAAACCTAATTTGTTCATTGTTAAATCTCAGTATCTTGTTTCTTATCTAACGTCACGCTCACGACCACGGGAATCGCGACCACGCAGGTCACTCGAGCTTTGCGGTGCGTTAGGACTCTCGTTCTCGGAGGCACCATTTTGGGACTGTGAATTGGTGTTGCCCGTGTTGTTACCCACGTTAGGCGCAGAGGAACCGCTAGATTGCCCAGTCAGTTGGAGTATTTTGTCTAGGGGTAGGTATAAAAGGTTGGAGCCTTGATGGGAGTCAATCATCACCTTGGTTACGTTGGTGTAGATTTGCTGCATAGTATCTATGTATAGACGGTCTCTTGTTACCTGAGGTGCCTTTTGGTATTCGGTTAGTAAAGATTTAAAGCGCTGCGCGTCACCCTCGGCTTGAGCAACAATTCGTGCTTTATAGGCATCTGCTTCTTGTTTAAGCCTAGAGGCAGAACCAACCGCTCTTGGCACAACATCATTCGCATAGGCCTGTGCCTCGTTTTTGGCACGTTCACGTTCTTGACCGGCTTTGAGTACATCATCAAAAGCCGATTGCACCTGCTCAGGGGGGCGCACTCCACCTTGTTGTAAATTGATTGCGACCACTTCGATACCAACTTTGTAGCTATCTAAGATGGACTGCATGATTGCCCTAACTCGGGGCGCTATTTGATCTCGCTCCTCAGATAAAGCAGAGTCCATACGCATCTTACCAACCACCTCCCGAACGGCTGTTTCAGCCGCTTGGGTGACTGCGTCCGTGGGATTTTTGCTCTCAAACAAATAAGCTCTGGCATCGGTCAACCGGTACTGAACGGCGAACTTGATTTCTACAATGTTTTCATCTTCTGTCAACATGGCTGATTCACGCAGACCCGTTGCCTTCATCACGGCGTCTCTACCAATGTCGATTGAGCGAATTTGTGTGACATAGACAATCTCATGGCGTTGTATAGGATAGGGGAATCTCCAATTTATACCTGCACCCACAGTGGAGTGGTACCCGCCGAATTGGGTAATTACGGCTTGTTGCCCCTCTTGGACAATGAAAAAGCCCGTGCCCAACCAAATTACGAAAATAACGCCTGCAATGACGCCAACGCCTACTTTAAAGTTCTTTAGATTCGGTAAAAAACCTTTTGGATCTTTAGAGCCCCCATCGCCACCAGAGCTGCCGAAACTTGCAAAAAGCTTACCAATTTTTTTGTTAAAGTCTTTCCACAACTCGTCTAAATCAGGCGGTCCTGAGGACGAAGGTTTTGCACGAGGAGGATCGGGTTGGTGCGGCTGTGTGCCTTCATTCTCGCTGGGTTTTTGAGAGGAGGGTTGACCCGGATTTGGCTCAGAGTTGTGATCCGTGCTGTGAGCGGAGGACTCCTGCCCTCTTCCCCATCTGCCGTCATTGAGATTGAACATCCCAATAGCTCTTTTTGCAAACGAATAAGAAAAGTGCAAGAAAGCACTGATAAGTTTACCTGTCTGAGCGCGAATAGGGGAAGTTGTGAAGTTTAAGTTCATCTTATAGTTCATTCAAAAGCAAAAATAGCGAGTATTAAAATGACGAAAAAGAAAAGGATGCAAGTTTGACTGGTATCACATCATCAAGAGATGAAAAAAACTAAGCCTTTGATGACAAAGGCCAAAAGGCCAAAAGACCAGGGATCGCGGTTTCTTTGTACCCCCATTGTGCACAAATTATGCCTCTCAGCGATTTGGGAGCGAGGAATCGGCACACAAAAGTTCGGTCAAATGGGCAAGCTCAGGCTTTTCACCAATCTCATCTCTCAAAATAGCTTGTGAAAGTAGCGTCCTAAGGAGCGCTAAGCCTTCACCCGTTTGTGCACTCAAAAAAATTCTGATGACGGGCTTTCCGTCGTAATCAAAAAGATCTTGCGAGACAAGGGGTTTTTGTTCCTCGCTCAAGGCATCTATTTTATTAAAAATCAACACTTGAGGAACCTCAGAGGCGTTAATTTCTTTTAACACTTTTCGTACCTCCTCTATCTGATCTAAATACTGGGGATGAGAGGCATCTACAACATGGAGCAACAGGTCTGCTTGGGCCGCCTCTTGTAAAGTAGCCTCAAATGCGTCTACCAAGGTGTGGGGTAAGTCTCTGATAAAACCCACTGTATCTGAAATTGATGCATTTAATGACTCCCCAGTATTTGGGTGCGAGCCTAAGAACATGTGTCTAGTGGTAGTATCTAAAGTGGCGAAGAGCTGATCTGCAGCGTAAGCCTTTGCTTTTACTAGAGAGTTGAATAAAGTTGATTTACCCGCGTTCGTGTATCCAACCAAAGACACTTTGAAGACTTGGTGCTTCTCCCTTTGACGTCTTTGCACTTTTCTTTGTTTTTTAACTCTCTCTAAACGCTCTTTAGTTCTTTTAATAGAGTCAGCTATCATCCGACGGTCCAACTCAATTTGAGTTTCGCCAGGCCCGCCCCTATTGCCTATGCCCCCCCTTTGCCGCTCAAGATGGGACCAACGCCTAACCAAATGGGTGCTCAGATACTGTAATTTGGCAAGCTCAACCTGCAATTTACCCTCATGAGAGCGGGCTCTTTGACCAAATATCTCCAAAATCAAAAGCGTTCGGTCATTCACTGGCAGTCCAATGACGCGCTCTAAATTGCGTTGCTGTGCAGGACTAAGGGCTTGGTCAAACAAAACCTCAACGGCACCCAAAGACTCTGCCAATTCCTTTATCTCTTGTGCTTTGCCTGTCCCAACGAACAAGGCTGGATCGGGTGCACGTCTTTTGCAAGTGACCCGAGCAACCGGGGTGAGGCCGCCAGTTAAAGCAAGTTGGCCAAGCTCCTCCAAAGCTGAATCAAAATAGCTCTCTCCTAAATCTACGCCAACCAAAACGCAAGGCGCGTTCACGCCCTTTGCAAACTCAATAGTTGCTTGAACATCACTTTGAGGATCGGGGTAGAGATCGTTCAATGTGAGTTGACGCAAAGGGCCGTGAAATAAAACGTAATCAAAGTTGAATCACTCATTTAGGAGGCAGGCTCTGAGGGGCCAACTACATCGCCTAAACCTTCGATTGAAGCAAAATTAACCGCTCTGCCGGGCACGATAGTTGAAATCGCGTGTTTATAAACCATTTGAGTCACAGTGTTACGCAACAAAATAACGTATTGGTCAAATGACTCAATTTGGCCTTGCAATTTGATGCCGTTCACCAAATAAATAGAGACCGGGACATGCTCTTTGCGAAGAGTGTTTAAAAAAGGATCTTGAAGAAGTTGACCTTTGTTGTTGCTCACGATATTCTCCGTGTTTATGAATAGGGATAAGTTTTTAGGGAAGGCCTGTTAACCACCCATGACATTATAGGTAGAAACGTTATGCGACGCTAGGTTAGGGCTGATGGATTTTTGAGCTTAAGGGGATGAGCGGATATTTTTGCTAAGTGTTTTGCAGTAAAGCTTGTTTAAGCAGTTTATCTATACATTACATTCGTTCATGCTACTCTCATTTATCCTTGTCTGCATATGGGTTGGTAGAGGTTTTCATCTCAACCCTAAGAGGAGTGCCCTCAAGTCCGAATTCTTTTCTAAATCTACCCTCTAAAAACCGTTTGTAAGAATCACTGATGTGCTCAAGAGAGTTACCGTGCACCACGATAACCGGAGGATTCATACCGCCTTGGTGAGCATAACGAAGTTTGGGTCTAAACATACCCGCTCTTTTAGGGGACTGAAACTGTACGGCTTCCAACAATATGCGAGTCAGTTTTGGTGTGGGCATTTTGCACATCGCAGCTTTATGGGCCTGTGCGATTGAGGTCCAAACAGGCCCCAAACCCTGACGCTTTATCGCGGAGATGAAATGCAATTTAGCAAACTTTAAGAAAGCAAGTCTGTTCTCTATAGAACGATTTAACTGCTCTCTTTGGTAAGCATCAACAGCGTCCCACTTGTTAATACCAATCACAACAGCGCGCCCGCTCTCTAAAATATAACCAGCAATATGGGCGTCTTGGTCCGTAACTCCTTGCGTTGCATCCAACAACAACAAGACCACATTTGCAGACTCAATGGCCTGCAACGTTTTAACCACAGAGAACTTCTCTATTGCCTCAAACACTTTACCTTTACGCCTAAGCCCAGCTGTATCAATCAAATCAAAACGCTGTCCAGCCCGCTCAAAGGGTATATGGATCGCATCCCTAGTTGTGCCGGGTTGATCAAAGGCGACCAGCCTCTCCTCCCCTAGCCAAGTATTGATAAGAGTGGACTTTCCCACGTTTGGGCGCCCGGCAACGGCCAAGCGAATAACTGAGGCGTCAATTTCCTCCTCCTCAGGCTCGTCCGTGTCCGACAGGTTCAAAGCTTCCATCACTTTTTGTGATAACCCTCTTATCCCTTGACCATGCGCTGCTGAGACTGCAACGACTTCGCCAAAACCTAGCTCATAAAACTCAGCCAAGCGGGGTCCATCCAACATGCCCTCGGCTTTATTGGCAACGAGTAAGGCGGGTTTGCCTAATTTACGTAAATACTTGGCGATATCGTGATCTTGTCCGGCAACACCGGCCCGTGCATCCACCATAAAAACAACCACGTCGCACTCTGCAACTGCTTGTTGAGTTTGCTTGGCCATTTCTTTGTAAATGCCGCTGCTGGCATCGGGCTCGAAACCACCAGTATCAATAACGATAAATTCATGCGGCCCAATTTTGGCGTTACCATAATGGCGATCGCGTGTTAAACCAGCAAAATCTGCAACTATTGCATCTCTTGTTTGAGTAAGGCGATTAAAAAGGGTGGATTTGCCCACATTGGGGCGACCCACCAAAGCGATCACAGGTTTCACGACATGTTCCAGTACATATTACTCAATCAACGAAAGCACTCAGATTGACGCGATGTGACATCAGCGACAATTTAGCAAAATAAGACACTTTCAGAACAAAATTATTAAAAGTAAATATTTCAGACCCACTATGTCTCAAAGAGCAGAAAATCGAAAAACAGACTCTAATTGCAAAGAAATCTAAAATTAAGTTTCAATTAAGGGGTGAAATATTGGGTCACTGAGCCGTTTTTAGTAACTATAACCATATGCTGGGAGTCCACAGGTGTAGGAGGGGAAGCAAATCCTCTAGTTGAACCAATCGGCATACGGTTAATTACTGATCCATCGTCTTTGGAGAGTAAATAAACCCAACCGACAGCGTCTCCAATGAAGATGCCTTTATCGGACACCAATGGGGCTGTCAGGTGGTGACCCTTGAAAGCAGCACGGTCCCAAAGTCGCTCACCGTTGTTCACTCTCCAAGACATTATTTGCCCATTTGACTCTATCGTGACCAATTGGTTCTCTAACGCAGAAATCCCCTCCTCACCAAAAGAAGGACGGGTCCAGATGAGTTTGCCGGTGGATGCGTCGATACATCCGACTTGGGCTTGAAAGGCTCGTGCGCAAACAGTGTCACGAACTCTCGCCATCGGCCCAACCAGGTCCACCAATCGCTCTAAATCGTTGATCCCCCTGGGATTAGCCAGCGCTGCCTCCCATAAAATTTTGCCTGTTAAGGAGTCCAAACCAGCCAATTTACTCCCAAATCCAGCTAGTAAGGTGTTGTTATAGGCGGCTAGTACACCGTCTTGTTTGAGAACCAGTGCGTCGCCTGTTTTTTGCTGCGTCCAAAGCTTCAAGCCGCTTTGGCCATCAAAGGCAACCACCGAGCGATCAGCAAGCAAAGCAAAGACCCGCAAACCCGCAACCAGTGGCGCGGTGTAGGACTGAGCACCCAGATTTTGTTGCCAAATAATTTTGCCTTCTTGAATCACGACTAAATCGTTATTTTCAGTCATTACAGCCGCCCGCTCACCATCGAACCCTACCCCGGCGGTTACAACACCCTTAATTTTTATCTTCCAAATAACTGCACCATTAGATAGGTTCAAAACAGAGACAGTACCTGAGCTAGTAGCGGTTGCAATTCGACCATTTGCTAGTGCAACCGAGGCTGGATAATTAACCTCGCCCCCTAAATCAGTAGACCAAACTGCACGCAAGTCTTGCTTAGGTACAAGGGGGGCCACTTTGGGGGTGCTGCAAGAACTCAGCAACAATCCGACACAAAGCGATAAAGAAAATGCCCGACAAAGTCTACTTAAGCCCCAAAATTCACTCCAGTCGGTTAATGCAAAATTTAGTTGCGCGGCAGGTTTTTGGTTAACCAAGCACTTAAGTAATGTAGATTTCACGAAGGGTCCTTGGGGTCAGCGCTTTTTTTGTTGGACGGGGTTGGGGCATCAGTGGAGCTACTTAGTTTTGCAGAAGTCTCAGTACTTTTGCCGGTGGCGGTTGGATCGACTCCAAGAGAATTTAATTTTGCTTCCAGGAATCTTCTGTAAGGAGCGCGAGCGTCCATAGCGGTCCAAGCTTTAGTGAAATGCGCTTTCGCACTTTCGGGATCTTTCTCAAGCAAATCAATATCTCCTAAACGATCCTCAAAGAGAGCATTAAATTCTGGAACAGTACTCCCGCCTAACGCTGTCCTGGCCTCGCCAAAGGCGCCGCGCTCGGTGAGCAAGGCGGAGAGTCTTAATTTTGCAAGGGCTTCGTAACCCGGCTCAATGGGGTTTTTGATAACCCAGCTCAATATCTCCTCTGCTTTTTGGGATTGTCCTTTTTCGTAAAAAGTTTTTGCCACCTCAAAAGCCGCTTGGTTCGAGTAGGTTGTGGATCCAAATTTATCCTTAAGATCCCCAAATGAGCGCTCCATCAGGACCAAATCTGCGGCTTCGGCTGCATGCTCTACAGTTTCAAATAAAACAGCCGATTGAGTCGCTTGACGCCGCTGCCAATAATGCCATCCACTCCAAGCAGCATAAGCCCCAAGTACAACAATCAGTGCCCAAACTATATAGTCGCCCCATCGGCTCCAAAAGTGTTTAAATTCATCAAATTGCTCTTGTTCTTCGAGGTCTAATTGCAAAGCCATGGAATTCCCGGTTCAGTTGTTATTTTCAAAGCTGATATTAGTGATTAGCTAGTATGAGCCGTTAAAGCTCAATTGGGGTTATTTTAAGAGCTTAAGTCATTCGAAATCGACTTTGGCTATATTCTGGCGCAATTTGACTCAATATTTGTCACCTTTGTAAGCCCTCAAACGGTCGATTGTAGGCTTGAAGCCCATTCACCCACATTCGATAGCAACTCAACTCTTTGAGAACCCGCTCCGTCCCTCAAAGATTTAATGGTTACGCAACCAAGGGAGAGCTCATCCTCCCCAAAAATAAGGGCGAAATGAGCACCACTTGCGTCGGCCCGCTTGAACTGAGATTTCATACTGCCTCTGTTGCCTAAATCTGATTCAATGGGTTTAGCACTTCCAGGGTTGCCGGACATGGAGGGGGAATGCATTTGAATGCTAACTCCGTGTGATCTAAGAGTTTGCAAAATCAGCATCACCTTTTCAATTGACTTTGAACTGGGGATAATTGCGAAGACGTCTGGACTCGGTTGCAAAGGCAAAAGGTTTGCATCTTTTAAAAGCTCAATGACTCGCTCCACTCCAATTGCCCAACCCACTGCTGGGGCTGCTTTGCCGCCCATTTGAGAGATTAAATAATCATATCTGCCCCCTCCGCAGATAGTGCCCTGAGAGCCTAACTGGTCAGTGATGAACTCAAAGACCGTCAAATTATAGTAATCCATCCCTCTGACAAGCCTTGGGTTCAAGGTATAACTCACAGAGTTAGCATCCAGTATGTGACAAACCTCTTTAAGGTGGGATCTAGACTGTTCGCCTAGAAAATCCATTAGTTTTGGCGCTGCTTCAACAAGGTTTTGCATCGATGGATTTTTGGTATCCAAAATTCTTAGAGGATTCGTATGCAACCTTCTTTTAGCCTCCTCATCCAACAAATCAATGTGGGATTCAAAATAAGCAACCAAAGCCTGCCTGTGCTGAATTCTTTCGCTTGGCTCACCCAGTGAATTTAACTCTAGTTTGACATTTTTAAGACCTAGCTCCATCCACAAGGTGTGTGCCATGAGTATCAATTCAGCATCCACCTCAGGCAGTGCAAAGCCAAGCGCTTCTGCCCCAATTTGGTGAAACTGGCGGTATCTGCCCCTTTGAGGCCGTTCGTGACGAAACATGGGCCCCATGTAGTAAAGTCTTTTACCGCCTTCATAAAGCAAATTGTGCTCAATGACTGCGCGAACTACACCAGCGGTTGCCTCTGGTCTAAGAGTAAGTTGTTCGTGGTTTAGGCGATCCTCAAAAGAGTACATCTCCTTTTCTACGATGTCAGTGATTTCACCCAAACCTCTTATGAACAATGCTGTCGGCTCAACTATTGGGGTGCGAATATTTGAATAAGCAAAGCGATTCATCACACGCTGAACAACTCCCTCAAACCAGACCCATGATTGTGAATCAGGGGGCAGTAGATCGTTCATGCCCTTCACGGCCGTTAATTTTTGACTCATTTAACTAAAGCAACTTTAAAAACTTGTTATTTATTAAGGCAATCATGCCAACTCTTTATTTCCAAAACGTTTTTTTACATATTGATCTACTATTTTATGGAACTCTTGTGCAATGGATTCCCCTCGCAGCGTTAGTACTTTTTCACCATCAATAAATACCGGAGCAGCAGGGGCCTCTCCAGTACCGGGCAAACTAATGCCAATATCAGCATGTTTACTCTCTCCGGGGCCGTTGACGATACATCCCATCACAGCCACCTTTAAATGCTCAACACCAGGGTACTCTTTGCGCCAAACAAGCATTTGGGCGCGTAAGTATTCATCAATTTCTTGAGCCAAGACTTGAAAAGTAGTGCTAGTGGTGCGCCCACAACCGGGGCAAGCAGTAACGCTAGGCACGAAAGTGCGTAATCCTAGAGATTGGAGTATTTCATTCGCTATCACAACCTCTTGGGTTCTTGACTCGTTGGGCTGAGGGGTAAGAGAGACTCGGATGGTGTCTCCAATCCCCTCTTGCAACAAAACGCCCAAAGAAACACTCGAGGCAACTGTACCCTTTGTTCCCATCCCAGCCTCAGTCAACCCTAAATGCAAAGCATAGTCGCATCGTTGGGATAACGCTCGGTAAACGGCAATCAAATCTTGAACACCACTGACCTTACAACTGAGAATGATTTGCTCACCCCTTAGTCCTATCGACTCAGCTAAGCTTGCAGATTCAATGGCTGAGGTGATCAAAGCCTCGTACATTACTTGCTTGGCATCCCAGGGGTTTGATCTTTTGGCGTTAATATCCATTAACCTGGCCAATAACTCTTGATCCAAACTGCCCCAATTCACACCAATTCTCACCGCTTTATCGTACTTTATAGCGCATTCAATCATTTGTGCAAATTGCTTATCGTGTTTATCGCCTTTACCTACATTTCCGGGATTAATGCGGTACTTGGATAGGGATTTTGCGCAGTCTGGGTACTCAGTCAGCAAGCGGTGGCCGTTGAAATGGAAGTCGCCAATTAAGGGGACGTGTATGTCCATTCGGTCTAGTTGCTCCCGGATGTGGGGCACCGCGGCGGCTGCGGCGGGCGTATTAACTGTAATTCGAACCATCTCTGAGCCTGCTTGAGCAAGTTCTTTGACCTGTATTGCGGTTCCGATAGCGTCCTCAGTGTCTGTGTTGGTCATGGACTGAACACGGACCGGCGCACCAGCACCCACTGTGATAATTTGATCGCCCCAGGTTATTTTTGCTTGGTGGGTATGCTTTGTAGCTGGTTTTGAGAATGCAACAGGGAGCTGCTCTTCAGAATTAGGATAGGCCATGATCTGAGTCAAATTAAGTTAAGTTGAGTTAAACGGTTGGTAGGTTTAGTTGAAGTCTAAAGGGATTTAAAAAGAATATTCTATGAAAAAATAAGTTAGAAATTGAAGAACTTGATAAAGCGTTTTTTGTTGTTTATACCGCTACTTTTTTTAGTGAGATTATTCTCTGTTTTTGCATTCTCGAGCTGACATCTGTTCTGTCCAGCACCTCTCCCGCAAGCTGCCCACAAGCGGCGTCAATGTCATCGCCCCGAGTTTTGCGAATCGTTACAACCAGTCCAGCGTTGTGAAGTATTTTTGCAAACGCTTTGACCCGCTCAGGTGAACTACAAAAAAGCCCAGACGCGGGAAATGGGTTGAAGGGAATTAAATTAATTTTTGCTGAAAGGGGATTCCCCCCCTTGGGTAAAAGCCAATCAAGTATGTGCTGTGCGTGCAAGTCGGTGTCGTTGACCGCATCTAGCATGCAATACTCAAAAGTAATAAAGTCCCGCGGAGCAACCCTTAGGTAAGCTTCGCAGGCTGCTCTGAGCTCAACCAAGGGGTATTTTTTATTGATAGGCACTAAGGTGTTGCGTAGCTCATTGACCGCGGCATGCAAAGATACCGCCAAAGCAACCGGTGCCTCTTGGCCTAGGCGCTCTATCATAGGGACTACACCGGAAGTAGACACAGTTAGGCGCCGCCGTGAGATCCCGTATCCGTGATCACTTAGCATCACTTTTAATGCGGGAACGAGAGCAGTAAAGTTTTGGAGTGGTTCTCCCATACCCATCATAACGACGTTGGAGATGACCCGCTCATGTGTAGCTCGCTCAGACCTCAGTGTGTGCTCTGCAAACCAAAGTTGGGCAATGATTTCTGCGCTACTCAAGTTTCTACTAAAGCCTTGGTGACCTGTAGAACAAAAAATGCAACCAACCGCACAACCAGCCTGGGAGGATATACAGAGTGTGCCTCTGTCCTCCTCAGGGATGAAGACAGTTTCAACAGCGTTGCCCGCCCCGACATCAAAGAGCCATTTGATGGTTCCGTCTTTTGAATTTTGACGGCTGAGTACATTCAATGGAGTTATCGTGCATGATCCCTCCAAACTAAGCCTTAAAGACTTAGCCAAATCTGTCATGTCCTCGAAATTCTTAGCCCCCCTTTGATGAATCCAACGAAAAAGTTGAATTGCCCGGAAACGTTTCTCCCCCAAACTTTCGCAGTATTCGCTTAAGTGTTCAAGGTCAAAGTCTAATAAATTAACGAGCATGAAGGTTTTTAAAGGGCCCCCCAATCAAAGAGCGAAGAGCCCCGTTTCTTTAATGCCCGTAGACTTCCAAACCAGCAAAGAAAAAAGCAATTTCGTGAGCTGCAGTCTCAGCGCCATCTGATCCGTGGACCGCATTTGCATCAATGCTGTCTGCGAAATCGGCGCGAATAGTGCCAGCTGCGGCTTTCTTCGGGTCAGTCGCACCCATTAGGTCACGATTTTTAAGGATGGCGTTATCACCTTGTAAAACCTGGATCATTACTGGGCCAGAGATCATAAAAGAAACTAAATCTTTAAAGAAGGGACGCTCTTTGTGTACGCCGTAAAAAGCCTCAGCCTCTTCTTTGGAGAGATGCTTCATGCGCGAAGCAATAACTTTCAATCCAGCGGACTCAAAGCGTGTGTAAATCTGACCAATCACGTTTTTTGCAACTGCGTCTGGCTTGATGATTGATAACGTTCTTTCTTGGGACATGGTGGAGTATTTCCTGGCTATGTTGTTGAAAATTAAAGAAATTTAGACCTAAAGGGTCTTTGTGGCTATTTTAGCTTTAAGAGAGCTTAGAGTTGTAAATTATGCTGATTTCGGATGATATAGTTCAAAATAAGCAACCTTTTAGTAGAGTTTTGACTAGGATCACTTTCGACCAGGTGGTTTTTTAGATCCAGGTTTAGCTACAAAACTATCGGCACCTTTACCAGCACCAGTAAAACCTCCAGAGCTCACATTAGCACGTCTTCGACCCTTGGCCTCGCGCCGAAGCTGAGCATAGCTATCAGCCCCAATTGTGACTTTTTTTACGATCTTTCCAGCATTTTGAGCGCTTTTAACATCTTCGGGCGATACTTCAGAAGGATTTATATAGCTTGACGGTCCTCGTCTGGACCTAGAGGAAAGTTTAGCTTGCTTGATCATCGCTGCTTGAGGCGATTTTGCTCTTGGACCCGATTTGGGTGAACTGATGCGTTTACCGCGTTTAATAGGTTGTTGGTGGGTTTCGTAGCCCACAAGTTGAGTTAATGCCTGAACGTCTTGCTCGCCAAGTTCCATCCAGTGTCCACGCTGTAATCCCTTTGGGAGTGCCATAGCACCGTAGCGAATACGGATCAGCCGACTAACAGCGTGACCCACAGACTCAAACATACGGCGTACCTCTCTATTTCTACCCTCATTTATCGTCACTCTGTACCAACAGTTAGCGCCCTCACCGCCGCCGTCCTCAATTGATCCAAAACTGGCCATACCGTCATCTAATTTGACGCCTTGGAGTAAGCGCTCTTTCTCCTCTTTCTTTAGTGCTCCTAAAACTCTTACCGCGTATTCACGCTCTAATCCAAACCTTGGATGCATTAATTTATTGGCTAACTCTCCCGAGTTGGTAAACAGCAATAGTCCCTCTGTATTGATGTCAAGACGCCCAACAGACTGCCATTTACCGGTGAATAGCCGGGGCAATTTGCGAAATACTGTCGGTCTATTTTGAGGATCATCGTTTGTGACGATTTCTCCAACAGGCTTGTGGTAAGCGATAACTTTTGCAATAGGCGCAGCAACCCTCCAGTGCACTAAATGACCATTGACCTTGAGCACGTCACCGGTTTGAATTCTCTGACCGACGTGGGCAATTTGGTTATTTACAGTTACCCTTGACTCGGCTATCAATGCCTCCATCTCAAGCCTGGATCCAAGTCCAGACTGTGCCAAAACTTTATGTAGCTTTGGGGACTCGGTTTGTGCACTCAATACTCTTTTTGAGGACGAATCTGATAAAGATCCCCCTGCGCTGAAGGTGTTTTTATCAGAGTCTGTAAAGCTTAATGCCGCAGGCTCCTCTAAATCGTCGTCCCACTCGTCGTCTTTTGAATCTACTAGATCTAAAGTACCTAAGGACTCAACGGTCTCATCAAAGACACCCGAGGTAACGTCCTTGAAAACGAAGCTCTCAGATATAACTTGAGAGGAATCTGCAGGCGAATCTATTGATTTTTGTGTTGAAGGTCTCTTAAGATCTTTGGTGTTTGCTTGCGCAATAACTTTGGTCTTGGCCTTGGCCTTGGGTTTGACTTCAGTTACAACCTCAGCTAAAACCTCTTCATTAGGGCTCTCTAGGGGCGCTTCGCCAGGCGTATTGGATCGCCCCTTCGATGAACCTTTATTCAATTGTTTTTTGTTCATCTTTAAACCTGTCATATAAATAGTAAAAAGGGGCTTTAATTGTGCAACGCACAGCCCCGATCAAATGCAATTAAGCTTTTGAATCATCAGCATGATCCTCTAAGGAGGCGGCGCTAATAAATGGAATATTTTCAACTTCAACGGATTTGTTTAATTGCTCAATTGGAAGGTCTTGCAAAAGGTCTGCGCTTTGTAATTCTGCACCGATTTGAGCTTCACTCAAATCTATTTCAAGCTGAGCAGAATCAACTAAGTGCTCTAATCGCTGCACAGATGCTCCCATTTCGTTGGCATCATTTAAGCTTGGTAGTTGGTCCAGGGAATTAATACCTAGATCATCTAAAAAATGTTTAGTCGTGGCATACAACCCGGGACGACCCACAGTCTCTCTATGTCCAATCACCTCCACCCACCCCCGGTCCTCTAGTTGCTTGATCACCATGGAGTTAATTGCTACCCCTCGAATGTCCTCCATGTCCCCTCTTGTACAAGGTTGACGGTAAGCAATAATGGCAAGAGTCTCCATAACAGCGCGAGAATATTTAGGTGGTTTTTCAGGGTGCAACCGATCCAAATAAGCGCGCATCTCAGGTCGACTTTGAAACCTCCAACCCGTTGCCACTTGCAACAATTCAACACCCTTTTGACTCCATTCTTGTTGAATAGAGATAAGTATATTTTTTATAGCGTCAGATGAGATTTCATCGCTGAACAACACACCCATATCACGCATGCTGAGGGGTTGTGCCGAACAAATCAGTGCAGTCTCGAGGACACGCTTGGCATCCGCGGTATTCATAGCATTTCAGTTTGAAAGATAAGACCAAGAAAGATCCACAGTCTTGGATGTACGGTTGACGCCTAAGGAAAAGGTCTCACATAAGAAAAAACTTAGAGGAAACCAGCCCATTTAAACGCCTGCTTAAGTGCCCTCATTGTACCCGAGCGACCAAGCTTGAATGGAGGCTTTCATATCAGAAGGTATTTCGGCCTTAAAGTTCATAGGCGCACCCGTGACTGGATGATCAAAACCTAGTTTATAAGCGTGAAGGGATTGCCTCTTAATGCTCGAGTGAGCTCGCCCCCCATATACCAAATCAGCCAAAATTGGGTGACCGATGCTTGCCAAATGAACCCTTATTTGGTGTGTTCTACCTGTGTGGAGCTGGCAGTGTACCAAACAGACCTCCTCATCAGACAGCGGGATACCTGAGTCGCTATGCTCTTGACCGTTACTGAGAAGCGTAAAGGTTGTTTTTGCTGTTTTGCCTGCATTCTTTTGTAAGTCTACGACCGCCATCTTCAGCCTATTTTTAGGGTCTCGACCAATCGCGGCCTCAACTACCTTAACATCCGGGCCGCTCCAAGCTCGGTGTGCGATAGCCAAATATTCACGGTGTACATCTCTATTGGCGATTTGTACTACCAAAGCATCCATACAGGATCTGGTTTTCGCAACGACCATCAATCCGCTGGTGTCCTTATCTAATCTGTGAACAATCCCTGCGCGAGGGACTTGAGTCAAAGTTGGATCTAAAAATAAAAGCCCATTTAAAAGCGTACCACCCCAATTCCCGGGCGCTGGGTGAACAACTAAATTGGCTGGTTTATTGATAACTAAAATATGTGCGTCCTCAAACAACACATTGATCTGCATTTCCTGGGGTTTATAAGCCAACGCCTGTGGCGAGGGCTTAAGGGTCAGCCTATAAGTCTCAAAAGCATGAGCTTTGGATGAACTTTTAGTAACAAAGGAGTAAGCTTGGCCCTGTGATCCTGCAGATTGGGCAAAGTGTCCATTGCCTGATACCCTCTCAACACAGGATTCGGAAATCAATTGCTGAACAAAATTTCGAGAAAAATCAGGTAAAACCGCCGTTAATACGACATCTAATCGTTGTAAATGCATCTCCTCAGGGACCGTTATCTCTCTAACCTCAAGATCGGGGCCTAAATCCTCCAACTCAATAGAATCTAATTCCTTTGGCGTTAGTTGACTCAAAGCTTCAGGCTTAGAAGATAATAGGGGGGCATTGAATTTCAAGAAAGAGTTCCCGTGTACAGAAGACGCCAATTATCCTCCCTCCTCAGTTCTTTTTATCTAGCCACTTTATTTGCGCTGTGTTTTTTGGCAACTGGCTGTGCTAGTGATGCTGACTTAACCGCTGGTTGGAGCACAGACAAGCTCTACGAAGAAGCCAAAGAGATGATGGAGAACAAGTCATATGAAAAAGCAATTGGTTACTATGAGAAGCTAGAGGGTCGCGCTGCTGGAACGACCTTAGCCCAACAAGCTCAGTTGGAAAAAGCTTTTGCACAATTCAAAAACGGCGAACCCGCACTTGCTGTGAGCACACTCGACAGGTTTATTAAACTAAACCCTTCAAGCCCAGCCCTAGATTACGCATTTTATTTAAAAGGTGTGGTAAATTTTAATGATGATTTAGGTTTTTTCTCGCGCTACTTCAACCAAGACCTCTCTGAGCGTGATCAAAAGGCGGCTAAACAATCGTTTGAAGCATTTAAGGAAGTCGTCTCAAGGTTTCCTGACTCTAAATATGCTCCGGATGCATCACTTCGGATGCGGTTCATTATCAACACACTCGCAAAATCTGAGGTAGTTGTTGCTAAGTACTACTTCAAGAAAGGTGCTTACGTTGCAGCTATCAACAGGGCTAAATCTGCAATTAATGACTACCAAGATGTGCCAGTGATTGAGGAAGCTTTAATTATTATGATTAAAAGTTATGAGATTTTAGGCCTGCAACAACTTAAAGAGGATACTGTTCGAGTCCTACAGCAGTCTTATCCTAATAGTGAGTACTTTGGTAAAAAAACTCAGAAGTCCTCCAATTGGTTTGGCCTTCTATCCAAATAGTCTGAGGAGTTAAAACGCCTGAGGTAGTCTAACTTAAACCAATTAGGCCCTCTCGTAGCTCATCGTTTAACTGAGCCAAGATAAGTATCTATTAAACGGGAATCTTTTGCCAATTGAGCGCTTGACCCCTCTGCGCTGATCTCTCCCATCTCTAGGACGTAACCGTAGTCTGCAACCGAGAGAGCGGCTCTTGCGTTTTGTTCGACCAATATCAAAGTTACCCCAGCATCTCGCAGTTGTCTTATGATGTTAAAGATTTCTTTTACAACCAACGGGGCAATACCAATACTGGGCTCGTCTAGCATTAAAAGGGTTGGTGAGGACATTAATGAGCGGCCAATAGCGAGCATTTGACGTTCCCCCCCAGATAAGGTCCCGGACAACTGTGAACGGCGCTCACCAAGTCTAGGAAATAGGTTGTAAACCACTTCAATTTGCTCTCGCCAATGCTTGTTTTTTAATTTCTTTTGTCGAAACCCGCCTAGTTCTAAATTTTCTTCAACGCTCATACTTGTAAAAAGTTCTCTCTTTTCAGGGACCAGTGAGATGCCTTTAATGACCCTTTCCTCTAAAGCAGAGTTAGAAATCGAGGAACCGCTAAAAATCAATTCTCCGGTGCAAGGCTCTAAACCCATAAGTGCGTTTAATAGTGTAGATTTGCCGGCTCCATTGGGTCCAATCACAGTGATTACTTTGCCTGTTTCGACCTTTAAATTGATTCCGTGCAACACCTCGGCTTTGCCGTATCCGGCTCTTAATTGTTTAATTTCTAATAATGGCTGTGGCATAAAGTTTTATATTGCGGCAAGAGCAAGGGTTTAATTAGCGTGATTTAATTTCTCAATGAATTCAAACAATCCCTGAATATTCTCCTCGTGGCGCATGGGGGGTAGCGTCTTAATCAATTTACGACCATACCCCGTACTCATTAAACGAGAGTCACAAATGACCAGCACCCCCATATCCGTTTCGCCCCTGATCAGTCGACCCGCGCCTTGCTTTAAAGCGACTGCGACCTCTGGTATTGAGTAATCGTTAAAAGCACTTCCACCTTCTTCCTCTATTCGAGCGCACCTGGCCTCAACCAAGGGGTCCCCTGGAGGTGGGAATGGTAACTTATCAATTATGACAGCCTGCAAAGCGTTACCTGGTACGTCAAAACCTTCCCAAAAACTAGCAGTGGCCACTAAAACAAAACCCGCCCCTGATGCGCCTGCCTGAGGTTGATCCAAATCGGAGCCAGAGCGGAAACGATCCATTAAAAATCGCTTGGGTAATTGTCCTTGCACCATGACTTCAATCTTAGGATTATCTTGGTAGTGCATGGACAAGGCCTCCCCTATAAATTTCAAAGCGCGGTTGGTCGTTGTAAGAATCAAAGTTCTCCCGCCCAAAAGATCAACTATTTTTTTCGCAAACTCATAGACCTCATGAGAGTGATTTGCATCACTGGGTTTCACCATGTTACGAGGTATGTATAACAAAGCCTTGTTGGGGTAGTCAAAAGGGCTTTGGACTCGAAGAATTTCGCTACTTTGCAAACCACAAGGTTTAGTAAACCAAGTAAGAGCGTCATCGCTTCCAAGAGTTGCTGAGGTAAACACCCAACTCCTGGGTAAATTTACTCCGCTTTGATCCATGGGGCTCACTACAGGAGCGCTTTCCCCCAACCCCGGCTTTTCATCATTTGAGATTCCTAGCAGTTTTTCTTTGACAACTTGGGCTATGTCTAGCGGGGCTTCAACGAGTTTTGGCATCTGCCCCATCTCCAGCCAGCGAACCTGATCGACTTTGGGCTCTTTTGAGAAATGTTTAACCAAGTGTTTGAAGTTGCTGACGCGTTCATACAATTTTGGAAATTCTGGGGCCAGTTCACTCACCATAGACAAAACATTTAAAGCTTTGTCAAAAGAATTATTCAACTCGCCTAGACTACGGCGCCACTCCTCGGGATTAATCCCATCCGGGATGAGCTGCGTCCACCTCAAACGGTTCGTGTTTAGGGGGGCGCCAATACAAAGGCGCAGATCCCTTACAGCTTTCTCAAGCTCAGAGCATACGCCTTGCCAATCACATAAGCCAGCAGCCACAGTTAAACCACTGGCCAAAATGTCTCTGACTAGATCCAGTAATTGACCAATACCTAACTGCTCCCCCAAAAACTGTGTGCCCGTTTCGTTGAGTTGGTGTGCCTCATCAAAAATAACGACTCTAACTGATGGCAAAAGCTCCGCCATACCGGACTCTTTTACTGCTAAATCAGCAAAGAAGAGATGGTGATTAATCACCACAATATCTGAAGAAAGGGCTTGCTTACGGGCATTATTAACATAACAAGCTTTAAACTGAGGACACTGGGAGCCAAGACAGTTGTCCCTAGACGATGTGATCAGGGGCAGCACAGGAGAGCGGTCCTCTAAACCACCTAATTCTGAGAGATCACCCCCTTCAGTGATTCTTGCCCACTCGCGAACTATAGACAGTGATTTAATGCTGGCCTTGTCACTAAGATTGCTCTCGCGCCCATGACTCTCAAGTCTTTGCTGGCAAAGATAGCTTGATCGTCCTTTTAGAAGAGCAATCTTTAGCGGTAGCTCCAAGACTTTAACGAGCTGGGGCAGATCGCGGGCAAACAACTGATCTTGAAGGGCTTTTGTGGCAGTGGAGATCAGCACCCTCTCCCCGCTCAAGAGTGCAGGCACCAGGTAGGCAAACGTTTTACCAACACCTGTCCCGGCTTCTACAACCAAGCTGCCTCCGTGCTCCATGGTTTTGGCAACCGCCATTGCCATGTCTGTTTGCCCCTGGCGTGGCTTGAAATGGGTGGCAGTACGGGCTAAAACGCCCTCGGCTGAAAAAGCGCTTTGGACGAGACTGATAAATTCAGATTGATTTTTCAGTGGCATGTTCGGTATTAATTAGGTTTTAGGCTTAGGCGAGGGGATAAGTAAAGATCTAACATCGGCAAGCAGTTTAAATGGCCCTACCGCGGGTCTGGAGCAGGTAGCGCAACTGCTCAGGGCCCTGGTGCAGGGGGAGAGACTGAAGCGGGTGCAGCTTCGGGGTGGTGGATTTTAGACTTTTCCTTTTCAGCAAGCCTTTTAAGCACTTGCTCTTTGTGTGCTTCAGCGGCCCGTTGCTTTGCCTCAAACTTAGCCCTAGCATCCGCGGCGGGGGAGCTCATAGGAGTTCTATCATTTTGACTAGGTTCTGCGTTTGTGTTTGAGTTCAAAGTTTCGTTAAACTTTTTATCGTGTTGCTCGTTCTTCTCCTTGTTAACTTTCAATCGCTCTTCATAATTAGCGTTGGATTGCTCTTTTTGATTGAGCACGTCACGAGCCCTTTCGTCTACCTTTGTTTGAGTTTCTTTTTTTAATTGGTCCGCTTGTTTTATGCGCTCAATTTCGTTATTTTTAAGTTCATATTGTCTCAACGTAGAAAGCGCAGCAGCTCTTTTAGAGAAAGCAGTGTCCTTGCACTGATTTACCATGAATTTTTGATAACAATCCTCTAAGTCTTTTTTATATTCGCTCTCGACACTTAACTTACGGGTCTTTATTTCCAGCGAACTTAGGGCGCTCGGCGGCTCAGGTTGTGCGAAACAAAAGGTGGGGCACAGGTTTAGAAATATGAGTAAGAAAATGAATAGCCGAGGGATAGATGCTTTTAAATTCTTTGAGTGTGTCTTAAAAATAAACTGGTTTGATATCAGCATAGACTTAAGATAACCCTAGGTGAGACTTGTGTCAACTGTTCTTTTTTGTGAGTTTAAAAATTCTGCAGACTGCATTTCATGCAACCTTGAGACAGTCCGTGGAAACTCGTGTGACAAGGGGCCTTTGGTATAAAGTAGCTCAGGAGATACCTCACTAGAGACAATGAGTTTGACGTGTCTATCGTACAAAACATCGATTAACCAAGTGAAACGCCTAGCTGGTGAGGCCAGATGGACACCCATTTGAGGAATATCGCTTAAAAATACAGTGTGAAACTGAGAAGCAATTTCTAAATAATCATTTTGGGATCGAGGACCGCCGCAGAGCGTTTTAAAGTCAAACCAGACAACGCCTCCAGCTCTTCTGAGAGCTTGGATCTCACGGTGTTCAATTACTAGTGATGGATCTTGATCCGCACACTCCGCAAGCTTATTGAATGCGTCCGACATATCTTTATTAACTTGCTCGCTAAGGGGCGTGTGGTAAAGCTCGACTTGTTCAAAAAAATTCCCTCTGTAGTCCACTCCCGCATCTACATTTATTACTTCCAACCTGTCCTTAAGTAAATCAATTGCTGGGAGTATTCGGTCCCTATGCAAACCATCTGGGTAAAGGTCATCTGGTTTAAAGTTGGAGGTCGTTACAAAGCCGACACCATTTTTAAACAACGAATCAAGCAACCGATGAAGAATCATTGCATCTGTAATATCAGCCACATGAAACTCGTCAAAACAAATTAACTTAAAGCGCTTAGAGATTTGAAGTCCCAGGGCATCTAAGGGGTTTACTGTTCCCTGAAGATCACGAAGTTCTCTGTGAACTTCACGCA
This sequence comes from uncultured Burkholderiales bacterium, assembly GCA_903871545.1. Classification (GTDB taxonomy): domain Bacteria; phylum Pseudomonadota; class Gammaproteobacteria; order Burkholderiales; family Burkholderiaceae_C; genus Limnohabitans. The sequence continues at coordinate 9,160 of CAIQHG010000074.1, read as the reverse complement.
TAAATTCATGAAAGTGAAGCCTGGTTTTACGCTTAATTGGAACTGAGGTATAAAAACAATCCATTAAGAAGCTTTTCCCGCGTCCCACACCTCCATACATGTAAACGCCCTTTGGGATGGGCGGATGGGCGATTAGCTTTTTAATGGAGTTTGAGCGCTTTAACTTGTACTCGCTCCACTCTTGTTCGCACCGCCCAAGTGAATCGACTGCTCGCAGTTGGGCAGGATCGCTTTTAAATTGTTTGACTTTGAGTTGATCAAAGTAGGTATCCCTCACACTCATGTAGCGAATTACTTAAAAGTTTAAAGTGCGTTTGTCTACCGCAAGTGCAGCCTCTTTAGTGGCCTCACTAAGAGTGGGGTGTGCATGGCAAATGCGGGCAATATCTTCAGCGCTAGCTTTAAACTCCATCGCAACGACTGATTCCGCAATCAATTCACCTGCAAGGGGGCCAATGATATGAACTCCCAAAATCTCATCCGTTACTGCATCTGCTAAGAACTTAACCATGCCAGTAGTATCCCCCATTGCCCTAGCTCGACCGTTGGCTAAAAAGGGGAATGTACCTGCCTTATAGGCGCGCCCGCTAGCTTTAAGTTGTTGCTCGGTTTGACCCACCCAAGCAATTTCTGGTGAAGTGTAAATGACCCAAGGAATTGTGTTGAAATTAACGTGACCGTGCTGGCCTGCAATCCGTTCAGCAACAGCAACCCCCTCCTCCTCAGCTTTATGGGCAAGCATTGGTCCTCGAACCACATCCCCAATTGCCCATACATTGGGCAGTTGAGTTTTACAGTCTGCGTCCACAACGACAAAGCCGCGCTCATCAAGTTGAAGTCCAACTGCTTGGGTGTTCAAACCAACGGTGTTGGGTAACCGACCTATTGAGATAATCAGTTTATCAAATACGGCACTCTGAGTTTGACCAGCAGCGGTTGTGTAAGAAACAGAAACTCCCTTTTTGGATTTGGAAATTTCACCAACCTTAACGCCCAACTCAATTTTGAGACCTTGCTTGAGGAATATTTTGTGAGCCTCCTTTGCTATTTGTTCATCAACTGGACCCAAAAAAGTGGGTAGTCCTTCAAGAACGGTGACCTCTGAGCCCAACCTTCTCCAAACCGATCCCATTTCAAGTCCAATCGCCCCCGCACCAATTAACCCAAGCCTAGCTGGAACAGCTTTGATTTTGAGTGCTCCATCATTGGAGAGGATCGTCTCCTCATCAAATGGTGTGCCCGCCAAAGGTCTAGCGGTCGAACCAGTGGCAATGATAATGTGTTTGGCAAACAAAGATTCAGACTGCGCACCAGAGACTGCTATTTCGTACTTACCATCAACCGCTTTGACAAATGAGCCGCGGCCGTGGAAAAAACTAACCTTATTCTTTTTAAAGAGATAAAGAACACCTTCGTTATTTTGTTTAATAACACCGTCTTTTCTGGAAGCCATTTGAGTAAGATCCATTTTGACCCCGCTCATAGTTATTCCGTGGTCTGCAAAATGATTTAACGCTTGGTCATAATGCTCTGAAGATTGCAGCAAGGCCTTAGAAGGTATACATCCGACATTGGTGCAAGTTCCGCCCAAAGCCGGTCCACCTTTATCGTTTTTCCATTCGTCAACACAGGCAACCAATTTGCCCAACTGAGCAGCCCGTATCGCAGCGATATATCCGCCTGGACCACCACCAATCACAATAACATCGAATTCTTTGGTCATTTTAATTAAGCCTAATGAGACAGTTTTTAGTATCAAATATCAAATAAAAGGCGAGCTGGGTCCTCTAAGGCCTCTTTCATTGCCACCAAGCCTAAGACGGCTTCGCGACCATCAATAATTCTGTGGTCATAGCTCATCGCAAAATAGTTCATCGGGCGAACAACGACCTGGCCATTTTCAACAACAGCACGATCTTTGGTTGCGTGGACGCCCAAAATTGCAGATTGAGGGGGATTGATAATTGGAGTTGAGAGCATAGAGCCAAAAACCCCACCATTGGAGATTGAGAATGTACCTCCAGTCATCTCCTCAATACCGAGTTTGCCGTCTTTGGCTTTCGCACCGTAGTCTGCAATTTTTTTCTCGATATCAGCAAAAGTCATTTGATCAGCGTTGCGCAAGATGGGTACCACTAGACCCCGGGGGGAGCCAACTGCAATACCAATATCAAAGTAGCCATGGTAAATAACATCGTTACCGTCAACGGAGGCGTTTAAAACTGGGTACTTCTTTAAAGCGTGGACAGCGGCTTTTACAAAGAAACTCATAAATCCTAGCTTCACACCATGCTCTTTTTCAAATTTTTCTTGAAAACGCTTGCGCATCTCCATGACAGGGGCCATGTTGATTTCGTTAAATGTAGTTAGGATTGCATTCATTGCTTGGGACTGCAACAAACGCTCTGCAACCCGAGACCTAAGGCGACTCATTGGAACTCTTTGTTCTGGTCTTTCTCCAAGCGAGACCTTGGGAGCTTGCACTTGGGGGAGGGAATGAGTTGGTACACCCGTTGGAATTGAGTTTTGTGTAACCGGCGTTGCTGAGATGGCTTGAATAACGTCACCCTTTGTAATGCGACCGTCTTTACCAGTTCCGGCTACAGATCCACTTGGAATTTGGTTATCTGCCATGATCTTTGCTGCCGCGGGCATTGCAAAACCAGCCTTAGAAGCGGCTGAATTTGCAGAATTTGCAGAAGGTGCTGAGGCAACTGAAGATGTGGCTAGGGGGGCAGACGCAGTTGAAGCAGTAGATGTTGGCGAAGATCCGACACCGCTGGCTACTGCATTTGTATCAATTTTTGCAATCAACTGTTCAGCGATAACTGTTCCCCCGCTAGCAACTAAACACTCTGTCAAAACACCTGCCGCGGGAGCAGGGACTTCAAGAACCACTTTATCGGTCTCAATCTCAATCAATATTTCATCTATTGCAACCGCATCACCTGGTTGTTTCTTCCATTGCAACATCGTAGCCTCAGCTACAGATTCCGAGAGTTGGGGTACTTTGACTTCAACGATAGACATAACAATTTTCCTAAAATAAGTGTTCTGATTTACTTGCTGAAAGTAAAACCTTTGATCTTGCCGAATGCACCATCCACTAAAGCCTTTTGTTGCTCTTGGTGCAAATGTGAATAACCAACGGCTGGGGACGCTGAAGCAGCGCGGCCCGAATAGGCAAGTTTTTGTCCCTCAAGCATATTTTCATGAATGTAATGCTGAACGTAAAACCATGCGCCCTGATTTTGAGGCTCATCTTGAGCCCAAACAATCTCCGTAACATTGGGGTACTTTTTCAACTCAGTACTGAAGACTTTGTGCGGGAATGGGTATAACTGCTCCAGCCTCAAAATTGCAGTATCGTCGTGTCCATTTTCTTCACGCTTTTTTGATAAATCGTAGTAAACCTTGCCTGAGCAAATAACCAGTCTCTTAACCTTATCTGTTTTTAAATCCTTGTTCTCAGGAATGATGGTTTGAAAACCTCCCTTGGTAAAATCAGAGATGGATGAGGTCGCATCTTTGTTTCTGAGCAATGACTTAGGCGTAAAGATGATAAGGGGCTTGCGAATATTACGAACCATCTGGCGACGCAAGATGTGAAATATCTGGCTGGCAGTTGTAGGTTGCACTATTTGCATATTTGCATCTGCGGCCAACTGCATAAAACGCTCTATGCGAGCTGAGCTGTGCTCGGGACCCTGTCCCTCGTAGCCATGAGGGAGCATTAGGGTCAATCCATTTACACGTCCCCACTTTACTTCCCCTGAGGCGATGAACTGATCAATTACGACCTGTGCACCGTTAGCGAAATCTCCAAACTGGGCCTCCCAAATAACAAGGGTATTCGGGTCATTGGACGCGTAACCATACTCAAATCCAAGCACTGCCTCCTCTGACAAAATTGAATCAATAACCGTGAATGGCGCTTGGGTGTCTGATACGTTTTGTAAAGGGACATACGTGCCTGTATCCCATTTCTCTCGGTTTTGATCGTGAACAACAGCGTGTCTATGTGTAAATGTTCCACGGCCGCAGTCTTCACCGGATAAACGAACAGGAAAACCACTTGCAACAAGTGATGCGTAGGCCATATGCTCGCCCATTCCCCAATCGACAGCAATATCTCCCCTTCCCATGGCAGCTCGGTCGTCAAGTACTTTTTTCACCAGTTGGTGAGGCGTCACAGTGCTTGGAATGGTGGTGATCTTTTGTGAAAGCCGCTTCCATTCTGACAATGGTATGGACGTATCACCTGCATCAGTCCATTTGTTTCCCACATAGGGGGCCCAGTCAACAGTAAATTTACTCTTAAAGTTGGTCAAAACAATGTCTTCTGTATTTTTGCCCTCATCAAGAGCAGCTCGGTACGCCTTGACCATATCGTCACCTAATGACTGACCTAAGCCTTGTGCTGCCAATTTATCCGCATACAAACGCCTTGTGCCAGGATGTTGACTGATCTTCTTGTACATCAAGGGCTGGGTCAAGCTCGGGGTGTCTTGCTCGTTGTGTCCTAATTTTCTAAAACAGATAATATCGACTACGACGTCTTTTCTAAACTCTAAACGAAACTCCAATGCAAGTTGAGTAGCCAAAACCACTGCTTCTGGATCGTCACCATTAACGTGCAACACAGGGGACTCAATCATCTTTACAACATCTGTGCAGTAAAGAGTTGAGCGAGAGTCTCTTGGGTCAGAAGTTGTGAATCCAATTTGATTGTTAATCACAATATGTACAGTACCCCCCGTAGAGTAACCCCTTGTCTCAGCTAAAGCGAGAGTCTCCATGACGATACCTTGGCCTGCAAATGCGGCGTCACCATGAACTAAAACGGGTAAAACCTGTTGGCCTAAAGGGTCGTGCCTGCGGTCCATACGTGAGCGAACTGAGCCCTCAACAACTGGGTTAACAATCTCTAAATGTGAGGGGTTAAAGGCAAGACTTAAGTGAACAGGTCCGCCTTCAGTAGTGACGTCTGAGCTAAAACCTTGGTGATATTTGACATCCCCGCTAGTCAATTCTTCGGGAGCAGTATGGTCAAATTCAGCAAATAAATCTTTGGGCATTTTACCCATGGTATTGACCAATACATTGAGTCGACCGCGGTGGGCCATGCCAATCACAATCTCTTGAATGCCTTTGATGCCGGCTTGATTGATTAGCTCATCCATTGATGAGATAAAACTCTCCCCCCCTTCAAGGGAAAATCTCTTTTGGCCTACATATTTGGTGTGCAAGAATCGTTCAAGCCCCTCGGCAGCGGTGAGCCGCTCAAGTATGTGCTTTTTCTTGGCCGCGTTAAAATTTGGTTTAGAGCGAATGCTCTCCAATTTTTGTTGCCACCACCGTTTGTGATCTTGATTTGTAATGAAATTAAATTCTGCACCAATGGAGCCGCAATAAGTCTCACGAAGTGAATTCATCAACTCCCGCAGACTCATACTATTTTTGCCAAAATACGTATTGCTAGTGTCAAATATAGCTTCTTGGTCAGCATCGCTGAACCCGTAAAAGGCGGGATCCAACTCTGGTATGTTTTCGCGTTCTGTGCGCTTCAAAGGGTCCAAGTCAGCCCAGCGAACCCCTAAGTTGCGGTAGGCTGCAATTATCTGCTGAACAGAGGTTCTTTTCTTCCCCATCTCAGCATCTGAGCTAGCCATGACAACTCGGGTACCGCCCATCTTCGCTCTCTCAGCAAAAGCATTGATGACGGGTAGGTGGGGAACGTCTTTAGTCTGTGAGCCGTCGGAGGCTGGTACGTGCTGAAGAGCATCGAAATAATCTCGCCAAGTATCTGGCACGCTGCCAGGATTGGCCAAATAATTTTCATACATTTCTTCGACGTAAGGTGCATTTCCGCCGAAGAGATAACTGTTGCCCGCAAAGGCCTTGTAGACGTTATTAGTCTGTGTCATAGCGCTTACCTCCGTTCCCCTTCAGGAAACATTAGTTGGTTGAAAAAAACCTTCTGCTTTGCGACTTCATCGCTTTGCAGACGCGACTACAGCATGTAGAAGCATTTAATATCAGTGTATTGTGCCACCTAATTAAGTTGGAAGCTCAGTGATGGGTCATTTTTAGGGTTAAAGGGGCCAATGCTTCATAATTTCAGCGTAGCTAGGATGATCTTGTGCACTAACCCACTCACAGGCTACCATTTCAAGCGTAACAATCTCTACCCCTGCACCAGCCAATCTGTCTAATGCTGCGTCATGATTAAGAGCGTTTACTGATGCGCAGGCGTCAATAACTAGGCAAACATCGAACTCAAGGTCAATCAGACCCAATGCGGTTTGAAGAACGCTTATGTGAGTTTCAAACCCTGCAATCAAAATTGTAGATCTCTCATTGAGAATTTCTTTTTTTTGTAAATGCTTAGGTAAGCTTCTCGCGTTTCCTTGTATTGTCGTTTTGGAAGATCCCCTCAAAATCTCTGACAATCCCTCCTCGCAAGCATCAAAATGTAATTTAGGCATAACTTTTTGGCAACATGAGCGGATTTCCTCTTGCATTGGACCGTTTAAAGCGCTTGCATGCTCTGCTCCCCAAACGGGAACATTTAAAATCTTCGATATTCTCGCTAGTTCCTTTGCGCATCCTACGAGCGAATTTTTTTGGGGTAATCGTTGCAAACTCTTAGCCGAAAAGTCAATCATGACTACCTGGCACTCATCCGTATTCAAAATCATTGAAAAATTCCTTTTAATAATTTAACTGTTTTCCTTTGATACTTGTTAAATTTTAGTCCTTTATGATTAATTATTATGGGATATAATGCTTTTAGATGAAAAAGAATCTCCTAATTCTGTTAATTGCGATGCAAGCCCCTTTTTGTTGGGCGGTTTATTCTGCCCAACAAAAAGAGCGCCACTCACAGGCTGAATCCGGATTGCTCGACAAAATGGGCCAAGCACAACAACAAGTATCTGGTACAGCTTCTGAATTGGTCGCCAATGCCATGAAGTTACTCGGGGTGCCTTATCGTGTAGGCGGCACCAATGATTCCTCAGGCTATGATTGCAGCGGATTTGTCAGGGCAATGTACGAGAAAACGATTGGTTTGGTTCTGCCTCACAATGCCCGTGAGCAAGCATTCGTCACCGAAAAAATAGATCCAACAGACCTTCAGCCTGGTGATTTAGTATTTTTTAATACGATGAAGCACGCTTTTAGTCACGTTGGAATCTACCTTGGAGAGGGGAAATTTATTCATTCACCAAGGACTGGCTCTAAAGTTCGTATAGAGGATATGAGAGATGCCTACTGGAATAGAAGGTTCAACGGGGCCAGAAGAGTTCCAATTGAGGACATGAGTAGCCAATATTTGGTTCAATCTATAAAATACGACTATGCCCCAAAACTCAATAATTCTCCTGAAAACTATAAAAACCAACATTAAAACTCTGCATCTGCTTTCAGCCTGAACAGTTATTTTCCTATATCTTACTATTTTCATACTTAGTCATGGCCACCCTCTTTACATTAGGAGCCCTGGGTGATAAGATAAGGAATGGCCCGAGATGACACAACCCAAATAAGAAACGACGGGCTACGCTATAAGTCAAAAAAAGGTGGCTCTCCTTTTGGCACAGGCGGCAGGTCAATTGACACAATGTCGTGCATAAAATGTGGTCGGCACAAACCAAGATCAGACGGTTCTTTTAAAAGAATGCTCGGTTCTACTATGTTCATCTGCTTTGACTGCAAGCCCTCCCCTGCTGAGATCATTACAGCACCTGAAAATGCTACTCCAATTGCCGATACTGGTCCCCCTCTTTCCAAAGAAGTCAAAACAGAGTTTTAATGTTTTATCAGATATTAGGATTTGTAGTCCAACTTGTTGAAGGTTTAGTGGCTGGTACGTGTTTGCTACGGCTTTTATTTTATTTTCAAAATATTTCTCTAAATCCGGCTTCAGGAAATTCTCTGGGCCCATTTGTTATGGCAGTCACTAACTGGTTGGTCCTGCCTATTAAAAAAATAGTCCCTCCGATTGGACGATTTGATTCGGCGAGTTTTCTGGGCGCATACATTGTTATTCTTTTGAAAGCAACTTTGCTCTGGTTCATTACGGCAAACAATCATCAAAACTTTGGTTTTGTGGTGGGGGTATCAATTTTTGAGCTTATAAAGATGAGCCTTACTTGTTTAAATGGGCTTGTTTTGATTTTTGCAGTAATGTCTTGGATTAATCCAGAATCCTCAATTAACTATATTTTTACTCGCTTGGTCGGCCCCATACTCAAACCTATACAAAGAGTATTGCCACTTTTAGGTGGAATTGATCTTTCTCCGCTTGTTTTACTTGCGATGATTCAGATTGCATTAATGATTTTAGAAGGGCTGAAAGGTCAGCTACTCTTCATGTTTCTTTAAAAAAATAACCCGTAAATATTATTTTTTAGTCAGTACCAGGCTGCAAAATAGCTATAAAGTTTTTTAAACTGACATCCATTGCTTTGGTATTAGCCCAAAGACCATACGGAATATGCCCATATCTAAGCGACAAATGCTTAGATGCCGTAGTTTCATCAATACCATTTTGTAGTAAGTAAACAGCAGATATAAGTCCGGTTCTGTCGGAACCGTTTAAACAATGAATTAGAACTGGCTTGGGGGCACTATTGATTTTTTCAATGTACGTTCTTATCTCGTCAGGCTTGTACATAGTAGAGCTGGACAAAGGAATATCGATCAGTGTAATTCCAGCGTTATTTAATACATTTGATTCAAGTCTGTACCACTCTTGCCCAGGATTAGAGCCCCGTAGATTAATGACAGTTCGGATTTGCTCAGATTCAAGATGTTTTTTTAGGGACTCAGGACTCATCTGGGCGGACCGGTAAACCACACCCTCTTGCACTGCATGAAAATTATCGTTGTAATTAATCCATAGGTAGAGCCCACAAAGCCCAATTAAAGTTATCCCTATCAAACTTAAAAGGGAAAGTGTTAATCGCTTAAAAATTCTCCAAGCCACCACGATTGAATCTCCTATCAATTTAATTAAAAGACAGTGTAACGCTTTATAAAGTCGGCGGTTTCAACGAGCAAGTGCAAAGAGTGAGGCGTGGTGCTGTTTAAAGTCAAACGCCTCGGGAGTGAACATCTCGGCTGGACATTTCCAGCCCATACTCTTTCTCGGTCT
>CAIQHG010000073.1 GCA_903871545.1 uncultured Burkholderiales bacterium | reverse complement strand
ATTCTGGCTGTGCAGTTCAAAGGAATCAGGAAACTATGGGAGCCTACGTTGATGACAGCGTCATTACAACAACGATAAAGAGCAAGTTCTTTGAAGATAAAACAATAGACGGATCAGCAATCACAGTTCAAACATTAAAGGGAGTAGTAATACTTTCGGGATTCGTAACAAATGCTGAACAAATAAGAAAGGCAGAAGTTATAGCTTCTAAAGTTAAGGGTGTAAGTGAGGTAAGAAACAAATTAACGGTACACTAAAAAAAAACTATTTGAAAAACCGGTGAATAAAAATTCACCGGTTAATTTATTTAGACTTTTGTGTCTCATGCCCAATATATCCCCCTACAGCTGCACCCCCTACTGTACCAATAGGACTTCCACCGGTTAGAACTGCACCCCCTAAGGCCCCTGCGCCCGCACCAACAGCAGTAGATTTATCTTGTTCACTCATCCCTGAGCAACCGCTAACAATAACAAGCGAGCAGAGTATTGATACAGTCTGTGATATTTTGAAACTAAACATAATGGTCCTTTGTAAATAGATAGTTTGATAATTCGTTAATTCACGAATAACTCAAAGATACATAATTTATACAAATAGGTCTGTACGATTAAGAACTTTGTTCGATAACGGACATACTTTTTGTCAAAAAAAATATAAAGTCATACATTATTTATAAATATAAAGAAAGAAAATCTCATATGACAGATCAAAATATTATCAATGAAAAAGTAGAAGCAATCAGCGTAGGATTTACTCATTTAATTCAAGACTTAATAAAGGAAGCAAGACCTTTAGTTCAAGAAGCAACAGAGCGTTTAAGCGATATTGCAAATGAAAGTATATCTGCAGCTAACAGGGGAAAAGTATCAGTTGAAATTACAGGCCACGATTTGGTGGATCAAGCAGTTGCGACCATAAGGCACCAACCGTTTAAAGCGATGATAATAGCCGCGGGAGTCGGGGCAGCAGCTGTTGCAACGGTGAGCTTGCTATCACGGAATTACTCTCAAACAAAACACAGGTAATGTTTAAAATATTGTTTCGGTATCTAATCTCGCAGCCTAATTTTTTAAAATTACATGTAAAAAATTTAACGGAATTTGTACTAAACGAAATAGAGAAATCTTTCATTTCTTACAAAAAAAAACTAATTCTTAGAGCTTTAAGTATCTTTTTTATTGGAAGTGGCATTTTATCCATTCTCCTGTCTGTTCTACTTTGGGGGGCTCTTCCTCAGTTAAACCCTAACAATTCGTGGATACTGATTGCGCAGCCCGTCTTATTACTTGTTATAGGAGCAATCTTGTACTGGATTTCAACTAATAAAAGGACTGAGTCTATTTTCAGAATTATTGTCGTGAAAACTAAAACTGAGACGCAGTTATTTCTTGATTCATTAAGAAAATAAAAAAATTAAGAAAAGTTCAAATTTTCAAATTTAATTATATTGAGTATGTTCAGTCGAACCTGCAACATTCACTTTTCACAATTTCAGTAAAACTTGAGTGTTCAAATTTCAGTTTTCAAACTGGAACCTGATATGTTTGAATATATTGCGCTCAAGTTCCCCCAATTGCGTCAATAAATCCAGGCGCAATAAGAGGCCTCCCAGCCCTAAACGGGCTATTGCCGTCATCGGACACTTGATGTTGTACCCAACTGCACAGCACAGCGTATGAAGCGCGTCACCAGTTGAGCCTTTGAGCCTTTGAGCCTTTGAGCCTTTGAGCCTTTGAGCCTTTGAGCCTTTGAGCGAGTTTCGGTCCATTCGGTGGTCTGCTTTCAGGTGTCCGATTTCGGGTTCAACATCCTTGACCCTGCACCCCCAGAGTCAACCACCACCTTTTTGGGCGTGACGTTGACTGCCTCAATCGAAATAGTTGCTTGCTGTTGTCTGCTCTGATAGCGTATGGCCGTCCTAGGTGTTTACAGGAAATGATCTTGCCCCCACAATCAAGCCTTGCTTGTGGGTGACGGCAATACCTGCCTTCGCATTTTTTTGATTATTTCTATTTCTTTTCGTCAGATTTAAGTGCATTCTCATCTTGTTTAATCATCTTTTTGTCATTTTCCATTTCTTTTTTGTCATGTGCAATAGTTTTCTGATCAAGCGTTATGGATTCAGTTTTATTAATATTTTTATCTGATTTTTGTTTAATTCCGTCAGATTTTAATTTATCTTGATCAACTATTAACTTCTTTTTATCATGCTCAATTGCTTGTGAATCTGAATTATCTTTCTCAATTTTCTTTTTATCGTCTTTTATATTTAGTTTATCTTCATGGATTATTTTCATATCTTTGGACTGAATTTTCTTTTGATTCGTTGATTTGTCGTCAGTAAGTTTTTGCTCGTCAAGCTTTATTTTTTCTTGATCAACTTTAAGGAAGGATTTGTCTGACTTTAAGCGCGATTCATCTTTGTTTAAGTCAGAATTGCCTTGAGCAAACGCAGTTGCACAATAAAGTGCTAGCGATACAGCGATAATTTTGGTTGCATTTTTTAAAATTGACTGATTCATGGGTATTCCTTTTAATATTTAAAAATTCAATTTGCAAGAGATGAAAATTGACAATCTAATTTTGAATTATCAAGATAGTCCTGTATGTACACTGCGCAACGAAGTCCGTGTTATATTTTTATATTTTTTAAATCAGTAAATTCATTTGAGTATTTATTCAATAATTTTTATTTCATTTTTTACATTAACAACGTCTTTAACTGATTTAGTCAAATTTACGGCAAGCTCTGCATCTTTTATTTTTGAAGTGGATCCGCTCAAAGTAACCAATCCATTACTTGTGCTGACATTTATCGTCCCGCTGCTCAAACCTTCACGAATCAACAGGGTCATTTTGATATGGGCCGTGATTAGTGAATCTTTGATAATGTCATTTGCATCATTTTTTTCTAATTGAATATTGTTTTGAGCTTTTTCTGTTTCTTTTTTTACAGATTGGGTTAGATTATCTAAAGATTTGTCCACTTGGTGACCAGCTTCTTCAGCTGTATTTGACTTGCTGCAAGATATTAATAAAGCTGCAATTATGCAGATCAAATATTTTTTGTTAATTTTTTTGGTTGACATTTTTTTATTTCTTATATCCTTCCGACTATTAATAAGAAAATTAGAATAAGTATCACTGTCGCCAACCCACCACTTGGATAATAGCCCCAACTTTTGCTGTGCGGCCAAGTGGGTACAGCACCAACGAGCATTAAAAATAAAAATATAAGTATCAAATTAATCAACATTTAAAAGCCTTTAAAGTTTTTAATTATTTAATTTATAATATACTTTAAATCACTCAATTGTTCTGTACTTGACCGTACCTCACCGTCCTTTTTCTTAATATTTTTTTTAATTTTTTAAACGAGACAAATCTATATTTCACTTCTCTTGTCTTCCATAAATATTTATGCCATGTGGCCATATTCCAATTTCTCTAAACCGAGATTACTTTTTGCTAAATTACGCTAAAAAGTGGTGGCGGACATTACAGTTAATTCTCGTATTTTTGACTTATTTATTTTTTAGAATCCATGCTTATTTAAGAGATCTTTTCTAAGCCGCATCGGTATTTGAGAAAAAATGCGCATATCCATATTCTTTAAATACGGAGATACGGAAGGTTTAAAATCCATCAAAGCTAAAATATCATTATCCAAATCAATCTCAGGTGCTATTTCAATCAATTCTGGACCTACCGCGGTTAACCGGAAAACACATCTCTCTGTTACGTACAAAACAGATTGATTGCGAGCTACAGCTAACTCCGCATTGAACGTGATTTGCTCTACCGCTTTAATAAACTTCTTGGTCTTGCCTTCAAGCTTAATTTCTAGTTTTCCTGAGGTTACATTGATTTCCTGAACCCCTGCACAAAAAGTACCCACAAATATCAGTCTTTGCGTGTTTTGACTAATACTAATAAATCCACCCGCACCCGCCAAATGTCCGTTGAATAAACTGACATTCACGTTTCCTTTAACATCAACCTGCGCCATGCCTAAAATTGCTATATCGAGGCCCCCTCCGTCATAAAAATCAAACTGATATGGTTGATCTAAGATTGCTTCAGCATTAGTTGCTGCCCCAAAATTCAAGCCACTGGCGGGTATACCGCCTATCACCCCTGGCTCTGCCGTGAGGGTCATAAGATCATCTATATTTTCTTCATCTGCTAATTTAGCCAAACCCTCGGGAATACCTACCCCTAGATTAACAATGTCATGAGCACACAATTCAAGTGCAGCACGACGAACTATTACTTTTTTACTATCCAATGCTGACTTATGCTGGTTAACTGGCGGAGCTAAAAGTTCACCCGAGAAGACTGCGCTGTAGGGCTCGGCAAATGTTTGCATATGGTACTCAGGCCTTTCAGCAAGTACAACATAATCTACCAATATTCCAGGGATTTGAACTTCCCTTGATTTCAGTGATCCTCCCTTTGCGAGACGCTCTACCTGCACTATGACATTGCCACCAGAATTATGTGTTGCCATCGCGATCGATAAAGAATCAAGAGTGAGGGCTTCACGCTCCATTGTAATATTTCCGCGTTCATCCGCGGAAGTTCCGCGTAGCAAACATGTATGAACTGGAAAAGCTTTGTAAAACAAATAATCCGTATCATCGATTTTAATTAATTCAAGAAGCGCTCTTTTGCTTCGTTCATTCAAGCTACCCCCCCTTTGACGAGGATCAACGAAAGTACCTAAACCTACCTGTGTAATTAGCCCAGGTCGGTGTGCGGCTATGTCCCGAAATAATTGACTTATTACGCCTTGCGGTAGGTTGTAGGCTTCAATCTGATTAGATACGGCGAGTTGCTGAAGTTTGGGTATTAAGCCCCAGTGCCCCCCAATGATACAACTCAACAAGCCTGGGTGAGCGAGATGATTTAATCCGCGCTCGCCTGCGTCGCCCTGCCCGCCTGCATAAACAAGGGTAAGACCTGTCGGACCTTTACTGCTTGATAAAGGGTTATTTTCTAAAAATAGTTGCTCCAAAGCAATTGCTAAACTCTCAGGAAATCCACTTCCAATAAATCCTCCCGTAACCAAAGTAGACCCAGAATCTATGCAAAGTACTGCTTCAGCGGCTGTGACGAATTTGGTACCTGGTATCGTTCTTTTTGTTATAAATCCGTTTCTCATTGTCTTGACTATGTGTCGGCTAATTAAAAGTGCTAAATGTCCCAATATTTTGCAACCAGCAGATTTAAAGGTCTGTCGTTTAGCGCACGGATATAAATTTGGTCTTTAGGGACAATGAGAAAAATTATTAAATCTAATTAAATTTAACAATCATACAAAGCTAGTTATCACTGTATCAACTCAATATATTTAATGCTTAAATCCAAAATTGCAATCGTCACGGGCTCCTCCTCAGGCATAGGTCGCTCCATAGCCTTGGTATTCGCTCGTGAAAGAGCTAAGGTAGTAGTATGCGGCTTAGACTTTAAACTCGCTAAAGAAACCGGCGATCTAATAAAGGCCCAGGGAGGTGAAGCCTTGGTTGTTCAAAGCGATGTTTGCGATCCCACGGCATGTCAAAACCTTGTTAAAACCACCATTGAACATTACGGAAGACTCGACATTGCCTGTAATTGCGCAGGAATCGGCGGCCCCTTAGCCTTGACGGCCGATTATTCATTAGAAGCTTGGGACAAGGTCATAAAAACAAATTTAAGCGGTGTATTCTACGGGATGCAAGCCCAAATCGCAGCAATGCTCGCAAATGGTAGTGGCTCAATCATAAACATTGCGTCGGTCTTAGGAATAGTAGGAGCTGCTCGATCACCGGCCTACGTAGCCGCTAAACACGGTGTCATTGGGCTCACCCAAACTGCAGCATGGGAATACGGAACGTCTGGACTGAGAATAAACTGTGTAGGACCAGGCTATATAGAGACTGCTCTTGAAAAGGCAATGATCGTAAGTAAAGATATACATGAGAAATTAATAGGAGCCCATGCCTTGGGCAGACTTGGTAAAGTAATCGAGGTAGCTGAGTTGGTGGCTTGGCTTGCCAGTGACAAAGCATCCTTTGTCACTGGAGCTTTTTATGCTGTAGACGGAGGGTACTTAGCAAAGTAGCAACGTACATAGACATACGAATTAAATTTGCAAAAATATTCTAATTAATTATTTTGCATTTTAAGATATCGTCTAAATTTTTTAATATTTTACTCTCTATCATTTTTTTAAAAGGGGTCATCAAAATACTCAAATGAATGTGTATCTCTAATGTGTCATGATCTATTAATAAGCGTCCATTAACTCCAGGTTTGGTAAATAGGACTGCATCTTTAGTCTCTCCCTCCTCGTATACGCAGTTCATCTGGAAATCTGATTCGGCTTGCTGAGCCCAACCAAAAGCGTTCTCCCGCATTTGTAGCAAGCCTAGATTGTGATTTCGAAAAACATGTAATTTAGACACAAAGTTATTCCTATAAGGTTTAATAAATCCATAAAGAAGTCAAAAAAAAATTAGTGTTAAGCATCATTAAATATTGAATTTATACATTTAGCAAATTTATTTTTTATGTTCGTAAGCGAACAGATTTAATGTCACGCAAATGTCATGATTGACATAGCACAATTTTTACGAGTTCACTTGCACTCGGTTTGTTCTGATGATTTAGGAGAAATTTATGGTGACGATAAAGAAAGTACATGCTATCCCTGAAGAAAATGCTATTGCCCTTCACTCGCACACATCCAATGGGCATGCAACAGATTCAATTTCAGTCAATAGCGACGGGGTATCGAATCATACTTTGGACGGTAAAAACGGCTCGGATACGCAAGAAATTCACTTCGCAAACTCAGAGAGTAGTTGGACCGAAAATATGGTGGAAAAGGGCAAAGATTTGATATCTAGCGAAGCAAGTGGAATCGCAACCGCCGCGGCCATAGTTGTTGGCGCGGCCCTCATTGAAATAGAACTAATTCCTGGACTCGTGATCGGCGCTGGAGCGGTTTTGCTTGGCAAAATATTTCCTGAAATAAGTGGATACGCTAGGCCTATTTTTAAGAGCTTTATTAAAGCTGGATTTTCCGCTACCCATAAAATTCGACAAGTGTTAGCCGAAACAAACGAGCAAGTTAACGATCTTGTAGCAGAAGTTAAAAGTGAGCAAAAAGATGCTGTTGATAACTTACATGCACAAACACATTCAGAATCAAAAAAAGTAGATTTATCTACTCATTAACATGCACCCTACTGCACCCAGGGCCATCAGGCAAGGAAATATTGTCCACCACGTACCTGGTAGACTGCGGATTCAGGTTATTGGTCAACAAATAAGTTCCGAGTTTTACGATGAAATTAAAAAAGCAATCTCCTTGTTTGACGGCGTAAACCGGGTACGTGTGAACCGACAATCATCTAGCATTGTTGTTAATTATGTTCATCCAGATTCTTTTTTTCACATCCGATTAAAAGACGATCCAGATATAAAGTCTAGACTATCCCTCGTTGGTTTCGATGCTTTAAATGAGTTCATTTTGGATCCTGAAGACTTGGATGAGGTCTATCCTAAGCACCACTCCAGAATGGCTGAGTCTATGGTGTCCGTTGCACAACGATTAGACGAAAAACTACGTCAAGCCAGTAACGGATATTTAGATTTTAAGGTTCTTGTACCAATCGCTATAGCCGCGGCTACTTCACTTCATAAGTCAAGAGGTAAGGGCACCCCAATGTGGTTGTCCCTAAGCACATTTGCTTTCAACTCTTTTTTGACTTTTCACCATCACCGCATCAATTTACCTTTTGTACAAATTATTAATGTGAATAAGAGAAAACACAAACTGTAATTATGCTTTTGACTACACCTATAAACCAATCCTTCAATGTTTTGCATAAGATACCAGGTCGTTGCAGGCTTCGATTTCCAAATTTGAGAGAGGATAAATTACTCCAATTCAAATTAGAGAAAAAAATGAAATCAACTGGTTTAATTGATGATTTTCGTTTTAAACTTGGTTGTAATAGTGTAATCATTATGTTTCAAGGCTCGATTGAGTCGTTATTTTTAAAGCTAATGGAGCCCGATGCTAGAGATCTTAAATTAGCTAAGCGAACTCCCTCATTTTTTGAAGCTAAGTCGCCAATATGGAACCAAGATCCGGTTCACTCTTTTTCCCTTTCCTTTGCTGCACTGATGTTGGGAGGATTAGGCGGTCCTTTTTTATCGTTGTCAATGGTCGTCATTAGTGGTTTACCCATTTGGAGAAGAGCTTTATTAACACTTATTGATGAAAGAAGATTGAACGTTGATTTTTTGGACGCGCTGGCTTTAACAATAGCAGTACTTCGCCGCCAACCCCAAACCGCTGCACTCCTCACTTTGCTCGTACATTTAGGCGATGTGGTTCGAGAACGCACAGCCAAACAATCCCACGGTTGCACTAAGCAGTTGATGGACTTGCACACTTTAAAAGCGCGCCGTATTGAACCGGACGGCACAATAACAACTGTAGTGGCTGAGACACTCCAGCCCGCTGAGCGGGTTCTTTTACTAGCAGGTGACCTTGTTCCTGCTGATGGCAGGGTTATCGAGGGAATAGCAGCTGTAGATCAGCGCCATATCACGGGTGAGTCTAATCCGGCAACGAGACGCATAGGAGATATTGTTTTTGCTGGATCCTCCCTCATAGAGGGATCGGTCACCATTGCTGTAACCGAGGCTGGAGCAAATACCTTGATATCCCAGATAGTTGAACAAGTAGAGTCAGCACCGGTTGGAGAAACCAAGATACAAAACTATGCAGAACGGTTTGCTGATCATTTGGTTGCCCCTATGCTGGGAGTAAATGTTGCCCTACTTTTAGCCACCGGTAACTTGGATCGTTTTATGTCGCTCGCTATCATCGACTACGGTACAGGAATTAGGGTTGCTGCTCCAACAAGTATATTGACATCAATGATCAGAGCTTCAAAGGAGGGGATTTTGATTAAAAGCGGTAGTCACGTAGAGAAACTTGCAGGTTTAAAAGGGATTGCCTTTGATAAAACTGGCACTTTAACTCGTGGGCGGTTAGAGGTATTAGAGATCAAAACATTTTCTAAAAATATAAGCTGTGATAGGGTCTTACTTCTGGCTGCAGCGGCTGAGACAAAATTACGCCATCCAGTTGCCAGAGCACTCGTGTCTTACGCTTGTAAAACAAGAGGTCTAAATTTACCTGAATGCGAAAATGTTGACTTCGTAATTGGCATGGGAGTGGCAGCTGAATGCGAAGGTCAACAAATAAATATTGGAAGCGATCGTTATTTACGTAAACTCAATATTTCGACAACTAAAGCTCAGTCCTATCTTGCAGAAATAGAGCAAGTAGGGCATATTGCACTATTGGTCGCACTTGACGGGGAGTTAATAGGTGCCATTGCCTGTAGCGATGAGCCACGCCCTGAGGCTAAATCCGTAATTCAAGGGCTTCTCAGTCGAGGCGTAAAAGAAATTGTCATGTTGTCAGGTGACCGTGCAGGAGTTGCCAGGCGAATCGCACAGTTCGTTGGTATTAAAAAAGTTTACTCAGAGGTTTTACCCCATGAAAAAGCGGAGATTATCCGCGAACTTAGGAATGCGAGCGGTAATTTTGCCATGGTGGGTGACGGCGTGAACGATTCGCCTGCATTGGCGCAAGCTGATATTGGAATTTCACTGTTTGACGGGGCTGACATCGCACGGTCGGCAGCGGATGTAGTGCTTATGAAAGAGGGACTGCATTTATTACTACCTGCAATAGATATCAGTCGTAACGCTCTAAGTTTAGTAAAACAAAACTATAGTTTGATTGCAGGACTCAACACCATTGCACTCGCCTTGGCGTTGCCAACTGGGCTCATTACTCCTGCTACTTGCACGCTTATCAGCAACGGCTCAACCCTACTTGCAACAATGAACGCGATGCGGCCCTTGGTTCAAAAGATGCAATACGCTTGAGCTGGGCGAGCCTCCTTGAATTTGAAATATTAGTCTCTTACACTTAGGAGCCATGTATCCATATGCCCCATTCCTTTAATATCGATTGATCCTCTCATTTCTAATTGGAAAGATTGACCTAAATTTTTTCGCGTGGAGTCGGTAATTTGAATTCTTCCTGCGACACCTTGCGACTCCATTCGACTGGCCGTATTGACCACGTCACCCCAGATATCATATAAAAATTTTCTTTTACCAATCACCCCTGCGACAGCCGCACCTGTGCTAATACCAATACGAATATTCAATTTATAATTTTCTTGTTGATTAAACTGATCCAACGCTCGTAGCATATCAAATGCCATATCTACTGCTCTTTCGGCATCATTTGGCAAAGCGAAAGGTACTCCAGCCACCGCCATGTAGCAATCCCCGATAGTTTTAATCTTCTCTAGACCTCGGTGGTCGGCTATTTTGTCAAAGCGAGTAAAAATATCATTAAGCACGTTTACTAGAACCTCAGGGCTTATACCCTCCGAAAATTTAGTAAAACCAACCACATCAGCGAACAAAACTGACACCTCAGGTAAACTATCAGCAATGAGTTGAGAAAAGCTGTCACCCATAATATCTTTTCTACCCTTTAAGCGATCAACAACAGAGCTGGGTAAAACATTTAGTAGCAGTCTCTCTGTAATTTTTTTCTCTTCTAGAACTTGCTCATATAAGGTTTTAGTTTCAACGCTTAGCAAACGCACTTCAAGCATGTTGTGAACTCTGGCTAGCACCTCAGCAAGTTCAAAGGGTTTGCTTACAAAGTCTTTTGCGCCCGCTTTTAACGCCCTCAGCTTTTCATCAGGCTGGGCAGTGATGACTAAAACTGGAAGATAACCTCCTGTTTCCAACTCTTTGAGCCCTTGCATCACCTCAAATCCGTCCAAAAGAGGCATTTGAAGATCAAGCAAGATGAGATCGTATTTATTTATTTTATGAAGTTGATAAACTTCAGTAGAGTTTTGCGTACTGGCAACAAAGGTGTAACCAGCACCTTGGAGCATACGCTGTAACAAAAGCACGTTCGCTGCCTGATCATCCACAATGAGTATCTTGGCTTTAAAAATGTCAATGTCTTGTATCACTTGGTGTGGGGGCTTAAAGCACGTGGAGATTTGCTTTTTCAGTAAAGTCGAGTGCCTCGTCCAGAGTCTCCATAAACTCGTTAACCTTAATTGGTTTTGTTAGGTAACAAAAGAACCCGGCCTCCATCCCCAGCTCAATATCTCGCAGCATGGCGTTGGCACTAAGGGCTATCACAGGAATATTTGCAGTTATTGAGTCGTTGCGAAGAATTTTAAGCGCCTCTAACCCACTGATGCCTGGTAAATTGATATCCATCAGAATTAGGTCTGGCACCTTTATGCGGGCCATCTCAATACCGATCGTGCCGTTAACAGCAGTTATAAGAACAATATCATGGCGAAGCGCTATTAGTTGTTCAACAAGTTTCATATTAGCGGGATTGTCCTCAACATATAGCAAGGTACTCTGAGGTTTGTCCCCTTTTTGTTTAGCCTCATAGGGAATGACCTGCTTAGCGTCATTGGCATACTGCTCTGGGGTTGCTGTGGTGCTTAATTCAACCCAAAATACGCTACCTACACCCAGAGTGCTTTGGACGCCGATCACACCGCCCATTAATTCAACCAATTGTTTGGTTACAAATAAGCCGATCCCGGTCCCAGAGACTACCCCAGCTTCCTGTCCAAGTCGGTTAAAGGGCTGAAAAAGCTGGCCTATTTTCTCCTGCGCCAAGCCTGCACCACTATCAGTGATGCTAAAGCGAATGCGCTCAGAGCCCAACTCTTCCAGATCAACTATAAGGCTGCCTTGAGGTTTATTGTATTTAATTGCATTGGACAGAAGATTGATGATGATCTGTTTTAACCTTGTTTGATCAGCCCATACAAATCTGGGTTGTTTAAAGGGTGGAAAAGTCATCTGAATTCCATGTTGCTCGGCGCTTGTCACCATCATGGCCCGACATTCAGACATAACCTCGCCCAAAGAGACTGGCTCCAGGGATAGGGATACTTTACCTGATTCAACTCCTGCAAGATCTAAAATTTCGTTGATCAAATTAAGTAAATGCCAGCCGGCTTGAAGAATTTGGGCAATACTTTCCTTTTGAGAGTTGGTAGGTTGAGGAGAGGCTGACTCCATTAGTTGAGCGAATCCTAGTATGGCATTGAGAGGGGAGCGCAGCTCATGGCTCATAGCAGATAGAAATTCTGATTTTGCAAGATTGGCTTTCTCGGCTGCAGATTTAGCACTCTCCATTGCAACGTTGGTTTCTTGTAAGGCTTGCTCAAATCGCTTTCTCTCAGTTACGTCACGGGCGGCTGCAAAAACCCCTTGCAAAGTACGGTCACGATCATAAAAAGTCGTAGCGTTATACGAGACAACTGTTTTCTTACCGTCTCTTGCACAGGCGGTGAGCTCATAGTTGGTTATTTTTTTTGCGCTTAGTACTAATTTAATTGCAGCTTGAGCGCGTTCAGGATCGGTAAAATAATTTTTAAATGGAGCTCCAATCAACTCATCACGGGTACACCCTGTCAAAGCTTCCATTTGTTTATTTCCATCTGTAATAATTCCAGAAGGGTCTGTCGTTATAAGTGCGTCAATATTAGATTCAATGAGTGAGCGAGTGTAAAACTGCTGATCCCGCAGTCGTTGGTCAAGCTTTTGTTGTTCTGCTTCAACCTGTTTGCGGGCAGTATTGTCTGTACCTATAAGTAAGTATCCAATAATCACCTTATCCGCATCCCTGAGTGCCGTTACAGATACAACGGCTGGAAAACGACTTCCGTCTTTTCGAATATAGGTTAACTCATATATGTCCTCAATCCCTCTTGATGCTTTAAAAACCAAGGCTTCGAACCCAGGCGCTATTGAGGTTCTAAGTTCTTGGCTTAACTCTTTTGCACGAGCAATCACTTCCTCTGGATCAGAAATTTCGGCTGGAGTAATGCTATTCATTACCTCTGCAGCAGTGTAGCCAAGCATCCGCTCAGCCCCTACATTAAAAATTTGAATAACCCCTTTCGCATCTGTTGCGATGCTGGAGAAATTTGCACTATTAAAAATTGCACTTTGTAAGGCACCGGCTTTTAAGAGCGCCTCCTCCGCTCGTTTTCGAGCCGTGTTGTCT
>CAIQHG010000072.1 GCA_903871545.1 uncultured Burkholderiales bacterium | reverse complement strand
GCTTCACGTCAGCGGGTTTTGCGCTGAACGTTGACATATTCATATCCTTGAGTGGGTTGTTGGGCCCTTTTCCACGGTCGGTGTTCTTCTATTGAGAACCTCTTAGGTGGGGAGAAACCTTACGCCGCGGGGCCACATTTTCGCTGCGAAGCCCTAGATTATAACCCAGTTTAAGGAGTTGTTGCTTTTTAGACAATAGCACTATGCTTCCATCGTCTTGGGCCGACTCTGAAACTAGAGTGTTTACCTGCTTGCCTCAACGGTAAATCCTGCCAAGCCGTCTTGGCCCATGAGTTCAACCATTTGGGGAAGAGAGCCCTTGAGTTGCGCCTCCAACGTGTGAGGCGGGTTGATCACAAAAAGGCCTGATGCAGATAAGCCCGGACGCTTAGGGCCTTTTGCAGTGCCCAACACATCTAGTTGAGAGCCCATTTGGCCCGACTTAACCCGAAGCGTAGTGTGCAGCCAGGGCTTATGCACCTCCTGGGCAAGAGCCTTTAGGCGTCTTGGCAGATCGTGAGCCTCAGGTCTTGCAATAACCGGGTACCAAATCATGTATGTTCCCGTTACAAACCGCCTCAAGCAGTCTTGAATGCAACTGATCACCCTAGCATAGTCGGACTTCATCTCGTAGCTTGGATCAATTAGCACCAGCGCCCGGCGTGTGGGGGGAGGCAATATTTTTTTTAAGCCCTCAAATCCGTCCTCTTTGTAACAGTTGATTTGTCGCCCCGCACGCAGTTGTTCAACGTGTTTTTCTAAAACTCGGCTGTCTGTAGGATGGAGCTCAAAGATCTTAAGCTTGTCATGCCGCCTTAAATAATCTTGTGCGATCATGGGCGAGCCGGGATACACCTTTAGTGCACCGCTTGGGTTAAAACGCTCCAACTCTTGGACATACTCACCCAACAACTCACCCAACTCTACTTTCTTATCCCCAGCGTTCTTAAGTAGTAGTCTAAGCCCCTCATCTGCTTCACGGCTAAGCTCTGCCGCGTCGCTATCAAGTCGGTAGATCCCCGCACCTGCATGTGTATCAACCACGGTGATACCGACCTCTTTTTGGATCATGTACTGAATAACTGCAATCAACGCGGTGTGTTTGAGCACATCCGCGTGATTTCCTGCGTGATAAGCGTGTCTGTAACTGAACATGCTCTGATGTTACAACCTTCTTTACATCTAATGATCGTTGCAGGCCAAAACTAAAGCATTCTTGTGAAATGGTCCTAAAGGACAGATTTATTGGCTAAGGCAGAGCCATTGATGCTGAAGTATGCTGCTGATGGAGCAAGAACTTGGGGGCAAGCTAAATGAGGTCCTACAACTGCGTGAGTCAAAAAAAGACCCAACGCAAATTACGGATCAGCGTTGGGTTTGCTTTGCTTTGCTAAGCTGTAATTTACACTGCTTTGCTCAGGTTTGCTTTTGCGGTACACCCGAAATTTTACTAATATCTAAATCAACTAAAGTGGTGGGCTGTGGAGGATTTGAACACTCCGACCAAAAGATTAAGTGTCTTCTGCTCTACCACTGAGCTAACAGCCCGTTCACCGGATTATAAATATGTTTTTGAACTTTTATTGAAACTTTTTATGACAACATTTACTCACCCGAAAGGGGTTCTACTAATAAGAACTTTATCGATGTGTGCAGTGTATAAATTAAATACTTCACTATCTGTGCGATCAATGAAGACCCAGGTTTTTACAAATCTGCATGACCGCACTTGATTGATTCATGCTGTAAAAATGCAGCCCAGGCACGCCTGCTTTAATGAGTTGCTCGCATAGAGTTGAGATCACCTCAACTCCAAAATCCCGAATAGACTCGACATCATCTCCGAAAGACTGAAGTCTAAGTTTGAGCCAACGAGGTATTTCAGCGCCACAAGCGTCTGAGAATCTTATTAACTGATTCGCACTTGAGATCGGCATAATACCGGGGACGATGGGTATCTCTATTCCCAACGCGCGCGCATCCTCGACAAAGCGAAAGTATGCGTCTTGGTTAAAGAAGTACTGCGTGATGGCGGAGTTGGCGCCGGCTCGCGCTTTTTCTAACAACGCGTTTAAATCACTTTTAGGGTTTGCAGACTGAGGATGAAACTCCGGGTACGCAGCCACTTCGATATGAAAGTACTCCCCCATTTCGGCGCGTATAAATTTGACCAAATCGCTAGCATAGTGAAACTCTCCCCCTACACCGTATCCACTTGGCAGGTCTCCTCTTAGAGCCACTAAACGTTTGACGCCCATTGCTTTTAAAGCACCCAATTCAGCACGTACTTTGTCCGCACTTGCGCCGATGCAAGAAAAATGAGAGGCAACGTCCATGCCCTCTTCGAGTATCTCCGCAACTGTTGCAAAGGTACCCGCCTGCGTTGCTCCGCCCGCACCGTACGTAACGGAACAAAAAGACGGCTTTAACCCATAAAGAGTTTTTCTTATGGCGCGTAATTTTTCTGCTCCCTCTGGAGTTTTGGGTGGAAAGAATTCAATGCTTAAATTATTCATTTAAAAGCCCATTTTTAATAAATAGTTTCTCAACACGCATTAAAAAGGGGGTCGCACCTGCTCGGTACAACCCCCAATCTACTGAGTCACAACAGAGTCGGGACTATACCGAATCAATAACGGTAAGTATCAAGCTTATAAGGCCCGGTCTTAGGAACACCGATATAAGCGGCTTGCTCATCTGAGAGCTCGGTAAGCATGGCGCCCACTTTAGACAAATGCAGACGTGCTACTTTTTCATCTAAGTGCTTTGGCAAAACGTAGACTTTACCTTTTTGGTAATCGTTTGGACGCGTGAAGAGTTCAATTTGGGCGATTGTTTGGTTAGCAAAAGAGGTGCTCATCACAAAGCTTGGGTGGCCCGTGCCGCAACCCAAATTCACCAAACGACCTTTTGCCAACATGATGATTCGCTTACCATCGGGGAATATGATGTGATCTACTTGGGGCTTGATTTCTTCCCATTTGTATTTCTCGACGCTGGCGATATCAATTTCGTTGTCAAAGTGGCCAATGTTACAAACAATGGCCTGATCCTTCATCGCAACCATGTGATCGTGCGTGATCACGTGCTTGTTGCCGGTCGCAGTCACGAAGATATCAGCCTTATCTGCAGCGTACTCCATCGTCACTATTTTGTAGCCCTCCATTGCGGCTTGTAAAGCGTTGATTGGGTCAATCTCCGTCACCCAAACCTGAGCGCTCAAAGCGCGCAGTGCTTGTGCGCTTCCCTTGCCCACGTCACCGTAACCGGCAACCACAGCAACTTTACCCGCAATCATCACGTCTGTTGCGCGTTTCACTGCGTCTACCAAGGACTCACGGCAACCGTACAAGTTATCAAACTTGCTTTTGGTCACTGAATCATTAACGTTGATGGCTTTAAACAAAAGGGTACCAGCAGCTGACATTTCGTTCAAACGGTGTACGCCTGTCGTTGTCTCCTCTGTGACTCCAATGATCTCAGCACTTTTTCTAGTGTACCAAGTAGGGTCTACAGCCAACTTAGCTTTAATGGAGGCGAAAAGGCAAGTCTCCTCCTCACTTTGTGGGTTGCTGACGACGCTCAAGTCTTTCTCAGCTTTTTGGCCAATGTGCATCAACAGAGTTGCGTCCCCACCGTCATCCAAAATCATATTTGGGCCTTCGCCTTTAGAGCCAGCTGCGCCGAATTCAAAGATTTTGTGGGTGTAATCCCAGTACTCAGTTAAGTTCTCACCTTTATAAGCAAACACGGGGGTTCCGTTCAAAACCAAAGCTGCTGCTGCATGATCTTGGGTAGAGAAAATATTACAAGAAGCCCAGCGCACTTGCGCTCCAAGAGCTTGGAGCGTCTCAACTAGCACAGCAGTTTGAATTGTCATGTGCAAGGAGCCAGTGATGCGGGCACCTTTTAAGGGTTGTGATTTTTGAAACTCTTGACGAATGGCAATCAAACCAGGCATCTCAGTTTCTGCGATCTTGATTTCTTTGCGACCCCAGGCGGCAAGGGTAATGTCGGCAATAGCGTAGTCTACTTTGTCTATAGGTTTTAAAACAGCACTCATTTATTCAACTCCATTCATTGTTGATGACCAATGATGGATATGGGAGTGACGAACCACCATTTCTGCTGGGACTCACCTCACATCTATCAGTGGGTGAGCGCAGTTGGTGATCAAGATCCGAGCCTCACCTGTGCTCTAAACTGTTGAACACAGACTGCAGCGCTCCTCGGATTTGGAGATATTTTAGCGCAAAGCCAGACTTCGTAAAGTTTTGTGTGATGATAGATCCTTAAAACCTCACAAAGAGCAAGACTTTTGCGAGCAATGAGACGCAAACCCTTAATTCACTTGGTTTTTTTCACTTCGAACTGACACTCTTTCCAAGCAAAGGGCTAAATCTAAGTTTTTTTCAAAGAAATGTACGCAACACTCATTCAAAATCAATTTTCTTGGATGTCCCCTGGAATGTCGGGTTGGGCTCTAAATTGGGTTTTATGCGCTGTCGTTTGTTTTATCTTTTTTGCTTTTCTTGCTCTTTTTATTTGGAACCAAAGACTTCGCTTGCGCGTTAAAAAATTAAAAGAAGAATGCGCTCGTCAAGATTTGTGGACCGCTTACATAAGCCACGAACTGCGGTCTCCTTTGTCGGTGGCGCTATTGCATTTGTCTCTTTTAAACACGAACAAAACGCTGCCTCCCGATGCACGGCAACACACCCAGGAAGCTCTGCACGCGGGAGAGCATTTAAAGAGCTTGGTTAATGAGATCTTGGATGCAGCAAGCTTGAGATCTGCTTCATTTGTTGTCAAAAGAGAGTTTATATCGATTGAACACATCACGAGGGACGTTTACGATCTTTTTAAAGCAGCAGCAAATACCAAAAACCTGGGTTTGGAGCTTCGCATTGATGAGGACATACCTGGTGAGCTGTGCTTAGATGGGTTTCGTCTAAAGCAACTATTAATTAACTTAGTTGACAATGCAATTAAATATACACCCGAGGGCTCTATCAAAATTTCTTTGTTGAAAGAGCGATCCACTGACGGATTTGGCGGATTTGGCGGAATAGACAAATTAAAGATCTTAGTAGCCGACTCAGGCAACGGCATTTCAAAAGAAAACATGGCTCTTATTTTCGAGCCCTTTTA
The DNA here is from genome assembly GCA_903871545.1 of uncultured Burkholderiales bacterium. Classification (GTDB taxonomy): domain Bacteria; phylum Pseudomonadota; class Gammaproteobacteria; order Burkholderiales; family Burkholderiaceae_C; genus Limnohabitans. The sequence goes on along the minus strand of CAIQHG010000072.1, from coordinate 22,695 downwards.
CACTTCATCACCCCTTAGTGATTCGTTGGCTCAACAAGAGAGACAAAGCACTGGACTTGGGCTTGCTATTGTTAAAAGTCTCGCTCAAGCTAACGGCTGGAGTATTGAGGTAGAAAGCGTGACAAGGGGTGAAAATTCAGTGCGCCACGGAACGATTTTTACTTTAACGCTTCCTCTGACAGCAAATTTAACCAAAACAAACATTATCAAAGCAAGCCAACTCAAACAAGGCCCACTTAAAACAGATAACCTCACTAACCCCGTTAACACAACTCGCTCAAGAGAAAGGTTCCCCAAAGAAGTCGAATTAGGACAATTGGGGACAGCCCCTTGCGCGCGCTTATCTATTTTGATCATTGATGACTTACTGGTTAACCGGCATGTTTTGAAACTAGGGCTCAAACGAATTGTTGAAAACGCATTGCTGGACAAAGATCAAAAAGCTGAAGTCCCCAGCCTGCAGCCAAGCCCTTTTAGGTCGCTTCATGTTGAGGAAACCGGTAGCGGAGAGGACGCGGTTCAGCTTTTGCGAACCCAGCACTTTGACCTGGTTTTGTTGGACTGGAACATGCCCGGGCTAAGCGGCGCGCAGTTGCTCAATCAAATTCGCGACTTAAATAGGCCTGAAACTAGGGTCGCCGTTATCTCTGGTCAACTAGATCAATACCTACAAGACATCTGCGCAACAAACGGAGTCCATGATTTACTCACCAAACCCATTGACCTGAGCTCCTTAGAGTTGCTCATTAACAAAGTCATCCATTCGTGAAATTTGATTGTCCCACCTAGTATCGGTCTCAGTGACAGTCTGAATGTCAGTCTCGTATCAGCTTATACGCTTATAACTCGTTGATTTTATTGTTTATTCAAGCAATGCAAGCTCGCACCACTCAGCCTTACGCGCATGTAAGCCACACCCCCCCCAAGCCACCCTACTTCACGTTATCATCTCAGGTTAGCGAAAACACACACCATGACAACAGTATCTCAAGAAGTCCGTCGCAGACGAACCTTCGCCATCATCTCCCACCCCGATGCGGGTAAGACCACGCTGACAGAAAAGCTACTTCTATTCTCAGGGGCGATTCAAATTGCGGGCTCCGTTAAAGCGCGCAAAGCATCACGGCACGCAACAAGCGATTGGATGGAGATAGAAAAGCAGCGCGGTATCTCAGTCGCCAGCTCGGTGATGCAGATGCTGTACCGCGACCATGTCATTAATTTACTTGATACCCCTGGGCATAAAGACTTTAGCGAGGACACATACCGCGTCTTAACCGCAGTCGATTCAGCTTTAATGGTGATTGACGCAGCCAACGGCGTAGAGGCCCAAACCAGGCGTTTGATTGAGGTGTGCAGACAACGAAACACCCCCATCTTGACCTTTATTAACAAAATGGACCGTGAGGTCCGCGACCCCCTTGACTTGCTTGATGAGGTGGAGCGAGAACTGGGAATGCCTTGCACGCCGATGACTTGGCCGGTTGGTCAAGGCAAACAGTTCTCCGGGATTTTGAATCTTCGCAACGACACAATGACTGTGTTTGAGTCCGGCTCTGAGCGAAGGCCGGAGGATTTCGAGGCGATTCCCTTAAAAAATGCAGCCTCACTTAGAGAACGTTTTAAAGACACCTGGGACGCATCCATTGAGAGCATGGAGCTGGCAACAGGCGCGTCACCGTCTTTTAATTTGGAAGCTTTTTTGGCGGGCAAACAAACACCTGTTTTCTTTGGCTCAGGGGTGAATAATTTCGGCGTGATGGAGATCTTGGATGCGCTGGTCGACCTTGCCCCCGCTCCAAGACCCAGAATTAGCTCACTCATTGTTGACAAAACCCCAGTGATCAAGGAGATACAACCAGAGAACGAACATTTTTCAGGTGTTGTATTCAAAGTTCAAGCCAACATGGACCCCTCACACAGAGACCGCATTGCGTTTGTGAGGGTGGCATCCGGGAAATACTCGCCCGGCATGAAGCTCAAGGTACAACGCTCATCTAAAGAGTTGAGACCCACCTCGGTCGTCACTTTTTTATCCCAACGCAGAGAGGCCGTCGAAGAAGCCTTTGCCGGGGATATTATCGGCTTCACAACTCACGGTGGCGTGCAATTAGGAGACACGATCACTGACGGTATAGCACTTCAGTACACGGGTTTGCCCTTTTTTGCACCCGAACTCTTTATGACTGTCATCTTAAAGAACCCTCTTCGAACCAAACAACTCCAAACAGGACTTGCTCAACTCGGTGAGGAAGGCGCTATTCAAGTCTTCAGGCCCGAGATGGGCGGCTCAATGTTACTTGGCGCAATTGGGGCGTTGCAGTTTGAGGTTGTCCAACACAGACTCAAAGCTGAATATGACTGCGATGTCAAACTAGAGTCTTGTCAGTACACAGGAGCTAGGTGGATCACTGCGCCCAGCCCTTCTGAGCTGAAAGAGTTTGTCAACGCCTACCCTCAGCGGATGGCGCTAGACGCAGCTAACACACTGGCTTATCTTTGCACTTCCCCCTATGATGTCCGCTTAGCTCAAGAAAGATTCCCGAAAATTGAGTTCCACCCATTGCGAGAGCATGCCGGACTAGCACTTCAAGACGCCTCTAGCTAATCTAACTAAAGGCTTTTGCGTTTTTAAGATTAACTTACCTTGACAAAACAGGGGCCAAAGCACGCGAAGTGTGTGTTTTTAACTTGACACCCTTCTCCGGGGTTGTCGACATCACGACCTGGCCGCCCCCGTCACCCCCCTCTGGACCAAGATCAATAATCCAATCGGCCTCTGCTATCAGATCTAAGTCATGCTCGATCACAATCACACTGTGACGAGCATCTACGAGGCGGTGCAGCACCCGGATGAGCTTGTCCACATCAGCCATGTGTAAGCCAACGGTAGGTTCATCCAGCACATAAAGTGTATGAGGCGCTTTTTGCCCTCTTCGGGTGATATCGTCACGCACCTTAGAGAGCTCCGTTACCAATTTAATCCTCTGCGCCTCACCCCCACTTAGCGTTGGGGAGGGTTGTCCAAGTGTTAAGTACCCCAGCCCAACATCTTTTAAAAGTTGGAGGGGGTGTGAGATTGCGGGCATTGAGGCGAAGAACTCAACCGCCTCATCAACCTCCATGGATAAAACATCCCCGATACTTTTCCCGCGCCACCTCACCATCAAAGTCTCAGGATTAAAGCGCGCACCGCTGCATATCTCGCATAGCACTTTGATATCGGGTAAAAAACTCATCTCAATAGTCCTCATGCCCTGTCCCTCGCATCCCGGACAACGCCCCTCGCCTGTATTGAAACTAAAACGTGCTGCGCTATAGCCCCTGGCTTTAGCCTCTAAGGTGTCAGCAAACAATTTTCTGACCGTATCCCAAAACCCGATATATGTAGCTGGGCATGAGCGCGGTGTTTTGCCAATAGGGGTTTGGTCCACTTCCAATACCCGGTCAATTTGCTCCCAACCGCTTATGGATTCGCACCCGTGCCAGGTTTGTTCGCCTTTTCTAAGCACTGCGGCTTGTACATTCTTTAATAAAACATCTCTTGCAAGGGTTGATTTGCCCGATCCACTCACCCCAGTGACTGCGACCAAGCGTCGAAGTGGAATATTGACATTCACATTCTTTAAATTATGCAGCTTAGCGCCTTTAACGCTTAACCACTGAACGCCCGCCTCCTCTTGAAGCGCCCCAGAATTGATGGCCGCACTTAAAGTGGCTAACTCTAGGAGCTTGCTCGCTTTTAATTCAGCCTTGGTTAATTTCTTATTTGGGGCTTGGGCTGTTGTTGGGTTATTCTTGTCAGACTTAAGTGTCTTGTCCCCTTTTTTACCGTGGCCTTGAAACGTCAGTCGCCCCTCCTCCTGCAGCTGCGAAATAGCGCTCTCGCTTAACTCTTTAATGCTGCGCCTAAGCTGAAAGGGGTGACGCATAGCGTGTCTGAGGTATTGACCTGTTTGGGAGTCCTTTGCGGCACTGATGTCTGCTGCGCTGCCCTGAGCGACCAAATGTCCTCCTCTTTTGCCGGCGCTGGGGCCAATATCAATGATGTGATCGGCAGCCCTGATCGTTTCCTCATCATGCTCGACGACTACGAGCGTGTTGCCCTTTTCACTCAAGTCTCGTAGAGCGGACAAAAGTATTCGATTATCCCGCGCATGCAGACCTATTGTCGGTTCATCAAGGACGTAGCACACCCCTTGTAAGTTACTTCCAAGTTGGGCTGCAAGACGAATTCTTTGCGCCTCACCGCCGCTCAGGGTAGGTGCGCCCCGCTCAAGGGTCAGATATCCAAGACCAACTTTCTCTAAAAACTCCAAGCGACTTGTGATTTCTGGTATCAGGTCTCTGGCTATTTCTGCGTCGCGCCCGGTTAGTTTAAGTTTTGAAATCCACCCTCTTAGCTCGCTCACACTGTGCTTTGCCAAATCAGTGATAGCGACGCTTTGAAATTGCACATGCCTGGCGATCTGATTAAGTCTAGTTCCCTCACAACTTGGACAAGGCAGATCGCTGATATCCTCCACCTCGGGCTCTGCAAAGCTTTGTTCACGGCCTTGTCGGTCCTCTTGCAAAGTCTCATCCAGGGCTTTTCTTTGCTCACCCGACAACTTCAGGCCAGTACCTACACACGCCGAACACCAGCCGTGTTTGCTGTTGTAGGAGAAAAGTCTGGGGTCTAGCTCCATGTATGAGGTGCTACACACGGGGCACGCTCTGCGAGTTGAGTAAGTATGCAAGAGACCCTCGCGGGACGTGGACCTGCCCTCTGATAGGGCCGCGCCCAGGCCACCCAGCTCACTCAGCACGTGCAAGACTCCCCTACCGTGTTCTAGCGCAGTCAGTAAGGCCTGTCTTAACTCAGATTCTTTGCTAGCAGATAACGTCAAACTTAGCACAGGGAGTTCAATCGTATGCTCCTTAAATCGGTCGATTCGAGGGAAATTAACCGTTGGTAAAAACTCCCCATCTACTCTCAGGTGCGTAAACCCCCTCACCCTTGCCCAGTCGGCCCACTCGGTGTAGACCCCCTTGCGGTTGATCACGAGAGGGGCCAAGATGCCAATCATTTTGCCTTTAAACTCTTTGAGCAAATGCGCGGCGATTCGGTCCACGCTTTGGGGCTCTACGGCTTGTCCATCGTGCACGCAGTGTTGAACTCCAAGTTTGACAAATAAGAGTCGCAGGAAATGCCAGACTTCAGTGGTTGTGCCGACCGTTGATTTTCTGCCTCCCCTGGACAGCCTTTGCTCAATGGCAACGGTTGGGGGGATGCCGTAGACGGCGTCCACTTCGGGGCGACCAGCGGGCTGCACGATACTGCGCGCGTACGCATTCAAACTCTCCAAATACCTGCGTTGTCCTTCGTTGAACAATATGTCAAACGCAAGCGTCGACTTTCCCGAGCCACTTACACCCGTGATGACGTTAAATTTTTGTCTTGGAATGTCCACACTTAAATTCTTTAAGTTGTGTTCGCGCGCTTGTATGATTTGAATGACGGGATTGATATGATTGGTTTTCCTTGCGTGGGAGCTCAAATCTGAGTGGTTGGTTTCGCTCTGCGTGAGCGCCGGGCTTAGTTCGTAAACCTTACCCACCAACGATGCCTCATACTCACGAAGGGCCTGCCCAGTATGAGATACAGGGTGTGCACGCAAGTCACTCGGTGTGCCTTGTGCAACCAATTGGCCCCCTTGCTCGCCCCCCTCTGGACCTAAATCAATAATCCAGTCGCTTGAGCGTATGACGTCTAAGTTATGCTCAATCACCACCAAAGAGTCCCCCGCCTCGAGCAGCCTACGCAGCGCACGCATCAGCTTTGCAATATCATCAAAGTGCAACCCTGTTGTTGGCTCATCGAAGAGGAAAAGCGTACCCTTTTTAGCTAAGGGCTGGCGGCTGCTGGCAGCGGATTTAGAGGCCTGAGCTAGATGACCAGCAAGCTTTAAGCGCTGTGCCTCGCCCCCGCTTAGGGTGGGCACGGGTTGCCCTAACCTCACATACTCTAGCCCCACATCCACAATAGGTAAAAGGGCTCTGATCACATCTTTGTCTTTTGCAAAAAGAGCAACCGCTTGGCTCACCGTGAGCTCAAGCACATCAGAGACGTTCAAATAAACGGGGGCACCCCCAACAGGATCTTTTCTCTCCAACTTGACCTCTAAAATTTCAGGTCTGTAGCGCTTGCCGTTGCAATCCGGGCATCTTAAATACACATCACTCAAAAACTGCATCTCAACGTGCTCAAAGCCAGAGCCACCACAAGTTGGGCACCTTCCGTCACCACCGTTGAAGCTAAATTTGCTGGCTGTATATCCCCTTTGCCGAGAGACGGTTGCGTTCGCAAAAATCTCTCTAATCGCGTCCCAAGCCCCCACATAACTCACCGGATTAGAGCGAGCGGTTTTTCCAATGGGGGACTGATCGACAAATACGACGTCCCCTAAATGATCGGTTCCCAGTAACCTGGAGTGACGCCCCGGGGTCTCAGTTGAACGCCCAAAATGCCTCAATAGGGCAGGCGCTAAGATGTCTTGGATGAGTGTTGATTTGCCAGAGCCACTTACCCCGGTCACACATACCAGTCTCTCTAAGGGAAACTCGACTGAGATATCTTTTAAGTTGTGCTCCTGCGCCCCTTCCAATATCAAGCGTTTAGTGGACTCCCGAACCAACCTGGTGAAGCCAAGTCCAATGGACTTGCGGCCCCCTAGATAATCTCCAGTTAATGTGTCAGCACCCCTTATTTGTTCAGGCGTACCGTCAAAAACAATTTGCCCGCCACGCTCACCTGGCCCGGGACCCATGTCAATAATTCTGTCAGCAGCTAACATGACTGCTGGATCGTGCTCGACGACGACCAATGTGTTGCCCGCATTTTTCAAGCGCTCCATGGCCTGTGTAATACGGGACATGTCCCTAGGGTGAAGCCCAATACTGGGCTCATCCAAAACAAAAAGCGTATTAACCAATGAGGTTCCAAGAGCCGTCGTTAAGTTGATGCGTTGAACCTCGCCCCCGGACAAAGTCCTGCTTTGGCGGTCCAGCGTTAAGTAGCCCAGGCCCACATCGCAAAGATATTTAAGACGGGATCTGATTTCATCAAACAACATGATCAACGCTTGACGTTCTGCGCTGTCGTGGACGATTAAAGAATTATCCAAGGCCATCGCATCAAAGAACAATCTCAACCGATCTATCGGCAAAAGCATCAAATCGTGAAGTGTCAGCCCAGGAAGTGTAAGCAGCTGCTCAGGAGTCCAGTCTACGCCTGCAGGTATAAACCGCTCGGCAAGAGAAGTCGCTTGCTCGGCACTTTTTAAGCTCCCAATTCTCCACAAAAGGCTTTCCGTCTTTAAACGTGAACCGCGGCACACGTGACACGGGGTATAACTTCTGTATTTTGATAAAAGTACCCTAATATGCATCTTATAAGACTTGGTCTCCAAGTACTCAAAGAAACGCTTTATGCCAAACCACTTTTGATTCCACTTGCCGTTCCAATCGGGTGAACCGTTCACCACCCAGTCGCGGTGGGCCTGGGACAACTTATACCAAGGCGTGTCCCGTGGTATTCCTTCTTTCTCGGCGTGGCGCATTAAATCGTCTTGCGCCTCTGACCAAGCAGGGGTTTGAATGGTCTTTATGGCTCCTGATCGAAGGGTCAGTTTATCGTTTGGAATCACCAGCCCGTAGTCCACTCCTATGACACGCCCAAATCCTCTGCACGTCTCACACGCGCCCAGGGGTGAATTGAATGAAAACATGGAGGGAGTAGGAGGACTGTAGGTCAAGTCGCTTTCTGGGCAGTGCAACCCGGTCGAGAACTTCCACACCTCTGAGTCACCCCCCGCCAATGTGTTGCCTGTGTCTTGCGCTGGATCGACATAGATGTTCAAGCGACCGGCGCCGCGCTTAATTGCGGTATCTATGGCCTCGATGACGCGGGCCTGATCTACAGAGCCCAAACGAAAGCGGTCTGCCACCACATCGATGACTTTGCGTGGGCCGCTTAGAGTGGATAACTCGCGCTGCGCCTGAACTTTTGTAAATCCGCTGGCACTCAGCCATTGCTCGATTTCTTGGGGCGTGGCAGAGTTGGGGAGCTCGACTGGAAAAGTAAAAAAGAGTCTTGGATCCTGCGCCAACTTGGAGACCCTGGACTGCACCTCAGCAAAAATGGTCTGAGCGTTATCCAGGCGCACGGGGCTTGCAGTTTTTCTGTCAAAGAGCTGAGCCGCTCTTGCGAAAAGAAGTTTTAAATGGTCGTTAAGCTCTGTCATGGTCCCAACCGTTGAGCGCGAACTGCGCACGGGGTTGGTTTGATCAATTGCGATAGCTGGTGGCACGCCCTCTACTTTGTCAACTGCGGGGCGATCCATGCGGTCTAAGAATTGGCGAGCGTAGGCACTAAAAGTCTCTACATAGCGGCGTTGCCCCTCAGCGTATAAAGTGTCAAAGACGAGGCTGGATTTGCCCGACCCGCTGGGGCCAGTGACAACGGTTAACTCTCCCGTGCGGATGTGCACGTCCAGGTTTTTCAGGTTGTGTTGTCGTGCACCCGTAATCTTGATAATGCCGTCGTCCATAGATATCGTCGTTTTTTGTAGAAAACATACATTCTATGCAGGTTAGAAGACAATTCTTTTATGGGGCCAAAACAAGCTTTTTCCCAACATAGTTGGATTTGAGTTCTAATATTGATTGAGTCTTATGCGTCCAAGTTCTCGCCCAAAGGGTTTTCTCAACAACTTTTTTTTAGTGCGCGCTTCACCTAAGCTCAACAAACGATTTGATTAAACTTTTGATTTAATACATTCAAACTTGTCTATGGATCCAACCCAACCTCATCGCGCTTTGCTCGTGGACACAGAGCCACAGAGGGAGTGTGCACAACCAAGCAAGCAACTAGCAAGTAGCGTGGATAAAAGTGTCCCAACCTGCATACACTCAAGTATTATCAAAAGAAGGTGGCTATTGATCTCCAAAATGGACCTCAGCACCCCGTTGCCCTCCCCCTGCGTTTCGGTGTGTCAGGTCAATGAGCAAAGCATTTGTGTGGGTTGCCAAAGAAGCATAGAAGAGATTGCGGGATGGTCCTCATTTGACGCGGAGCATCAACTTCAAATCTGGAAAAATTTAATTAAACGATTAGATGAAGTAACAACAAATTAGTAGATTTTCTTCAAAAGACTTGTGCTGTATTTTTAAAGAATTTTTTAAGCGGTGTCGATCTGTAAAGATTCAAAGTCCTCACACTTACAAATCATTATGTTTTGCGGGCTCAACAAAAAGGCCGACTCTGGGTCGACCTTTTTTGCTGGGCGTTGAGAGCTAAAAGTCTTTAAGTCCGCCCTACACTTTAATGACCAGAGGACACAGAGGCACCGAACCCGGTCTCTGAGCGCACTCTTTGCGCAGCGAAAGCGTCCCGCTCTTTTTGGGCCGCAGGGCTGCGGTCCAGGATCGAGAAGATCCAAATGGCCACAAATGCAATTGTCATTGAAAACAAAGCAGGAGAGGCGTAGGGGAACAAGGCAGAGCCCTTAGGATTTCCCATTGTCACCTCCCATACCGACGGAGACACAACAGTTAGGCCAACTGATGAAATCAAGCCCAAAAAGCCTCCAATCACAGCACCTTTGGTCGTGCAATCTTTCCAAAGCACTGACATAAACAAAACGGGGAAGTTAGCTGAAGCAGCCACCGCAAAAGCCAGTGAGACCATGAACGCAATATTTTGCTTCTCAAACACAATTCCCAGGATCACTGCAACAACACCTAAGCAAAGTGTAGTGATTCTAGAAACACGCAACTCATCTGCACTATTGGCTTTCCCGTGCTTGAAAAGGGTGGCGTATAAATCGTGTGAGACAGCAGAGGCACCAGATAGAGTTAAACCAGCAACGACGGCCAATATGGTGGCAAAAGCAACTGCAGAAATAAAGCCAAAGAAAACATCACCCCCCACAGCTTTTGCCACTAAAACAGCCGCCATGTTTGCAGTCCCCGCCCCACCCTTGATCACTCCCTTGGCCACATCGGCCATATCAGGGTTTGTTAACACGAGAGTTATAGCGCCAAATCCAATAATGAAAATAAGCACGTAAAAATAACCAATCCAAGTGGTTGCCCAAAACACGGATTTACGAGCTTGTTTTGCATCAGGTACAGTAAAAAATCTCATCAAAATGTGAGGCAAACCAGCTGTACCAAACATCAACGCCATTCCAAACGAAATAGCAGACACTGGATCTTTAATAAAACCTCCTGGAGACATGATCAGAAGTCCCTTCTTAGCAGCCTCCTCTGCAGTTGCACCTGCAGCCATAGCAATCGTAGCTTTGACCTCCACGCCTCTGGCAAATAATGCCTCAGGGCTAAAATCGAACTGGGCCAAAACCATGAAGGCCATAAATGTGACCCCTGATAACAGCATGCACGCCTTTATAATTTGAACCCACGTTGTGGCCGTCATACCGCCGAAAATCACATATATCATCATCAAACTACCCACAAGCACAACCGCCACCCAATAATCAAGACCAAACAATAGTTTAATCAGTTGTCCAGCGCCAACCATTTGGGCAATCAAATAAAAGGCAACAACGACAAGAGTGCCAGTCGCAGCAAAGGCCCTAATCGGACCGGGCTGAAAACGGTAGCCGGCCACATCGGCAAATGTAAATTTACCTAAATTGCGAAGCCTCTCTGCCATTAAAAAAGTAATGATTGGCCAGCCCACTAAAAATCCTATCGAGTAGATAAGACCGTCGTAGCCATTTGCCATCACAGCAGCGGTAATGCCTAAAAACGAGGCGGCAGACATATAGTCACCCGCAATGGCCAGTCCATTTTGAAAACCGGTAATGCTTCCCCCCGCTGTGTAAAACTGGGCCGCCGAGCGGGTGCGCGCAGCAGCCCACTTCGTAATGCCAAGAGTTGCAACCACAAAAGTGACGAACAAAATAATAGCTGTCCAGTTGGTTTGTTGCATAGCCGTTTGGCCAACATCCCCGCCTGCAGCAAAAGCAAGTCCACTCAAGATGGATAAAAGAAAGATGAGTTGAGTTTTAATTTTCATTTTGCAACGTCCTCTAAGATTTGCGCAGTTAATGCGTCGTATTCACTATTTGCACGGTTAACGTAAAGTCCAGTAATTAGGACCGTAAAAACAATAACTCCCATCCCTATTGGAATGCCCAAACTCGTCACACCCTCCCCAATCGGTTGTCCCAAGAAAGGTTTATTAAAGGCAATGAGTCCAATGAATCCGTAATAAACAATTAACATTAAGATGCAAAGCAACCAGCCAAAATTGTTTCGCTTGGCTTGAAGTTCATGATACTTGGGATGATTTTGAATTTTCTCTATGATTGGATCACTCATGGTGGGGCTCCTTGCTCAAAAAAAAGTTAGCAGATGCAAATGAAACAATTATTAAGATATCTGTCTTTTGCTTCATTAATAGACAATAGTATGCGCCTTTTAATAAAGCTTTCAACCTATTAACCTATTGGAACTAGGTTAAATGGCTTAATTTAAGGGTAAATAGGGAGATCAAAAAAGACCTCATGCGTAGTTACGCTAATAAATAAGTCCGCTAAAAAAAGTTTCTAGGGGCTCAAAAATACGGGTTTTGGGTCTGATTTAGATTGCTATAACTGCAAATTAGGGCCCAATCGGGTATTTTTTAAAAGCCGTTCTAAACACATCCACAACCTCAGAGGGACCTTTCATACTCACATTGAGGTCCTTGACCAAACCATCCTCGAGGCCGTAGATTAATCCGTGAACTACGACTCCTTGATTTCTTGCCCATGCATCTTGCAACACATTTGATAGTGCAACATTACCCACTTGCTCAATGACGTTCATTTCACATAAAACCCGCTCGAGCTGTTCTTGGGGTAAGTGATTAAGCCTTTTGCGGTGACGAAGCCGCACATCTTGCACATGGCGCAACCAATTGTCCACGAGTCCAATGCGTAGACCGCGAGCAGCTGCAATTACGCCTCCGCACCCGTAGTGACCCACCACCATAATATGTTCAACACGCAAATGCTCTACTGCGAATTGAATCACCGACAAAGCGTTCAAATCTGAGTGAACCACGACGTTGGCAACGTTTCTGTGCACAAAAACCTCACCCGGATCTAGGCCGACAATCTCGTTTGCCGGTACTCTGGAGTCTGAGCACCCAATCCACAGATACTTTGGGGCCTGTTGTTTAGCAAGATGCTGAAAAAAACCGGGCCTGGTCCTCTCCATTCGCGCGGCCCAGGCCATGTTATTTTCAAATAAATGATTTAGATGTGTGTTCATAGACAAATCAGTAATTTTGCTAAATAAGTTTTTCTCTACTCAATTATCAAGGAAAATAACCAATCTGCATTAGATTGAGAATTAATCCCTTTGTCTACAACTTCTTTGTCCAACCCTAGCATCTCTTATCCCCTAGGCCCCTCGCCAGTCGGGCCCGCTAAAGTGCAGCGCATATTTGATGGTGTTTACTGGCTCCGAATGCCTTTGCCGTTTTCCCTAGACCATATAAACCTTTGGCTGCTAGAGGACTGTATCAACTCAGTGCAAGGCTGGACTTTAGTGGACTGCGGGATTGACTCCACCCAAACCAAGGAGCTTTGGGAACAAGTGATTAAGAATCACCTCATGAATAAACCTATCTTGAGAGTCATTGCAACACACATGCACCCGGACCATTTGGGAAACGCTCATTGGATTTGTGCGCGGTTTAAAGCTCCTTTATGGATGAGCTCAACCGAGTACTTTACAGCCCAACAGATTCTCAACTCTGACTCCGGTTTTGGGGGGGCATTGGTTGCGCAGTTTATGGCCTCTCACGGATTGGCCAATGTCGATTGGCTAAAGTCTATTGCGCAAAGATCAGATGCATTCTCGAATATGGTACCTAAAATACCAGATCAGTTTGTCAAAATCGAGCACGATCTCGTAATTAGCATAGGCAACTCAGAGTGGAGATGCATAGAAGGCTATGGGCACTCACCCGAACACATTTCGCTTTACAACCAAGAGCACGGCTTACTCATTAGCGGCGATATGTTGCTCCCCAAGATATCCACCAACGTGAGTGTCTGGGCAAACGCACCCGAGTCAAATCCAGTCAAAGATTTCTTAGACTCACTTTTGCACTTTCAGCCCTTACCAGAGTCCACTTTGGTGTGCCCCTCTCACGGCTTGCCCTTTCACGGGATCGCACACCGCCTACATGAATTAAGAACTCATCACGAGGCCCGATTGGAAGAGGTATTACAGGCCTGTTCTGTTAAGCCACATAGCGCGCATGACGTCATAGGTATTATGTTTAAACGAGAATTAGATCTTCATCAAATCACCTTTGCAATTGGCGAGGCTCTCGCCCACTTGCACTGGTGGTGGCACCGAGGAGCGCTTAAAAGATTTACAGTTGAGGGGCAAGTTACCCGGTTTGGTATTTAGGCGAACAATCGTCCAACAAACTTTAGGACCAAATTGGGACAGGCTTATCGCTTAACGCGGCACGTCTTTCTTTAAAGTCGGGCACGACTTCTTTGACTGTCTCCCAAAACTTGGGGCTATGGTCCATCACCCTAAGGTGGCTTAGTTCATGGACAACGACGTAATCGATGACTTCCATCTTAAAGTGAATAAGTCGCCAGTTCAACCTTATTGCGCCATCTGAGCCCGCACTGCCCCAGCGGGTGCTGGCACTGCTCAAAGAAAGCTTAGTCCAGGTCACGTTTAGTTGTGGTGCGAAAAAGTCTAACCTAGCTTTGAACAGTCCTTTTGCTTGACGCATCAACCAGGCCTGTACAGCATCTTGAATTTGAATACTGTGGGCACTTAGCGCCAGGCCCAAATAAAGTTTGCAGCCCTGAACCAAATCACTCACATTGGGAATGATTTGACCGCACGCAGTTTTTAAGGCCCCTCCTGACTCATTAAATGAGTGTGCAGGATCTAAAACAATTTCGACCTCAATACCTAGCACCGGCAAGGTAGCTCCGTTAGCCCAAACGAGTTTGCGCTTAGAGAGAAATCGTTGCCGCTCTTTCATTTCAACTATTTTTTTGACGATCCAGTCCGCACGCTCATAAAGAGCCGACTCTATCTCGCCCCATCCAACCCATCTCGGTGCACTCACAGTCAGTCCGTCATAGCCAACGCTCATTCCAATGGTGCTGCGTTTACTGCGTCTAAATGCATACGCTATTTCTGTATTATGTAGAACAATAATTCTTTTTGCGTTTGGGTGTCTAGATAAATTAACTTGAGATTTTTCCAACTGTTCTTTGCTTTGCAAAACATTGTTCTCAATCCCTAGATGCCCATTTGGATCTAGGTGAATGAGTTTATTGCTAGCATTTACTCCGTTAACTGACTTTGCACCACTCTCGCCGTCTTGAGCGGTCGAAAAGTTCTTCACTGCATCGGGAGCTTTATTTTTTATTGAATGATTCAGCCCGTTGGGCGAATTGGCCAACGGGGCATCAAATAGATCTAACACCAATTGGACAAATTGTCTCAATCTTTGATCCTTAGGTTAGGTGGGCAAGTAAGCAGTGGGATCTAAGCGCTGCATCTCACCTTCGATCCAATCCGCAACTCTTTCGTTCAGCTGATCGGGGGAGCAATTTTTCGAAGAAATGGATGGGCCTATGGAAACTTCAACTGTTCCTGGATATTTGAGAAAGGATTTTTTAGGCCAACACCTTGCTGAGGTAACCGCGATTGGGATGACATCTACACCTGTCGCAATCGCAAGCTTTACCCCCCCCACTTTATACTTTCCTCTTTGGCCTCTTGGAATGCGGGTGCCTTCGGGAAACATGATGACCCAAATGCCTTTATTCAAAAAGACTTTACCTTGCTCAACGATTCGCTGAAATGACTCCGCTTTTAATTTCCTGTTGATGTGAATCATATCCAATCGCCACATAGCCCAACCAAAGAAAGGAATATACAGCAATTCGCGTTTGAACACATAAGCCAAGGGATTAGGCATGATGGCCGGCATTAAAAAAGTTTCATAAGCAGATTGATGTTTTACCAATAAGACTACTCCTTGGCTACCTTGTTGTGGCAAATTCTCCCAACCCTGCACGCTGTAACGGATTCCCGCGATAACTCTTGCTGCTGCGACTGCCATCTTAAGCCAAGCGCTTGCCAGCCAATAAAGACGCTCACCTCGTAAACCCAAAAAACTCATCAGTACAACGCACATCGCATGCGGGACCACAGTGATGATTAGCCAAGACATGTACAAAGTGGATCTAAGTAATACTTCAACTAGTTTGATGAGCGAGAGGGACGGGATGGGCGTGGTTGAAATAGTTCTCACTTATTAAAGGCCTTTTGATTTTTGTCTCTTTATGCGTGCGAACTGCGACTTCGAGAGGCGCAGATTGGATAACGAGATTTATCTTGCTTTAAGAGCCAATCCGCGAACGCCGATAGATCTTTGTGGGCGACAGTCGATTTGGGGAAATCCTTTGAGAGCTCAGTGTGCCTGTATTGCTCCCCCTTGCCCGTTAAAACAAGATGTGGCTCGCACCCGACTTGCTCACACGCCTGCAAATCTCTTAGAGAGTCTCCTACTGCTGGAACGCCTTTCAAATCGATTGCGTATCGCTCACCGATTTGGGTAAATAGACCGGGCAATGGTTTACGGCAATTGCATTTATCCTCAGGCGTGTGGGGGCAGTAAAAAATAGCGTCCACTCTTCCTCCCTCTGTTGCAAGTAACTTATTCATTTTGTTGTGCATCGCGTTTAGCGTATCCACATCAAAGAGACCTCGCCCTAAGCCAGATTGATTGCTTGCAACGACCACGTGCCATCCAGCGTGGTTTAATTTGGAGATCGCCTGTATTGCGCCGGGTAGGGGCTGCCATTCCTGAACGGACTTTACATAATCGTCGCGGTCGTGGTTGATGGTCCCGTCTCGGTCTAAGATGACTAGTTTGATATTCAAAGTCTGCTTTCTTAAATTTAACTGTTTTTTCTGTGCAAAATCAAGTCAACCGAGCCAAATCCGCAACACGGTTCATCTCAAAGTGCAACGTACTCAATAACGCCAATCTATTTTTCCTCAATTCCTCGTTGGGATCGTTAACCATTACTTTGTTAAAAAACGCGTCTGTTGGCCCCTTAAGCGCAGCAAGGGCCACCAATGCAGCACCAAATTGCTTTTCCTCCCACTTGGCTTTTGCAATTGGAACAATTCGCACAAGGGTTTGATAAAGATCAATCTCAGCGGATTCGTGAAGAAGGGACGTGTTTATTTTTAAAGTCCCCTCAATGGAGGTGTCTATATTTTCTTTCTTCAAGATGTTGCCAATCCGCTTATTAGCTGCAGCCAAGGCGGGCGCCTCACTCAACAACCCAAACTCATGTACGGCTTTAACTCTGAGGGGTACTTGCGATAAAAGCTCAGGATTTTGGCTGATCACAGCGTCAACTTCCCTCACGCTGTAACCTTGCTCTTTCAGACTACTGCTCATACGGTCGTAAATGAACGCTTTAATTTGAACGACCAATTCTTCCTGAGATACCTTTAACTTTTTACCAAACGCCTTGCAGGCTTGCATCAACAGGGGAGTCAACTCCAGGGGCAGATCACACTCAACTAACATTCGAACTATGCCGAGCGCGTGCCTCCTCAGGGCAAAGGGATCTTTATCCCCACTCGGACCTTGACCTGTTCCGTATAGTCCCACCAATGTCTCTAATTTATCCGCCAAGGCCACCAACTGACCCGTCAAAGTTCTCGCCGTCTCATCCCCCGCGAACCTAGGCTTGTAGTGATCTTCGATTGCATGGGCTACGTCCAGTGCAATGCCTTCATGAAGTGCGTAATACATACCCATAATGCCCTGCAACTCGGGAAACTCAGAGACCATATCTGTGAGTAAGTCAGTCTTTGCTAAACGCGCTGCTAGCAGCGCGTTAGATCTTTGCTCAGCAGACACCCGGTCAGCTCCTAGCTGATCGCTCAGCAAACTCACAAGCAAGCATACGCGCTCCATTCGCTCGCTTTGAGTTCCTAATAAATTGTGATAAACCACTTTTGATAAACCAGCAACCCGGGACTCTAAGGTTTTCTTTTTGTCTTGGTCAAAGAAAAACTTAGCATCTGCAAGTCTTGGTCTCACCACCCGTTCGTTGCCTTGGATAACCGCGCTCGGGTCTAGGGGGGAGATATTACTGACTACTAAGAATTTATTTGTCAGTTTCCCATCTTTGTTTAAAAGAGGGAAATATTTTTGATTGGCCTTCATCGTAAGAATCAAGCATTCCTGGGGCACTTGTAGATATTCAGCTTCGAAGCCGCACGTTAAGACGTTGGGGTTTTCTACCAAAGCACAAACCTCGTCCAAGAGTGCGTTGTCTTTAAGGGGGAAGTAATCAGCCCCAAGCTCTTGGGCTTTTGCAGTTAATTGCAATTCAATGAGCTCTCGCCTTCGCTCAAAGCCCACCACTACCCGACCTTGCTCGAGCATTAAATGCTCATATTCATCTGCACTGGTAATGGTTATGCTCTGCTGAAGACTCTCAAAGCGGTGACCCATTGTTTGGTTGCCAGCATCTAATCCTAACAGCTGAACAGGAACGATGTTACTTGCGTGAAGCGCGATCAAAGACTGAGCGGGCCTAACAAAATGCACCGTGCTCCACCCCGGCATCTCACAGCCCTTATCCAACTGATAGCTCATTACTTTGGGGATGGGCAATTTACCTAGCATGCCGTTCAAACTAATTTGTAGGCCAAAAGCCAAATCAACTCCTGGCTGCACTTTATCGCAAAAAAGTGTCTCTGATTTTCCGTCCATCTCACGCTGTAATTCGCTGACTTGTACATCGCCAAGTCCCAGCGATTGCAGCTTTTTCAATAGCGCATTTGTGGCTTGCCCATGGGCATCCAATGCAACTGAGACAGGCATAATCTTCAATTTCATTTGCTTGTCTGGAGCTTTGCCAAGTACTCCATTGATCAACACACCGAGTCTGCGCGGAGTCGCGTACCCTGTTGATTGGCTCTTTTCGGATAAAAGACCTTGCTCGGCCAAGCCGCTAAAAATCGCTTCAACAAAAGCTGCACCAATTTTCTTAAGCGCCTTAGGAGGCAGCTCCTCAACCAGTAACTCAATTAATAAATTCTCAGGTTTCATCTTTTATGTTCTTCTTAAGTAAAGCGTTGAACCTTTTATGACTCTGTCTTAGGCGTAAAAGACTCGACCCACTCTCTTGGCGCCATAGGAAAGCCAAGGCGTTCACGGCTCTCTAAGTAGCTCTGCGCCACTGAGCGGGCCAACTGTCTAATACGCCCTATGTAAGCAGC
This sequence comes from uncultured Burkholderiales bacterium, assembly GCA_903871545.1. Lineage (GTDB taxonomy): Bacteria > Pseudomonadota > Gammaproteobacteria > Burkholderiales > Burkholderiaceae_C > Limnohabitans. The sequence goes on along the minus strand of CAIQHG010000072.1, from coordinate 4,335 downwards.
CCGTTCTGTCACACTAATGGCCCCTCTTGCGTCTAGAAGGTTAAAGTTATGTGCGCACTTAAGAACTTGTTCATACGCGGGCAATGCAAGCTTTTGCTCAATTAAATAATGGGCTTGACGTTCATTAGCACCAAAGGCATGAAATAAAAATTCAACATCGCTATGCTCAAAGTTATATGCCGATTGTTCTTGTTCATTTTGCAAATAAACATCGCCGTACTTGACATGCTCAGTCCATTTTAGATCGTACACATTGTCTACGTTTTGAAGATACATTGCCAAACGCTCCAACCCATACGTAATCTCACCGGTGATGGGTTTACAGTCTATTCCACCTACTTGTTGGAAATAGGTAAACTGCGTCACTTCCATCCCGTTAAGCCAAACCTCCCACCCCAAGCCCCAAGCACCAAGTGTTGGGTTTTCCCAATCATCCTCCACAAAACGAATATCGTTTTTTTTCAAATCAAAACCCAATGCTTCTAAAGAGCCAAGGTACAAATCTAAAATATCTGATGGTGCAGGTTTTAAAACGACTTGGAATTGATAGTAGTGCTGCAGCCTGTTTGGATTTTGTCCGTAGCGTCCGTCCTTAGGTCTCCTGCTGGGCTGAATATATGCCGCCCGCCATGGCTCTGGGCCAATGGAGCGCAAAAAAGTAGCTGTGTGAGAGGTTCCGGCGCCGACTTCCATATCGTAGGGCTGAAGTAATGCACATCCCTTGCTATCCCAGTAATTTTGTAGAGTGAGTATTATTTTTTGAAAAGTCAGCATTTTATTTCTTGAATCGACATACACATAGCTTTTGCTCAATTGATTGCGTGTTCATGTTATTTTAAGGCCTTAGATGCATCAAACCTCGGCATCTTACCGTAAGAATACTTCCGCTCTTTACTTGTACATTTTGTCAATCTGAGTTAGATTTCTATTTCAAGAATTAAATGCTATTTTTTTCAGTGTATATCTAGAAATACTCAAACAAATTAACGAATAAAGTACACAAACTAACCAAAGTGGCTTTAAACCGTATCTTCCACTCCATTTGGCATACATTGTTGCTTGCCCTAAAACTCCTTGAATTTCGCCTACCAAAACGCCTTGTGTGTATTTAGGTAACAAGCCTTTTACGTAGCCGTTTTGATCTACAAAAGCAGTAGCCCCTGTGTTGGTTGCCCGCAGCATCGGGCGATGCATTTCTATTGCTCTCATTCGAGACGCATTTAAATGCTGCTCCACCGCCAAGAAAGGCCCAAACCATCCAATGTTACTTATGTTAATCATCACCGTGGGTTCAGATCCCTCTCCCTGTGTGAATGACCTCGCAATCTCTTCTCCAAACACATCTTCATAGCAAATATTGACAGCCACCCTTTGCCCGCCCCACTCCCAATTGGGTTGATCTATACCTCCCCTCGTAAAACTTCCAAGAGGAATATGCATAAGATCTGTAAACCATTTAAACCAGGGAGGAATAAATTCACCAAAGGGCACTAAATGATGCTTACTGTACTGAAATACCTCGCCCTGTGCGTTTATACCTTCAGCAGAATTGGTGTAACCCTGCGCATCTGTGCCGATTAGTCCTATCAAGACAGCTTTGTGATTGTTTTCTTCTTGTTTGAAGTGTTCAATTATTTGATTCAGGTAATCTTTAGGCAGTTGAGTCCTCAAAACAGGCGCGGCGGTCTCAGGGGTGATGATCCAATCGGTTTTTGCTTCAATAATTTTGTCTCTGTACCAGTTAATCGCTTTCAGCCCCTGGACTCCGTATTTAATATCCTGGCCAATGTTGCCCTGTAATAAACTAAAACTCATGACTGGAGTTAGCACTTCCCCGTTATCTCTAAATTCTTCCAGGCCTTCTATAACACTTATCATTGGGAGTGATAGACACCCCCATATTCCCAAGGCCACCAACCATTTTATTTTTTGAATTCTTGTGACGCAAGAATTTTCCCTATTCCAAGTTTTGTAGGCATGTTTTCTCAAAGTTATGAACAAATAGTTTAATAGTGAAGCCAGTGCCATCGCTATAGCACCCACCGCATATACACCTATGTAGGGTGCAAGCAGTTTTAATGGACTATCCAACTGCGCGTAACCCACGGCCCCCCAAGGGAATCCACTGAACCATTCACCCCTTGCCAACTCGGCTGTTGTCCATAGTGCCCCAAATAGCAACCACTTTAATTCTTTCGGCAAATTCCTTGACGCCCCAGCATAAAAGGCGCAAACAGTTGCGTAGTAAAAACTTAGGCCTGCGCCGAGGAAAGCGACTGACATTACCGCCATTACGGAGGGAAGTCCACCATAGGTGTGTAACGATATGTAAATCCACCAAAAGGTTGAACACAACCAACTAACTGCGAAAACATATCCGTATTTAAACGGTTGTTGCCACTTTTTAAGGAATCCTTCTTTTGTAGGATCTGTTGTAATTTCTTTAAGAGTGCCCCTCTCCAAGTAACAGCACAATACTGCAGCACAGACTATTTGTAACCATCCCTTCGTCTCCCCCGTATATGGGCTACAGGTTGCGTAAGTTTGAACTACTCCTGCTATTACAAGGATGAAGTAATTTAGTGCATTAGTGAATATAACTTTATTTGTTTTCAATATTATTCAAAGTCCACCGGCTTTTTTCTTTATTTTCACTTTAATTTTTAACATTTTTTTTGTATCAACCAGTAAAAAGCTTTTAATTTATAGAGGCAGAATTTTTACGTACTCGGAACCACTTTACGACTCCTGACTTTGTGTGCATAGCCTCAAACTTATGTTGCCCGAGTACGAATATTTCTCCTCTGCGAGGCACATATCCCATTTCATGAGCGATAAGTCCTCCAATCGTATTGAATTCTTCGGCCTCTTCGCTTTTTGTAAGTTCTATGTCAAAAGCTTTGAGCACTTCAATCAACTCCGTTCGTCCGCTAACACGGTAGGAACCATCGGATAAAGCAAATATTTCACCCGTATCTTCTTGCGTGTCAAATTCGTCCTCAATTTCACCCACGATTTCTTCCAACACATCCTCTATGGTGACTAAACCCGCAACTCTTCCGAATTCATCAACGACGATACACATATGACTTCTATTGCGTCGAAACTCTCGGAGCAAATCAACCAATCCCTTGCTCTCGGGTATCCAGACTGTTGGCCTTAAAAGTGTTCTTAAGTTTAATTCAGGTGCCTTTTGTAATTTAATTAGATCTTTGGTGTGCAAAATCCCTATTATGTTTTCTCTCTCCCCTTCGTAAACCGGATATCTTGAGTGAGCTATGTTTATCACAAAACTCAATATATCCTCCATTGGGTCTTCAATATTGACAACATCCATTGATGGTGCGGCTATCATAATGTCGCCCGCACTTTGCTTGGTTAAATCCAAAACCCCCTGCATCATGCGAAGAGTTTCCGCTCCGATTGCTTTATCTACGTGTGCTTTTTTAAGCACAGCGTCGACATCTGTCGTACTCTCCATCTTGGGTGTTACCCAGTCAATGAATCTAGAAAATATATTTTTTTTAAACAAACTTATCTTTTATTTATGTAAATTGAAACTTTCTCTAAATTTAGTAAAGTTTAAGTTTGATTTTAATGTATTCAATCTGTTTAATCTGCGGAAGACTTATGCCGACCAGTGTTTACGCCCTTATTTAGTTTTTGAACATCCGTCATGAAATCCCAAAATTTCTTAATTTCAGCTCTTACATCGTAGTTGGTTTTAGCATATTGCTCTGATATGAGCTCGCTCATATGCGAGTCAATGGACGGTTTAGCAAGTGACACTAGAGCTTCAGTTTCTGATCCTTCTCTGTGAATGATTGCGCCGTGTTTGCGTGCAATCTTTAACATAGGGCCATTTTCACTTAGTGCTTGAATGTAAATATGTTTAATCTTGTTGTTTGTTGCATGTATGGAGGCTCGTTCAAAGAGTTTATTTCCATACCCTTTGCCCCTGTATTTTTTTAATACAGAGACACCAAACTCTGCCTGATCATTTTTTAAATTTTTTGGTAATGCCAAATGTGCCAATCCGGCCAACTCCATTGATGTGTTGAAAATACCGTATATGTCATCTCTTTCAAAATTTAAGCTAGCTATATATCGGTCTATGTGTTCATCTGTTGTTGTGTAACCGAAACGCATAAAACGATCTTGATCGTCTAGGGCTAACAAATGGGTTCGTATTTTTACCAGATGTGATTTTCCAAGTGAATTGATTGCCACACCAAGTAACCCAATCGTACGATCCGGATAAGCTGGCCAATTGTGAATCCATTGACCTCCCCAATATCCGGCAATATTGTTTTCTTTTATTTTTTCTGAATCGGT
>CAIQHG010000071.1 GCA_903871545.1 uncultured Burkholderiales bacterium | reverse complement strand
TATTACTCACCCGTTCGCCACTCGCCACCAGGGTTGCCCCCGTGCTGCCGTTCGACTTGCATGTGTAAAGCATTCCGCCAGCGTTCAATCTGAGCCAGGATCAAACTCTACAGTTCGATCTTTTGATTTTTTGTCTCCGAAGAGACCACTCATTAAAACGGAATTGAAGTGAACTTCACTTCTATCTTCATGAGCGTTTTAAGTCTTGCGACTTGGTTACTAGAACCATGGCAAGTACCAAAAACGCCCACGCTTATCGGCTGTAGTTTTTTAATGAACCTAAAGATTTTTACTTCTTTATTTGTCTCCGCTGCGATCAGCAGAGCCTTAGATTATAGCACGTTTTAGAACTTGCAGAGTTCGTTAATAAAAATTTTTATTAACCTCTTCGTTCAACTCAGTGTTTTTGCACTTTCGTTCAGCGAAGCCTTCTAGTGTAGCATGCTTTTTTGCAGTTTCCACAAAATAATTGAATTACTTCATTTATTTACTTTGTTCGGGATTAATCTCTGTTGAGATTGATCTTTCACTCAGCGAAGCCTTGTATTATGACACATTAATTAATATTTTGTCAACAATCGTAGTTTTTATTCGCAATTTATGGCAATTTGGAGATTTAGTTCCCGTTTTATTTAGAGTAGCCCCCCGGTTTAGCCCATTTTTTATCTCAGTCATCGATTAGGACACATTTTTTGCAAATACAGTCCCTTTTTACAAAGAATAGATTTGTTTAAATTACTTTTTTTGCAGTCTTTACTGAGTGAACCAATAGGACATCTACTAAAACCAAGAGTGTCCTGATCCGCTAAATTCTAGTCCTGTGTTCCGAGCGTAAATCATTTGTAAGTGAATTACAAAGCGGCATCTCAATGAGTGCCTTCTGAGAAGATAATCTCCTAATGGCACTCATAACACTTAACCAAGCTAGTCTTGCATACGGACATCACCCCCTTTTAGACAATGCTGATTTCGCACTTGAAGAGGGCGAAAGGATTGGCTTAATTGGCCGCAACGGGACAGGTAAATCTACATTTCTTAAAGTATTAAACCGTCAAGAATCCTTGGATTCAGGAACTATTCAGTACCAACAAGGACTTCGACTCAATTATGTTGCCCAGGAGCCTTCGTTTGATCCAGGAAAAACTATTTTTCAAGTTGTCAGTCAAGGTCTTGCAGAGCTATTAAGTTGTATTGACGCCTACACAAATGGTACTCCTGATACAGATATGGATGAACTCTTTAACCGTATAGATACCTTGGGCGGTTGGGGTTGGGAGCAAAGAGTTGAACAATCTCTTGAACAACTCCGCTTAAACGGCAAATTATTAATATCCACCCTCTCAGGAGGCACTCTCAAAAGAGTCGCTCTTGCTCAAGCCTTAGTATGTACCCCGCAGGTGCTTTTATTGGATGAGCCCACGAATCATTTAGATTTGGAGAGCATAGATTGGCTTGCAACTTTACTCAATGAGTTTGACGGAAGCGCCTTGGTAGTCACTCATGACAGATCATTCTTGGACAAAATCACAACTCGCATAGTTGAGTTAGATAGGGGCAGATTTCGATCCTATTTTGGAAACTACTCACAGTACAGAGTCAACAAAGAGGAACAACTTGCGCAAGAAAGTGTGATTCAGGCAAAAGCAGACAAACTTTTAGCGCAAGAGGAGATTTGGATACGCAAAGGCGTAGAGGCAAGACGTACTCGCTCGGTTGCAAGAATTGCTCGCCTTGAGGAGCTGCGCGCTCAACGCCAAAGTAGACGTGATGCCATGGGCAAGGTAAAACTAAGTGTAGACATAGGAAGTCGAACAGGAAAAATAGTATCTGAATTAGAGAACGTATCGCTATCTTTTGCAGATCGATGTATTGTTAAAGATTTCTCAAGCATCATTTTGCGAGGCGACAAAATTGGATTACTGGGTCCCAACGGAGCTGGTAAAACAACACTCTTGAAGCTTATTTTAGGCACCCTGCAGCCCGATAAAGGTAGCGTTAAGTTCGGAACGCAACTTCAAATAGCCTATTTTGATCAAATGCGAGGAGCTCTTAATTTAGATGACACACTGGAAAATTTTATAAGTCCTGGCAGCGAATGGATTGAAATCGGAGAGCAACGACAACATGTGAAGAGCTATTTAGGCGACTTCTTATTCTCACCCTCTAGGGCAAACTCTCCCGTGCGCTCATTGTCAGGGGGCGAGAGAAACCGGCTTTTATTAGCACGTTTGTTTGCCAGGCCCGCTAACGTTTTAGTGCTGGATGAACCTACGAATGACTTGGATATAGAAACTCTAGAGTTGCTGGAGGAGTTGCTGGAGAACTATAAAGGGACAGTTTTTTTAGTGAGTCATGACAGGGCGTTTTTAGACAACGTTGTCACAAGCTTAATTGCTTATGAGGGCGACAGCATATGGCGAGAATATGAAGGCGGTATTCAAGATTGGCTAGTTCAATCCAGGAGAAACGTTAAAAGTTCACCTAATTACTCATCTATTCAGCCCCTTGCCCCACCCTCAGCAAATGTCTCTGAACTTGTAGTTAGAGAGAAATCTTTGCCGGACTCAACTTCACTTAAGAAAAAGTTGAGCTTCAAAGAACAACGCGAGCTTGAATCTTTACCTGAGCAAATCGAAAAACTTGAGCAAGAACAGCAAGATATTACAAAATTAATTGAGGAAGGATCAATTTTCAGTACGGACTCCCAAAAGGCCAACACAATGTTGTCTCGAACGACACAAATCGAATCAGAACTGTTATTTTTATTAGAGCGGTGGGAATCGCTTTCTGCAAAGGTTTAAACTTACGCCTCAATTTGTTAAGTTTGCATCCACTGTCACCATCAACCAACTTCTCTTTTCAGCATGGGTCAAATCTATTTAGTAAGACATGGACAAGCCTCTTTGGGTAAAGACAACTACGATCAACTCAGCGCTTTGGGAATTCGCCAAAGCGTTAGACTTGGAGAATATTTCAAAGAATCCGCTCTTACTTTTGAAGCCGCCTACGTAGGCACCTTAGTTAGGCAACAAGAAACGCTTAAAGGATTGATTCAAGGGTTTGGGGCCAATGACTTGGCTACTAGCAACCAGCCCGCTTTCAATGAATACGACAGCGCTGCAGTGATTAAGGCTGTACACGAACATGAGATACCCAATCCATCGACTAAGGAAGGGTACAAAGAGTTTTTCAAACTCTTAAGACTCGGCTTACTAAGCTGGATGCAGGGGAAAACCGAGCCTGTTGGTATGCCCAGTTTTAAAGAGTTTGCGGGGAATTTAGAACTCGCCTTAAATCACATTAGGACACACCACACCGGTAATGTTATTGTGGTTTCAAGCGGGGGGCCTATAGCTACTTTAATTTCCCATTTGCTAGGCGCGGGTGACATAGGCAGAGTGGAGATGAATCTACGGCTTCGTAACACTTGTGTGAGTGAGTTGCATTACACCCCAACTAGGGCCAGCGTCATCAGCTTTAATTTACTCAGCCATTTGAGCTTGCCGACCTATGCAGACTGGATCACCTATGCATAAATGTTGCAGCTTTTAAGCAATTCAATACTCTTTAATGCCCGGCATTGCGATAAGCTCTTTTAAAAGCTTCGCTAATTTTTCACCTGCACTACTCAAAAGTTCAAGTCCTTTTGCGGCCGTTGCATTGCTTGCATTGCCGGCAGCCCCGTGCGGGTTATAGTCCTGCATATGCCATCCTAATTTAGCGCTTTTACCATCCCCCAGCACCTCGTAGTCTGCACTCCTTTGAGACGATGTTGACTTAAAATTTTGTGCCTTATTCATTTGAACGAGTTTTGGGGCTATATGAAGCATCAAAGATGTTTCGACATCACCTGCATGTACGCCAAAGCGTTGCTCATCCGCACTAAACTGATTCATTATTTGGGGCTCTATGGGTAATTGGTACCAACTAGAGCTGAACACAAGAAATCCGAATTTACCCCTCAACTCTCTAGCGATAAGGTCCATCAGGGCAACATTCCCGCCGTGTGAGTTAAAGAGCAAGAGTTTTTTAATCCCTGCTTTTGCTACACATGCCCCAATTTCACGCGCGATGGCTAGCATCGTTTCAGGAGAGAGGCTGAGCGTACCTAAAAAAGCAGTGTGCTCTTCACTGTAGCCAATTGTTTGAGTTGGCAAGAAGAACACCGGATCTGATTCACCCAGATAACCCAGCGCTACTTTAATAACTGCCTCTACTATGTCAGTATCTACTGACATAGGCAGATGGGGACCGTGCTGCTCAGTGGCGGCTAGAGGCCAAACAGCAACGGATTTTTCGGCATCCAGCAGGGCAAAGTCAACTGTGCTTAGTTGACTCCAGTATTTTAACGTTTTGCTCATTACTGTAATAGTAGTTTGTTTTGAACAGAATTGAAAGGTTCTGTAAGATACACGGTATGAAATTCCCACTAACTCTATCAAACTCTTGTGCCCGACTGGGACAAGAGAATCACTATTTCTTAAAAAAACAAACCGTCCCTAATCTGTATTTAATTATCTTCAAATCTTTTTTCAAGTGTTTTAGTTCGATTTTCGGATTTATTTTATTTGCAATCTTGGGACTAATCGCATTATTTCCCCTTAAGCCAGCGTGGGCCTCATCTGTGGTGCAAACCGAACAAGTGCGGGCTGAATTGGTATCGTTTGCTCCTAATGGCATTAAGGCTGGACAAAAATTTTGGCTCGGTTTGAAATTAAGTCACCAGCCCCATTGGCACACCTACTGGAAAAATCCGGGTGACTCGGGGCTACCCACTCAACTGAGTTGGGATTTGCCTAAAGAAATTAGCGTCGAGCCTGAGTTGTGGCCAACACCTAAAAAATTATATGTGACTAACTTAACGAACTATGGCTATGAGGGGGATACCTTACTGGTGACCCCAGTACAGGTATCTCAAACCGCTCACTTTTTAAGCTCATCATTAGAAGTCAAACTTCACGCCAGTTGGCTAGTTTGCAAAGACGAATGTGTCCCGCAAGAGGGGGATTTTCGATTAAGCATCCCCCTAAAAAGCTCATCTGCCGTCGATGCTTTGATTTTCGAATCCGTAATCGCTCAGCAGCCAAAAGCGGTTTCCAATACAAATCAGATTTTAGAAATAAAAAACTCTTCTTTAATCGGCCAGATCTTCAATCTCCCAAATATAGCGCAAGGAAAACCTGTTGAATTATTTCCAGAATTAAGTGAAGTTATTGCAGATCCCGTGTCAAGTCAAAAGTCAATCAAGACCTCGGATCTAATCAGTCTGCAGATGCACCCTATGAGAAGCACCGAACCCGAGTCGTTGCCCATTATGATGGTTGTTCAAACTGACGAAGGCCCACGCTCCTATGAGGCAACATTTCTCATAAAAGGTGTTTGGCCTAGTTTAAAACAAGCGCTTGAAGAAGGCGCCATTAACGATGTCGCTTTAACGCCAGCCAGTAATGATTTGCTTAAAAAGAGCCATTCTGTTGAAACAACCTTTTTAATCGCATTACTCGGGGCGCTGGTAGGGGGTGTCATTTTGAATCTAATGCCCTGTGTGTTGCCAGTTCTTGCCATTAAAGTGTTAACTTTGGTTACGCATTCTCACCAAGTCAACAAATACAGGCGCAACAGTTTAGGTTATGCGGGGGGGATTATTTTTTGTTTTCTATGTTTGAGCGCGCTTGCAATTGGACTTAAAAACGTTGGACTCGAGCTGGGTTGGGGCTTCCAACTGCAGTCCCCCTTTGCAATTGGATGTCTTTGTGTACTTTTCACGTTGATTGCACTCAATTTAATTGGTCTTTTTGAAATCAACTTGATCTTGCCAAGTCGCCTTATATCCCTGCACAGTGAGGATCCTATTTGGGAGGGATTTTTCTCAGGCGTTTTAACCGTTCTAGTTGCTGCGCCGTGCACAGCTCCATTTATGGGCGCGTCTCTTGGCTGGGCCCTGATCGCACCGAGTTGGCAGGGGATCTTGATTTTTGTATTTCTTGGTATCGGGATGTCTTTTCCAATTATTTTGATTAGTTGGATACCTTCTCTTGCAAAATTACTTCCAAAGCCCGGGCAATGGATGAATACGTTTCGCATTTTCTTAGCTTATCCAATGCTTTTAACTGTGATTTGGTTGCTTTGGGTTTTTGCGCAGTTGGTAGATCTGAACCAAATGACCTTATTAACAATTGATTTACTAACGCTTAGCGCAGCTATTTATGGTGCTACGCTGTCCAAAACAGTGAAGCGGTTTAGTTTAGTGTTCTTTGTGCTGATAATCATTTTTACAAATTGGTTTTGGCTAACCATGGACACTGGCCAAGCAATGGCAATAAACTCAAGCCCTGAATTCTCTCAAAAATCTGCTCAAAACAGTCCACGTTTGAATTGGGAACCTTGGTCACCTGAAACGGCAAATGAAACTCTTCGGCTCGGGCGCCCAGTTTTCATTGACTTTACTGCGGCTTGGTGCATAACGTGCCAAGTCAACGAGCACACTACTCTTGAAAACAAGGACATCAAGTCTTTGCTTTCAAGTAAAAATGTCCGTTTATTGCGTGCAGATTGGACTAAACCCAACCCACTCATTACCAAAACTCTTGCAAAATTGGGCCGAAGTGGCGTCCCCGTCTATTTGTTGCTCTCCCCCACAAAACCACAAATCATGTTGTCTGAAGTCTTAAAATTCCAGGAATTAAAAGATGCCCTTGATTCATTGTAATAATGCGGCTTGCAGGCAGTTTAGAGTACAAAAGCGCTATCTTTTTTTTAAAATATAAGACTCTTTTTTGAACTTATACACAAAAATTCTTGTTTTTTTAAGATCGTATTAAAATTATTAGAATTAGTTATAAATCCATAAATAATTGCTTAACTATATGATTTCAATGTTTTTTTTATTTTTTGAAATTGTTGATAACTTTAGTCATCGTCCTCCCTTTTGACGGATAAATGAGCACAAGATCCATTCTGTCAACAAAGTTATCCACAAAAAAATAAGTCCTTGAAAATCAATGACTTAAATCAAACTTCGCAAGAACCTATCAAAACAATAGCCTAAGCAGTACACATTGAATTATCCTGTATCTGTAGTCATCAACCTACCAAAGTACGCCAAACTAAGCGGTCCTTTGACCTATTTTCACGACGAATCCCTGGCAGTTGGAACTTTAGTGCGCGTACCATTGGGGAAACAAGAGGTTTTAGGGATCGTTTGGCAGGAGGACAATTCCGGTAGACTGTCCAGTACTGGTACCAATCAAACTGGGCGATCCCAGGACTTAAATATCAAGCCTATTACGAGTGAGATCGTCGGTATCGATCCCTTGAGCCAGGATTGGCGAGATTTGGTCGCTTTTGCAGCCACTTATTATCAGCGCTCGTTGGGTGAGATGGCGCTTCAGGCACTACCACCTCAGCTAAGAGACCTAAATGCAATACAAATTGCCAGAAGACTGAAAAAAAACACAGGACAAAGCAAGAAATCTCTGATCAAATTAAAAGATAGCGCGAGCTTAACTTATGAGATATCAGACCCTGGGGCAGAGGTGGTGCTCACACCTGAGCAAAAACAAACGTTGGGGGCGATTGACTCATCATTAGGGCCATTCTTGGTTTATGGCAGCACTGGCAGTGGCAAAACCGAGATTTATTTACGATGCGTTGCGTCCGTGCTTGAGCGTGAACCGGGGTCGCAAATATTGGTGATGGTGCCCGAAATCAATTTAACACCACAGCTTGAGGAAAGATTTAAACGCAGATTTGCATATCTCTTTAAGGAGAATGCACCTGTTGCTATTGTCTCAATGCACAGCGGCATGACAGCGGCGCAAAGACTACAGTCTTGGTTGGCTGCCCACAGCGGGTTGGCACGCATAATCTTAGGCACAAGAATGGCAATCTTTGCATCAATCCCCCAGCTCAAATTGATTGTGGTGGATGAGGAGCACGATCCCAGTTATAAGCAACAAGAGGGAGCGAGGTATTCTGCAAGAGACTTGGCCGTTTACAGGGGCAAGCGACTTGGCATTAGAGTGATATTGGGTTCTGCGACCCCTTCCTTGGAGAGTTGGCACCACGCACAACAAGACTCTAACTTAGTTGCTCCGTCCAGGTACCAGCTCTTAAAAATGCCCTCTCGTATTGGTCATGCTTTGATGCCCAGGGTGCATTTAATCGATTTAAACCAACAACCCCGAGGTACCGTTTTTTCAGTGCAGTTGTTAGATGCTATCAAGCTCAGGGTACAAAGAAATGAACAAGTCCTTATCTTATTAAACAGGAGGGGCTATGCGCCAGTGCTTCACTGTCAAGATTGTGGATGGAAGAGTGAATGCATGCATTGCAGCGCTTACAGGGTGTTTCATAAAGTTGATAGAACGCTAAGATGCCATCACTGTGGAGTTGTTGAGCGAGTACCTAGGTTTTGTCCCCAATGCGGAAACGCCGACATATCCCCTCTTGGTAAGGGCACGGAACAGATGGAGGAGTTATTAGGGACTTTGCTTAGTGATGTAAAACAACTTGGTGGCGAGCCTTTGAGTATTTTGCGCATAGACGCTGACAGCACGCGACTTAAAGGTGAGTTAAGCAGTCAATTGGCCAGAGTTCACTCGGGCGAAGTCAATATTTTGGTTGGCACACAAATGATTGCCAAAGGGCACGACTTTCGAAAAATTACGTTGGTCGCAGCTTTGTACCCAGATACTGCACTTTTCTCAAGCGACTTTAGGGCTCCCGAACGATTATTTTCCTTGCTCTTGCAGGCAGCCGGCAGAGCGGGGCGAGACGCAGGTATTGCCACCGGGTCTGGATCCGAGTCTGAGATGTGGATTCAGACTCAGTATCCCAGTCATCCCCTATTTCAAGCGCTGCTGAGCTATGACTTTGAGCGTTTTGCATCTGAACAACTCACAGAGCGTGCACAAGCACATTTGCCGCCTTTTTCTTTCCAGGCCTTGGTACGATCAGAAGCTAAAACTCAGGAAGAGGCCCAACTTTTTTTAAATTCGGCCAAAGATATCTCCTCAACGGTGGTGAGCCTTATTCGAGAAAAATACTCAACATCCAACTCAGCGTGGTTGCAACATGAGCCATCCCTATTTCCTGCTATTGCTATGACGATTCAAAGAATTGCGAACATTGAAAGAGCGCAAATGTTGATTGAGTGTGACTCACGTCTTATGTTGCAAGAGTTTCTGAAAATGTGGCAAGAAAAGTTGCACCTCCTGCAGCCTCAATTTAAGGGGATTTTGCGTTGGGCAATTGATGTGGATCCTTTAACTATCTAAAGTGCGGATAAATCTGTAAGTAACTTTGAATAGCTTTTATGCAGCAAGATAATCAAAACATCTCTGGCAAAACAACTCAGCCAGGATGACTCGGACAATGGTTTTGCACGAGAAATTAGTTCTTACACCTTAAAAAAGGTAATCATAGGCTTGAACAAACGCGCTAAAGGTCAGAAAAGCGATCGTTGTGGTACACAAAATAATTTTGGCGATCCTCTCGCTATCAGCTCCGTAGCGCTGTGCGAGCATCACCACATTACTTGCGCTTGGCAAGGCGGCAATCAACACCATCATTTTTAATGAAAACGGGTTTAAAGCAAATCCAAGTTTGATTGCGGATTGCCCTAAACCTAAGATGATGAGTGGATGAACAATCAATTTCAAAAAAGAAATGACTAAATAATCAATGCGCTTATTTTTATTGTGATGGCTAATGGGACTTGGACTGATGTGATGACTGTCTTGTTGATTGCGTCTTTGCTCAAGGGCCTTCTCCATCCAAGATCGCCCCAAAACGGCGCCTAAAGTAAATAGGGCCGCAGGTGAGGCAGCATCAGAAAGCAGCTTAATTGTGTTGTCAATCGGTGCTCCAAAAGTTAAATGTAAATCGCAAAATAAAACGCCTAAAGCAATCGCCCAAGGCATTGGATTTACCAACATACCTTTCAATGCTTTCCAAAGCGCAGCCTTTGCTCCCTCCCCCCCTGCACCCTCTAATCTAGATAAAGCAATGCACAGGGAGGTTGTGAATATCATGTCAATGGTGATGGTGAGGATTGCCGTTCCTGATGCTGATGGACCAAATAGAGCCAATAAAAGAGGAACCCCCATAAAACCGGTATTTGGAAACGCTGCCACAAGGGCGCCGAAAGAGGCATTATTCCAACCTAACCCTTTAACTTTCGCGGCCAATAAAGCGACTGATAGCATCAAAATGGCACCCACAAAATAGGTGAAGAAAACACTTGGATTTAACAGCCGATCAAGAGGTGCTTGCAGGCCGAATCGGAACAACATGCAAGGTAGTGCAAAGTAGAGCACAAAGATATTTAATCCAGGGATCGAATCCAAGGGAAGTAATTTCTTTGAGGCAGCCAAAAACCCCACTAAAACTAGAGCAAAAAAGGGGAAAGTGATGCCAAAAACTTCCAACATTCCCTCATTGTGCACTGTATGATTGAAAAGTTTGCGTACACCTATAAATTTTTGCATCCATGGCCTATTGTTGGGATGGACCCACTCCAATCCAAGGGAGTTGCAATGATCCTTTTTTTAAATTTTCTTTTGATCCAACCCAAAAATGTCTGCAAAGCTTAATAACGCTCAACAAGAAGCTGTCAACTATTTACACGGACCGTGCCTTGTTTTAGCCGGCGCTGGGTCAGGCAAGACAAGAGTAATTACACACAAGATTGCCCGGTTAATACAAGCGGGGGTAGAACCTCAAAAAATTGTAGCTATTACTTTTACCAATAAAGCGGCTATTGAGATGCGCGATAGGGCCAAATCTTTAATTGGTAGTCAAGCCAAAGGGGTCATCATTTGCACCTTCCACGCGATGGGGGTAAGGATGCTTAGGCAAGACGGGGAAGCCTTGGGCCTTAAGCCGCAATTCAGCATTCTTGATACAGATGATGTCACCAGCATCTTAAAGGATGCGGGGGGCACCACAGATGCACAGCAAGCAAAGCAGTGGCAATGGAAAATTAGTTCTTGGAAAAATCTGGGGCTCAACTCATCACACGCTCAAGAACTCGCAGAAAACGATTTAGACCGTCTTACCGCTCAGATTATGGCTAGGTATGAGGAGAGACTAAGTGCTTACCAAAGCGTAGACTTTGATGATTTAGTAGGTTTGCCACATAAACTTCTCAAAGATAATTTAGAGATAAGAGCTAAATGGCAGAACCAAATAGAGCATATTTTGGTAGATGAGTATCAAGATACGAACGCCACTCAATATGAATTTTTAAAATTACTGTCAGGCCCTAAAGAGCGATTTACTGCTGTTGGCGATGATGATCAATCTATTTACGGCTGGAGGGGGGCCACTCTTGAAAATTTACAGAAATTACCTGTGGACTACCCCAACTTAAAAATCATCAAACTTGAACAAAATTACCGCTCCACTAGTTCCATCTTAAATGCTGCAAATAATGTGATTCAGCCTAATCCCAAGCTGTTTCCAAAAACTTTATTCTCCGAGCTAGGCGTTGGTGAGCCGGTTCAGGTCATAGAGTCTGACAACGAAGAACATGAGGGGCAAAGGGTTGTTGCGCGGATTCAGTCCATACGCTCTACCGGGAAAATGAACTCCAGTGGCGAAGTGGTTTATCCTGAATTGAAAGATTTTGCTGTTTTATACAGAGCCAATCACCAATCCAGAATCCTTGAACAATCTCTGCGCAAGGCCCAAATTCCTTACAAAGTTTCGGGCGGACAAAGCTTTTTTGATCGAGCAGAAATCAGGGACCTATGTGCTTGGCTTCGGCTTTGGGTTAATAACGATGATGATCCTGCGTTTCTTAGGGCAATCACAACGCCTAAGCGTGGAATTGGGCATCAGTCACTACAGGCGCTAGGGCAGTTTGCAAACCAATACAAGCTGAGCTTATTTGAGGCCTTGTTTAGTCAAAGTTTGAGCGCTGTTGTGTCAGCGAAAATTTTAGGAGGATTGCATGAATTCGGTCGTGAAATAAATGACCTACAGTTCAAGGCCAAACATACACAGGGAAACGAGGACGCTAAAACATTCCTAATTGATTGGCTTAAAAGCATTGCTTATGAAAAATTTCTCTTTGATAACGAAGACAATGAAAAAGTTTCTGCGAGCCGGTGGAATAATGTTTTAGAGTTTTGTGATTGGATTGCAAACCGTTGTGGTGGTCAAATTGACGACTCAGCAGGAGTAACAACAGCTCAAGAAAAAAAGAATTTGCTAGAGATTGTTCAAACCGTCTCCTTATTGTCAACTCTTTCAGAGCGAGAAAAAGACCAAAATGTTGTGACTCTCTCTACACTCCACGCCGCAAAAGGTTTGGAGTGGCCGCATGTTATGTTGGTTGGAATTAACGAAGATTTGCTGCCCTTCAAACCAAGCACTAACCCAGAGGATGGGGAGTTAACACAGGTGCAAGTTTTTGCCAACACGCAGCGAATCGAGGAGGAACGACGGCTTATGTATGTGGGCATCACACGCGCTCAGTTTAGCTTGGTTGTAAGTTGGTGTAAAAGACGCAAAAAGGGACGAGACATAGTGATTGCTCAACCAAGCCGCTTTATTGCTGAGATGGCAATTGATAAGACCCAGGAAACTATTGATCCAATGGAAAAGCTTAGAGCGCTGAGGGCTGAGCTTGCTCACAGGGCAAGTTTAAATGCATCAAGCGTTTAGGGTCACTTTATTGTTGCTAGCCACAATATTTAATTGTAAGACTTAACTATCAAAATGATCGACATGATTACAAGGTAAATATATAAGACAGCGCGAAAGGCTTTTTCGCTTATTTTCTCCCTAATAAGTTTCCCAATTGCTAGCCCAAAAGCCATTGGGATCAAAGCCGCTGCGGAGTAGCTTAAATCAAGCATATTGATTTTTCCGTAATAAAGCATGGCTGAGTACAAGGGCACGGCGCTGGCGAGATAAATAATACTTATACAGCCCACAAACTCTTCCCTGTCTAGCTTTAAGGCCATTAAGTAAGTAATCACGACGGGACCTGTCAGAGATGAAATCCCTCCTAAAAGACCGGAGAGTAACCCAACCACTGCGCTTGTTGTTTTCTCCCTCTTTGGGGAAATCTTTAAGCTAGGCTTGAAGATCATCAAAACAAGGGCTAGCAGCATAGAGAACGCAACCATGAGGTTCATCTCTTTGGCACTCAAAGACAAAGTCAGCCTTACGGTTAGAACGGTTGAGATCAGTTGCGTGCATATCAATGGCCAAAACCGAGTCCATCCAACACCTATTTTGCGACTGTCCACCATTTGCCACACATTTGACAGGATAACTGGAACAGCAACTAATCCAATAGCAGTGGGGCTTGGTATGACCATAGACATCAAAGGCACTGCTAAAAGGGGCAAACCTACGCCTAAAGTTCCTTTTATAAGCCCGCCTAATACAAAAGCTACTATGCAAACGATGGCTGTTGTGCCTAGCATCGATATCCATTCTGATAGTGGTAGATCAAGCATAGAATATTTGTGTAGAGTAATAATATCTCAAATGGTAAATTCTTAAGTTCTTTAGAGTTCCGCTTTTCCCAGTAATAGGTTTCGAAAGGCTTCAAACGCTTTTTGCATCACCTCGGACTTATAAGGAAACAACTCAACTGGATCAGTCGCATGGACCCAAGAACCTGGATCGGCTTCAAAAATCAATAGCTCCCCCGTTTGTAGTTCTGCGCAGTCAATCACGACGTAATCGAGACCGATTCGTTCATGAATTTGTTTAAAAGCGTTTCTATGCTTTTTAGCGAATCGGTCTTTAAAGTGAAACATTTCATACCGTTCTTCATTTCTTTTTAGCTCACTTAACTCCATGCCAGATGCAATGTAATGCACGATCCAATTTTCGGAAATGGCCAAATGACAGATGTAGGGTTCCCCCCCAATTAAAACGATTCTGTATTTTCTAAATAAACCGTCTGGGCTTTCGTAAGCGACGTATTCGCTAACATAAAAACTTTGCTCCTGATCGTATTGACTTAAGTAGTGATCAAGTTGCGAGGCAGATGATATTTTTTTAAATCCAACACCTGCGTGGGTACCTTGTGGACGAATTGCGATGGGGGAACCTTGAAACTGGATATGTAGTTTGTTTAGCTTTTCTGTGCTAGGTATGTATATCCCATTTGCGCCTTTTAAAAGCTTAAAAAGCGTATCTCTTGCGCATTTTAAAATGCTCTCGGGATTATTTAATAAGGGTTTCGGCCAATAAGAGATGATCTGGGTCAGTTTATTTAAGATAGGTGTGTTTTTTACGGACTCCCCCATCGCTATAAATAGGATGTCATGCTCTGGTACCTTCGCGGGCATTTCAAAATATTCATCAATGTACATAAAATCTAGTTGAATGTCGGAGTTTTCGATCAAAAAGTCTAGGGGCGTGTTGTCCATCATCTCGCCGCCTGCAACTAAAGCTAATAGTTTTATTTTCACCTCATTCGGAGCAACCAATCGGTAAAATTTTTTAATTGCCAAAGCTTTAGACTGCATGCTTAGGGCGCTCTCATCTTGCCTATAAGACGCAAAAATATAGAAGAGTCGCATGAATATGTCTCCTGGATTACCCCCTTTAGTTGCCTCTTGCATAAGATGAGGAATCACGGTGGGATCAAGGCGCCTGATGTAGCAAGTGGCGTGTATGGGTTCCAACTCCATGGGAGCGATTACGATCAAAATATCATCCTCTTTAAATCTTGGGCTCTAGCATGCAATAATATTCGAATATTTGAATTATTTAGCATTTATTCATAGTCCTTAATGACTGATTACAGGAACTGCTTAGTCTCCCTTGTGACGCCTACATACGATAGGGATGCTTACCTACCTTTAATCCACAAGTGCATCCTTAACCAAACTTACACCAACTGGGAGTGGATTGTTATTGATGACAGTCAAGAAGAAAGTGCATTCATGCTAGGCTTGAATGATCCAAGAATTATCTATAAGTATGAGGGTAAAAGAATTAGTATTGGCGAGAAAAGGAACCTTTGCTCGGAAATTGCTAGGGGTGAATTCATAGTTCATTTTGACGACGATGAATATTACGCCCCTCAATATGTAGATTCGATGATCCAGCTCCTCTTGTTAAAATCTGGAGACATAATTAAACTCTCCGGATTTTTCATATTCAGTAAGGTTTATAAACAATTTGCATACTGGGATTTACTGAGAAAAACCGGCATACATTACATTTGGTCATCCGATCCCATGGTTGTTGGTGTTATTGAGGATACAAACAATGACCTTCAAGGCAACCATTTGGGCTATGGTTTTTCTTATGTTTATAAAAAGAAAGTGGCCTCCTTGATAAAGTTTGAGCACGTGTCCTTTAACGAGGACCGGCCGTTTATCGAGTCTGCGATGGCTTTGGGATTTAAAACTCATTTGTTAGCGGATGATGTGGGACTTTGCATCCACGTACTTCATGACAAAAACACCTCCAGATGTTTTCCTCAGTATCTATTACCTACCCCGATCGTTCACCGCTTATTCCTTAACTTGCCTCAGGATCCATTTAGACTTTAGTTTTTGGGCCGATTTAACTTAAATAAGCTCTCTATTAGTTTGCCGCTGAAGAATGCCTAAGGGGCTGCTCGAAGGGGTGTAGAGCGAACTCACTGGCAA
Source organism: uncultured Burkholderiales bacterium (assembly GCA_903871545.1). GTDB lineage: Bacteria > Pseudomonadota > Gammaproteobacteria > Burkholderiales > Burkholderiaceae_C > Limnohabitans. The sequence continues at coordinate 556 of CAIQHG010000071.1, read as the reverse complement.
ATGGTATGTTTGTTCCATCATAAATTGACCTGACATTGCCGCATGGGCGGTTTGATCTGAAAAACACACCCATACTGATCCTGACTCAAACTCGTAAGTTATTTGCTCAGAGGTAACCTGATATTCATCGCTTTGTTTCATTTGGTCATGAATACCAAGCATTAAGTGGTCATATTCACTTCTTAGAGATTTTGTAACGCGTAGTGCTTTTAATAGTCTGGCACGCCACGGGTGGTATTTTTTAATGATTGGTACAAATTTTTGTGCAATATCCTCAAATGGCTCTCCAATTCGCCAAACTCTTGATTTACCGTGAGGGTTGATATTTAAGAACACGCGCAAAATTCTTTCTCCCTGGTTGGGACGGCTAGGGAACGCGTCAACATGTAACCTTTTATCATCGGCTCTTATAGATTGCCGTCTTGTTTCGACCTCTTTAGGTCTAAAACTGGTGGGTGCGAGTCGCAAATTTTCACTGTATTTTGGGAAAGCAGAGTTGATCAATTGATTGGCGTGCTCTCGAAATCTTAGAATTAAAAGTAAATAGAGGCTTTAT
>CAIQHG010000070.1 GCA_903871545.1 uncultured Burkholderiales bacterium | reverse complement strand
TAAGCCATGGTGAGGCGCAAGCCATGTCCATGCAGCAGCAGACGAAGCAGGAATATTTGATTGCGAAATCAGATGCCCCGACTACAGCGCCGAAAGGCGTTTAGTCGCGGGTATTTCACAAATCTGAGGAGTTAGAGGAGTCTGAGAAAACTGTGGTGTGGGCTAATTTCTGAATGCCAGAAAATTTTGGCATACGGTTGCTGGGGTTTTTGTTTTTTAATTGTTTTCTGCCAAATATAATCTGGGACTTGACGCCGTGTCTAACAATATTAAAGCATCTATCTATATTTTTAAATTTCACATGAAAGACTTATTTAAGGGGGACAAACTTGAGGATTGTTGGCAATGGACTTTTAAAAGAAACTGCTCCATTTCTCCTCATCAATTAACCATTATTTTTTCGCTACTAGGTCTAATTTCATTGTCTATTGGTATCTCTTTTTATTTAATGGGTGCAGTCTTGATTTTGCCGTTCTCGTTTATAGAAATACTAGCTCTTCTGACGGCTTTTTACTACAACGCCGTTCATGCAAATGATTACGAAAAACTTTTACTAGGGACTAACTTTTTGACGGTGGAACTCAAAAATGGAAACCGAATTACCAATACTCAATTTGTAAGGGCCTTTAGTCAGGTTAAGCTAATTCCTGAGCACAAAAATATGATCTTAATGAGTCAGGGCTCGAGACGAGTCTATTTTGGTTCTCATGTTCATGCCAGTAAGCGCCACTTATTAGAGAGGGAAATAAAAGCTAAGCTTTGAGTCTGCACCACACGTCCTATGCTCATGCGTAGACTAATACGTTTACTCATGCATGCACTCATGCATGCACTCATGCGTGCACTCATGCTCTCACTTGTGATTACGCTGATGCTTTTATTTCGAGTCAGTTTGCTGTAACAGTCTGAAAAATTGTTCACGTATCCTAGTAGGCTGCTCAGCCCCCCCCCTCAGCCAAAACTTTATTTTGATTTCAGTTTGAAATGGTCCGGGCTGTAAGCCCTGGTGACGCTAGGGTCTCTAAGCTTCAGGTGTTTGGTGGTTCGACCATTGACTCTTTTACGCCAGAGCACGTATGCTGTTTTTTTCAGATACGTCATCATCAAGGCTTTTACATCGGGCTCAGAAACTCCGTAACTCGATTTTATGGCTTCAAAAGGAGTTCTGTCCTCCCAAGCCATTTCGATTATTCGCGAAATATCCTCAGGTCTGAGTAGTGCTCTGAGCTTTTCACCAGGCAATTTTTTGCCCCCTGTAATCAATAAAATGGGCACCAACGGTCGGCGCCAATTGGTCAATTGCGCTTAGCATTTGTTTGACTGAATCTTGTGGGGTTAAAGCCCCTGCTGGATCAACAAAGGGACTTGATAAAGGAGAGGCGACGGTGCCCGGTTGTAATGCAACAAAAACCGAATTTGGATTCTTTCTTTTATGCTCAATGGCGGCAGTTTGTAGCATCATGTTAAAAGCAGCCTTGGATGATCTGTAACTGTACCACCCGCCTAATTTATTATCCGAAATACTTCCTACTCGAGCGGATAGTTTGGCATAAATGCACCGCTCTTTGGCCAAGATGGGGACAAGATTTTTAAGTAATATGCTTGGGCCGATACAGTTAACCCAAAGCGATTGACTCAAATTAGAGGCATTCAAGGTTTGAAGAGATTTTTCAGGGCCGTGTCCATTAATCGTTAGTGCACCGGTTGCGTCAATAATGAGCTCGTAGGGGCCCATGGCTTTAACTGGCAAGAGCGACTCCTCTATTGCAACCTCATTTGTGAGATCAAACAGGGGGTTGTCTTTTCTACTTATATGCCCCGCAAATGCACAGTTCTCGTGCGAAGTTAATGCACTTAGAAAAGCAGAGCCAATCGATCCACTAGAACCTATAACAAGCGCACGAAAGTTCTTTTGTAAGCTTTTCATTGACTAATTTTAGTAATCACGCAGTGTTGTAAGGGGTGTTAAGCAACAGGTAGGTAAAAATCACCATCTGAACTAAATTGATGGCCACACTAAGTTTGTGTAAAAAATCAAATCTTTTTAAGTTGTTGCTATCTTTGGCTTCATTTATTTTGGGCGTTAAAACAGTCGTGAGCAGGACAAACAAGGAGCTGCAAATCAATGTTCCCACGATAATGTCCAGACTGTTGCCAAGAAAACTGGCCAACAAAGATATGGCAGCTAAATAAGAGTAGTATTTAGGGAAAAATTTGCGTACGTATACTGCTGCCCACTCAGCGGGTAATACATTAAATATAGATGGCGCGACAAATACCGAGAAAAATGCCATTACGCCTAAATTAGAGGCAATCAATAGTTGGCTTATCACTGTGCATCCTGATGAGTTGGACGCAAGAGCTGCGCCGAGGTTTATCTGTGCTTACTCTACTTAACTGAGTTAGGTTTCGTTGTTATTTTAATGAGTCTCTTTTTGCCGTGCTTTGCCTATAGTCAATGGACCTAGCTTTTACTGGTGAAATTAGGTTGGACGGATCGGTTACCTTGCGTATTCCAGCACACTTGGACACCCCCAGTTTGCATTTAACTAAAAGTGACAACTACCCTGACACCGGGGGGGAATGAGTGTCCAAGTCCTATCGGAATATGCAGATTTACTTATAGGAGAAGATCAAGGCTGAGATTGTCTCGCAGGCGCTAGAAAAAAAGTTCTAAAGCCGTCTTTGCGCAAGGAGATGACGCAGTGGGAGGCAAGTTGTTGCATTTGCTAAGGCCCGAAGAGCTTTGGGGTTGTCTGAGAAACCACCCAAGCGGGAGGCCATCGCGCCTGCCCGTAACGGTGGCCACGTCACCTTCTGCGCGCCTGCAAGGATGCGCACGAAGCATGTGTGGTCGCACTGGGGTAAGATCAGAACAGCCCTGAAAGCGGCGCATGTAGCGCATGGTCGTTCTGGTGAGCAAAAAGGCAAGCCAGCACCTCTGGCTCGCGCAAGGCAGTCATTGGGTGCTAACCGGCCATCCACGGTGCAATCGCGTGAGGTGAATCGTCAGCAGCACTGTTCGGCTGGCGTGGATTTCAAAGACGTCCCATGCTGATGTTTAGTCAGGCATGGGTAGGTTTGGTTAGGTCTTTGGGATCGGTAAAGCAAGAAACTTATGTACATTAAAACCCATTTATCCTAAAATCTTTCTATGTCATGCAATTTCATGCAATTTGACTGGATATCCATACTTAATTCATGAGGTTAATTTATATGCAAAAAAATCAGCTAAAAATATCATTCTCCAAGGTTTTTGTTTTAGCAGCTTTTTCAGCGGTTGCTTTGCAATCCTTAACGGGAACAGAGGCAAGTGCGCAGCAAGTTTATGCTTTGCCTCCTCAGCAAAATATAGCTCCTATGCAAGTCCAGCAGACTGCTCCAGGGGATGTCGCAGTTGTGGTAGGTCGTCAGCCCAATTACGTGACCATGCAGCAAAGGCAGTGCGAACAGCGAGAGGTGGTCTCTCAGTCTAGTGGAGGAGGGGGAGGCCTCCTAGGCGCGGTGGCCGGTGGTTTGATCGGAAGCACTTTGGGTGGAAACAGCCGTGACAGGAACGCAGGCGCTGCAGTCGGTATGGTGGGCGGGGCGTTACTTGGAAACGAAATGTCCAAATCCACCCCGCAGGCAGAGGTTAGAGAGGTTTGTCGGATGGTGCCAGTCACTGTTCAACAAGGCGAGACAATCACTTTTAATTACCAAGGCAGAGTGTTTACCCACTCCTTTTAAGGTTTATTTTTTTCTTGCTACTAACCCAAGAAGGGCGGACATGCCGCTATGCCTCTTGCCCTCTTGGAGTTCTTCCTCATATGACTCCAACTCAATGATGTGAGCCTCTTTTAATAAATCTTGCATCAATTCTTCAGTGTACAGGTAGGATAGCTCGCAGGGTCCTCCCGTCTTATAGCTCAGTTGCTTGGGCGTATATCCTTGAACAATCAAGAGGCCTCCTCTTTTCAGGGAAATCAGTGCATTTTGAAAGATCCTTGAGCGCAACTCTGGATCTGCAAATTGAATAAAAATAGCGGCCACTGCATCGTACTTATTCTGTGACCAAAAATACGAATCACAGTCGGCGTGAACAAAGTCAACTTGCACTTGCGCATCTAAAGCAAATTTCTTTGCTTTTGTGAGAGCTACTGTTGATACATCAAATGCATCAACTCGGTGGCCTTGTTTGGCCAACCAGACGCTGTTTCGTCCCTCTCCATCGGCGACGCAAAGAATGTGGCTGGGTTGCGTTAGATAGAGTTCACTCCTTTGTTGCAGGAATTTGTTAGGCTGTGTGCCGAAGATAAAATCACTCGTATCAAACCGGTCATTCCAAAATTTTTCAGCTTCAAGCATTAATGTTGATTAAGGTGTAATTGATTAGTGAAACAGTATATCGGCACCTGGCCCTTTTTTAGCGGGTGGGGAAAAAAGCTGAAAATGCTGTGTCTTTGTAAACGTCACCATTTGACGGCTCACTAGCGCATCACTTGAAGGGTTATCGTAAAAGAGTATGTTTCTTGGGTTTAGTTTAAGGAGTAATCAAGATGCCCTGTTTTGACATAAATCAGTGCACCTTCAGATTTTGTAAGAGGAGCGTGCCTACTGAACCTGGGGCTTCTAATCCAAGAGCCCGCCGGATAGGACCCGTGCTCATCATGAAACACGCCCTCTAGAACAAAAATTTCCTCCCCCCCGGGATGAACATGCGGATTGAATATAGTGTGCGGCGCCCACTTTACAAGTGCTGTTCCAACTCCATCAAAATCGTGCAGAGGCATTACGGATAATCCAGCAACCATACCGGGGTACCATGCCTGAGTGGTTGTGTTTATTCGAATAGGGGAGAGATCACGGGGATGAAATTGCCTGAGTTTGACGAATAACGTGCAACCAACAGTTGAGAAGGGGGAGTGCGAGCTTTGTGGGGGATTGCGAATGTAGGTTCCCACTGGATAATCGCCATTTTCATCTGAAAAAGTGCCCTCTAAAACCAGTATTTCCTCCCCTTGTGAGTGGGTGTGCTGGGGAAATACCGAATTCGAATCATATTGCACAAGCGAAGTCGCTCTCGCTAATTCTTCGCCAACTCGGTCCAGATATTTTCTTTTAACTCCCGGCGCGGGACTGTCCTTCCACGATACGTCGTTTGTGTTGATCACAGTTTTGAGGGCGAAATCAGCATTTATATTCATTCGTGCTCACAAGAAATTGGGGTTAAGATAATTTAAAATTTTAGCTCTTTTGTGTAAAACTCAAAAAGTATGGCTAAAGTTGAATTAGATGGACGAGGTGTAAGAGCTTAAATTACCAAAAAATTTAAGTCTTTTACTTTTTTTGGTTCCTTGCTTAAAGTCAATTGGTTTTGTTTGTACCCACGAAATAAATTTGAAAAATTCAGGATGGCTCAGTAATGACTCAACTGTATTGAAGTGCTTAGCAAGCTCAGTCTCACTAAAAAGGGCGTGAATCTGACGGTGGCAAATGCTGTGCAAAAACTTCGTCTCTACACCTCCCTTGGACTTGGGGATGAGGTGATGGGCCTGCATTTGATGCTTGGGTATGTCCCTTTGACAGAGTGGGCAAACTGCTGGCTTGGTTTGAGTCCAAAGGGTTTTTTCCAGCATCTTTTCGCGATTGATTTTGCCCATCTTTGAAATAATTCTCGACTCTTTGTAAAGTTTTTCTCAAATAATTTAATACTTTGATGTCCTAAAAGGTGGGGCACTACACGGCCCATGCTTGCCCAAGGCTTTTCTCTGCCTAGCCACCCTACGCAGGCTCCATCCCTTTCTCATTTCGATACTTTTTTTGGGGGCTCCATTTTGGGGTAAGTGTAATGTTCAAAAATCGAACTGCAACTGGGATGCTTTGGGCTGTGGTTCCTTGTTCTTTGTTTTTCTAGGTTGAGAGCTAAAACGCTTAGGGCTTGAAGCTGTTGATTGGGAGGCATGTTTTTCAAGTATCTTTGAGTTTAGAGCGGTGTCGTAAGATGCTTTCTTGCGATCATGAAATCTTTTTTTAGACTCACGAGTTGCCTGCGTAAGGTCCACTATCGGTAGCGGCCAATCTCGTCCCAATATAACGCCGCATTCAAGCTGCACATCCTGCGGCATTTTCCAAGGCTCGAAAATCCACTTATCGGGCACTTTTTGGAGCACAGGCAGCCAACGACGAACAAATTGTCCATCGGGGTCATGGTCCATGGCTTGTTTGATGGGGTTATAAACTCTTGTTGTGTTTATTCCTGTCGTACCCGCTTGCATTTGTACTTGGCTCCAGTGAATACCAGGCTCGTAGTCAACAAATTGAGATGCCAACCAATTGCCAACCTCTCGCCAATGCAGCCATAAGGGATAAGAGGCAACCGAGATTAACATGGCGCGCATCCTAAAATTTAACCATCCCGTTTCTTTCAGCATAGTGACACAGGCATCCACCAAAGGCCATCCTGTTGTTGCTGATATCAACCTAGTGAAGTGCTCTGGATTGAATTCGGGTTCTCTTAAGCCGTCAAATCCAGTGTGCATGTTTCGCCATTCGATCTCTGGTTCGCTCTCTAATTTTTGAATAAAGTGGCAGTGCCAATGAAGTCTACTAAGGAAATTATTCAATCCTCTTTTCTTGTAAGCATTTGTAGATTCATCATTTATTTGCGCCTGTGTTGCCTGAACAACCTCTCTCATACTCAGACACCCCAGACTTAAATAAGGCGAGAGCCTAGAGCATGCAGTGGTGGCTTTGAGTGGAGAAGAAATACCGCCCACATAAGAGCCGCTCCTAGAGCCTAAAAAAGAGTTGAGACTTGTTAGTCCAGCAGCTCTCCCGCCCGCTTGGGGTTGAGTGCAAGGCTGCGAGCAAGATTCATTGTTTCTAAACCAACCGCTGGTCTGGGGCCAACTCTCGCAGGGAAACATTTTATGCAGTGTACCCTGCATGGTTTTGTCTACAATCGTGCAACCGACCGTAAATTGTGGGCTGTGCATAAGTTGCGCCCAATTCGTGTTCCAAGCGTTGCGTTTTTTTAGGCCCCTTAAAACACCGTGTTGTCGGTGCTCAAACCAGATTATGTTATTTGATGCAAACCATTTGGCAACAGTCGTATCTCGCTTATACGTAACTAGGTTCCCGGTCTCCATGTGTGAATAAACTTGGCTAAACGCCATCACCTCATAAATTTTGGCTAGTACATCTGTGACTTCACCCGTCATGAGGCATAAATTGAGTTGAATCTGCTTTAAAGCCCTTGCTAAATCGCGCAGGGATTCTTTTAAGAAGTCCAACTGTCTTTGAGAGACATCCGCTGCGCCCCAGTATGAGGGCTCGAGGATGTACAAACACAAAACTGGCCCCTGAGCTAGGGCCCTTGACAAAGCCTCGTTGTCATTTACCCGTAAATCTCGTTTGAACCAGACAATAGAATAATTCATTTCAATTCAAAAGCTTTGATCTGTCTTGTCTGTTGAGAAACTGCTAATCTTTAAGAATAATTTTTGGAATTATTCACTTTACTAACGCTTTCTCGGTGCTGGGTTGCTGCATTTTTAATGGCGATTACTTTTTCTGCGTCAAACCGGGCGAGATTTCTTACTTGCATGCCCATTCTGGGATTTTTGGCCAGTAAATTTTGGTGTTGGATTAAAAAATCCCAATAAAGAGTTGTGAATGGGCAAGCTTTGGGCCCAACCGAGATGCTTGGGTCAAATTTACAGGACTTGCAGTAGTTGCTCATTCTTTGAATGTATTTGCCACTGGCTATGTAGGGCTTACTTGCCATCAACCCACCATCCGCGTACTGAGACATACCAAGTGAGTTGGGCAATTCAGCCCACTCCACCGCGTCTACGAAAACGCTTAAAAACCATTCATGAACTTCTAGCGGATTCACACCGTACATCAAGGTGTAGAGCCCTAAAACCATTAAGCGCTGAATGTGATGCGCATACCCGTGATCAATCGTTTGTTGGATCGATTGGCTCAAACAAACCATCTCAGTATCCCCAGTCCAGTAAAAACCGGGGAGGGAGTGCGTCGCATTAAGGTGATTCAACTCCAAGTACTGCGGCATTTTGAGCCAATACATGCCGCGCACATATTCCCTCCAACCCAGTATTTGACGGATGAAGCCTTCAACTGACTCTATGGGCGCGTGACCAGACTCGTAAGCTTTTTCAGCCGCTAAAAGGACCTCCCTTGGGTTTAGAAGTTTTAAATTCAAAGCGGCGGAGAGATGCGAATGATATAGCCACGGCTCATTAGTCCACATTGCATCCTCAAAATCTCCGAATAGGGGTAGTCGTTCTTTAATGAATAGATTCAAAGACACGAGCGCGTGCTCCCGTGTGACGGGTCTGGAGAATATTTCTAAATTGCCGATGTGGTTTTTAAAATACCCGTTGACGAGTTTTATGACCTCTGTGGTCACCTCGTCTGGAGTGAACTCAGCAACTGTTGGAACGCCGATGGGGCCATTTTTATCAAATGATTTTCGGTTGTCCGCGTCAAAATTCCATTGTCCCCCTGCGGGCTTACCGTCTTGCATCAATATGTTGAATTTTTCTCTAAGCTCCCTGTACCAATACTCCATTCTGAGCTGTTTTCTAGAGTTTGCAAAAAGCTCGAAATCCTTTGGTTGCGTAAAGAAATGAGAGTCAGGGTTTACTCTTAACGGAGTTTTGGTTGCTTTCGACAATTCCTCTAAACCCTTGAGCAATCTGTATTCACCCGGCTGAGTGATCACCATCTCTTGAGGTTTAAACTTTTGAAGTGCTTTTTTGAGCTCTCCCATCAAAGTTCCGCTGTGGTTTGGGGCGTCAAGAAGAGTGTAGTCCACGGACCAATTGGCGTCGTGTAGCTGCATTGCAAAATGACGCATTGCGCTTAGGAACATGACTATTCTGTGTTTTGAGCTCGGCACATGAGTTGATTCCTGCGCAGCCTCACACATCCAAATAACGTCCTCCTCAGGGCTAAAGTCCTGAAGGGCAAGAGAATCCAAATCCAGTTGGTCTCCCAAAACAATAACTAAGCGCCTGGTGGTTCTGGGTTGAGCGGGCATAAAGGACTTTATTTATTTTCAAAAGGTCTATCAAACGCTGGAGCCTAGGCTTGGGCGCGTGATGTGTGATTCGTGATTCGTGATTCGTGATTCGTGATTCGTGAGAATAATGGAAAAAAGTTGTAAATTAAAGAAGCACAACAAATATCCCTAAAATTGTGTAGAAAGTTTAGTTATGTCGCGTTGCATTTTTAGCCTTTTTCCTGCACGCATCAGAGCAGTACTTAACTTCCTCCCAATTGTTTCTCCATGCCTTGCGCCATGTCATGTTGAGGCCACAACCCAAACAATTTTTGCTGGGAAGGTTTTTCTTATTTCCTTTGAAGTCTTTATCCAATGCTTCACCCCAAACGGTTTATTACTTGAAAGACTGAGAGCTTGGCTCGAAACAATCGGTCAGATGACGGGGTACCCCAGGGACCTGTGTTGTTAAGTAGTTTCTGATGTAAGGTGCAGACTCCCAGGGCTTTGTATAACCGCTCCAAATTCCATTTGGAACGATTGCTAGCTCTTTGTCAACTCTTTTTATCAACACCACTGCTGGCAAGAGTGAATCAAACTCAACCTCAGCAAGACTCCAATTGTCTGCGCCTATCAAAGATGCAACCTTGGCAGAATTTGAGTCGGGTGGGCTATAAGACTTAATGAGGTCAATGCTTTGCTGGAACTGGGGGCCATCTTTTGACATAACACTGACACTACTGCAATTTCTGCTGAGCCGAACCCACGCATTGTTTGCAAGACCCACCAAATCGATGGGTCTGTTATCAATTAAGAGTAGATGACCATTTTCATTTGCGCTCCAGTCTAAATGTGAGGCAATAACACCCAAAGTTGCGATAAGGAGAAGAGTTGGAAGTGCTTTTTTTTGCATGTCGAGCTAAATACGAAAAAGGGTCTAGGAGAGAGTGTTTCGGTGCCTACAAATCAGCACCCCATGACTTTGCTCAAATCTGGTGCGGACCCGTATGACAATATTTTTAAATTAATTGAGGGGGGCGGTTACAAGGCCGAGAGGCTTTAATAAACTGAATAACTTTATCTTTTTAAGAAGGCCTATCAAAGGTGCATACAAAATAAGCTTTAAGTTACGTGGATTCAAGTATGAAGTGCAACACGGTTTAGAGATTCATGGAACACCTGTTTCGGCGTCTTGAATCCTAATCTCTTTCTCGGTCGGTTATTTAACC
>CAIQHG010000069.1 GCA_903871545.1 uncultured Burkholderiales bacterium | reverse complement strand
GTTCGAGGTCAAGAAGCTGTGGATATTAATCCATTCTCAGCCACTTAACTTTTAGTCAACGTTGCACTTCGTCCTTGAATCTACGTTATGATTTGAGGGCTCTGAATTTGTAAATACGATAATCATATTTCTTCAATGTTTAAACATTTATCCACATTATTACTTTTAATTAATTTAGCTGGTTGTAATAGTGTTAATCCTGTGTGGGACACCTTTAAGGCCGCTACTGGATGGGGGGAGGGCAAGAATGCTCCCCTAACGCCTGGTGTTGAATACTTAAAGGTTAATGTAGATGGCCGCCAAGCCATGATGGCGCTTGGGTACAGAACATTTCCCAATCCCAGTGCAAATACTGCATCAAACAATTCAAGTAGCTCTGGCAATCTTAGCAATCTGAGCAACCCCACCAACGGTGAGCAGCTCGTGAGAAATGCAAAACTCTATTCCACGGATCCGTTCATTCATGAATACTGGTACAGTGGCCAAAAAGAGATGATTGAGCTTGTGGAGGGAAGGATCGTATCCGTGATGGGAATGACCACCGAGTGGCGACAAACCAATTCAAAAGCCCCAAGTTGGGATTCTTTGAGCTCATACTCAATGCCTACCGCCTGGGTCCGTAACAGAGACCTGATGCCCGGATACAGATACGGCTTCAAAGACGAAGTGATGACTAAAATTGTTGAGGCCCCTCCTAAAAACAAGGAGTTTCCAATTGGAGCTGTTTGGTTCCAAGACAACATTAACAGCAAAGGCATGGACGGCTCAGAGTGGGCTTATCAGCAGCTTTTTGCAAGGGTCAACGGCAAAACTCTTTATAGTGAACAGTGCATCGCTCAAGACCTTTGTTTGACGCTTAAATACATTGGCGTTATCTCCAAGCAATAACGGAAATCTAAAATCTAAAAATGAATTCCGTTAATTTTTCTTCTTGCGCCCATTCTTTTACCCCGACTTTTCTAAACAAAATTTTACTTATCCCAAGAATTGTTTTGGGTTTGTTTTGTATCTTTGATGTTACGCAGTCTCTGGCCCAAAGCTTAGTGTCTGCTCCACCTCAGGCTCAAAACGTTCAGCAGGCCCCTCATTTAAGAAACTCCTCGCGCTTGGTCACCTACACGGGCGAGCCACAAAGGCTTAGTCAATGGTTGCTTGATCGAGAAAGGGCGGGACTGAGCAGGGATGACGATTACGTGCTTGGATTGGCCTGGATGACCCCCGAGGAGCTCAATTTGCAGGAGGCGGAGTTTGAGGCCATTAAAGAGAAATTAGATCACCTTCAAAAGTTCAAATCTTGGAGCTTTGAGATCACAAGTCGACTCAGTGCTGACAGGATTGAGGAGCTGAGACAAAAGCAGCGTAAATCCGACGAAATCTATGGTCGATTGAAAGTTGTTCTTGATCAACTTAAACCTACGGGTAAAGTAAGAACTGCAGGTGCGAATGCGAAGTGGTTAGAGGTAAATCCTAAAAAAGATCCAGTTTTAAAGACAGGGGATAAAGTATTTATCCCCGTGCGACCTACAACAGTTCGTGTCATGTCTGCAAATGGCTCCATTTGCGAAGCACCTCACAAAGGCGGGTTGCACGCTTTGGATTATGTAAAAGCGTGTCAATCTGAGCTTGCCGGTGCGTGGGCATGGGTTATTCAGCCTGATGGAAAAGTCCTAAAGCTTGGCCTGAGCACTTGGAATCCTGCCGTTCAGGCGGAGCCTGCGCCGGGGGCTTGGATTTGGGCCCCAGAGTGGGCAAGCGACGTACCCGAGCAGTTCAGCGAGACCTGGGCTAAATGGTTGGCTACACAAGGAGTGTCAACTCAGATCGATTCGGATTCATTTCCCTTGCTATTTAGGCAAGTTGAGCCTGCACAACCAGAGCCTCTTAGTTTATTGAAAATCACTGACCGTCAGTTCGATCCAAAGGCAACTGCAAGTGATTGGGGTTTTACGGGACTTTTACAGACCCCGACTGCAAGGTTAAGGGGAACCGGTACTTATTCAACCAACATCCAAAGTGTGAAGCCTTACACCATTTGGAACAATTTTCTTCAACCTTTTGAGTGGCTAGAGACGGGGTTTAGATATACCAGCGTAAATGATATGCCCTACAACACGGGTGACTGGAGTCAGACTTACAAAGACAAAAGCTTAGATATGAAGGCCCGGGTTAATTCTGAATCTGATTATTTGCCAGAGGTTGCGATCGGAATTAGGGACATTGCAGGGACTGGACTTTTTAGCTCTGAATATGTGGTGGCTAATAAACGTTTTGACCGGCTTGATTTTAGTTTGGGCTATGCAACAGGTGAGATGGGGGGGAGAGATAACATTCGCAACCCACTGGGCGGCAGATTTACCACCAGACCTACACAAGTTGTGGGTTTGGGCGGTAATTTTTCCCCTAATGTCTGGTTTCACGGACCTGGATCTCTTTTTGGAGGAGTTCAGTATGACACTCCAATTCAGAACCTAATTTTGAAAGCCGAATACGACGGGGACAATTATCAAAATATTTTTGGTGGTCCACTAATTGTAAAAACCCCCATCAACTTTGGATTGGTTTACAGTCCTGCAAAATTTGTTAATCTATCTCTGGGTTTAGAGAGAGGCAACACCGTATCCTTTGGTATCACTCTCTATACGGATTTATCTAATCTGGCCATGCCAAAGTTTGCAGATCCACCGCTTCCTCCAGTGAACACTTACAGGCCGAGCGTGCAACCCAACTGGAATCAGACTGCGATCGATATTCAGGATCAAACGCAGTGGCGTGTTAACCAAATTTACGAGAATGAGCGAACAATCGTAGTCGATGCAAGTCAAACTCTCGCGCCTTATCCTAAGCCTCGTGTTGATAAAGCGATGACAATTATCAACAGAGACGCGCCTGAGAATATTGATACGGTCAAAATAGAAAACAGAAGTGCGGGAAGTATTTTGGCGACAGAGACAATTGACCGAAATGAGTGGATTAGAGCTCAAACCCAGCCAGCAAGAACCGAGGAAATCATTGACCCAGTGCATGTGTCTTATGAGCTAAACCCGACTCAGGGAGAGCCTAGGTTGACACAGAAGGTCGCGCCTTCCTTTAAGTTAGAGCCTGGTTTGGATTTCATCGAAACCCTTCAAGGTCCCGGTAGTTTCCTTATTTACCAGTTTAGTCTTGCACTCTGGTTAGAGGCACAACTGCCCTATGAATTCAAAATAAAAGGTCTAGAGCGGGCAAGACTTGCTAACAATTACAACATCTATGATGTTCCTTCTAACTCCCTCTTGCCTGCCGTGCGCACAAACCAGCAAAAATACTACACCACATCTGAGTACACCATGAGCAACCTTAGTTTGATCAACTCTCAAAGGCTCTCCCAGAGTTGGTATGCCTCAGGCTACGTTGGTTATTTCGAGGAAATGTTTGGAGGCGTTGGAGCTGAGGCCCTGTACAGACAACCTGGCAGCGCTTTTGCGACCTCTATTGATGTCAACCGGGTATTTCAGCGCAGTTTCATGCAGGACTTTAATTTCCAAAACTACCGGGTCAACACGGGCCACCTAACCCAGCACTGGATCACGCCATTGAACGGTATACAAACCTCTATTTCTTACGGGCAGTACCTTGCAGGTGACAGAGGGGCAACCTTCGCTGCTACGAAAATATTCCACAACGGGGTAGCCGTTAAGGCCTATTTCACAAAAACCAATGTCTCGGCTGCAACATTTGGCGAGGGCTCCTTTGACAAGGGAGTTATGCTCAGCGTGCCGTTTGATTCATTCAACCTGTCGTCCAGTCCTTTCACGGGATACTTTTTGTGGGAACCGGTTGTGAGGGACGGTGGACAAATGCTACACCGACCAGTTGATCTTTACATGGAGGAGAGCAGGTGGGTGTCTCCGGATGTGAGATCGTTTGGTCCAGCGGTACCCCCTAATTCTCAACTTGCCCCGGACGATCAGATAGAGCCGCGCTCAAGGCTACATTAATCACTGGATGTGGGCAAATTTTCTGCTTCCGATTTAATGTAAGCTTTGAGTTGTGAGGCGCGCTTGGGACCTAATTCTCTTGCTATTTTCTTGCTCTTTGCTCACTGTTTGCTTATTTTTGAAAGGACCTATTTATGAACACAGATCATTCCTCACTTAAGCGTGTAGCGGTTGTAACGGGTGGCGCCCGCGGTATTGGACTTGAGATAGGAAAATGGTTTTTAGCCAATGCATACAAGGTTGTGTTGATTGACGTAGAGCGCGAGACACTAGCGGCTGCACTCAAGGAGCAGGGGAGTCCAGAAGATTTAGTGGGAATTGACTGCGACGTTTCAAACTTCTCCCAAGTACAAAGCGCTTCGCAGGACATATTAAAGAAATTTGGGCGTGTTGATGTTTTAGTTAACAACGCGGGCGTTGCTATTTTTAAGCCTGTGTTGGAGACCACTTTTGATGACTGGAGGACGGTCATGTCAACCAATTTGGACGGAGTTTTTATTTGCTCTCAACTATTTGGTGCCTTAATGGTTAAAGCAGGCCAAGGTTGTATTGTCAATATTGCCTCCATATCAGGATTTAGGGCTAGTACACTTCGCACCGCTTACGGTACCAGTAAGGCAGCCGTCATCCAATTGACCAAACAGTACGCGGTTGAGTTGGGCAACATGAACGTGAGAGTAAACGCGGTTGCACCTGGGCCCATCGAGACAGATATGGCTAAAAAAGTCCATACCCCCGAAATTCGGGCCGACTACCACGATCATATTCCACTGGGCAGATACGGTACCACTCAGGAAATAGCTGCTACGGTTGGTTTTTTGTGCAGTGACGCAGCCTCCTACGTTAACGGACAAGTGATTGCTGTAGACGGGGGCTTTGAAGTAACTGGAGTGGGTGTTCCGACCCTGCGCATTGACTCGAAGAAACTGAAGTAAAAAAATAATAATTCAACAGCACAAAGGGGCAATTTTTTTTAAAAATTACGGTTTTAAATGTGAGTAAATCCTAGTAAACCTTAGTACCTAACTCTTAGGATATTAGCAAATTATTAAAATTTCACCACTGACAGAAGTTTTAAAATTTCCGATTCCCTCACATCTGCCCCGACTAGCGCTCTGACCATGGCCACTGAGCCAACTCCCGTTGAAAGTACCTCTTGAATATTGGATGCATCGATCCCGCCAATGGCAACCAAGGGATAGTGGTTCATGAGCTTCACATACATTCTCAGTCTCTCAACACCTTGGGGCAAGGTTTGCATTTGTTTAAGGGTGGTTGGATAAATAGCGCCCATTGCAATGTAGCTGGGACCAAACTTATCAGCCCGGATCATCTCCGAGTATCCGTGAGTGCTTATGCCAACTCTTAGTCCGGACTCTCTTATAGCATTAATTTCTGGTGAGGTTAATTTGTCCAAATCCTCTTGCCCCAGATGAATACCGTAGGCATTTGCTTTGATTGCCAGTCGCCAATGATCATTGATAAATAAAAGAGAGCCTGTGCCTTTTACAGCGTTCACGGAGTTTTGCACTTGTTCCTCTAAAGCTGAGGGATCGCTGGATTTAAAGCGCAACTGTATGGTGGGTACCTGTAAAAGAGCTAGCTTTTTTACACTCTCTGAGTTGGGAGCTACTGCGTAAAGCCCCAAATTGGTTGGGCAGGGTATGAGACGTTCATGGTGTACAGCTTTAGCGGAGGAGCTAATCAGGGCTGTACCAACCAATCCAAAGTCAGCCCATTGGGTGGGCCAGGTTTTACAATCAAATTCTCCAGCTCTCATACTTTGCCGAATCCAAGCGCTAGCAATGATAGAGCAATCGATAAATTCGAAATGGAGTTGCCTGGCAGCTTCAAACACATCCAGCCAAAGGGGATGCCAGTGAGGTTCAAATTCCTCTAGCATCGGTTTTT
Source organism: uncultured Burkholderiales bacterium (assembly GCA_903871545.1). Classification (GTDB taxonomy): domain Bacteria; phylum Pseudomonadota; class Gammaproteobacteria; order Burkholderiales; family Burkholderiaceae_C; genus Limnohabitans. The sequence goes on along the minus strand of CAIQHG010000069.1, from coordinate 34,723 downwards.
TTAATGGGGCGGGTGATTGGGAGTCTTCTAATCTTGGAAGATTAATGGGTATTGACTTTTCTCTGTCCATTATTTCTTGTTTACTCAGAACAGGAAACAAGGGTGTCTCGCCGACCCTTAAGTTTTTAAATTCATTCAGAATGATTTCGCTATTTTGTATGGTCATTGAATTGCTGTCAGGATAGATATCTATGGGTACGGTGGGAACGGTACAGCGGTATGGCGGTGTGGCGGTATGGCATTGTGCAGGGATGCAGGGATGCAGGGATGCAGGGCCAAGGAATGAGGGTGTGGTTATTCCTTGTATCAGGATTGATGCCAAAACGGTGTGCCAAGCACCGGTGTACTGGGCTCAGCGCTTTCTTGAGGTTGCATAGCCCCTGACAAATAAGCCATTCGCCCACTCGCAACTGCCCCTTTGAATGCATAAGCCATCATGACCGGGTCATGAGCCAAAGCCACCGCAGTATTGAGTAAGACGGCGTCATAGCCCCATTCCATCACTGAGCAAGCATGTGAGGGCACTCCAAGGCCTGCATCCACTATTAAAGGAACCTTTAGGCGCTCTCTTAATGTCTTAAGGGCGTAAGGGTTGATGGGCCCCTTGCCCGTTCCGATTGGCGCTGCCCACGGCATGACCGCTTTGCATCCCACATCCACCAATCTTTGACAAAGTACCAAATCATCTGTGGTGTAAGGCAGAACTTTAAAACCAAGGGCGATGAGCTTCTCACCGGCTTCGACTAAATTGAGTGTATCTGGCTGCAGGGTGTAATCGTCTCCGATCAACTCAAGTTTGATCCAATCAGTCTCAAAAACTTCGCGCGCCATTTGAGCGATTGCAATCACCTCATCCACTCTGTGGCAACCCGCAGTGTTGGGCAAAATAGGAACGTTTAATTTTTTCAGTAACTTCCAAAAGTTCTTTGAGCCGTCTAAATCCGCAGATTGACGCCTCAATGAGGCAGTTAGCATTGCAGGCTGAGCAGCTAAAACTGCAGCCTCCAGGATTTGGGGTGAGGGGTACCTAGAGGTGCCAAGGAGGAGGCGGGAGTTAAAGTGCTCACCGTAAAGATCCATCCCGTCCGTGTGCTTTGTATCTGCACTGATCTGCGTGCTCGCGCCTCCCCCTAAAGGTGAGGGGGAGAGGTTTGGGGGTGCACTCAGTGGGTAAGGGGACGGGTTGGACTCGGTCATGTTAGGGGTCGTAGGGACAGTGGGGATGGTTGGCTTGGTTGGCTTGGTTAGATTGATTGGTTGGTTGGTTGGGAGATAACGGTCACACGAGGACGGCTACCATCGCAGGGGAACACGATCATTACTTTAATTATCGCCCAAAGATGATTTTATTGGCGATTGAAGGGATAGTGAGTATGGATCATTAGCCGCCCAATTGATAACTAAGACGGTTTGATCACCCACCCGTAATTGGAGATATCAACTCGATTCGGTCGTTTTCCAAGAGCACCCTTGCCTCGTACGTCCCCTTAGGGACGAACTCCATGTTCACAGCAGCAGCAAAGGGAGGGGTCAAATTACTTAGCTTAATAGAGTCGGCCAGGGTGGTTCCAAGGGATACGCTATGTAGTTCGTTATTGATGTAAATACGAATTTGTTGAGCTGGGCTTGGGGGAGGAGAAGGTTTCATAGCTTAAAGTGTTTGGACGCTTAATCCTAAACTATGTGCAAGAGAGAGTGCGCCGCTATTTAAAAACTCTAAAGCACAGTCCACCACTGCGGGTGAGATTAAAAAGCCGTGACGGTAAAGGCCGTTCATTTGAAGAGTTCGGGGCCCAAGTTGCCTGATCGCTGGTAAGTTATCTTTAAGTGTTGGACGGGCTTGGGTGGAGATCTCTAAAATTCTAGCTTCTGCAAAGCCACTGTGTACGGTGTATGCAGCGCTGAGCAACTCAAGGGTTGAGCGAACGCTTGCGTTTGAAATATCCTCGCTCTCAATCTCGGTTGCACCAACTACAAAGATATGCTCCTCCTTGGGCGCAATGTAGAGCGGGTAACGAGGGTGAATGAGTCGAAGAGGGCGCAACAAAGTAACTTCGGGGGCAAATAGCCTGATAACCTCGCCCCTTACCCCTCTAAGGTCCTCCCAATTAGACCTAGATCCCAGACCCCTACAGTCTATCAACCAACCTTTCTCTGGGTGGGTGTATTGAGCCTCAAAGTCGCTTAAATCTTTGGGGGTGTTCCAGTGAAAGGTTGCACCTAGGCTTGTGAGGCTTGCAAGCAGCGAAGTCATCAATTGACGGTTATCCAACTGCCCCTCTAGGGGTAAGTAAATGCCATGTTGAAACTGATGACTTAAACTAGGCTCTAAGCGGCTCAGCTCGTCTCGGCCCAACTCCTTTGGAGCTTCAAGAAAGTCCATCTGGAGTTGATTGCGAGCCAGAGTTTGAGAAAAACGTTTGGCTTCATGACTGTCTTGGCGGTGCCAAATGATTAAGGTGCCGTCTTGTTGAAAGAAAACAGGCTCCTCAAGTGTTTGAATGATGTCCTTCCACCTCTTTAAGCTGTAATGCCCCATTTTGACGACAGGTGGCTCAGTGATGGCAGACTCTGCGAGCGGGGCTAACATGGCGGCTGCTACTTGAGCAGCTGAACCCTCAGCGTTAGGGCCGCCCCGCTCATAGATTTCAACCTGGTGGCCTTGCTGACAAAGAGCGTGCGCCATCAGTCGCCCCAAAAGCCCTGCGCCAAGAATCGTGGTTTTAGGCTTATTTTTAGGCTCGAGTTTGGGCATTTAACGTTTGAGGGGATTATTTGAATAGGGTAGATGTTACCAAGTCAGTAACGATGGTGATGAGAGGGAGAGTTTGGAGATGCTTAAATGAGGAACATTCATTTTTGGGGAATGATAATGCTGCTGTTATACCAAAATTGACTTGACCGCAGTGTAAAAGCCTAAACCAAAGAGGTCAAATCACATAAGCCTAAACACGTAAGCCTAACTACATAAGCTTAACCACATAAGTCTAACCAAAAGTGCATTACCTGAGAGATATAAGTATTTATTACACCGCTCGTTTTACTAACTAAAATAGCATGATTGAATTAATCTTTTTAAGCAAAATTTTAATTATTTCCAAAGTGTATATAAAACGTATATGAAGTGTACATAAAGCGGATCCAAAGTGAATACACAATTAGATTTGCTGACCCTCACAGGTTATTTTTCCTAAATACCGTACTTTTATCAACCCCATAAATTTTTAGTTCCTTGACCCAAAATTCTACTCAAAAGCAAAGCCTGCGCTACCGCACCGTGTTAACCATAGCCGGCTCAGATAGCGGGGGCGGTGCAGGAATACAAGCAGATATAAAGACCATTGCGGCTCTTGGATGTTATGCGACCACCGCAATTACTGCATTGACGGCTCAAAATACCACGGGCGTTCAGGCAGTCTATCCCGTGAGCGCTGGATTCTTAGGGCAACAAATAGCTTCCGTTTGTGAGGACATTGGAGCTGACGCAGTCAAAATAGGCATGTTCGCAAGTCTTGAGAATTTGGAGATCATTGAGGCGGCGCTAAAGCGTTACCGCATGCAACACGTTGTCTTTGATCCGGTGATGATGTCTTCTAGTGGAGCCTCACTCTTGGTCGCACAATCTGCATCGCCTACGTCCCCTGATGAAGGGGCTGCTCAAATTGTTAAAGAATCTGGGGGCCAAGACCTTATCACTAGGGTTTTGGCCATTGCTAATCTCTCGTCCCTTTTTACGCCCAATCTTTTGGAGGCAGAGTTTTTGACGAAAATAGCGATAAGAAGCCTTGAGGACATGGAGGAGGCGGGGCGGGCGCTCATCTCCAAAGGTCTTCAAGCCGTCCTCGTTAAGGGAGGTCACCGTTTGGATGCAAAAGGATATCCAAGCGCTGTAGTAACCGACGTGTTGATTCAAAAAAACGCTGCATCCGTTATTTTCGAGTCACCCCGCTTAGAGAGTAAGAACCTACACGGCACGGGGTGCACATTATCTAGTGCAATTGCCTCTTATTTAGCCAAGGGGCTGAGTTTAGAAGAGGCGGTGAGTAAAGGGAGAGAGTTTTTAATCAAAGCGATCAAAAGCGGATCTGGGATTAGGGTGGGTGGTGGGCTTGTGTCCCTCGGTTCAAGTTTTAAAACATCCAACGCACTTACACCACTAAACACAATCCATCCGATCGGTCTTAGTTTTAGGTCTGGCCCTCTCAATCATGGTTTTAATCCAATACCGGCTGACTTTAGGGCAGTTGATGATTAGAACCGCTTGAGATTAAGAGCAACTGTAGAGGAATGCCTCTTAGTAATAGCGTAGACACTTAGCTTAAAAAAATAGCTTAGAAATATAGCTTTGGAGGTGTAGTTCTGGATTACCAGGCCATAGCAAGTATAGATAAGGATGAAATCAACATCACTGCCTCCATCAAATGCAGGAATATTTTCTCAGGCAACTTAAGCACAAAGCGTTTTGAAAACCCTGACCCTACCAACACAAATGCACCTATCAAAAGACCCTGTCCCAAGATCTCTCCGTTGATGACCCCCAGTTGCTGAAAGGTGATTCCCTTAGCAATGAACATGATAAGGGAGCTTGCAGCCTCGGTCCCAATAAAGGCGCCTTTAAGTAGCCCATAAGCCAAGAAAAAAGGCGTATTGATCGCCCCAGTCGATGCAACCACGCCAGTCAAGTAACCAATGACCGCTCCAACAATGGCCATGTGCCACAACTTCAATTTAAACTCTATCTTTCTAAGCCAGCGTCTTGTTGGGATCATTAATAATAAAAAACCACCCAGCACGAGATCTATCAAGCGAGGTGGGAGCAACACCAACGTATTGGCACCCAAAATAACGCTCGGCACTGCGCAAAGATTGTAAACAGCGCAGACCCTCCAGTTAATCTCCTTGAACCACATCACAACTCTTGAGACGTTGGCAACAATCGCCACCAAAGCGACGATGGGTACGGCGTGTAGGGGTCCAAAAAAATGAACCAATAAAGGCATCAAGATGATGGTGGTGCCAAAACCAATAATTCCCCCTAGAACTCCCGCGAGCAGTCCAACTGAGCATACGATCAGGTATGCAATGAAGAGTGAGTCCATTATTAGGTGTGTTCTATTTGGGTTTGAACTAGAGGGTTTAGACCGTTAGGGTTAGGTAAAATTGAGTTGGATCAGGTTGGATCAGATTGGATTTGATCAACTTTAATTTGGTCAACTTAGATTTGAGTATTTTGGGCTTCAGCAACTTGGGCTTGATAAGGTCCATGACAGGTTTAAATATTTTCTAAATGAGTACCTAAATTCTCGCTTAAATTTTTCAACGTTTGACGCTTCAGCTCATGCAAAAGAGGCTTGGTGTCAGCATTTATCTCAATTAATCCAAGTTGATGGTCGACCATAAACTTTTTATTAAGGGTTGATTTGACGAAAGAAACCAAATCATCGTAATAACCGTTTTGGTTTAAAAGCCCGATGGGTTTGTTGTGATACCCAAGTTGCTTCCATGTCCAGGTCTCAAAGAATTCCTCAAAAGTGCCAATCCCCCCCGGCAGCACCAAAAAGGCATCTGCTCGCTCTGCCATTACCCTTTTTCTGTCGTGCATGGACTGCACAACGATGAGCTCATCACACTCCTTGCGAGCCCATTCCCGCACCACCATGGACTCAGGAATGACGCCTACCACACGACCCCCTTTTTCTTGAGCAGATTGAGCGATCACGCCCATCAAACCGTTGTTGCCTCCCCCGTATACCAATTGAGCCCCTTCGTTGGCTAACCAATGGCCAACTTCTTTTGCTGTTGCTGCAAACCCTGGATCATCTCCCAGACGTGAGCCACAATATACGCACAAGGAAAAAGCAGGGTTAGGGGTTTTCATAAAATGATGTTAAGTTGAGTCACTCATTATGAATGGCCTGCGTTTCAAGTTGATTACTTAACTTTGAAAATACGGTTTTTTTGGGACCATATGATTAAAAAATGGGCAATCCGTTTGTTTGCGGTTTATTAAATTAGCCATTTAGCCGTATGAAAGCAAATTTGTCGCGATCAATATGATCCCATCATTTGCAAAGATATCAGTCGTATTGGTCGACCTGAATGATCTGAGTCTGAGACCAAACGTCGTGCCAAAACTGCTTGGTTTTGCCGTACTTGGAGCTAAGCGACCATACTAAAACCCACACGCAAACAATCATAAAGGAGCTTAGGCCGTGTATGTCCATGAAATTGCAAAACGCAAGAGGCGGCACAAACCAAAGCCAGCTAAGGACGTAGCGGGTGAGGGCTTGTTTTGTTGAAATTCCTTCGCCCTCTAAATTCGTAATTCGAAGTTTCCAAGTCTTCATGGCAAGTGTCTGACCTTTTCTCCAAAGCCAGGTGAAATAGGTACCGAACACGATGAAGATGAATGCTTGTAAGGCGTGCCTGTTGTCTAGTGCGTTGCGCGTTTGGCTGAGCGTGCTGAATAAATAGCCCGATATGAAAACAACCCCGAAAAGCAATACCCCTTCATAAATCCAACATGCCATGCGCCTTTTAAGACTAGGCAACAGATTGGGCAAAACTTGCGGTTCTTGCTCAGACTTGGGGGAGAAAGGCGGATTGTGAAGTAACATTATTTTGCGCCTGGGGTACCGACTTTAGCCGGTTGGACGCTTTTTGCGGGTGTTCTAAGTAATGTGTTCAAGGAAATTTGCGAAGTATCGATTCTAGGTATTTTGGCATCGGTGCTTTTATCGGAAGTACTAGGCGTAACTGTTAATAGGGCTTTGTTGGTTGGTTTTAAGGCGATAGCCGCTCCTTTGGGGAGAGGTTGGGTTTGACTTAGAAACTTTTGCTTGGCATCGGGCTCCAAAGCTTGATAAGCCTCCCATTTAACTCTTTTTTGGTCTTCGCTTAGTTTATTAACTTCGGCAAAATTAAGTCTTGCAACTGCCCTTTCTTCGATTGACAAAGAAACCCACTCCTTCATTCTTCCTTGGATACGAGCTTGCTCCTCGCTGGAGAGGCTCGTATAGTTTTTTGAAATCACGAGCCATTTTTGTCTTTGAAAATCACTTATCTTGGGCCACATTTTTTGCAGGGGAGCCAATGCGATTTTTTGATTGGGCTCTAAATCATGCCACGCTGGACGCCCTTCTAATTTGATCTGCGGCGCTGGCGTATTTAAATCCCCTCTAAGAGCAGAGGTGGGATTTGAAGTTGCACTGCTCTGCTCTGAAGGGGAGGCGGTTTGCTGATCGGCACTTTGGATCTGCGCCTGGACGGTTAAAGGCAAGAGCTGAACAGTTATAAAAATTAGGTTTAAAACGATTAGGTTTAAATATGGAAAGCTTTTAATCACTCGAATATTTGTTGGACTTGTTGAGTCTGTTGAGTAAGCTGATAATTTTTCATCCGTTTGGACAAATTGCGTGCCCAACTCATCCGCGAGCCTCGCCGCAGGGCCCTGCAACGCGGGGATCCGTAAATTGAATGAATGGTATTGGGCTAATTTAAACATTAGTGATTGAGAATAAAACCGAAATGAAATTTTACGGCTTTAGTTCGCCCAGGAGTAGCGGGTTTGTTGAAAATCCCCGTAAATAAATTGCTCAGTCTAACGGGTAGAGTTGGTTTCACCCAAACTAGAGCCAGATTCTTCGGTGTCTGAGGACCGATCAGCGCTGTTTGCGAGGTTATCAGTCAAGCTATTCACGGCACTGGCACTAGAGTTTTGCAGAAACTTGAGAAATCCAGGATCCGTATATGCGGTTGGGGGAAGGTCATCCAAAAGCAACCTTGAGTCAACTTCGGCCAACTCAGACGTAATCTTATTGTCATGAAAGTCAAATAAAACAAATACGCCAACCAATAATGCGACAAGTGGCAAAAAAGAAGCAAACTTATTCCACAAATTGCCCTGCATAAAATCGAAACTCAAACTTGCTGAGGAGCCTTGCAACTGAATTGAGACTGCCGTTTTGGTTTCCCAGGCGTTTGATTTGCGGGCTTTAAGCGCTTGAAGGCGAGCGGCTCTGAGTCTCTCACCGATGTCATGTGAGAGATTAGACGAGGAGACATCTAAACGGGCAGCAAGTCTTCTACCAAATTGGTCCATCAATAGTTGTGTATTCTTGATTTTGTTAATTTCTAAGTTCATGGCTCAATTCCTTTGGATCTCAATGCGGTCATTAGCGAGTGTATTGCGCGAGAACAATGCGTTTTCACGCTCCCCTCTGTGCAGCCCATTGCAGCTGCTGTCTCTGCTACGTCTAGCTCCTCCCAATAACGCAGCAGAAAGGCTTCTCGTTGACGTGGAGGTAGATTTTCTATTTCTTTCTCAATTTCGTGAACTATTTCATTACTTCTAAAGACGTTTTCCGCACTATTTGAGTGCTCTGATTCGTCGGCCGAGCCCAAGCTGTCAAGAATGTTGAAGTCCTCGTCGCTTGAGTTTGATTCAAAGTCTCCAAAATTGGAGAAAAGTGCATTTCGCGTTTTCTTTCTTCTAAACCAATCAAGCGTTGAGTTGGACAAAATCCTATGAAAAAGCATAGGAAGCTCTTCAACGGGCTTGTCCGCGTAATTTTCTGCCAACTTCATCATACTGTCTTGGACTATATCCAAAGCAGCATCCTCATCGCGGACATTGAATAATGTGCGTTTGAAAGCGCGCTTTTCAACACCAATCAGGAAGTCAGAGAGTTCTTTTTCGCTTGCCAAATCTCGCTCTTTTCGCTTTGTAATTGGTTTTCTGTGGCTTACCGATTCTATTTTGTCTTAGCCCGGCTCGTATCTCTTACGTAATATTATCGCATTACCTAAAAAAAAAGGACTTTTTTGTTACTTACATCATAAAAATGTAATAATAGAAGACTTCTTTAGTAAACAAGTAAGTAATCAAGGTAACGGATCTTTGTTCGGTGCAATCCGCACTCATGGCACAAGGTCCAAAGCTCCAAGTCAACTCCACAAGAGTTCGTTCAAGAGCACCGAAGGTTTTTCGTTCCCGAAATTCACAAAGGTTAGATTTAGACAAAATGCAAACTACACATACCGACAAGGGTGTTGCGCCCTTTGCTGCGCCTGCCTCCAATAATGCGGCACATTCCAGTGAGCCTGCAACGAGCGACACACTTAAAAATGCCCACCCAAAATCTCCCCCATTAACTCCCACGATTCAGTTAAACGGATCTGAGATTTTAGTAAAAGCCTTGCAAGCTGAAAACGTCAAGTATTTGTGGGGTTACCCAGGCGGTGCGGTGCTCTACATTTACGACGCCCTATACAAACAAGATACGATTCAACACGTGCTCGTGCGTCACGAGCAAGCTGCAGTTCACGCAGCAGATGGCTACGCACGTGCCACCGGCGATGTAGGTGTCGCTTTGGTGACCTCGGGTCCTGGAGTTACCAACGCAGTGACCGGCATTGCAACGGCCTACATGGACAGCATTCCAATGGTCATTATTACCGGGCAAGTGCCCACCCATGCCATCGGCTTAGATGCTTTCCAAGAGTGTGATACGGTTGGAATCACCAGGCCGATTGTCAAACATAACTTTTTAGTTAAAGATGTTGACGATTTGGCTTTGGTTATGAAAAAGGCTTTTTACATCGCTAAAAGTGGTAGGCCGGGGCCAGTTGTCGTGGACATTCCTAAGGACGTTTCTTTTAAGAAAACAACTTACTCAGGCTACCCAGAAGAAGTTCAGATGCGCTCCTATAGCCCAGTCGTTAAGGGACACGCAGGACAGATTAGAAAAGCACTCCAATTGCTTTTGAATGCCAAAAGGCCCTACATCTACACTGGTGGTGGGGTTTTGATGAGCGAGGCGTCCTCTGAGCTCAGAGCTCTTGTTGATTTGCTGGGAACTCCATGTACCAGTACCCTCATGGGCTTGGGTGCTTATCCAGCTTCTGATCCCAAGTTCTTAGGGATGCTAGGGATGCACGGCACGATAGAGGCCAACAATGCGATGCAAAACTGTGACGTACTGCTCGCTGTCGGGGCTCGTTTTGATGACAGGGTAATTGGGAACCCCAAACACTTTGCTCAAAATGAGCGCAAGATCATTCACATTGATATAGATCCTTCAAGCATCTCAAAGCGTGTCAAAGTAGATATTCCAATTGTTGGAGATATCAAAGAGGTCTTAACCGAAATGCTCTTTATGCTTAAAGAGAACCCCGCGCGCCCAGATACTCACGCTTTAGGTCAGTGGTGGAACACGGTAAACGAGTGGCGCGGTCGTGATTGTTTAAGCTACGACCGAACCAACAAAGGGGTCATCAAGCCGCAGTTTGTCGTCGAGACTCTGTGGAATATGACACAAAATGATGATGTCTATATCACCTCAGATGTGGGGCAACATCAGATGTGGGCAGCTCAGTATTTTAGATTTAACGAGCCTAGACGCTGGATTAATTCGGGGGGCCTTGGGACGATGGGCGTTGGAGTGCCCTACGCCATGGGGGTGAAGTTGGCCAAGCCCGAGAGTGAGGTTTTTTGTATCACTGGAGAGGGCTCTGTGCAGATGTGTATACAAGAGCTCTCAACTTGTAAACAGTACAACACGCCCATCATTATTTGCGCGCTCAATAACCGCTACCTTGGTATGGTTCGTCAATGGCAAGAGATAGAGTACTCGGGACGCTATAGCCACAGCTACATGGATGCCTTACCTGATTTTGTTAAATTGGCGGAGGCCTACGGACATGTGGGTATGCTTATAGAGCGCCCCCAGGACGTAGAAGGAGCTCTTAGAGAGGCTAGGCGTTTAAAAGACAGGACCGTCTTTTTGGACTTTAGAACCGACCAGACGGAGAACGTTTTCCCCATGGTCCAAGCGGGCAAAGGGATCACTGAGATGCTCTTGGGCAGCGAGGATCTATAAATTAATCTTTCAAAAGAAGTGATTTTTAGTCAAACTAATTATCAGTCTCCAACTTATTAGTCTTAAATAGGAAAGAATCTATTGTCTGCCAAACCTTGGAGTTACCGCTTAGGGGTGAGGGCAACGAAAAGAGGAAACCATCATGAAACATATCATTGCAGTATTAATTGAGAATGAGCCCGGCGCTTTATCCCGGGTGGTCGGACTTTTCTCTGCTCGGGGATACAACATAGAGTCCTTAACCGTTGCCCCGACCGAGGATGCAAGCTTGTCCCGTATGACCATTCAAACAACGGGGTCCGACGATGTGATTGAGCAAATCACAAAACATCTAAACCGCTTGATTGAAGTCGTTAAAGTCGTCGATCTAACAGAGGGACCCTACACGGAGCGTGAGCTGATGCTTGTTAAGGTACGGGCAGTAGGCAAAGAACGAGAAGAGATGAAGCGAATGGCTGATATTTTTAGAGGGCGGGTGATCGACGTAACAGATAAGAGTTACACCATTGAGCTAACCGGCGACCACATAAAGAACGACGCTTTTTTAGAGGCAATTGACCGCACTGCGATACTTGAGACTGTTCGCACCGGTAGTTGCGGAATAGGGCGTGGTGAGAGAATACTGAGAGTTTAATTTTTCTGCGGTATATTGAGTCGATCTGGGGTTCAACGCTCTTAAAGAAGCAAAGACACCGATGTAGCTCAATGATGATTGATGTTTTTTAAATAATTATTTTTTTAGGAGTGCGAGAAAATGAAGGTTTATTACGATAAAGATTGTGATCTGAGCGTTATTAAAGGTAAAACTGTTGCCATCATTGGTTACGGTTCACAAGGCCACGCTCACGCACAAAACTTAAATGACTCAGGGGTGAAAGTTGTGGTTGGGCTCAGAAAGGGCGGGGCTAGTTGGTCCAAAGTAGAGAAGGCGGGGCTTAACGTGATGCCCGTAGCCGACGCAGTCAAGAGTGCAAATGTAGTGATGATTTTGCTGCCCGACGAACAAATCTCAGATGTTTACAAAAACGATGTAGAGCCTAACATTGCTCAAGGTGCGTCCCTTGCATTTGCTCACGGATTTAATGTTCATTACAACCAAGTCGTGCCCCGCGCCGATTTGGATGTGTGGATGGTTGCCCCAAAGGCTCCTGGCCACACGGTCAGGTCCACCTACACCCAGGGCGGCGGAGTACCTCACCTGGTTGCAGTGCACCAAGACAAAAGCGGCAAAGCGCGTGACTTGGCTCTAAGCTATGCGATGGCCAATGGAGGCGGCAAAGCCGGTATCATTGAGACCAACTTTAAAGAAGAAACTGAGACTGACCTCTTTGGTGAGCAAACAGTGCTTTGCGGTGGCGCCGTTGAGTTAGTTAAGATGGGCTATGAGACTTTGGTTGAAGCGGGTTACGCTCCGGAGATGGCTTACTTTGAGTGTTTGCATGAATTAAAGTTGATCGTAGACTTGATCTACGAAGGCGGAATTGCCAACATGAACTATTCAATCTCCAATAACGCAGAATACGGCGAGTACGTAACGGGCTCTGAGGTGATCAATGAGCAGTCAAGACAAGCGATGCGCGACGCTCTTAAAAGAATTCAGACCGGCGAGTACGCAAAAAGCTTTATCCTTGAAGGCCGGACTGGCTACCCAAGTATGACTGCTAGACGTCGTCTAAATGCCGAGCACTCCATTGAGATCGTGGGCGGCAAATTGCGTGCGATGATGCCTTGGATTACCAAGAACCGTTTGGTAGATCAAACTCGCAACTGATATATCAATGAAGTGACGAAGTGTATTTTTCGTGACTTAAGCCCAGAGGAAGACGAAAAATTTCTAAGCAGTGCTGACCGAAGATTTCGAGAAAAGTTGCCTGGATTTTCAAAGACCGCTTTTGGGCTTAAGTTTCATCGTTTTTTTGTTTGTGAATTCATGCGACTGACTGTGCTGGATCACAATATTTAAACTTTAAACATTTTGAATTTAGAAAATATGAATTACCCTCACCCCATCTTAGCCCGCGAAGGCTGGCCTTTCATAGGGGCTTCATTGCTCCTAGCCTTGGTTGCTTGGACGGTGTGGGGCTTTGCGATCAGCATCCCTTTTTGGTTGATAACGATCTTCGTCGTTCAGTTTTTTAGAGATCCCCCAAGGGTTGTGCCAACCCAAGATAATGCGGTGCTTTCTCCCGCAGACGGGCGAATTGTCAAGGTTGAGCGTTGTACGGACCCTTACGCACAGCGCGAGGCTCTTCTTATCAGCGTTTTTATGAATGTATTTAACGTTCACAGCAACCGTTCAAGTGTCAGCGGCAATGTTTTGGCGGTGCAGTATTTCCCGGGTCTCTTTGTGAACGCAGACTTAGACAAAGCCTCAACTCATAACGAACGAAATGCAGTTGTCATCGGTGCAACTGTTGGCGGACAGAATCACACAATCACCCTTGTCCAAGTTGCTGGTTTGATTGCAAGGCGCATACTTTGCTATGTTAATCCTGGGGAGAACCTACAAAAAGGCCAAAGGTACGGGTTTATTCGTTTTGGATCGAGAGTGGATGTGTATCTCCCTTTAAGCGCCGTTGCATGTGTGGCGCCTGGCGATAAAGTTTCTGCTACCAGTACCATTTTGGCTACTCTTTGACACTGTTGGATCTTTTTTCCTCAACCCTTTCCAGAGCCCTTCTAATGGCGTTTTATACAAAATATTAGAACGTGATTTTCCTCTTTAAGGGCCCTTTAGATCTGGCGATCTGGAGGTCCGGCGCATTATCAAAGTTACACTGGTGCCTGTGTTGAACTATTTTTTTGACTAAAACCATTTAGATTCCTAGACCTATGGATCCTCAAACTGTGCAAACCGATCGAGCTTTAGCTTCAGCAAATGTTGATGATCACAACTCAGTGGAAGCCCCGCCTAGAAAGCCCCCCATGAAGGGGATATACGTTTTGCCCAATTTATTTACGTTGGCCGCTTTGTTTGGAGGCTTTTATTCCATAGTCATGGCTATGAATGGTGTCTTTGATCAAGCGGCGATTGGAGTCTTTTGTGCGATGGTGCTGGACAGTTTGGACGGACGTGTTGCTCGCATGACCAATACTCAAAGTGCTTTTGGGGAACAAATGGATTCGCTAGCGGATATGGTGTCCTTTGGAGCGGCCCCGGCATTGATCTCGTACGAATGGGCGCTCAAAGGACTTGGACGCTGGGGGTGGATAGCAGCCTTTGTTTACTGCGCTTGCGCAGCCCTGAGGCTTGCCCGCTTTAATGTTAATACTTCAATAGTTGATAAACGCTATTTCCAAGGTCTCCCAAGTCCTGCAGCGGCGGCGGTTGTGATGGGATTTATTTGGTGGGCTGTAGAGATGTCCTACATCGGGGCTAGCGTTTCTTGGTGGGTGTTTGCAATTTGTTTGTATTCGGGCCTGACAATGGTCACAAACGTTCCTTTTTACAGTTTCAAAGATTTTCAGATGAAGAAAAGCGTGCCATTTACGGCCATCGTTTTGATCGCCCTTATCATCGCCATCATCAATATTAATCCTCCAACGGTTTTGTTCACCCTATTCGTGATTTACGGAACAAGTGGTTACGGGGTCTATATTTGGAGAAAATACAAGGGTGAACAGACCAGTCTCATCAGCACCTCTACGGAGGAGCCAGATGAGGAGGGGCTTCACAAATAAGGCGGATGCATTTGATCTTGTTGTGGTCCTGGTGAATTCGATAATTTGTTGTTATTTGATCCAATTGGACAAAAAGATCTTTAAACATGTAATATACTAATCACATGAATTTTCCCATTGCACTGCTACTACTACCACGTCAAACCGGGCGGGTTGAGTAGCGCGCAAGTCTATCCAACAAAAAGGCCCGTAAGCACCCGCTACGGGCCTTTTTAGTTTTTTGTCCAGTCTGGATGCACTCCTAATTGGGCAAGTCCCCTTGCAAGTTGATCTGGACGATCGAAGTCAAGCGCAACTGCACAGGGGGCGAGAGCCGATGAGCGTGCGGTCAATAAGGTCTCGAAAGGAGACTGGGGTCGGGCATGACCCTCTAGAGGTAGGAATCACTGTCCTTCCCGAGCAAGCGGTAGTGTCAAGCTCTGGAGCGATGTGGATGTCAAGTTTGAGTCTTTTTATTCGTTTGTATCTATTCTTCAGGAGATTTGGAAATGGCTGAAAAATTAATCATATTTGATACAACTTTGCGCGACGGTGAGCAGTCCCCGGGTGCGTCGATGACCAAAGATGAAAAGCTGAGGATCGCGCGTCAACTAGAGCGGCTTAAAGTTGATGTGATCGAGGCAGGCTTTGCTGCAAGCTCACAGGGCGACTTTGATGCTGTAAAAGCGATTGCGGACGCGATTAAAGACTCAACAGTTTGCTCTTTATCTAGAGCAAACGACAGGGACATCTCGCGGGCAGCGCAAGCTCTTAAGGGGGCTAATAGTGCCCGTATTCATACGTTTATCGCAACCTCAGCCCTTCACATGGAGAAAAAACTGAGGATGACGCCAGACCAAGTTTTTGAGCAGGCCGTGCAATCGGTTCGGTTTGCCAAAAACCTGGTCTCTGACGTTGAGTTCAGTCCAGAGGACGGTTACAGAAGTGATGTGGACTTTCTGTGCCGAGTGATTGAGGCTGTGATCAAGGAGGGCGCAACAACCATCAATGTGCCCGATACAGTGGGTTATGCGATTCCAGAGCTCTACGGTGAGTTCATGAAAACGCTACGAACTCGGATACCCAATAGCGATAAAGCAATTTGGTCCGTTCATTGTCACAATGATCTTGGAATGGCGGTTGCAAATTCACTTGCCGGTATAAAAATTGGTGGTGCTCGACAAATCGAATGCACGATCAATGGGTTGGGCGAGAGGGCGGGGAACTGCGCTTTGGAAGAAGTGGTCATGGCCATTAAAACCCGTCAAGACTATTTTGGTTTGACGGTTGGTGTGGATACACAGCAAATACTTGCTGCGAGCCGAATGGTCTCTCAGACCACTGGGTTTGTGGTTCAACCCAACAAGGCAGTGGTGGGCGCAAATGCGTTTGCCCATGCCTCTGGAATTCACCAAGACGGGGTGCTTAAAGCTAGAGACACTTACGAGATCATGAGAGCGCAGGATGTGGGCTGGAGTGCCAACAAGATTGTTTTGGGCAAACTCAGTGGCCGCAACGCTTTTAAGCAACGTTTGCAAGACCTTGGGGTGGAGCTCTCCAGTGAGGCAGAGGTTAACAATGCGTTTTTAAAGTTCAAAGAACTCGCAGACCGAAAGAGTGAGATATTTGATGAAGATATTCTTGCCTTGGTGAGTGAAGAAAATCTCTCACATGATAAAGACACGTTTAACTTTGTCTCGCTGAGTCAAAGAAGTGAGACCGGCGAGAGGCCTCACGCAAGCATTGTGTTCAATATCAACGGCCAAGAGGTTCACTCTGAATCTGACGGTAATGGCCCCGTGGATGCGTCTTTAAAAGCAATTGAAAAACACGTCAAAAGCGGAGCAGAAATGGTGCTTTACTCAGTCAACGCAATCAGCGGATCTACTGAGAGCCAAGGGGAGGTGACAGTTCGACTTCAAAACAGCGGTCGCATCGTCAACGGCGTTGGTTCAGACCCAGATATTGTTGTCGCCTCAGCAAAAGCCTACTTAAGTGCGCTCAATAAAATCAGAAGCCAGGCTGATCGTGTTTTAGCGCAGGGGTAACGCCTTTTAGAGCCACAAACAGTCTTGGCGGCTAATGTTTAGCTTAGACATCAAAGTTTTACCTATGAATTCACGTGCTTAGTTCGCATGTCGGGCTAAAACTGATGGATTTGTGTCACGGGCAGGAGTGAAATTCTGCCCGCCTAAGCCCCACGCCATGATGAATTTTCATTTAAAATCAATGACTTAGTATTTTTCTTCTTTTTTGAGTGATTTTTCAGTTTTGATTAATGAGACACTTTGTGCAGATGATGAATTCAAGCTAAGTACTTGATCTTGCTATTTATTTAAAAATCTCATAGAATACTGCATGGCCCTTAAAACCAAAGAGGTATTCCCTTTGAAACGTCTGATCATCCACACATTAGTTGCCGCGGTCTTTGGCTTTTCATTTGCTAGCCAAACTTGTGCAGCAGTTTCGGAAAATCAAGGGGCGGCCACTGTTACGCCCACATCTCGAATTGGTCACCACTCATCTAACCATAAGGGCAGGCCATTTCATAAAACTGTTGCTCATTTTGTTCCGTCCCCGCGGCCTTCATTTGGTCAATTGGCCGGTTTGCATGTCACACAAGATGAGCTGGCTCTCAAATCAGGCGTTGCTTACGTTGTAGATCAAGAAACCAACGAAGTCTTACTCAGCAAAAACGACGACGCTGTGTTGCCCATTGCATCGATCACTAAATTAATGACCGGCGTTTTGATCAGTGAAGCACATCTGAATATGGATGAGCCAATCACGATCACTGAGGACGAGATAGACACAGAGAAGGGCAGTCACTCAAGACTCGCCGTTGGTACAACTCTTACACGCGGCGAGCTTTTACAGCTTGCATTGATGTCTAGTGAAAACCGGGCTGCCCACGCGCTTGGACGAACCTATCCTGGGGGGTTGCAGACTTTTGTGTCTCTGATGAACATCAAAGCAACTTCCATTGGTATGAAAGATACACGTTATGTAGAGCCCACTGGGCTGTCAAGCCACAATCAATCGAGCGCGAAAGATTTAGCGACCCTTGTGGGGTATGCTTACAACGATCCTTTGCTGCGACAACTCACAACCTCAGACAATTACTTTGTCGAGGTCGGTCGCCACCGTATGCAGTTTAGAACCACCAACCATTTGGTCAGCAATCCAAATTGGGAAATTGGACTTCAAAAGACAGGATACATCTCTGAGGCGGGTCAGTGCTTAGTGATGCAAGCAAAAATTGCTGGACGCAAACTCATTATGGTTTTCTTAGATTCAGCCGGTAAGCTCAGTCGAATCGCGGACGCTGAGCGCGTTCGTGTTTGGATTGAGAACGAGGCTAGGCGGGGCAACTTAAGAACGCCGACCTAATTTACTTAAGTCTATTAATTTTCTTAAATAGCTTTTTATTTCTTCAAAAGCTATTCGCTCTCCTAAATCCGAGAGAGCCGGATATGGCGTCAGCTGTAGCTTGAAGTTTTTTTACCCAGTCATCGCTTAAACGGTCTGCCGGTGAGGATATGGAGAGTCCAGCAATTAGCTTGCTTTGATCGTTATAAATTCCCACGGCCATACACCGAACCCCAAGCTCAAGTTCCTCATTATCCCTGGCAACGCCACTAATCCTAGATTTATCCAACTCCTGCTCTAATCGGGTTAGCTGAGTGATACTGTTTTTGTTGTTTCCCCTCAATCCAGTGCGGGTTGCATAGGCGTGGACGCCTGCGCTCTCATCGGCTGCTAAAAATAGTTTTCCAACCGAGGTCAGGTGAAGTGGGGCCCGACCACCTATTGCCCTTACTACTTGCATGCCCGAGCGTTCACTGTAAGCCCTCTCGATATAAACAATCTCATCGCCTTGTCGAACACTCAGGTTTACGGGTTGTTGTATTTCTTTGTGCAACTCTCTCATGAAGGGGAGCGCACAGTCTCTCACATTAAGACGGGCTTTGACAGAGTTGCCAAGCTCCAAGAGCCTCAGTCCAAGCCTGTAACTTCCCGCTTGTGGTCTCTCCACCAATCTCCCGCACGCTAAATCATTCAAAATTCTGTGTGCAGTGGATGGGTGCAGACCTGTTTTTTCACTAATTTCTTTTAAAGTCACAGCGTCCTCACTTTGAGATAAGACCTCAAGTAAGCTAAACATCCGCTCGATAACTTGTATGGTCGGTTGTCCAGTTAGGGTTTGATTGTTCTGAACCATGAGTCCTGTGAGTTTGCGAATCTTAAGTCAGGCTAAATTTTATCATGTGAAAAATAAAAAAGGGCAGTTGACAACCTAATCATTAAATTTCAACTTGAGGAACAGTTTCTGACAAACAACCGAGTCCATCTGACAAATCAAACCCACTGTCCATCAATCAGCATCTCATGGGGTTTATATAAAGATTTGTAGTTCATCTTCTCGCTTTGCTCGATCCAGTAGCCCAAATAAACATACGGGAGTCCGAGTCTTTTGGCTTGCTCGATTTGCCAGAGCACAGCGTATGAGCCGTAACTGCTCGAGTGCTCAGGCTCATAAAAGGTGTACACAGCAGATAACCCGTCGTTTAGCAAATCAAGAATGGCGACCATTTTGAGGGTACCGGGCGCACTCTGCACAGCTGGGGAGGCAAGAGACTTGGGAGATGTATTGGATGTGGGGTACTGTTTCTCGCCTGCGGCTGAAGGTTCTCCTTTGCCAGAGCTGTGTTGTGTATCTCGGCTGTCTTGTGTTTCCTCATTTTTGTGGTTACGGGGTCCGACCCTAAACTCCACCATCCTTGAGTTCACTCTGCTTTGTAGCAAAAACTGCGTGTACTGCTCAACACTGTCTTGGTCCATCCCGCCACCACTGTGGCGTGCCATTTGATAGCGCAAGTAAAGGTCATAGTGCTCTTGTTTAAAACCCAGCGTAGTGATGCGGGTTGTGAGTGTTGTGTTGCGTTTAAACGCCCGTTTTTGGCTCCTATTGGGGGTAAAGGAATTGACCAAAACTCTAAGTGGCACACACGCTTTGCAGCCGTCGCAGTAGGGCCGGTAGGTGAACAACCCACTGCGCCTAAACCCTTGACTCACAAGCTCAGAGTAAGCGTCGCTTTGAATGAGGTGGCTCGGCGTTGCGACCTGGGACCTGGCTTGATGATCTGCTAAGTAACTACAGGGATAGGGAGCAGTTGCATAAAACTGCAGTGCTTGGAGTGGGAGATCCTTGAGGTCAGTCACAATGAGAGGAAGGTTAGGGTGATCAGTGAAAGGGGGGTAAAGGTGGAAGGATGTAAGGTCGAATGAATAATGACGGCTTAGCTAGCGTGATTAGGTAATTGTCTGTTTTGTTCAAAGTGAAATTTTAGCTTTCATTTCTCCCCACCCCCCGCTGGCCCCAAGACTCTCCAATAATCAGGACTAAATTGCCAGCGCGGTGACTCAAGAGATTGAAATTGCTCACTCATTTCAAGAAACCTTGACCTTGGTATCTCCCTAGCTCCAAGGGAGGAGAGATGGGAAGTATTTTGTTGGCAATCTATCATAGCAATCCCGCTTGCTTTTGAGAACGCGACGAGGGCAGCTAGGGCGATTTTCGATACATCTTTTTTGAGGCTAAACATTGACTCCCCGTAGACCGCCTTGCCCAGGCAAACGCAGTAAAGACCACCCACCAATTCGTTGTCAATCCAGGTCTCAACACTATGAACAAACCCCTGTGCGTGGGCTTGTCCATATACGCTTTGCATTTGGGGGACAATCCACGTCCCCGAGGTAGTATTTTCGGCGCCTGTTTTGGACTTCCTTTGAGCACAGTTTTCAATCACCCGGGTAAACGCCGTGTCCATGCGAATTTCGCAGTTTGGGTTAGAGATGAACGCGGTGAGTGTTTTTTTGAAGGAGCGATGAATACGAAACTCATCCACCATCAACACCATTCTTGGTTCAGTGCTCCACCAAAGAACGGGTTGAGACTGACTAAACCAGGGAAAAATTCCCTTTGAATAAGCCTCTCTAAGTCTCTCTGGGCTCAGATCTTGGCCGGCCGCGACTAACCCTGGGGCGTTTGTGCCCGCTCCCCACGCTGAATGCGCAAGGGGCAAAGGCTCCCCCACCTCAATCCATGGCAAAACCGCGGGCTTTGGGTGAGTGGCGCAGGGGCTGGGATGGTTTTGGTGGGTAAAATTGGAGTTGGGCAATGTATTTGGACGGACGTTAAATTGAGTTTTGCTATATCTTAAACCTTAAACCTTAAAACCTTAAAACGTTAAACCTTAAACGTTAAACGTTAAACCTAAGCCGTTCCTAAAGCCCTCTTTCTTTAAAACGAAAAAAGCTTTCCAACACAATTATCTCGTTAAGAAAGAAATCTTGAGACTGCGCTCCCTAACCGTTGATTTGTTCAAAACGCTCTCAGCCCAACTGATCGTTTTGCACCACTTTGCAGCTTACAGCCCAATGGCTGATACCCTCAAAATAAGGTGGGGTGCAATGGTGGATATTTTATTTCAAGACGCCCGCATGGTGGTTCAAATTTTCTTGGTCAGTGCGGGATATTTAGTCGCCAGATCCCTCTCGACTAAGGAGATTACTGCGCCCTTGTCGATGATTCTTAGGCGCTACGTTAGACTTTTACCGGCCTATGTGGCCGCTTTGGCTCTCACTCTATTGGCAACTGAGGTGATGCGTCACACAATAGATAGCGCCGCTCTTCAAAGCGGTTATGAGAGCTGGTTGCCAAGTGAGCCTTCATGGCTTAAATTGGTGAGTCATTTGCTTTTCCTTCAAGATATCTTACAAATTGATGCCTTAACAGTTGGGGTTTGGTATATTGCGATTGATTTGCAACTCTTCATCACCACCGTTTTGATTATGTGGGCTTTAAACAGGGTTGGTGGTAAAAACTTTTCATTTGCACATTACGCCCTCTTTGGCGGGCTTTGTGTGTCCTCGTTTTGGTTCTTCAACTTAACCCCCGACCTTGATAATTACGCCGTCTACTTCTTTGGAGCCTACGGGCTCGGCTTGCTTGCGTTTTGGGCCTCAAAGCAACGGTTGGCTTTGGTGGTGTTTGTTTTTACAATTGCAATGGCGCTAGGCTCTTTCGTGTTTGAGCCACGAGCAAGGGTTCTCATTGCGGTTGTGACCTCGCTTTGTCTTTACTTTTCAACGCGTCTTGGTGCGGCTAAAGGCTTTGTATCCAAAGCCAAATATATTCACCTTCTCAGTGATTCATCTTACGCACTTTTTTTAAACCACTTCGCAGTGATCATCATGCTGAGTGGTGTTTGGTTGCACTTTAAGCTGCAAAGTGAGGTAAGTGCCTGGATTTTCATCACAGTAGGCTGGATATTTAGCTTTATCTACTCTCTGCTCTTACACCAGTATGTAGAAAAACCAGGGTTACGTTTTGTGTTGAATCAATTAGACCGAACTCTTCGCAGACGCAGACCTGCTAATTGATCACAAAGAACTTGGCTCGGCTTGGAGGTGGCTTGGAGCCCAGTGGTTTAAAGTCTTGGACGACCCCTTATTGAAGCTAAATGGATGTTGGAGCACCTCTTATTTCAAACTCATTTGGGATTGGGTCTCGGTATCGGTTTCGGTATCGGTATCGGTATCGGTATCGGATTTGAGCTAAAGAAATCCATGGCCGCTTGAACGCCTCCCTGGACTTTTAGGCCGGATATTTTCAATCCCATCTCACATCCTGCGAGCGTTCCCATTAGGGTTAAATCGTTGGTGTCTCCCAAATGACCTATTCGGAACATTCTGCCCTTTAATTTGCCTAGACCCGTGCCTAGCGAGCAATCAAAACGTTCATAAATTGTTTTCCTAACGGCGTCTGCGTCAACACTTGAGGGCAGTATGACGCCGGTTAAGACGGGGGAGTAAACTTTCTCGTCTGCGCATTGAATGGGGAGTCCCCAAGCGTTTACTGCGGCTCTTACGCCTGCAGCAAAACGTTTATGGCGAGTAAACACGGCCTCTAATCCACCGTGTTGAGGATCTAGGATCATGTCACAAGCCTCGCTCAGCGCGTAAAGCAAATGTGTGTTTGGGGTGTAGGGCCAATAACCCGTCTTGTTGAGTTCAATGATTTCATCCCAGGCCCAAAAAGCCTTGGGCATTTTGGCAGTTTTACTGACATTTATGGCTTTTTGAGACAGAGCATTAAAACTGATGCCGGGTGGTAGCATAAGCCCCTTTTGAGATCCGCTAATGGATACATCTATCCCCCACTCATCGTGTTTGTAAGGAGCACATGCGAGTCCAGAGATCGTGTCAACCATCAAAAGAGCAGGGTGCTTTAGTTCATCCAAAAGCACTCTAACCGCATGAACGTTACTGGTGACCCCAGTTGAGGTCTCGTTGTGTACCACGCAAACTGCCTTGACCGCATGGGAGGAATCCTTTTTGAGGTGCTCAGCAATCAGGTCGATTTGAACCCCGTGTCTCCATGCGTTGGGGATGCCGTCAGTCTCGCCGCTCATTGAAATAACACGGGTTTTAATTCCAAGTCGAGAGGCCATTTTGTGCCAAAGCGCAGCAAAATGACCTGTTTCGTACATGAGCACTTCATCGCCAGGACTGAGGACATTGACCAGCGCTGCCTCCCACGCACCGGTGCCAGAGGCTGGGTAAATCATGACTGGTTGCGTAGTTTGAAAAATTTGCTGGATATCTTTTAAAACCTTCAATCCAAGACGCCCAAACTCAGGACCCCTGTGATCAATTGTAGGCAAGCTCATCGCTCGTAGGATCCTCTCTGGGACTGGAGAGGGGCCGGGGATTTGCAGGAAATGGCGACCAGAGGGATGAAAGTCTAAATTTAGCATGAAAATGATAATGTTGAGTCTGAGATAATTATTGCATATGCCTGGGTAAGCTATCGTGCATGAATAACCTTAGTTGCTCTTTACTTGTCTTTACTTGTGTTTGGTGATTTTTGGTTATCTTTGGTGATCTTTGGTGATCTTTGCTTAAGAAATTATTTAAGTTGTCAAGCTTGTGATTCACCTATTTAAATTAAGGCAGTTGGGTGCGCTGTGATTGACTCAGGATTTTAAATTTAGAATTCAAAAGTTATGCTAAATCGGGCGCTTTTTTTAAAACATATAAAAAGGATTTATAAAATGAGTTTACCAAGTTTTGAAGAATATAAACTACAACACATGGCTAGTGGGTGCACTGAGGTATTGGTTCGGGATTGGGAGCCCAATCAAATTGTTGGCCAGCATTCGCACCCTTTTACAGCTGACGCGCTAATGGTCCACGGCGAGATGTGGCTGACAGTGGGCGAGCAAATTCAACATTTGAGAGTGGGAGAGACTTTTCATTTAGAGGCAAACACCCTACACCAAGAAAGATACGGCTCGCAGGGGGCAACTTATTGGGTTGCGAGAACGAACACATCCATTTAAAACTCTCACTTAAAGAGTTTCCTCCCTCAGCATAACTTTTATGAACGCTCCTTTATCGGCCAAACACTTAAGTCGCCCCTCCACTGAAGTGCCCGTGGATAATGATGTCGCCCAGTTGCTAGGCAGGCGGCTCAAAGCTGAGACGCAGGCCCAGGTTCTGTGGAGCGCAGCAGACAGGGGGCGATACGCCACAGATGCCTCCATTTACCAGGTCATGCCCACAGGTGTGTTGGTCCCGCGCTCAACGCAAGATGTTCAAGTTGCACTTGATATTTGTAGGGATCTGAATGTACCCATCGTGCCAAGGGGAGGGGGTACCAGTCAATGCGGCCAAACCGTAGGGGTTGGATTGGTTATTGATTTTAGTAAACACATCAACAAAATAGGTCAGTTGGATTTAAAAGGCGGCACGGTTGAGGTGGAGCCAGGAGTGGTTTTAGACCATTTAAATGCGAGTCTGAAAGAGCACGGTCTTTGGTATCCCGTTGACGTCTCCACCAGTGCTCAGGCTACATTGGGGGGGATGGCGGGGAACAATTCCTGTGGAAGTCGAAGTTTGGCCTACGGGAATATGGTTCACAACGTGGAGGGTATCCATGTGTGGCTAAGTTCGGGAGAGTCTTTGGAGCTAGGCTACTTGAACCACATGACAGGCAAAGCTTTGGAGCTCGGCGAGTACGTTAAAAGTCTGGCCCTGGGTTTAGAGTCTGAGATTGAGGAGCGTTGGCCCAAAGTAATGCGCAGAGTGGCAGGTTACAACTTAGATATTTTTCATCCTCAAAGCGAAAAGCCTTATAACTCTCATAACGCTTACAACCCCTTTGGACAGGTCAACTTAGCACACCTATTGATCGGTAGCGAAGGAACCCTAGCCCTCACCAAATCTTTAAAGCTAAGACTGAGTCCAACCCCGACCCACAAAGTTCTGGGGGTGGTGAATTTCCCCACTTTTCATGCGGCCATGGACGCACCCCAACATATTGTCAAAATGGGTGGATCTTTGCTAAGCGCAGTTGAGTTGGTTGATAAAACGATGATTGATCTTAGTTTGCAAAACCCCGCATTTGCGCCCACAATAAAAACAGCTTTCTCCCCGCACATCAACCACGGCAGCCCAGCTGCAGTCTTGTTGGTCGAGTTCAGCGGAGATGCTAAGCCGCAGTTATTGGCCAAGCTAAAAGAGTTAACTGAGTTGATGTCAGATTTGGGACTACCTAATAGTGTTGTTGAGATGTCGAGCCCTGGTGCACAAAAAAATCTGTGGGAGGTAAGAAAAGCCGGCTTGAACATTATGATGAGCCTCAAAGGGGACGCCAAGCCTGTAAGTTTCATTGAGGACTGCGCCGTACCCCTGGAGTCCTTAGCCGAGTACACGGGCGCATTAACAGAGGTGTTCACCAAGCACGGCACTCACGGAACGTGGTACGCGCATGCCTCCGTTGGCACGCTCCATGTTCGACCGATATTGGACATGAGGCGAGAGGGGCCCGCAAAAATGCGTGCTATTGCAAATGAGGCAGCAGCGCTGGTTGCAAAATACAGGGGAGCTTACAGCGGCGAGCACGGGGACGGGCTTTGTAGGGGTGAGTGGATTGAGTGGCAATTTGGACCTAAGATCTATGATGCCTTTAAGGCCATCAAAGCGCGCATGGACCCAATCAATTTGCTGTGTCCTTCCAGGATTATTGATCCCCCTAAGATGGATGAGCAGCACATACTGAGGTTCCCAAACACATACAAAGTCATTCCACTCAAAACGGCCTTGGACTGGAGTGCTTGGGACGTTCAAAGTGACTCTTTGGGCGCAGAGGTCTCAGCTCCAGGCAGCGGGGGGGATCCTGCAAAAGGCTTTGCGAAAGCCGTTGAGATGTGCAACAACAACGGACACTGCCGTAAATTTGATGCAGGCACCATGTGTCCAAGCTACAGAGTAACTGGGGACGAGAAACACCTAACAAGAGGACGTGCAAATACGCTTCGACTGGCCTTGTCTGGGCAACTAGGCGGTCAAGGGCTCGCAGGCAGTGAGGTCCAAGAGGCCTTGGGTCTTTGCGTAGGGTGCAAAGGGTGCAGACGTGAATGTCCAACCGGAGTTGACATGGCGCGTATGAAAATAGAGGTGACCTATCATTACAAGAAGCAAAATGGCTACAGCCTCAAAGATTATGTGATTGGCTATTTGCCAAAATATTCAGGCTTTGCGAGCGCCTTATCTGGACTGCTTAATTTGCGAAACCGCAGTAAGTTACTAGCCCTACTCACGCAGATCCTTTTTGGCTTTTCTGCAAAGAGAAAACTACCCCTGTGGCATGCTAAACATTTCTTCAACTCCCCCCATCCCGGGGTCAGTAAGCAGGAGTTGCTGTCTTTTGCAGATACCAGCAAATGCGTGGTGCTTTTTGTGGACACTTTCAATGGTTATTTTGAGGGCGGGGGGGAGAACGCACGCGCGGCCTTGCACGTTTTGCAAAGCGCGGGGTACAAAGTGCATGTGCTTAGCAAAGAATCTAAAAACAAATCAACCCCCAGTAAACCATCTCCTGATAAGGGCCTTTTGGGTTCTCATTTGTGTTGCGGGCGTACATTCCTCTCTGTGGGTATGGTTGAGCAAGCAAAGGCATCCATGTCCAATTTGCTTGATCACTTAAGTGTCTTTGCCAAGCGGGGGATCACCGTGATTGGGCTTGAGCCCAGTTGCCTCCTGACCCTTAGAGATGAGGCTTTATCGATGGGATTTGGAGCCAGAGCCGAGGAAGTTGCGCAAGTTTCTAAACTCTTTGAAGAATTTTTGGCCTCTGAGAACGAACTTGGGCGTTTAGAGCTTCTTAAATCTAAGCTTAAAGCGCCTTCAAAGCACATTAAATTACATGGACACTGTCACCAAAAAGCCTTCGATGTGATGGACTCGGTGATGAGCACGATAAATTTAATTCCGGGTGCAAAAGCCGCATTAATTGAGAGCAGTTGTTGCGGCATGGCGGGTAGTTTTGGTTATGATAAGGACCACTATGAGATTTCAATCAAAATGGCTGAGACAAAACTCTTACCTGCGCTGCGAGCTGATCCGGACTGCATAGTGGTAGCTGGAGGCACCAGTTGTAGGCATCAAATTGAGGATAATTTGGATACAGATGCGCTGCATGTGGCGAAATTATTGTCAAATCACTTAGCGTAAAGCGCTTTTAGTTAACATACGACTTACCTTATAAACGTGTTGCGAGAAAAAATACTCTACCTGGTCTATAAGTTGTCTGTTTATGTGACGTTCAATGTGTTGGATGACGCTGCTTACTTGGCTATTATGTTCAGCTAATCATTCGTTACGGTAAATTCAACTGACTGTCTTATGATCTCTATAACCCATATGACCCATATTTTCCGTCAATTAAGGGGCCTTCTAATCGTGAGTTCTTTCTCCTTCCAATAAGCGGTTGTCAGTTTATTGAGTCTAACCGTACCCCCGGTTGACGGAGCGTGCACGAACCGGTCCTCACCGACATAGATTCCGGCATGAGTTGGCTCATTTAAGGGGCCAAATATCAAAATGTCGCCCGTTCTGATTTGTTCTCTTGAGACCTCATGCCCCCAGTTCTTAAGAGAGGAGACGGTGCGGGGGGATTTCACCCCAGTTTGGGCTTGATAGACATATCCAATTAATCCACTACAGTCAAATCCGGAATCTGGGGTGTTCCCTCCCCATTTGTAGGGGGTTCCCACCAAACCTAAGGCATAAACAGCTAGGCCTTGAGCTTTATCGGGACTTAGAGAGTTTGGAGGCTCAGGGGTTGTAGGGTTGATTGAATTTTTACCGTTTGAGATAGGGCTAGTTGAGTAGGCACCAGTTGGGTAAATTGAGGGCTTGATTGGCGGCGAAGTGCAGGCCGCAAGCGTGAGGAGTCCGGCTAAAAACCAAAAGTGTTTAAGCAAACGCATATTCAAGAAATCCCTGTATCCAGAGTATATGAAAATCACTGTGCGGTGCAAAAATTGTTTTTAATACAAGTCATAATTGACACATCTTATTGTAAGGGCGCCGCCTTGGTTAAGAACAGTTCAAATTGTTATGTTTTGCTTTAAGTTGTTTTTCAAAATCGAAAGGGAATCTTATGATCCAGTTATCGCGAGTTAAAAATGGAAGCTTGATTGCTTTAATTGCCTTGACAAGTGCTTTGTTGTTTGGATGCGCCGCCAACACCGATCCAAGCGCTTCTAGCACGGGGGCCATCCCGGCTCAGGCGAACGCGCCGGAGATGGGCAAGACTGAGCTCTTGTGGCTAGGTCAAGCAAGCTTCAGAATTAAAACACCTACGGGCAAGATAATTGTGATCGATCCGTGGTTGACTGGAGGGCCTAAAACTCCTGAGCCCTATAAGTCCAATCTCTCTGCGCTTGGTAAGGTTGATTTACTCTTGGTCACGCACGCACACGTTGATCACTTAGGGGACGCGCCTGACATTGCAAAGCTCAATAACACTGTTTTATACGGCCCAGCCGATATGGTTACTCCCCTTATTACGCTTGGTGTCTTGCCGGCCAATTTAGGTCACCGCTTTAACAAAACAGGAGCTGTGAAGCCATTGCCAGGTATTAAAGTCACAGCGGTCAAGGCCGAGCACTCATCCCTTTTGGTATGGAAAAACCCAACTACCGGTAAAAACGAGTCACACCCTGCTGGAGAGGCAATGGGTTACATCATTGAGCTAGAGAACGGCTTCAAGATTTGGCATATGGGGGATACAGGCCTTTTTGGAGACATGAAGTTCGTTGCAGAGCACTACAAACCTGATTTGGTATTGTTGCCAATTGGTGGGAACTTCACGATGGGTCCTGAGGACGCCGCATTCGCACTTAAAACCTGGATTCGCCCTAAACTAGCTATCCCCATGCACTACAACTCCAATCCGCTCACAACCGGCACAGCAGCGGAGTTTACGGCTGCAATGCAAGGCAGTGGCATTGAAGTGATGGTGATGAAAGAGGGTCAAATGTTGACGTTTTGAACATCAGGCTTTGTCGCTCATTGCCAGATAAAAGCTTCTTGCAAGCTACTGATACCGGACGCGAGACATCTCAGTTTTTTTGGCTATTACTGAGATGTCTGGCAAATCAGGTCAGATGTATCCAGAAGATTGATTAGATTGATTAGATTGATTACATCAAGCGGATTGATTGATGCGGGTAGGTGGAAACTTTTGTCTTGCCCATTATGAAACGAGAAAATTAGTCCACACGCTCATCGTCTTTTCAAGGGAAATGAGTTTAAAGGACCATCAAAGAGTGCTACCTAAGGGGTCACGCCTTACAAGGATGGGCCCACCAAGCCTGGAATAATGACCGGATAAACCCCAAAAAGTGTGTAGTGCAAACCAAGGATCATTACAGCCCAAAAAGCGGCTCCAACCACTAAAGAGGCAACCGTAGCAACTCCGGAATAGGATGGGGTTTGTTCAAGATTAGGGGTGGACGTTGTATCAATAAAAGCCTTTTTGTCTCTTTTTCTCATTATTCTGAAATAGAGCACGGCCCAAACCAAAAAGCTTCCAAATAAAATAATATTAGCTCCTTGCCCATTTGCGAGCAGATGCGCCAGAGCCCAAACTTTAACACTCAAGATCATAGGATGCTTTAACTTACCCTTTATGTAGTTGTTGGGAATGTAGGTGCTCACAAGAAGGATGCAAGCAAATAGCATTAATAGAGCTGCGATGTGTTTGGTGAATATGGGCGCGTTCCATCCCCAGTCCATACTTGCAAGCGCGTCGGGGTAACCCTTGGAGATGCAAAAAAGGCCAATCAATGAGACCAAGCTGTAAATCCCCCTGTAAGAGTTGCGCCCTAAACGAGTTAAGAGCACAGCTCGGGTGTCATGCGCAAAAATCCCCAAGGAGTGAGAGCCAAGAAATAAAATGAGCCCAGCAATCATAAGTTCCATAAAGATTACGCTTTCAAAAGAGGAAGAAAAAATTAAATCACAGCATGCGGTTGTAATTCTAAATGAAGTATTGTTTTGTTCATTTTTTCAGTGTCTTTAGTTTAAACTCTTGGTGTGGTTTCATTTAATACGTCATTGGAGGGCGGGTGAGCATTAACCAAACATCCGATCTGGTCCAGCGCAGTTTAAAAAGTGTTTGGCACCCGTGTACCCAAATGCAGCACCACGAGAGCACCCCCTTGATTGCGGTGTCTAAAGGCGAAGGTGCTTGGCTATACGGTTTTAAGGGGGAGCGCTACTTAGACGCAATAAGCTCGTGGTGGGTAAATCTATTCGGACACGCCAATCCGCGCATCAACGCTGCTGTGAAGTCACAGTTAGACAGGGTTGAGCACGCGATGTTGGCGGGCTTTACACACAAAGGGGTAGTCGAACTCTCAGAGCGTTTGTCCGGTTTAACAGGTAACGTTTTAGGGCACGTGTTTTACGCCTCCGACGGCGCCTCAGCGGTAGAGATTGCCCTTAAGATGAGTTTTCATTTTTGGAAGAACACGGGCCGCCCACTCAAACAAGAATTCATTTGCTTAAAAGGCGGCTACCACGGGGAGACCATTGGTGCACTCTCAGTTACAGATGTACCTATTTTTAAAAGTGCTTACTCTGAGTTGATCAAGGGTACTCACGTGGTGCCGTCTCCAGACTTTAGAGTACAGGGGGACAGCACCGTAGAAACCGCGGACCGTGAACAGACTTCGCTCCAAGCCGCTCAAAAAGCGGCTCTTGCTGTAGAGGAGCTTTTAAAGGAAAGGGCAGAGCACATCAGCGCGCTGATTTTAGAGCCTTTGGTGCAGTGCGCAGGAGGAATGGCCATGCATCACCCTTATTATTTAACCCGAATAAGAGAGCTTTGCGAGACGTACAGTGTGCATTTAATCGCCGATGAAATCGCCGTTGGGTGTGCAAGAACAGGAACTTTTTTTGCATTTGAGCAAGCCACACCTGCAATTTGGCCTGACTTTATGTGTCTATCCAAAGGCATCAGCGGAGGGTATCTGCCTTTGTCTTTGGTGATGACGAGGGACAGCATATACAAAGCCTTTTACGATGAAAAAATAACCAAAGCATTTTTGCACTCCCACTCCTACACGGGCAACCCCTTGGCATGCAGCGCTGCGCTTGCAACACTGGATATTTTTAGAGACGATCAGGTGTTGAGTGCGAATAAAATCTTATCTTCTAAAATCTCCAAGGGCTTAATGAGCCTTCAAAATGATAAAAGAGTAAAACACTTTCGAAATCAAGGCATGATATGGGCTTTTGACGCCGTAGTAGAGGACCCAGCTAAAAGAGATACTTTTTCAAGACGTTTCTTTGCAAAAGCGCTTGAGCATGAGTTGTTGGTTCGCCCTATTGGAAATACGGTTTATTTAATGCCGCCGTATATTCTTAGCGACGATGAGGTGGGCTTGCTCACGCAGCGCCTCCATGTGGTCTTTGATGAGGTGATGGGCTTTGATTAAGTTGCACTTTAAGCTCAAGCATTAAAAAAATGAGCACATTTGCAGAAAACATTTCAGCCCAGTTACAGGCCATTGAGCGCAGTGGCTTGTACAGAACAAGGCAGCAAACCGCTTCTGCGTGTGCACCTGTCGTGAGGGTGAGGGGTGAAGACCTTTTGGCTTTCAATAGCAATGACTATTTGGGCTTGGCCAATGACGAGCGAATCATTGAAGCCTTCAAAGAGGGGTTAAGTCTGTACGGCGCGGGCAGTGGTGCGTCTCATCTAATTAGTGGGCACAGCCAAGCGCATACAAGGCTTGAGAATAAGCTTGCGAAATTGCTGTCTCCCTATATCGAGCAAGCTGGTGCACTTTACTTTTGTACGGGTTACATGGCTAATTTAGCCGTTATGACGTCTTTGGTGGATAGTGTTAAAGGCGGGGCTGAGATCTTCTCAGAGGAGCGCAACCATGCCTCCATCATTGATGCGGTGCGTTTATCTAGAGCTGCGTTCTCAGTTTATCCCCACTGCGACACTCAAGCTCTCTCAAAGTTGCTAAGTAAGTCTAGCGCGAAACTTAAAGTAGTGGTGACAGACGGTGTTTTCAGTATGGACGGAGACCTTGCGCCTTTAAAGGAGCTCGCTCGTATTTGTGAGTCTGAGGATGCGATTTTGGTGGTTGACGACGCCCACGGATTTGGAGTGCTAGGTGAAAGCGGTAAAGGAATGTTGGAGCACTACGCGGTCTCATCCCCCCAAATCATCTACATGGGCACCCTAGGCAAAGCAGCCGGAGTCAGTGGTGCTTTTGTGTGCGCTAACTCCGTATTTATTGATTGGATGATACAGCGCGCAAGGCCCTACATATACACCACTGCAGCCCCGCCTGCGTGCGCGCATGCACTGCTGAGAAGCGTTGATTTAATAACGGGGTCTGAGGGAGTTTCCAAACGAAAACACCTGCAAGAGCTGATCCACCTTTTTAAATTAGGTGTGGGTGAGCAGTTCAAGTTGGACGCTAAGGGGGATGTGTTAAAAAATCGTGAATATAGACTACTTGACTCATCTACCCCTATACAGCCACTCATCATAGGAAGTAATGAAGATGTTTTAAGAGCCTCCCAGACTCTTTTTGAAGAGGGTTTGTGGGTTACGGCAATAAGAGCGCCCACTGTGCCTGTGGGTAGTGCAAGACTTCGAATCACAATGTCTGCAACGCACACGGCTCAACACGTTGAACGGTTACTAAGCGTATTAAAGAAAATCTAATATTTTTATGCCCTCTACTCTCTTTGATAGCCCGTTTTCCTGCTTCGTTACGGGCACGGATACCGAAATTGGCAAGACACTGATTGCAAGCACCATCATTCATCTGCAAACAAACAAGGGATACCGGGTAGCCGGCATGAAGCCAGTAGCAGCAGGCACACTATTTAGGGAGCATCCCCCGGAGCAGCGCTCGCAGTGGTTCAATGAGGATGTTGAATCCCTCGCTGGGGCCTCAAATCTTGTCGTGGCGCAGGAGTTGATGTGTCCTTATTTATTCAAACTACCTGTAGCCCCCCACATAGCTGCACGATTAGAAAACGTTCAGATCAACCCAAGCACCATCCTAAAAGCGTTTGAGCAGATAAAGCAACTCTCACAAGCTGTAGTGGTGGAGGGTGTGGGTGGATTTAGAGTTCCACTGACACAGAGCTTTGACACCGCAGATTTAGCCGTTAAACTTAAATTGCCAGTAATCTTAGTAGTCGCAATGCGTCTTGGATGCATCAACCACGCCCTTTTAACGGCTGAGGCAATTAGGTCAAGAGGGCTTGAGTTGGTGGGTTGGGTTGCCAATTCAGCTGAGGAGCCCATGAATAAGCTGGAAGAGAATATAGAGGCGATTGATGCAAGGATTAAAGCACCGAGGCTTGCGCATGTACCTTTTCTAATTGATGTAAGCGTTCAAACTGCGCTAAGGTACTTTGATATTTGATCCTTTTTTACCTAAGAATTTCCCAAAAAAAAAGCGCCTGATGTTACTCAGGCGCTTAGGCTTGGAGATTAAACGCTACTAAATGAAATTTAGATTAAAAGAATCCGTAAAGAAGACCAATGTTGATTGTCTGTGCAGTTTGGCCTGAGGTCAATGCATACGGACCTGTGTAGGCAGCGCCAGTGGTTGAAGAAGTTTGGGGAGAAATGTAGGAGGTAAAGTTATAGTTTCCACCTACAGTTACACCAGTGCCACTATGGTCAGTTGTCGACGCAAATTGACCATAAATCTTTAGGTCTTTGAAGAGTTCTTGCTGGACTCCAGCGGCCATAGTGCCCATCTTGTAATTTGTTTTTGAGTCAGATACTTGGTAGACGCCCAAATCAAAAACAGTTTTCGCAGACAAAGCGTAGGTACCACCAACTCCACCCGTTGTTAATGAAGTGAATGTGCTGGACATTTCAGATGCGCCTAGGACCTTGAGTGTAATAGTTGAGCCAATGTTGTATGTAAGACCGCCAACGTTTCCTCTGGAGCCAATATTTCCACTTGTGTGGTTTAAAAAGTTAGCCGCCGCGAGTGTTAATGGTCCAGCGCTGTAGGTTACGGAGACACGACTTCCGGAGTTATTTGAACCATTGTTGGTGGAGTTTGTACCAGCTAATGAATCAGGAACAATTGAAACTGAGCCTGTGAAACCATCAACAGTTGGTGATGTGTAGTTTATGGCTCCAACGTCAACTGTGCCCAAAGGTCCGTCTGCGCTTACATATTGCAAGCCGCTACCAAAATTAGAGCCAGCGCGTGGATCAACTTTCAAAACAGTGCTGAATGCGATGTTATCCATCGTACCCACCTTCAAAGTGCCCCCTGTGCCTTTGATGAATAAATTTGCTTGACGATTGAATAAAGAGTTAGTTGCTCCAAATCCCCAGTTGCTTGTTGTGGTTGTTGTTGATGCTGCTTGGTTAGGGTTTAATAAAAAACCTTGCTCAAGTTGGAAGCCACCCGTCATGCCGTCCATTGATTTTTCAGCTTTCATGCCAATAAATGTAGGTGCATAGCCACCAGTAACAAATTCTGTTGTTGTACCAAGAGAAGATGATGAGGGACCGCCTTTGACTGAGGTTGAGGCGATGCCGCCGTCAACTAAGGCATAAAAACTGTAGCCATCTGCAGCGTGTGCAGTTAAACCAGCAGTTGCCAGGGCAGTAACGATCGCAGTGCGCTTGAAAATACCTAGTTTCATTTAGAACTCCAATTTAAAGTTAAGAAAAAGTTGGGAAATTTCAAACAATACTTAGTTGTTTGATAGTTTTTGTCATTTAAGTGTAACTAATGAACCCTGGTTTGATCAGGGCT
>CAIQHG010000068.1 GCA_903871545.1 uncultured Burkholderiales bacterium | reverse complement strand
TTTGATGAATTTATACCAAAAGCAGGGCAAGTTTTACGAGCATTTTGCGTTAGTCAAACAAGAGATCAAGGCAAACACAGTGAATAAGCGAACTGCCCTTGCAAGTCTTGGGTATGAGGCTGATTACTTCAAGCGCGCTCACACCTCCATGAGTGTGGATGACATATTTGATTTGGTGGCACTGTGCGACTCACCCGAGGTTCTCCAAGACAATAAGAGCAAGGTGGGTAGGACCATTGATGAGGTGATTAAAGACCGGGGACGCTTGATGAAGCCGATTGAGAAGGATTCACTGAGTATGTACAAAGAAAAGCTTCTGAGCGAGAAAGACCGAGCGGAGATTGAGGCTGAGCGGGCATCTGCTCAGTCTGCCTTAGCCGCGCAAGTTGCCTTGGAAGCCAAAAAAGCAGAGCCAAAAATAGAAGCCAGAGGTGACGCAAAGGCAGAGGACCCCAGGGCTACGGATAAAGAGTCAAGCTTTTTCGATCGATTATTTTTTAATGGGAGTTCCAAATGAATGAACAAAGGTTAATAGTAGATGAGGCAAATAATGCTTCAAAGGCAATTAAAGCACTCCTTCAAATCACGACCATAAGAGTGACCGTATTTGTTGTTATCTTTAGCGTTTTATCGGCCTTTACAGGGTGCTCGAGCACTCCTCCCCCGCCAACAGAGAAACAACTCATGACGATTAGGATGGGCGAGACGAGCGCAGTGGAGGTGATTGATATGAGGAGCGTGATGAGGAACAACCTTTTAACCGCTCAGGTCACTGTGAAGAACTGGGGACCACCACCAAATCCCAAAACGGGAGAGAAACAACCTGATACCAAACTTTACGGCTACCGCTTTAAGTGGCTCAACGCCGGGGGTATGGTGGTGTTTACGGATGAGACCTGGAAGCCACTCACCCTCACGCGAGACCAGATAGCCGATTTAGTCGGTATAGCGCCCACCCCTGACGCGGTGGCGTTCAGGTTTGAAGTCAATCAATACAAGTGAGATCGATATGAAAACCTATCAAAAGACGTTTGTGAATGCAGCTTGCGTGGTGCCTTTAATTTCTGTTGCGATCGCAATTACTGGTTGTGCCTCGGCCCCTGCGCCGCAGCAAACACAGGTCTATACCGCCCCGCCCACCATTGTGAAATACGCAGACTCACAAGGCATTGAGACGGTGACGGCAGACTTTGGATCAACCGATCTTCAAACCATCACAGAGACGATGGTGAGATCGATGCTGCAAAGCAAGACCATTCAAAACAGCAAGTCTGCCCCAACAGTGACCCTAGCTGAGGTAAAGAACCAAACGGGTGAGTCCATCAACACCCGGATGATCACTGAGAAGGTCAGGACCCAGCTGCTCAAGAGCGGACAGGTGAGGTTTGCGGTGAGCGCGAGTGAGATGCAGTCACAGGTGGGTGAGCTCAAGCGCCAAAACCAAAGCGGGATGTACAGAAATGACGGTGTGTCCAAGACCGGGATGATGGAGGGGGCCAAGTACAGGATCACTGGGACTGTGGCGACCATTGTTAAACAAAACAGGGACATGAAGGACGTGTTTTACAACTTCACGCTTAACCTGGTGAACAACGAGACGGGACTCATTGAGTGGGCCGAGGAAAAAGAAATCCGTAAAACCGTAACCCGCTGAAGAGGAATCGACATGAAAAAAACTTACCTACTCTCAATGGCATTTTTGGGCTCTGCTTTGTTACTTGGCGGCTGTCATACGACTGCGCCGATCGATTTGAATAAGAGCTACTCTGTAAGTGACGGTCATGACTCACTGAAATACGGCCAGTCAAAGCAACCGACTAACTTTGATAGTGACGGTAATCCACGCCCGTGGAGACCTAAAACCATCGCGGTCACCGATATTAGTTACTCAGCGGAGTTTAGGGAGGCTTTTTACTTTGAGGAGAATAAAGTTAAGAAATCCGATAGCTCAAGCGATGTCAAATCCGAGTCGGCTGTCCCTCAAGTCATTATTCCTGACTCCTCAAGTAGCCCACAGACTCAGGACAGCACTACGCTTGAGAAACCAACCTCCATACGCAGACAAGACAGAAGGTTTGATGACAAACGCGTGGATAAACAAACTGACATGCAAGCGGTAGGATTTGTGGCTGTGCAGGCCAAAGAGGATGAACTACAGAGCCCACCCCCCCTGCCCGCTGCGCCCTTTATCCCACCTCCAGCATCAGCACAGGAGAAGTTTCAAAGCCAACAGGACAAAGTCCCTGATAACTCAACAAAAACGCAAACAATCAAAAGCTCTAATTTTGAACAGACTTACACCAAGAAGTACGGGACTGAGCGAAAAATCAATTACGGAGAGATCCGTGGGCTCTCAGGTCCAATTAAAGGAATGCTGCTCAAAGCTGGATACCGAGTCGCGCAAGGCAGACCCAATGTTGAGAGGCCTGAGCAAAATGACGATTACTTTGACATCATCAAGCGGATCAAGAGTGGGGACTTTGAAGGAGCTGATTATGTGCTTTACGGTGTCTTGACTGGGCTCTCAATATCCGATAACGCTGCTCCTATCACTGGAACTCAAAACTCAATGGCCATCAACACGTTAGATATAGGTGTTGATTTTTCCCTGATTGATACAAAGACGATGCAAGTGGTGGCCTCTTTTTTAGCAACGGGATCGGGCAGTGATAACCGAATTGATGGGAAAACCGAGGGGTTTAAGCCCAACTTCTCGAAGATGATGAAACAGGTGTCCCTTAGTTTGTCTGAGAACGTGGCATACCAACTAGGGGCCCAAGAATTCATCAAAGGTGACTCCAGCGATGCACAGCCCCCTCCCCGGGTTATACCGGGCACTGAGAAGTATAGAAATGACGAGACGAATTTGAGGGTCTATAAATGATGGCAACTATTCCACCTGAGCATTCACAGCCTGAGCCAGCACCGGATCAAGCATTGGAGCCAGCGTTTGACCTACCCCCTGGTGTATCGATAAGTGGCCCACCCCCAGAGCGTGCGCCTGGGCAAGAATACTCGAAAGAATCCTCTACACTTGAGGAGTCCTATGTCTGGATTCCCCCAAAAATGAGCAGTTTAGAGCGTTTACACCGAATCAAATACATGATCCAGTCCAGAGGGGCTGTCCCGCTCCAAGATTTCTTGGGCGAACTTGAGATCTCGCACGCCACTTTCAAGCGGGACTTGGAGTATTTAAGAAACAGATTGAATGCGGACATTAAGTATGACCGGTTCATGGGAGGTTACTGCTTTGACAAACCAAAGCAAGATAAAAAGGTTGAACTCCCAGGACTTTGGTTTACCGAGAAAGAGGCCACTGCTTTAGTTTTGATGCAGCATCTTCTGTCTCAACTAGACAAGGGAAGTTTAATTGGCCCTCATATCTCCCCCCTTACTAGCATCATTGACGGGATATTAGGACAAGATGAGACACCTGGAAAGGAGCTTAGAAAAAGGATCAAAGTTTTTGGTAGATCTGAGAGAAAAAGCTCTGTCAAAAGCTTTGAGGAAATTGGTACTGCACTCCTAAAGAGGCAAAGACTTCAAATTACTCATTATTCCAAATCTAAGGATGAGATCACGCATAGGGAGATTTCCCCTCAAAGGCTTATTTTCTACCGTGATAACTGGTACCTTGATTCATATTGTCATTTAAGGAAAGGCTTGAGGAGTTTCTCGGTTGACGGGATACGGGAGGCGGGACTGGTTTATAAAAAATGCGAGGAAGTCTCTGATAAGGCTTTGAATCAATATTTCGCTGAGGGTTACGGAATATTCTCAGGTCCCATAACTCAAAGAGTAAAGCTTAGATTCACTCCTGAACGAGCACGGTGGGTAACAGGAGAGTCTTGGCACCCTGAGCAACAGGCAAGCTTTGATAAAGAGGGCTACTACATCATTGAGTTTGGATACAGTCAAGATCCAGAGCTCATCATGGACATCTTGAAACACGGCTCTGCAGTTGAGGTGCTTTCTCCGGCAACGCTTAGAACTAAAGTTAAAAATGAGATTTCAAAAAGTCTAAAAAATTATTAGCACTGTGCCGCTTTTGTTTCGTTTCCAGCTAAAAAATGACTTTCACGCGTGAAAGGTAGCTTGAATGCAGGTTTAATGCAATTTATGGTCTGAGCAGACTGTCGTTGTATTTTGAATACTTTGGTTGTAATTACAACTACTGTTGTTACAGTTTTAGTTTGGGGTGAGTACATGGCTTGTGTTGTCAAACAAAGATTTATACTGATTTGCGAAAATACATAAACGAACATCCAATCCTATGATGAACCGCTCAAAACTTATAACTACCGGGGACAAGCAAATGCAGATTAATCAAATAGAAATCGATCAAAAGGTCTACGACTTATACGATGAGTATTGTCACGGGACAATGGATAAACGAGAGTTTCTAATCCGATCAAGCACCTTGGTAGCGGGAGGTCTTTTGATGGCCCAAGCTCTTTTGCCCCGATATGTGCAAGCTCAAACTATTTCATTTACCGACCCCAGGATCAAGGCTAAATACATCACTTACCCCTCACCTGGTGGAAGTTCGGGCCAGATGCGCGGTTATTTAGTACAACCAAGCGGAAATGGTCCCTTCCCTGTTGTGTTGATCATCCATGAAAATCGAGGGTTAAATCCTTACATTGAAGATGTTGCTAGACGTGCTGCAGTTGAGGGGTTTATGGCGCTAGCACCTGATGGACTTTTTCCTCTTGGTGGCTACCCCGGAAATGATGATGAAGGTCGATTGTTACAGGCTAGTCTAGACCAACAAAAACTGCGTACGGATATGCTCAACAGTGCTAGATATTTAAAGTCCCTACCTTTGTCCAATGCTAAATTGGGGATCACTGGATTTTGTTGGGGCGGGAGCACTACGAATTATTTGGCTGCTGAGATGGGTGCGGAGGTTCTGGCTTGTGCTCCTTATTACGGGGCGGCTGCGGCTACGGCCAGCGTTCCTAAAATCAAAGCCCAGATGCTCATTAATTACGCTGAAAAAGACGATAACATGAATCTGATGTGGCCCGCTTACGAGACTGCTTTAAAGGAGGCTCGGGTAGATTATCAAGCTTTCGTATATCCTGACACATTGCACGGATTTCATAACAATTCAACACCGAGGTACAACCCGGGTGCCGCTCAATTATCCTGGGATAGGACGATTGCCTTATTCAGAAAATATTTAGCATAAATACATATTTACTAAACTGATTTTTGCAACTGCTCTGTTCTATAGACAACATAAAACCTATTAAGTAAAAACTAATTACGCAGTCCAAGACGAGAAATGTCAACGTAACATACAAAACTCGCTAGTTTGGAGTCTTTGCTGAGCAGTAAGTGGTTATTGTGTGGCTAACAATATAGAATTGTTTAGTGGAGATTAAGATATTTCAAGTCCACTTTGCAGCGCATTAAACAGCAATCTTTCGAAATTTAAAGTGCGCTGTTACTTATTTTTTGCAGTCCTTTTTTGTAGTAATTAATAGCAGTAATTTATAAGTAAATTACCTTACATCTGACCCGCTCAAGTCTCTACATTGCACCCTAGGGGAGTGTAGTTTTCTATGTTGAAAAGACTTGCTGTTTTCTGCGGTATTTACAAGTAGCCCTCAAAGGTAGAAAGTCTGTAGGACTTTTACAAAAGTTTTCATTAAATAATCAATAGTCAATTTATATGAACTTTACTGTAGCTCTTTTATTGGCAACATTTCTAATGTCCTTGGTCGCACTATTTTTGTACGTCTGGTCCATGTCTAGAGATTTATTTGGCAACAGCGTCAATGCCTCGCTCACCATATTTAACAAAAACGAGTTAGACGTCGTCGACGATCCTGCCGCCACCATCAGTCAATTAAAAGCGCTGCAACAAACGGTGACTGGCCACATATCGTTTGATGATGGATTAGTAAAAGAGGAGCTAGTCGCAAGAGCGGATGCCGATTCTTCGAGTTCTTTGGTGGTTGGAATATGCTTTACTTTGGCTGTTATTTTTCTAGTTTTAGCATCAGTAGCCGGTTTAATATCCTCTATTAAACTGCATTCTCCTGATTGGCTTGTTCAGTTCAGTTGGTTAACTTTCGGGCGGATCAGGCCCATCCATTTGAATTTAGTAGCATATGGGTGGTGCTCTTTATCTGGCATTGGGGTTACTGTATGGTTAATACCAAGGTTACTTAAGACTCGACTTTTAGGAGCAAAGTACGCGGTTATTGGGGGGTGCCTATGGACGATAGGCGTTTTTCTTGGCGTGATATCCATCGCACTCGGGTATTCGGAGGGCTTGGAATGGCTAGAGTTCCCGTGGCAGATTGATATTTTTCTAGTTGTTGGTGGCGCTTTAGTCGGGCTCCCCCTTTGGATGACATTACTTAACCGACAAGTAAAACATTTATACGTTTCAGTTTGGTATATAGCGGCAGGACTTTTGTGGTTCCCTATTTTGTTTTTAATCGCAAATATCCCTGGCTTGCATTTCGGTGTAGAACAAGCAACTATGAATTGGTGGTTTGGTCACAATGTGCTTGGTCTTTGGTTTACGCCTATCGCATTAGCAACTGCTTATTACTTAATTCCT
Source organism: uncultured Burkholderiales bacterium (assembly GCA_903871545.1). Lineage (GTDB taxonomy): Bacteria > Pseudomonadota > Gammaproteobacteria > Burkholderiales > Burkholderiaceae_C > Limnohabitans. The sequence continues at coordinate 80,871 of CAIQHG010000068.1, read as the reverse complement.
AAAATTTTGGGAAAGCCGATTTACTCCTATAACCTGTCCCTATTGGGTTTTTGGAGTCTCGCATTCTTTTATAGCCAAGTGGGGGGACATCATTTAATAGGCGGACCAGTACCCTCTTGGTTGATCACAATTTCAATCGTTCAAAGTGTGATGATGGTTATTCCTGTATTCGCTGTGACTATAAATCTGCATATGACAGTGCTTGGACATTTCAAAGCAATGATTTACTCGCCCACACTTAGGTTCATTGTTTTTGGGACGATGATGTACACATTAGCGTCTTTGCAAGGCTCACTTGAGGCCCTGCGTTCAGTCAATTCGATCACTCATTTCACGCACTTTACTGTTGCCCATGCTCATTTAGGGCTATACGGTTTTTTCTCAATGATTATGTTCGGGGCTATTTATTTCATCATGCCCAGGGTTATGAATTGGGAGTGGCCTTATCCTAAACTTATATCTCTACATTTTTGGTTGATATTTAGTGGTTTCCTTATTTATATAGTGGGCTTGTCTATTGGAGGATGGCTTCAAGGACTATCAATGCAAGACCCAGATAAGCCTTTTATGCAAAGCGTTTCGCTAACCATACCGTACCTTCAGGCAAGATCCATCGGCGGGGCATTGATGACAATGGGGCACTTCGTGTTTGCGTTTCATTTCTTTGCTATTAGTTGGAAGTTTGGCCCTAAAAGACTAGGCGCTGCCCTAATAGGACAAAAACTAGCGATTAAATTTCCAGCTAGGAGAGCAAAAAATGTTTAATAAGGGTGTCTACTGGGAGATGGATGAGCTTAGGATTGTTATTGGTTCGATGGTTATTCTTGCAATTGCAACATCAGTGTTAGTTGTGTTGCCCTATCTGTTACTTGAGGATATAAAAACGCCAGAGGGCTTAAAACCTTACACGCAGGAGCAACTAAAGGGCAGAAAAGTGTACATAGCCAATGGCTGCGTCTACTGCCACTCACAGCAACCCCGAGATCCCTCCCTCGGGCCAGATGCAAAGAGGGGTTGGGGTAGAGCCTCAGTTGCGGGTGATTACAAATACGATACACCTCACTTACTGGGCACAATGAGGACAGGGCCCGATCTATTTAACATCGGCGCTAGACAACCCAGTAAGGACTGGCATTTAGGTCATTTGTATCAGCCCAGAGCCTATACACCGGGCTCGATCATGCCTTCATTTGCGTTTCTCTTCGAGCTTAGAGATGGCCCAGCGAAAGAGGGCGAAGAAGTTGTTAATTTGCCGCCTGGATACATTAAAGAGGGTCAGGTCCTAATCGCTGGTCCCGAGGTTCTGTCCTTGGTCAAATATTTGCAATCTCTTGATCACACATATCCGGCCTTGAAATCTGAGTCAAGAGAAACTCGGGATGGTAATTAAATTTTGGTTTTCATATGAACAATAAAAGCAATGAAACGAAATACAACGAGCAAATACAGCGGGAGAAAATGGATCCAGCCGAAGGCATGCGACCACTTCCTTGGATATTTACGATGCTCTTAGGGGCTATGGCAATGTGGGGGGGGTTTTATATCGTTATAACGCCTTCTGGTGTGCATACAGAGTACGGCGATCAAAGAACTGTCTCCCTTCTCAGACCCGCAGTTGAGGGTGCAGTGCCGTCTTCAACCTCTGTCAACGGCAAACAGATTTTTATTGGGAAATGCTCTGCATGTCACCAAGCAACGGGACTTGGTTTGCCTGGGGTTTTTCCTCCACTTGCAGGCTCTGAATGGGTAAAGGGTGACCCAGTTTCGCTTACAAACATCTTGTTACACGGAATTGAAGGGGAGTTAAAGGTCAATGAGGTAACGTACAAAGGTGCAATGCCAGGATGGAGCAGTTTATCGGACGGTGAAATCGCTGCTGTTACTTCCTACATACGCTCAGATTGGGGAAATAATGAGCCCGTGATAGACGAGGGTTTAGTGAAAAGACAAAGAGATATGACCAAAGCAAGATCTGCTCCCTACAAAAATGCAGAAGAAATTAAATCCGGTACTTAACGATTTAGCTTTGACATTTTTAGCATCGGCAACAGCACTGCTTATTGGAATGAGCTTACTGCTGTATGTAACGGATATGGGGAGATCCTTCACGACCGAGGGATTTAGGAGACACCGAATACAAATTAAAGCAGAGGCGGTCGTTAATCTTGCATTAATTGACACGAGTGGGCGGAGTCTATTTTTGAGAGACGCTATTCAAAGTGACGGACGCTATGTGGTTTTAGATTTTTTTTACACATCATGCATAACAATTTGTACGGCTCAGGCATTTGCATTTGATTTGCTACAGCAAAGAATAAAAGATGCGAATTTAGAAAAAAAAGTGAGATTGATCTCCATCAGTTTTGATCCCAAACACGACGATATTGATGCTTTAAAAATATATGCCAAAAATATAGGCTCTGACGAGCTTATATGGAGCCTTATGACGCTTCAAAATTCTACAGACTTAAAGTCTATGCTGCAGGGTTTCGGAATTTACGTTGTTAAGGCCTCACCGCTTGGAGACTTAGACCATAACGTTTCATTGCACTTAATTGACCCCAATGGAGAACTAATAAAAATATCTGCTCTAGATGACGTTGATGAGCTCTTTGAAGTACTCCAAAAAACAATCTTCGATGCCAAGATTTAAAGCAAACTATTTCGCTTTTACCTGCTTATTATGCGCAGCCTTGATGTCGATGTGGCCTATGCGAACACTGATTATTAATAATATGTTTTGGCACATGGATTTTCAAATGCCTTTGCTAATTTTAGCAGGAGCATCTTTTAAATACTTTTATAAATCGTTTCCTCAGATTTTCTTTAAAGCGAATCTTTTTGGATTAACAAGTTTTTTTATTGCTCAAACGATACTTGCATATTGGATGCTTCCTTTATCCGTAGATAAAGCAATTATTGACTGGAGGTACGATATTGCAAAAATTGTATCGCTGGTTATTTGTGGTTATTTAATCAAGGTATCTTTTAAAAAAGCCACGACTGTGATCCAAATTTTCTTCTTGGGATTTTTTATTTCCATGATGATTGGCATTGGCTTCTTTTTTCTTAACAGCGAAAATAGATTGTGCAATGTGTATACCCTGAATTCACAGGTTTTAGCGGGTCAGGGCTTAATATTAATCGCAATTAGCCTTGCAATTATTTGGTTTTTTTTAAAGATGAAATCAAAATCAATTTCAGATTTGAACTCTCCTTCTAATTTGACATAAGTCACTATTACAAAGGGAGTTAATTCAAAGGGATTTAATTGAAAAGTTAAGACAAATGCTTAGGATGTGCGCCAACACACTGTGGTAGTTGCTATAGATGTGTACATTGGATTGAAAAAGTAACTAACCTATCAAACACTCAAGCATCCAAGCAAGATTTAAGGCGATGCACTTTGTCTCAAACTTCAACCACTTATTGTTCTTAGGAAAAATCATACTGATACCAAAACACAATCCAAGCACCCTAGAACTGCTCAGATCAACTCAGTAGAAGTGAAAAAAAGACATAGAAATGATCCCAAGTAGCTACTCTATATTTTCAAGAGCAGATAAAAATTTTGTACCGCGGACTTAACTGCCGCAAAACCAGATAAGAAAATGGACACCACGTATCATAGATTTAGGGAGTTGTTTGAACAACTTGGTTTGCCATCTGACGCTCTTAGTATTCAGTCCTTCATCGCTAAAAACTCTCCCTTAAATGACCTGATCAGGCTCGAAGAGGCCCCCTTTTGGACTACAAGCCAAGCTACTTTTTTGCGGGAAAAAATTCAACTGGACGCAGACTGGGCGGTGGTGGTTGATCAGCTCAATATTGCCGTGCGAGGCTCGTATTTTGGAGTGTCCCCACATGCTGCCTCAACTTAAAGACGCTTTCTCATGAAATTCAAAGACTATTACGCAGTGCTGGGCGTGCCACGAGATGCGAATCTTGAACAGATTAAGAAGGCTTACCGACAATTAGCCAAGGCGCACCACCCCGACAGGTCAAAAGCAGTTGATGCTGAAAGCAAATTCAAAGATGCAGCTCAAGCCTACGCAACCCTTAAAGACCCCCAAAAAAGGGCTGCTTACGATGCTTTAGGCCAATCCTCTGAGGGATCCGACTTTTCTGCCCCACCCCAGTGGCGGGAGCAATACCAATACCAAGGCTCAGATGCGCAGTTCGATCAAATGGACTTGGCCGACTTATTGGCCTCGCTTGGGCGGCGATCTGGCAACGGGCGCTCAACGGCTCATTCCGCTGCAGGCCGAGACTTTCAAGATACCGTCCAAATCACCTTGAACGAAGCACTTGGAGGCACCCTTTTGCATTTGAAGTTGCAAGATAACGGGCAAGAGCGAGAACTTGAGGTTCGAATCCCGCCAGGTGTCAGTCAAGGCAAAAAAATCCGCTTACCTGGCATGGGAGGTGAGGGATTTAACGGCGGCCCAAACGGGGACATTTATTTGCACGTAGAACTCAAACCCCATGCCGTGTTCAAGCCCATCGGTAGCGACTTATATTTTGAACTTGCACTTACGCCGTGGGAGGCTGTACTCGGCTGTGAAATAGAAATTACGACTTTAGAGGAACCGGTTTTATTGACGATTCCGCTGGGCTCACGTTTTGGTCAAAAGCTACGCATCAAGGCAAGAGGGCTACCGGCAGGAAAGGGCTCAAGAGGGGATCTATTTGCGGTGATTCACATTGAAACACCTCATGAAGTCTCGCACGAAGAGCGCAAGCTGTTTCAACAACTGGCTGAGATTTCAAAGTTTTCGCCGCGCAAAACTATTTCAAAAGGAACATCATGACACTTCAAATCATTAAAGCGGTAGCTGTTGAGGAAGTGGGACGGTTCACTTTTTCTGAGGTTGCAAAATTGTGTGAGTTAAGCCATGAGGAGACGCAAGAGTTGATTGATTACGGTGCCATCAAATCAGAGGGCGAAGAAGAAGAAAACCAAGCTTTTTATTCAGCCCAAATGCTGTCTCTTTTGCAAAGTGCTTGTCAGCAACGCAGAGACTATGACCTGGATCTTTTCTCGGTAGTCATCTGCATGCAGTATTTAGAGCATATAGCCGAATTAAAATTCCAAATTCAATCGTTACAAGCTTTTAGCCAACTATGAGCACCTCTCTTACCTTCCCTGCAGGAAGCTCTTTGGCACGTTAGAGCCCCACAACCTCGCATGCTTTTGGCGGCTTGGGTTGGCAATGTGTTGACTCGCCGTCGTACTTGGGACGGTTGGATGGATGCATGTGGGGCGAGGGGGTGGGGGTGGGGGATTGCGCAGGTGACAGCGAGCCTGACCTTTCATTGTTTGGTTGCCAGCTCTTTCATGGTTTGCGACAACAACTCATAGACCCCGCCCCAAATAATCTGAATACCAATGGCCAACAAGATGAAGGCGAACAAACGCATCAGCACATTGACGCCGTTTTCGCCAAGGGCAAGCTTAATTTTTGATGCCTCGCGGTACGCAAAATAGATACTTAAGGTGATCGCGCAAACGCCTAGCAGTGCGCCTAGGACGGCGGGAAGCTCTTTTTCAATTTCAAATCCGGGATGTTTTTTATGGTTTGCGACAAGTGCGATCACTGTTGCAAGTGATCCTGGGCCTACAGTTAGGGGGAGCGTGAGGGGGTAAAAAGTATTTCTGATTGCCGTTGAGTCACTTATCCCAGAAGAATCTTTACCGTCTTCATTGGAAGATTTGGCAGATTGGCCATGCAAAATATTCCATCCCATTACTGCAATGACAAGTCCGCCCGCAACTTTAAGGACAGGTAAGGATATGCCGAAAAATAGCAGCAGTTGGGGGCCCACTAGCATTGCAGAAATCAACATCACGAAACTATTGATGCTGACGCTTTTGGCTAATTTTTTTCTGGTCTGTACAGAGCAAGACTGCGTGAGATTTAAAAAAATGGGGGCTCCACCAAGTGGATTGATTATTGGAAATAGCGTTGCAAAGACTGTTACAAAGATAGCGAGCGAGTCATGGAGAAAGTGCACAACTGGGGACCTTTAATTTTTTTGGATATTAGCTAATTATTTTGAAGCTTACGAACTTATACGAAAATCTTTTCTTTTGTATCTCGGTCCTCACTCCTCGTATATTTTTTTCACAAAGCGGCGGCAATGGGCCAGGCAAAAAACGCCTCTTATGAAACGACATATGCATTTGTACGGTTAACTCAAATTTAGTCTCTAAATAAATCTCTAAATGAGGCAATGAGATGGCATGTTCCTGACCTAAATCTTCCTTTTTTGGAAAAATTTATCGATTCCATCATTTAGCTCTTTTAGTTTCCCTCCTTTAGTGTTGCAACTATTCAAGTTGAAATCTGTTCCCCATCTAACATAAAGATCGATTAACGAAGTCGATATAGTCTATTAATTTAAATCTAGCACTTAAATTTGGTTATCCTTAAATTTTTAATGTAAATGATGGAACAGATAGCCAATGGGTTCGCTAGCGTACAGAGCACAAGGTTTTGATTAACTAGCATGCGTGAGTGCCACTTTTGTTAAGTGCGACATTGGTTTAATCAATCTGGAAGGGGCCAGGCATGAGTATCAAAAAAGGGTTTGTATGTCAATCCCAACTTTAATAACGCATAATGAACCGGCATGCCGATCTTGCTCGTTCGTGATGCCTTCGCGTACGGCCTCGAGTACGCTGCGATGTGGTATCAACTACTTTAATAGTTCTGCACTTTTTCGCAAAGTCGGTCTCATGCAAAGTTATCCGCAAGTGGCGCCGCACCATGTCTGTGAGTCTTGGAAGGCAAGTAAATTGGAGCGACTAGAAAATTGGTAGTAAGGCGTCAATTAAGAACGGTGAGGATGTCAATAAGAAATTAGTGCTATGGATATTCTCACAAAGCAATTGATGCTGCTAGGCTAGATCATGCTAGGTCATGTTAGGAATTGGCAATAGGCAAGGCGATAGGCGATAGGCGATAGGTGTGAGAATGGGTCCGCTTTAGAGATTTTTAAATTATTATTGGGAAAATTTTGAATGAAATTAAAAATACCGACTCCGCTTTGATTGCAGATAGCTCAGAGAACAAGCAAATCAAACAAAATATCGAAGTGGTGTTGGATTTTTATGCACGCGAGGACGAGAAGATGAGCTTTGCTCAGCGCCTACTGCAGCGCATCAGCTCCTTCATTGGCAAACCCATTTTTCTCGCTCTCATTTTGCTCTTTGTATTTATTTGGGTGACTGCAAACCTGTTATATCTCGTTTATTTGAAAACCCAGTTCGATCCCCCTCCCTTTCATTTTCTGCAGGGAATCATTGGTTTGTTTGCCTTACTTACTGCAACCATTGTGTTATCAAATCAAAATCGCACGGCGAGACTCGAGGAACAAAGGGCTCACTTAGAGCTAAAGCTGAACTTGCTAACGGAGCAAAAAGCAGCAAAGATGATCGACTTATTAGAAAAGTTAAGGCTTGATTTACCAAACGTTAGAAACCGATCAGACTTTGAGGCAACAGAATTAAAACATGCAATGAATCCGGGTGAGGTTCTCGCTGCGCTTGATGAGCGCAACGAGGTGGATATATTGCAAAAACCCCCTTGTGTTCAGATTGTGGATGTTGATGGGCTTAAATTCTGATTGCCACGATATCCCTTTGATGTAAATCTTAAGATTTCCGCCGTAACCATTAGTGCAATTGTCGGAGCAAGAATTTTGGATTAAATAAAAGAATGGACAACGATTTTTTTCGCCGCTATGGGCTTAACTTCCCTGCCCGCTTTTCCTCTAATGAGCGAGCGCGGCGCTCGTGCGGGCACCAACCCAGAATAAAAAATAACGGGGACATTATTCGGGCTTTATTTTTTGATCGCGCACGACTTTTGTAAACTCTTTTATTTCTTTTGATACCAAGGCATCCAGTGCGCTGGGAGGGCCTGCAATGATTCTTCCCGATAGGCCTTCAATTTTCTCTTTGATACTTGGATCTTCTAATGCTGTAACGGTTGCTTTGTATAATTTTTGAACAATTGCATCCGGGGTCGCCTTAGGCGCAAACATACCCACCCAGGTATCAGACTCATAATTGGGCACTCCAGACTCCGCGATGGTCGCCACATCTGGCAAAAGCGGACTTCGCTGTGAGGAGGTAATGGCAATAGCCTTTAGTTTTCCACTTTTAATATGATTGATTGTCCCGCTCAGGGTACTGATCATGGCTGGAACTTGATTACCGATGATGTCCGACATTGCCGCGCCAGAGCCTTTATACGGAATATGAACCAACGGATGATTGCTCATCGACTGCAATAATCCTCCTGCAAAATGACCTGGAGAGCCAACGCCACCCGATGCGAATTGTTGATAAAGAGGATCCTTTTGGGCGAGCGTAAACCATTCTTGCAAGTTACGCGCTGGAACACTTGGATTAACGACCAAGACTTGGACTAAATTTGCAATGAGAGCAACTCCGCGTAAATCACGCTCAGTATTAAAAGGCAGATTGTTCATCAAAGCCTGATTGATACTATGAGATGACACAGTGAATAAAATCGTATAGCCATCAGGAGCTGATTTCGCAACATAGTCAGTCGCTATTGCACCGCCCGCCCCGGGTTTATTTTCAACTAGAACTGTTTGGCCCAAAATTTCACTGAGCTTGGTGTTTAAAGCCCTTGCGACCGCATCTGAGCCTCCACCAGCAGAAAAAGTAACAATCAACCGTATGGGTTGTTTACTCGGGTACTCCTGTGCGCCAACTGCTGCGCAGTAGCAAATGCTTAATATCGTCAATATCTTTAGCGTACTTTTGGTGTATTTGAGAAAATTCATTATTGCCTCTCATTTTCTAAATTAATTCTTTAAAGACTTAATAATTCTGCGCGCCTGTGCTCGGCTCGTTTATAGCCGAGTGGTTTAAAAGCTTTTTCTTTGTTAACCGCAAAGTGTTTGGCGCGGGAGGTACTTTGACGAACTAGTAGTTAAGCCCCAACCACTCTTTGACTTGGGTGTGCAAGTCGCCTGTGAACATGGCTTGGTCCCCACTAGCAGCAATGGAGCCTAAACTGAGTACGAAGATCGTTTGTGACATCTTAACAACTCGCCGTACATTGTGATCGATCAATAAAATACCCATACCCTGCTCTGTGAAGCGACTGAGCCATTGAAAAATCTCCTCAGCTACTTTGGGTGACAGTCCGATACTTGGTTCATCGATTAGACACAGTTTTGGCTGCAACATCCAAGCTTTGGCAAATTCAAGCTGTTTTTGTTGGCCCCCTGAGAGCTCACCAGCGCTTTGCCCTAATTTATCTTTTAGTGCGGGAAATAGCTCTAACACCTCTTCATAGCGACTCTGCCAAGAATTAGCAAACAAATGGCGCCTGGACTGAACGGGCAGCAATAAATTCTCTTTCACGGTGAGCATGGGAAATAGACTTGACTCTTGGGGAATGCAACAAATTCCGAGGTCAATCAACTTGTGGGGTAAAACTGCATTTAAGGGGTGGCCGTCAAAGTAAATCTCTCCAGTTTTGGGGCTTAAAAAGCCGCAAATAGATTTAATAAGCGTGGACTTGCCTGCCCCGTTGAGTCCAATCAACCCGCTGATCTCACCTTTTTTGACATGCAATGAAACATCTTTAAGCACATCAATGTCTTTGGCATAGCCTGCGGTGACGCTGCGCATCTCAAGTAAATAATCAGCCATGATCGCCCCCAAGATAAGCCTCAATTACCTCAGCTTTTTCCAAAACGTCCTTGGTCTTACCTTGGGCAATGATCTTACCTGCATTCATGCAAACACTTTCCTCACATAACTCCTTAATAATGGGCATATCGTGACTGACCAATAAAAAGGTTTGCCCCTTTTGGTGTCGATCCTTGATAAATTGACTCATAGTTTGTCGCATCACGGGGTGAACCGCAGCAAACGGCTCGTCCAACAACGCAACCTTAGGCGGCACCATGAAACACATTCCAAATTCAAGCAACTTTTTTTGTCCACCCGAGAGTTGCACCGCGTCTAAATACTGGACATCTTGCAAGGTCAACTCTTTAATGAGCATATCTGCCCGCGCGAGACAATCATCTTTTTTCAAACCTAGGGCCTGTCCAGCGATCAGTAAATTATCAAGGGCACTTAAGCGTACAAAGACTTTAGTCATTTGAAACATTCTTGTGACTCCTAGTTGCACAAGGCTTGAGGGGGACTTGCCGGTAATATCCAAATTTTCGAGAAAAACTGTTCCCTCATCCGGCATCAGCTCCCCAGACAGCATATTTAATACCGTTGTTTTACCAGAACCATTAGGGCCTATCAATCCGAGTATTGAGCCTTTGGGAATGTCAATACTGACGTGGTCTACAGCTTGATTCCCGCCAAAACGCTTGGAAATAGAATTTACTTTAATTATGGGTTGGGTCATGTTCATACCAGGAAATTCTATTGAATTATTTTTAGTGTTTTTTATCAGTCAAAATATAAAAATAGAGCTTCACAAACAAACCCCAAAGTCCGGTTCTAAAAAACCGTGCAAAGATGATCACGGTTAGCGCAAACACGATCATCTGAATATTGCCGACGCTGCGCAACCACTCAGACCCTAGGTAAACGATTAGTGCACCCATTAATGGGCCGCAAAGTGAGCCCATACCACCAATCACCACCATGGAGATGATGATACCGGCCTGTTGCACTAGGCCCATCTCTGGGCTGACTAATTCCGTAAATGTGCCGTACAAACAGCCTGCAAATCCGCTGATGGCGCTGGACAAGATGAAGGCAATCAATTTAAACTTAACAACAGGAATGCCCCGGCTTTGTGCGCCGTGTGCATCGTCTCGAATAGCGAGCAAGAATCCTCCGTAGCGACTCCTCATTAAGCTGTAAACAAAGAGTGCTGTAGCAATCAACACGGCGAGGAACAAGTAGTAATAACCAATTCTGCTTTGCATCAATGTCGGCACATTGATGCCCTGGTCCCCTCTTGTATAGGCATGAGAATTACTGATAATGACTCGAGTAACTTCTGCAAACGCAAGAGTCGTTAAAGACAGGTATGGCCCCTTTAAACCAAGCACTGTGGAGCCGACCAAAAACCCAAGCAACGCGCTGACCGCTACTGCGCTTGGAATACCAATCCAAAGAGAGAGTCCAAAGTGATAGTTCAAGAGCGCTGCTGTATACCCTCCAATCATGGCAAAAGCTGCAGGCGCCATGGAAAACTGCCCCGTGAACCCTGCCAATAAATTCCAACCAATGGCAATCAATGCAAAGTAAAAACTAATAATCAAAATACCAAGTGTGTAGGGGGTCAAGTCCAAAAGTGGAACCAAAGCGATGAAGCCGCATAGCAGCAAAAAAAACTTCAAATCCAGTGTCAGTTTGTTCGCCCAAAGGTTGCGCTTACCTATCATGTCTCACGCCCCTTTCTTCCCGCTAGGCCGTGGGGCCTGAAAAGCAATACCGCAATCAGCACCATGAGTCCAAAGGTATCTCTGTAATCGTAGGAGATATAAACAGCAAAAAATGATTCCATCACACCCAACAAAACTGCAGCTGCCATGCTGCCCCAAATCGAGCCCATACCACCCAGCACTACTATGATGAAGGACTTGAGCGCGGGAAATGAACCTACATCGGGGGATGGGTTCATGATGGGCGCCATCAATGCGCCAGATAAGGCAGCGAGTAGGCCAGAAATTGCAAAAATCAAAGCAGTGGTTTTGACTGGGTCAATACCGGCCAATGAGGCACCAAAGCGGTTTTGTGCAACGGCCTGAATTTGACGCCCCCACACAGACTTCTTGATAAACAAAGCCAAACCAGTTAACACCACAACGGAGACTCCCGCAGCAATGATTTTTTGACCGTTGAGCATCAATGGTCCTAGCGCAATGCGTTTGGTGCTCACTAAACTTGGCCCCAAAAAGGGGGACGGGCCAACAACCTTGTCGACCAGATGGATCAAAAGAAGTGAGAGCGCAAACGTAACCACAACAGCGTACTCATCTTTAACAATCGACCAGCTCTGGTAGCCGTCATAAAGGGGCCTCATGAGTAGCCGCTCTATGACCATACCTAAAACGGCTCCCGCAATGCCCGCAAACACAAGTGCAAACCAAGGGTTTAGCCCCAACTTCATTGCGCTGAGCGCGTACACATAGGCGCCAATCATAAAAAACTCGCCGTGTGCGAAATTTACGATTCGAAGAATACCAAAAATCATAGATAAACCAACCGCCATGAGAGCATAAAACAGACCCATGATGAGTCCATTGACGGCGAGATCTATGATTAATGACATGTAGGGGTACTCTCACATCTAAAAGATGCGAAAACCAAGAGTTACAGTTGAAATGAAATGGGGTTACAGAAAAGTACTTTTATTTTGGACGCTGTAACTTACCAATGTTGAGCGGCATTCCAGGCCCTTGTAATAGCGAGGTTTTGCCAACGCTTTGGTTCACATCAGTGAGTTGATAGTTAACATAGGGAATATCTATCCACTGTTGGTAACTTATGCCCGGGGAGGTGTCAAATTTCATCTGCCCCCTAGCCCCATCAAAAGTACCGGTCTTTAGCGCAGCAATCATCTTTGCTGGGTCTGTGCTTTTACTCTGCTTCATGGCTTCGACCACAACTACGAGTGAGTCTACTGCTTGGAAGATCAAGCGGTTGGGATCATTTCCTGTTTTTTTCTTATACGCCGCAGAAATCTGCTTGGAGAGTTCGGTTTGTTTCATATCGGGGTGGTACATCCCGATGGTCAACATGTATTTACCCGCCTCGGTCACGTTTTGCCAAAAGTCTGGATAGTCTGCCATTCCAGCACCGTCGTAGACTATGGTTTTAGAGGTTGGGGCTACGCCTTGCTCGTAGAGTTGGTTTAAGGCGATGTAAGCGGCAGGCGGCAGCATTGTGAGCACCACAACTTCAGGTGGATTGGACTTGAGCGCTAACACTGCAGGCGTAAAGTCTTTACTGGCTCTGTCCAAGGTTTCGAATTTAAATTCAACACCAGGGTCTTTCTTCTTTAGTGCAGCGCCAAGACCTTTTGCTAAACCAATACCGTAGTCCGTATTTTCAGCGAAGCCCACAACGTGTTTAACCTTCATTGATTTGATGGTATCCGCCATAGAGTCGGCCACCAGGGAGTTGTAGGGTGAGGTATTAAAAACTTCCGGGTAACCTTTTTCGCGAACTGAGTCTGCCCAGCAGTTGGTGTTGACGTAGGGAACTTGGTAGCGATGCGCTACTTCTATTTCACTCAAACAAACAGAGCTTTGATGGGTGCCTGTAATGGCAACTACTTTGTCTTTGGTGATCAATTTTTCTACAGCCGAGCGTCCCTTCTCAGGAATGCCTTGGTTATCTTCAATAACAAATTGAATCGGTCGCCCAAGCACACCGCCAGCGGAGTTGATCATATCGCGGTAGATCTCCATGGCATCCTTGACTTGAGTGCCCTGCACCACAGAGCCTGGGGGGGACTGCGTAATAGACAGGCCAATTAATATGGGATCAGCTGCCAATGCATTGAAACTTATAAATGCAAACAAGCCAGCTAAACTGGTTTTACTCAGAATGTTCATCATGGTAATAGCCTCAATCAAAAGGAGTATTATATTTTTTAGCTGATAAAAAATTAAGCTTTAAACTATTAAGGCCTAGGGTTAAACCCGCATACTCAGTTGAGAAGCCAAATGATGCGAAATGGGTTCTAGGCGCCAATTGTTCTTCCCTATTGCGGCTTCACTGTTAAGTTTTAGAAAACCCGGCTCTATGAGCTCTATGATATTGGCGCACCAGATTTTCCCGCAGCTTACCGCCTGCTCAGAGCCAAGCGTGGTGAGAAAAAAATAGAACACGAAAAAATCGTATGGTCTGCACTGCTTGAAGTGCCTTTAGCGGTTATGACTCTTGGCCGCTAAAGATCAGTGAAGAGCAGTGAAGAGCGGTGGTTGGCACTAAAGATTGCGGTTGAGTTAACAAGTGCCAAGCGGGGCACAGTTGGGTAACTAATTTACAAAAATTACTTTGTGCAGGGCATATAACAACTTAGGGTGCAAATCGAGCGCTATGATACGCTTGAGCATCTCTCAGCTTAACTTTTTAGCTCACTGCAAAACAGTATCTCTAGTGTTCTAGTAAAAATTAAACCCCTATGTTTCAACTCATCAGTGCAACACCTAGCCCCTACGCTCGTAAAGTGCGTATCGCGTTAATAGAAAAAAATATTCCTTTTAAACTCATCACCGAAGTGCCTTGGAATAACGACGCCATCACCCCAAAATACAACCCACTCGCCAAGTTACCCGTACTACTGTTGGATGACGAAAGCAGCATCTACGATTCACGATTTATTCTTGAGTACTTAGAACTCATGTTTCCAAGGGTCCCGTTACTCCCCTCTGATGTTCCTGGCAGACTCTGCGCTAAACAATTTGAAGTTCTCTCTGATGGGGTATGCGACGCTGTGGTTTTGTTATTTTTTGAACGCATGCGTGGTGAAAACGAAAGCCAAGATTGGTCGGCGCGTCAAATTCGAAAGATACAAGGTGGTGTTGGCGAAATAGCCCGTTTAATTGATCAACGGACTTACGCCGTTGGTAACAGTTTTAGCTTAGGGGATATTTCAGTGGGATCTGCGTTAGGTTATTTGAGTGTCCGTTTTACTGAATTTAACTGGAGAAAACTTTATCCATCCTTGGCACAATATTTTTCGGTACTTGAGCAGCGAACTTCCTTTAAAGAGACTGTCCCCTACCCTCAAACTATTAGCGACAAAGTGGTTTAGTAGTTTATTTATCAGAGGTGATTAGTCTGGGCATATATCATCAACTGATACAAAAAAGAGTATGTCGCAATTGCAGACTTTGCGTATAGCGGTCACTGCACAAGAGGGCTCTTTTAAGCACTCGTTGGCGGATTGGATGGAACGACAGGGCATGCGTACTCATGTGAGGATGGATGGGGGTTGGTGCCAAGAACCTGCGCCGCATGTTGCCTTTTGACGGGGTGTTGTAGGCCTAGAGGGTTGTCTGGGTGAACGCAGCGCCAAGCGGACACTGCAGCAACAAAAGAAAATTGTTCGGCCAGTAGGCTCCTCTCAGGAAGCGGTCGTTATTTCCCCTATATTCCCCTATATCCCCCTATCCGAGGAGTTTCCTGTGCTCGGCGTAAATATTTCAGACGAGCTAAATTGCGCTGTTAAGGGAAATTACTCATAGGCGGTGGTGATAGAATTTTATTTTTTACAAAGGAAATCTAATGAACAAAACCGAACTAGTTGAGCACATGGCAGCTGACGCTGATATTTCTAAAGCTGCAGCAGCACGTGCGCTGGCCTCTTTTCTTGACAATATTGGTAAGTCATTGACTAAAGGTAAATCAGTTACTTTGGTTGGATTTGGAACATTTAGCCAAAAGAAAAGAGCTGCAAGAGCGGGACGTAACCCCTCGACTGGTGCTGCAATTAAGATTGCGGCCGCTAAAGTTGTGCGCTTTAGCGCCGGTAAGACTTTAAAAGACCGCGTCAATAAACGTTAATCAGAGACTCCCCTTCACCTACTTTGTTTCTGAGGTGGGGGGGGTATCAAGGAAGTTTCAATCTTCTAATTGTTTTAAATCAGTTGCCTTTCCCGTTAAATACAAAGGCCCCGCTTACGGTTACACTGCCCAAAGCTTAGACTATTCTTTGGGGAAGTAAATATGATCGTCAAACAGATTTGGACAGGTAATGAGTACCGTAATTTTAACTATCTCATTGCCTGTGAAGAAACAGGGGAAGCCTTAGCCATTGATCCTCTTGACAGCGAAAAATGCTTTCAAACCGCTAAAAAAGAGGGATGGGAGATCACCCAAATATTAAATACGCATGAGCATTTAGATCACACGGGGGGAAACGCGGCGTTGGTTGAAAAAACGGGTGCTAAAGTCTTAGCGCATCACAACGCGGGGGGCAAAATACCTGGTATTGATCGCGGCTTAAAGGCAGGGGACATTGTGCAGGTGGGAAAGACGGTGATCTTAGAGGCCTTAGACACGCCGGGCCACACTATGTGCCACATTTGTCTGCGCTCCCACGGCAAACAACAGGCGCTGTTTTCTGGGGACACGCTGTTTAACGCGGGCGCTGGAAACTGCCACAACGGGGGCAGTGTCTCAACACTTTATAAAACATTTTCAGAGCAATTGAGTCAATTACCTGACGAAACGGTGATTTATCCAGGGCACGATTACATTGAAAACAATCTTAAATTTACCCTCAGCAGAGAGCCCGGTAACGCAAAGGCTCAATCACTCTTGGATCAAGTCCAAGGCCAAGACCTCACCCGTGCTCACCTAACGAACATGAAAGAGGAGCGCGAAATAAACACTTTTTTCCGACTCGCTAGTGCGGGTGTGATCCAAGGACTGCGCGCAAAGTTTAGTGAGTTGGCAGATAAACCCGGGGATGAAACTGTTTTTACGAAATTGCGTGAGTTGAGAAACAGCTGGTAGGTAAGCACTCCATCAGCACTAGAACTCAATGATGGTTCGGATGGACTCCCCCGAGTGCATAAGATCAAAGGCTCGGTTGATCTGATCGAGGGGCATTGTGTGAGTTATGAGCTCATCGATCATTATTTTCCCATCCATATACCAGTCAACTATTTTGGGAACATCGGTGCGTCCTCTGACGCCGCCAAAAGCGGTGCCCTTCCAAGTTCTGCCGGTTACGAGCTGAAAGGGCCGAGTCTTAATCTCTTGTCCAGCACCCGCTACGCCCACGATCACTGAAACGCCCCACCCCCTGTGGCAACACTCTAGGGCTTGGCGCATAACGTCTACATTGCCTATGCACTCGAAGCTGTAGTCTGCCCCGCCCCCGGTTAATTCAACCAAGTAGGGTACGAGATCTTCTTTTAACTCATTCGGATTGACAAAGTGAGTTGCTCCAAATTTATGTGCCAAAGGTCTGCGAGCGTTATTCAGGTCCACGCCAATAATCTTATCGGCACCCGCGATTCGAGCACCTTGGACCACATTCAATCCAATACCTCCCAATCCGAAGATGACCACATTAGCGCCAGGCTCTACTTTGGCGGTGTGGATAACGGCGCCTAGACCCGTCGTAACTCCGCAGCCGATGTAGCAGACCTTATCAAACGGGGCGTCCTCCCTGATCTTAGCAAGAGCTATTTCGGGTAGCACAGTAAAGTTTGCAAATGTTGAACACCCCATATAGTGGTGTATGGGTTTGCCGCCGATGGAGAATCGGCTAGTGCCATCGGGCATCAAACCTCTCCCCTGGGTGGCTCTGATTGCGGTACAAAGGTTTGTTTTCTGGGACAGGCAGGACTTGCACTGACGGCACTCTGGTGTGTACAGAGGTATCACGTGATCGCCCTTTTTTAAGCTCTGAACCCCTGGGCCGATGTCTACGACGATGCCTGCACCTTCGTGGCCGAGTATGGAGGGGAATATCCCCTCAGGATCGTTTCCCGAGCGGGTGTACTCGTCTGTGTGGCAGACGCCGGTTGCCTTTATTTCAACTAAGACTTCACCGTACCTGGGCCCCTCTAGTTGTACGGTTTCAATCACAAGGGGTTTGCCTGCTTCATAGGCCACGGCTGCTCGGACGTCCATTGGGTAACTCTCCGTTTGTAAATTATTGAGTGGCTCAGGTTGCTGTGCTTTGGATGCTCCTTGGTGAATGCAGCCAAAGTACTTCTCAGCTAGGGCTTAATTTTTTGATAGCCTAAAGCAAAATTGATTGTAATGGGTGTTGTACGGTTTAGAGGTAAACCTCACTTTTGATCAGCATACTCTAACGTTATTGGGGTTTGTCTTATCGACACGGGTCGTGCCCACAATTTAAGTAAAAATTGCGTTCGACAGATCAGCTCTCTTGGGTCGCGTTTAGGTGCAATAAACCTGTTTTTTAAAAGGTCTAATTTGCGGTAAATGGCGACTTCAGTGAGCTTGGAGTGAGCAAGGGGGTAATTAGAAAAAAGCAACAGTTAGTAACTGACTGAGTGCGGTGTGTCCCTAAAAAAATTTAATTTAATTCAAAAAAATTATTCATCCCCTTGACCAATATCACTATTTAAATACCGGACGGTGCTCTACTGAACTACAAATAACGAAAGAACCTATGGATCCAAATACTCTCAAAACAAAAAAACAAGCTTTCGATATCTATATGTTAAAAGATGGTGAAGACAGCGATTTGAGCACTCAGGGGGACCCAGATTTTGATGAGACAGATGAAATATATGAGGACGACTTTATGCTGCGCGATCTTTACAAAAATCATGACTCAGAATAGCTTAATCAAAATACGTTTCATGAATATTAAATGCTAAAAGACAAAGCAATTGAATCTCTTGGTGAGGACACGTTGCTCATCCCTGCTTAGATTACGGAAGCACTCAGAGCAAACGACCGGCTAAAGTTATTGCTAACACTTTTGCAATCCGCTGAGCAACATGCAACTGATCCAAAAGCCAAGCAAATTGATTTCATTCAAGATTTTAAAAACGCGGGTTTCGACATATCTGATTGGATTGACGACTTTGTAAAAGGCGCTAATCTAGATAAAAATAATTTGGTCGCGCCTAATCTACAAGAGCTTTTAGGAAATTTAAAAAACAATCTGACGCTGATGTCCCGTCCGGTGATTGCAACGAAGGGTGTCGGTGATAAAAGTTTAGTGAAGCGCTGTGTCTACTGGGAAGCATTTTTAAACGAACTTACGAAGCAGGGCAAGTTATCACTGGATAAATACCTGAACTCTAACGCCTGTGCTATGGGGACTAAGGCCTTCAATCTTCTACGGATGTCTAAATTGGGTATGCCTGTCCCTGCAGCTTTGGTCATTGGTACACACTATACAAAGGAGCCCAAGAGTTGTTTTAAAGAACTCTTTTCTGTGGGTTTACCGGCACTTGAGCTTACCGCTAAGATGCGACTTGGCGACCCTAAGAATCCTTTGATCTTGTCTGTCAGGTCTGGTGCGCCCGTATCCATGCCCGGGATGATGGAGACCTTGCTTAACATTGGATTGTGCGAGAGCACGTTGGGGGGCTTTCTTCGGCAAACAGGCAATCCACGTTTAGTATGGGACTCATATCGTCGTTTGATCGCAACTTACGGGGAGGTTGTTGCAGGGATTGCTCCTAATTTCTTTGAGGACGCTTTGGACACTCTTTGCAATGGGACGGATGAACGAAATCTTGGTTTCGACGAATTACGAGCTTTGTCCTCCACCTTTTTGTCCCTGTATGAGGCTCATGCTCTAGAGCCTTTTCCTCAAGACACAAAAGAGCAGCTTAAAGGGGCTATAAAAGCCGTATTTGACTCCTGGCACTCCAAAAGAGCTTTCCAATTCCGTGAAACAAATCATCTATCTAACACGCTTGGCACTGCAGTGACTTTGCAAAGAATGGTATTTGGTAACAGCGGAACGCATGCAGGATCGGGTGTTGGGTTTACAAGAAACCCAACCAATGGGGAGAAAAGGCTGTGGATTGATTTTTTACTTAATGCTCAGGGCGAAGACGTAGTTTCTGGTCGGCGTAATGTGCATGGACACGAAACATTAGAAAATCTGATGCCAGAGGTTTGGCTATTACTGCAGAAATACACCCTCGCACTGGAGTTGGAGTTCTTGGATATGCAGGATTTTGAGTTTACAGTTGAAAGTGGACAATTGTTCATGCTTCAAACACGTTCAGGCAAACGGACTAAATTGGCGGCTGCAAAAATCGCGCTAGATTTGTTTGATGAGGGGATTATCGACAAACGAGAGGTTATTGAAAGAACGCTCGACTTCACCCAGGCTAGCTTGGTTCTTCAAGTACTTTCAAATAACTCCGATGCAGCAAAGATTTCCTCTCCTTTGAGCGCTGCTACAACAGCGTGCAGTGGCATTGCGTCTGGAGAGATTGCGCTTGATGAGGCGTTTGCCAAAGCCAGGCACGCTTTGGGAGTAAAGGTCATACTTATGCGACAAGATACGCAGACCAATGATATTGCCGCACTTGAGTATTCCTCGGGCCTCTTAACCGCTCGTGGGGCCCGTACATCGCACGCCGCAGTTGTCGCCCGACAACTAGGGAAAGTTTGTTTGGTGGGTTGTCAACATTTAAAGATAAATCTTGTCAATCGTAGAGTAATTATTGGTCAATCTAATTTGTCGGAAGGAGATATTGTTACCTTGGACGGCAATGATGGGCAGGTCTATTTTGGTAGCCTATCGGTGATTGATAGGCCTGATACTGAGCTTTATAAACGGGTAGAGAAAATTCGGCACAATCATCCTAAAGTTCATTCTAAGAAAGTGGTTAAAACCAACTAAAGCAATGAAAAAGAAGGAGAAGGAATTAACGGTCCCGTCTTCACAAAATAGTTTGTAAAGAAATATTAGAGAGCTAATGGATCACGCACAAAAGACCTGGACCTCCATCTCGCCTGTAATTGGTGTCGCCGGGTTTTGGGTCTAATTCAAAAGAAGGCAGAAGAAATCAAAGCACCTCCTTCACAGCGTAAGCGCTTGGAAGACGAGTTGCCCAAATGAGTTGAGTCATGCCAAACCAAACGTTTAGTAAATTCTAGTATTTCGTGGTCAGTCAGTAAAGGAGAGACTTCACCGTACGCGGTGCTTGGGCGCAGGAATACGGTATTGGAGCGAGTGCTATAGACATTAATGAAAACGTGCGAGGATAAGTTGCCTTTTATTAAGAGGGTTTTATAGGTACCGGTCCCAATGAGCCAAAAAGTCATTGCAGCCAAAAAATCCTGGACTTCGTCCTCAGGTACTGAGCGTCTGGCGTAGCTGAGGACTAACTCTGTTGCGGACTCGACCACCTCTGGGTGGTTAAGACCCGTTCTCTCAAACGCGGTGTAGAGCTCCCTAAGCCCAGAGACCGGTACGTAAGCATGGGCAAGCATGCTTGTGTTTGTGTTTACAAAATAGATGACCGCGTGCTCGGGGGGCACGAATGGGCTGTCTGTGGTGTCAAAATATTTAAGTCTCCAATCAACTGAGTTGATAGCACTCATTATTTGATCAAACGCAACTTCAACTTCTGTCATTTTGATTTATCCAAAAACGGGACGGGCACAAACCCAATCCAACAAATCCTTTATAGGTGATTAAAAGCGGTCTGTCTGTGGGGTTAGGGTTGCATCTAATTAATTTAAAGGGATTAGATCAATTGAAGCAGTTATTCTTGGTGGCTTGAGGTTTGTATTAACTTATGTACAAGTTGGGTAGGTACAGGAGTAGGAGTAAAAGTAGGAGTATTGGCAACTGCAAAAATATGAGGGCTATGCATACAGGTTATGCATACAGATTATGCATACGGGTGATACATAACGGTGATGGGTGAGGAGTTTGGGCGGGGTTCATGGGTGGGGGGTGTGGTTATTTTTCGGTCCTCTCGAGCATTGATAGACCCCCAAGCGATAATAAGGTTTATCTATCAACTTTCATCCCCCTAACCCTGCGCTGCAGCTCTGATATATGGCCGTTCTAAGTTTACTCAGTGTAGGTCATGCTTACATCCCTGGGGAGTGGCTTTTCCAGGGTCTGAACTTTGAGCTCACGCAGGGCGAGCATGTTGCAATACAAGGCACGTCTGGCTGTGGCAAGTCCACTTTACTCAACATCATGGCGGGCTTGGAAGTGCCCACAAACGGCGAAGTTTACTGGTCTGATCAGCCCACCTCGTCGTGGTCAGTTAAGAGGCGCCAGACGTGTCGACAGTTAGAGATGGGGTTTGTTTTCCAAGCGTTTCATTTATTACCCCATCTCTCAGCGCTACAAAACGTCATGGTGCCGTGTTTGCTCGGCGGGCAATTTGGCCAAGCCTGCGAGGCACCTGCGCGTGCGCTGTTGTGCGACCTTGGGATGCAAAGACGCTTGGACGCCGTCCCCAGCAGTTTGTCGGGTGGTGAACAACAACGCGTGGCCTTGGCTCGTGCCTTGGTGCATCACCCCAAAGTGGTATTTGCTGATGAGCCTACGGGAAACTTGGACACCACGACTGCTGTCAGCACCTTGGCCTTGTTGATTGAGCTGTGTAAGGCTCGGGGTACCAGCCTGGTTGTGGTAACCCACTCTGATGAGGCAGCAAGGGCCATGGGCAGGACCCTGCGTTTGACCCCCAAGGGCTTAGTTTGCTGAACTTAAGGGGCCATCAACTGCTGTTTGTGTGGCTCCTCCAAGGCGCCTTTATTCAAGCGTGGGTTCGGTGGTTGGTCGCGCTCACCATGGTGGCCATAGGGGTGATGCTAGCCGTTGCCATTCACACTGTTAATCACTCTGCACTAGCCTCTTTTGGGCAGGCTTTGGATACAGTCAATGGACAAGCATCGGCGCAGTTGGTGGCGCCCTTAGGGGACATTGATGACGGGCAGATCGAAGTCTGGGATCGTCGCCGGGGGGCTTTGGGAATTCGTAGCATAAGTCCGGTGCTGGTCGTGCGCACGGACCGTTTGACAGTGTTGGGGCTAGATTTTTTTAAAGCTGCTGTGGTCTCCCCCTCCTTACTACCAGACTTAGCCAATAGGGGTACGGATCTCTTTAATGCTAAGGCATTGTTTTTATCCACCGCCGCCCTAACAGCTTTAAGAGTGCGCGTTGGCGAGAAGATTGTTTTACAAAACGGGGCCAACTCGGTTTCACTGTTTGTGGCTGGAGAGGTGCCGGGCGTTTCTACGCAGGTGATTGGTGTGATGGATGTTGGGAGTGCCCAGTGGGCGTTTAAGCGCTTGGGCGTCGTCTCGCGACTAGACCTTCGACTCGAAGAGGGACAAACCCCGCAGGGACTAAGAGCCGCGCTAAAAGATCAGTCTGGGGGGCTGCAGGTCGTCGCCACTCAAGACCGTGACCGCCGCATGTCTTTGCTCTCGCGGGCCTACCGCGTCAACCTCTCGGTTTTAGCCATGGTGGCCTTGCTGACGGGCGGGTTTTTAGTCTCCACGGCGGTCAATTTATCGATTGTTCGTCAGCGCTCGGAGCTTGCGTTGCTTGGCGTATTGGGCGCAGGTGAGTCTTGGCTTGGCCGCTTCGTTTGGGCGCAGGGTGCTTTGATAGGTGCTTTGGGCGGGCTGTGCGGTGTGGGTATGGGCCTTGTGCTGGCGGGGGTTTTGATGCACTGGTTTGGAGGCGACTTGGGGGGGAATTACTTTGCCAACAGTCAACCCCCCATGGTGATTGACTGGACGGTGATGGCTTTTTTGGTTCTAGCTGCAACGTTGATGGGTCTGGGCTCAGCCTGGCTTCCTTTGTTGCAGATCAATTGGCGTCAACCCATGGCGCTCTTGCGAGCGGGCCAAGCTGAGACGCTGGTGTTCACGGCGCCGACTCTTAAATGGAGTTTACTGGGGTTGAGCCTCTCGGTGGGCTTGTTGTTGTTGCCTGCTTTTAACGAATTACCTTGGGCAGCTTATGGTGCGATTGCTGCGTTGCTTTGTGCGGGATTGTTGGCCTTGCCTTGGGTGCTATCCAAGCTTTGGGGTGGACTTTGCAAAGCTTTGGCACATTCGCGAGTTCCTGCTGTTTTGCAGTTGGCGCTTTGGCGGCTTGAGCAAGCGCCCTCTGCTGCCACGCCTTTGATCACAGGTACGGTGGCCGCGTTTTCGTTAACAGTTGCGATGATGGTGATGGTCAGCAGCTTTCGCACTTCGGTCTCAGATTGGTTGGGGCTAGTGTTGCCAGCTGATCTGTACACCAGCAGCCAATCCGTGGCCGATCAGCCCGGGTTTGATGCGGCGGTGCAAGGCGTGATCGCCGCTGTGCCTCTTGTCCAAAGGGTGGAGACCAACCGTCAGGTGAGCCTGCGTTTGTCGTATGATCGCCCCGAAGTCGCGTTGATCGCTAAGACTTTGAATTTAGAGGATCCGATACAGTCAGTGGCTTTGGTGGGGTTGGCTCAGTTACCCCCCAAAGATGGTCAACACAAGGTGGTGGTGTTCGGCTCCGAGGCGATGGCAGATTTGTACGGATGGCATGCTGGGCAAGAGACTACACTGCCCTTGACGACTGAGGGCGCGCAAAAGGTCTGGGTTGGTGGTCTTTTTAGAGACTACGGTCGCCAACACGGGACGGTGATGATATCCATCCCCGATTACGAGCGACTTACAGGGGATCGATCCCGCTCGGGTGTCTCGGTGTGGACGACAAAAGGCGCGGACCCGGCTTTAGTTGCGGCGCAAATTCAATCAAAGTTACCCGAGTTATCGCATCTGAAGTGGATCAGTGCGGGCGATGTGCGTGAGCTTTCGCTTAAGATTTTTGACCGCAGTTTTGCGATGACTTACGCGCTGGAGGCGGCAGCCTTGTTTGTTGCTTTGTTCTCAGTGGGCGCGGGGGTTACGGGCCAGTTGATTTTGCGCCGCCGCGAGTTTGGTGTGCTTGCGCATTTGGGCATGTCTCAGGAGGACCGCTCGCGTTTGGTGTCATTGGAGGTGGGTTTGTTGCTTTTGGTGGCAGTGATATGGGCCAGTCTTTTGGGGGGCTTGATCAGTCAGATTTTGATTCATAAAGTCAATCCAGAGTCTTTTCACTGGACCATGAGCACCCATTTTGCTTTTGGGCAGTGGACGCTGATTAGTGGATTGTTGTTGATCATTGGCGTGTTGACAGCGCGGTGGGCGGCCAGTCAAGGACTGGACCCCAAGCGCTTAGCAGAGAGCCTGCGGGCGGATTGGTAGGGATGATGATGCTGCGGCGCAACGCCATCAAAACGGCTGCCTTTTTGTTGGCAGGTTTGTTTGAGTCGTCGTCCTCTCTTGCGACCAAGGAGACTGACTTTTATCCACAAGCTAACCCCCGACGCTTGGTCTTTCCAAGGGACTACGGCGCGCATCCGCAGTACCGCACCGAGTGGTGGTATTTAACGGGGTGGTTGGGGCAAGGGCCGGCGGCGATCGGATTTCAGCTTACCTTTTTTCGCAGCCGAACCCAGCACGCAAGTGAAAACCCCAGCCGCCTTGCTCCTAAGCAGTTGCTTTTTGCACATGCTGCGGTTGCAGATGCAAAGCAAGATATTTTTGCAAATGCAGACCGCTCTGGGCGTATGAGTAGTGAGTTGTTGCGAGCTGATACGTCGGACACGAACTTACAGTTTGAGGATTGGTATTTGCGCCGCGTGCAACTCTCTAGGGGGGAGGTTTACGAGGGGCATTTTGCAGGCGAAGGATTTGAGGTCTCATTTCAAGCTAGCACCGAGCAGCCCGTCATTTTGCGTGGGCGAGAGGGTTTATCGCAAAAAGGTCCACTAGCCGAGGAGGCGAGCTACTATTACAGTCGTGCTCCATTGAGCGTGGATGCGCGGGTGCAAATTGGCAAGCAAACTCAAACCCTTGTTGGTAAAGCGTGGTTAGATCATGAATGGTCAAGCCAGGTGTTGATGCCAGGGGCGGTTGGATGGGACTGGGTGGGTATCAATTTGTTGGACGGGGGCACGCTGATGGCTTTTCAAATGCGCAACAATAAATCACAGCCCCTGTACTCGCATGTCGATGCGCGAGACAAAGAGGGTCTGCCCGCCCAAGGGTGGAGTGGACTGAGGTGGCAACCGCGCGCAACTTGGCGCTCAAAGTCATTGACCGAATACCCCGTGCATATGGATTTAGTTGTAGGCAATCAAAGCTTTCGCCTTGTGCCGTTGATGCTGTCTCAGGAGATTGACGCGCGCGCAAGCACGGGCGGCTTTTACTGGGAGGGGGCCGTTAGTTTGATGCAAGAAGAACGCTTGCTTGGTCGTGGCTATTTGGAGCTGACGGGATACGGCGCGCCTTTGCACATTTGAGTCAAGCATTTCAGATTATGAGCCCGTAAGGCTCTGACTTGAGTAGGGGTTTGCATAACTTTCCCTTATGTTACATTTGATAAGCAAATTATTATAAATTTAATAACTAGCACATCAACCTCATTTTCGAGCTTGATGTAACGCCTCTCCTATATCTAGGATGAAAAATGAAAAAATTCCTTACGCTTTTTCTGCTCTGTTGGACTGCCTGCGTTTACGCTCAAACGGCACCTGCCTTTGTGATTTCAGAATCTTCCCTAATAAATACTGAAGCCTATATGAAAGACTTCGCTCCAAAGGCGCGTGAGATCTATGCAAAATACGGGGGAACTTTCATTGTGGGAACAGATAAGATTGAAGGGGTTTCCAATATGGATAAAACCGTGACCCGTGTAACGATAGCCAAGTTTGATAGTTTTGAGAAAGCCCAGGCTATGATTAACTCTCCTGAGCGTAAGGAATTACAAAAATCACGTGCTAAATACGGTACAACACGGACGTACATTGTTGAGGGCAAATAAGCGTTAATACGTGCCCAATCAGCGTAGGGGGTGGTTCATAAGACTACACCCTCTACCCCACTACCCCACTACCCCACTACCCCACTATCCCACTATCCCACTATCCCACTATCCCACTATCCCACTATCCCACTATCCAACTATCCAACTATCCAACTATCCAACTATCCAACTATCCAACTATCCAACTATCCCGACCCCTCATTTTTAATATAGTTTATTTTAATTTTTTCTCATCTATTCCAATCCCAGATTTAGGTGGTTGGTTCTTCTCTTTTGGTATGTTTGCAGTGTTTGTGCTTGTGCTTGTATGGGTTTATTTCCGTGAGACTTACAGGTTATTTTCTCAATCGTGAAGTTGGTTTATCATTGATTATGGGTAGATGACTATTTTCTTCAGTAGGGGGGTGAGAGGGCAAGTTTGTTGTGCCCTTTGATCGTTATTGCCGCCCAACACTCAGCACTCAGCATACCAATGCAAATTATTAATTACCGCAGCCGCTTTTCTTTGATCTCTACTGTAGTCTTGTACTTTTTCGTGTGCTTGTGCTTTGCGTCGCACGGACAAAGCCTTGAGAGTCAAATTTTGCCAAAGGGGGCGAGAATTTTTTTATTGGGTGAGATTCATGACAACCCTAATAGTCACAGTTTGCGAATGGAGCTTGTGAGGCAATTGATCTCCGAGCGGCCAAAGCCAGTTGTTGCGATGGAGCAGTTTGACCGTGAAAATCAACCAGCCTTGGATCTTGCGCTGGACAGCTGCGCAGATGTTGAGTGCGTTTTGGACAAAACGGGTCCACCAGGCTGGGAGTGGCGTTTTTACAAACCATTAGTACAACTCGCGTTGGAGAAAAAGATTACTTTAATAGCAGCCAATTTGTCAAACGCGGATATGCGCCGGGTTATGGCCAACGGCTTTTCCGCAGTCTATAGCCCACAAGTCATCGCTGAGCACAAGCTCGACCAAATCCCCGCTCAGTTGCTAAGCGCTCAACAACAATCGATCCAAGAAGGGCACTGCAACATGCTGCCCACACAGGCCATCGGCCCCATGGCTAAAGCTCAAATAGCCCGTGATGTTTGGATGGCTAGTGTGATGAGTGGTGTGCAAAACCAGACAGTTATTCTTATCGCAGGAAACGGCCATGTGCGCAAAGACGCGGGTGTTTTCCAGTGGTTATCCCCCGAGAATAAGGCTCAAACTCAGGTGCACGGATACGTTGAGGCACAGGACAAGAGGGATCCGAATTGGTTCGATTATGTGCATGTTGTGCCAACAATTGAGCGGGAGGATCAATGTCTTGTTTTCCAAAAAAAGCAGATCAAAAAATAAACTGTTACTCATAACTTTAGCGCACAGACCCGCAAAATCGTAAGAAATCAATGAAAGATCACGAATTCAAAATCCTATTTGTCTGCATGGGCAACATATGCCGTAGTCCTACAGCACAAGCCGTTTTTTGTAAAAAACTGGCCAATCTAGACCTCTTGCACAAAGTAAGGGTGGACTCCGCTGGAACACACAATTTCCATCCTAATTCGCCGCCCGATGAACGCAGTCAACTGCACGCGTCTAAAAGGGGCTATGACCTCTCCGATTTAAGGGCTAGATCAGTTGTTAAAAATGATTTTGTAGAGTTTGATCTGCTTTTGACAATGGATTGAGACAATCGGGCACTTTTGGAGCAAAGATGCCCCCCAACATATCTGCATAAAATTCGTGGACTCACCGAATTTTTGCAAACAACTCAGGCGAGCGTTATTCTAGATCCCTACTACGGCGGTGATCAAGGTTTTGAGAACGTGCTGGACTTAATTGAGGAGGCAAGCGAAGGCCTGATTGAATTCATACTGCAAAAGGTTAACCCTTAGCCCCTTTGGCTCAGAAGAAACTCTCAGGATAATGTCCTAAAATGTATGTATATTTTCCTAAAAGCGTAGAGGTTTAAAAAATTATGTTGATATTACAAAATAAGAAGTATTTAAAAATATTATTTGTACTAATTTCTGTATTGTCAAATCTTTGTGTCGCACAAGATTTCCCGACAAAACCTTTAACAATGATTGTGCCCTTTTCTGCGGGTGGTCCAACTGACTCTGTGGCTCGTTTATTGGCTGTACCAATGGGCAAGTACTTAGGCCAAACAGTGTTGGTAGAAAATTCGGTGGGCGCTGGAGGCACGATTGCCGCTAACAAGGTTGCTAAATCGCCCAAAGATGGATATACGCTTTTAATTCATCATATAGGTATATCAACAGCACCTGCACTGTATGCAAAGTTAAATTACGACACGTTGAATGATTTTGAGTACATCGGCGAGATCGTAAACGTACCCATGACCCTTATTGGGAGCAAAAATTTCCCCCCAAACAACATGCAAGAGTTGTTAGTCTATATTCAAAAAAACAAGGATAAAGTAACCCTTGCCAATGCGGGACCTGGTGCTGTGTCACAACTTTGTGGAATGCTTTTTACGAGCCAAGTTGGCATACCACTTACTCAGGTACCTTATAAAGGAACTGGACCAGCTATTACAGATTTACTAGGCGGACAGGTTGATTTGCTGTGCGATCAAACGACCAATACACTGACCTACATACGCTCAGACAAAGTTAAATTGTTTGGTGTAACCACATCCAAACGTTTATCCACCTTACCCAACGTACCCACCCTCGGTGAGCAAGGCTTAAAGGGTTTTGAAATAGTTGCTTGGCACGGGCTTTATGCACCTAAAGGAACCCCTAGCCCGGTCGTTGAAAAGATCAATAAAGCGTTGCATTTTGCTTTGATGGATCCAGATGTTAAGGCAAGACTTAATGAATTAAATGTAGAAATTGCCAAGCCGGAGGAGCAAACTCCCTCCGCGCTCAAATCAAAAGTCGAAGCTGAGGTGAAAAAATGGGCTCCAATTATTAAAGCAGCCGGCGGTTATATTGAATGAAAATCAACAGTGAATATGCGGTCCAAATAACGGGGTGCTCTTTCAAAATGTAACTGTTTAAAAAAAAGTTACCGCAATTGATCATGCTGTAGAGAATCAATTCTTTGAAATTGATGTCCCTACACCAATTAGAGTTTAAATTTTGACCTGCTCATCACTATTTGAACTTGGCGACCTACGGCTTTGAGGAACCCATGCAAATTGCGTAAGATCACCTGAATTAAAATGAGAGGGGACTCCCCCCCCTACTACTTCGCCACCCACACTCTTCCCGCACACTATTCCCGCACACTCCTCCCGCATACTCCTTGACAACTTTTATCAACAAAGTGCAAAATACCCTGGTTTGATTTTTTTATTTTTAATATGTCCCTTTATAAATTATTTGCGATCAATGCCTTGAGCGTCAGGGTCTTTAGCTTCTTTTTAGTAGCTGCCAATTTACTGTGGACTGTTAATGCACAGACCGCTACGACTAATTTTCCTGTCAAAACTGTTCGTATCATCGTGCCACAAACTCCTGGAGGTGCCTCAGATGCATTGGCGCGCATTGTTGGGCAAAAGCTTTCAGAAAAATGGGGACAACCCGTTGTTATTGAAAATCGCCCCGGTGCAGGTGGCAACATTGGAATGGAGGCTGTTGCAAATGCACCGGGGGACGGTTATACGTTGCTGATGTCTTATGTGGGCTCCCACGCCATTAACCCCAGCATCTACAGTAAATTACCCTTTGATCCTGAGGCGGATTTCGTCGCTGTTGCGACCTTGGCAAACGTGCCTTTTGTGGCTGCGGTCAACGCGTCTGTGCCTGCGCTCAACATGAAAGGACTGGTGGCTTACGCAGCCCAAAAACCCGTTTCATTTGGATCTGCAGGCAACGGATCTGTGAACCATTTGTTGGGCGAGATGTTCAACACTGCAAGTGGCGCTAAGATGCAGCATGTGCCTTATAAGGGTGCCTCCCCAGCACTAACCGATTTAATCTCAGGGCAGATACAAGTGGTATTTACGAGTTTGCCCTCCGTTGCTCAGCACATTCGCTCGGGAACAGTGAGGGCATTAGGTGTGACTGGTTCTAAAAGGGCTGTTGCTTTTAAAGATATCCCAACTATTTCTGAGTCAGGTTATCCGGGTTTTGTGATCAACACATGGTTTGGTTTGTTCGCCTCTAAGGGAACCCCTGCAAGCGTGGTAAAGCAGATCAATGCGGACGTGAAAAAAATCTTAGATGACAAAGAAGTTCTCGAGAAATTTTCAGCCATAGGGGCAGAGCCTTTTGAGAGCACACCGCAGGAGCTACAA
This sequence comes from uncultured Burkholderiales bacterium, assembly GCA_903871545.1. Lineage (GTDB taxonomy): Bacteria > Pseudomonadota > Gammaproteobacteria > Burkholderiales > Burkholderiaceae_C > Limnohabitans. The sequence goes on along the minus strand of CAIQHG010000068.1, from coordinate 50,309 downwards.
GCGATGCTTCACGCTGACATCAAGACGTGGGCAGCCGTTGTGAAGAGCTCGGGCGCTACTGCAGATTAATAAAAAATTTTAGAGTTACCAACATGAAAATAAGAAAAATTTCAGGCGCACTGGGCGCGGAGATTACGGATGTCGATTTAACGCAAGAGCTCTCGGTGGATTTAGTAAAGGGTATTCGAGAGATATTTTTAAATCACAATGTAATTTTCCTGCGAAATCAGCCTCTTACATCACAACAGTTTATGAATTTTGCAAGAGCAATGGGTAAACCCGTGGAGTACCCATTTGTCAAAGGATTTGATAGTTTCCCAGAAATCATAGAGGTAAAAAAACTAGAGCACGAGAAGTCCAACTTTGGCGGCGTTTGGCACTCGGACACAACTTACCTTGAGCACCCACCCATGGGGTCTATGTTGCTGTCCAAGGAAATCCCGCCCTACGGTGGGGATACATTATTTGCCTGTCAATATGCGGCCTATGAAGCTTTGTCAGACACCATGAAGCGCATGCTAGAGGGTTTGCGGGGCGTCAGCTCCTCTGCAAAAGCGGATGTCTCTAAAACACGCGAAGACCGCATCAAATCGGACGGCAAAGAGTCAGCGCCCCAAAACTTCACTTCTTCACACCCAGTCATCAGAACACATCCAGAAACGGGTCGTAAAGCCCTTTATGTGAATGTAGCTCACACAACGGGCATTGAAGGGCTGACACAAGCAGAGAGTACCCCTTTATTGTCTTTTCTATTTGAACACCAAGTAAAGCCTGAAATGACTTGCCGCTGGGCATGGGAGCCAAATACCTTGGCTTTTTGGGATAACCGGTGCACACAGCACAACCCGGTCAATGACTATCACGGTTTTAAAAGAGTGCTGCACCGCATCACACTTCAAGGCGACAAGCCCTTTTAAGGATTAGATGGCCATTCTCCCAAAGACTCAGCTTGAACCGAGCGAGGATGCGCCAAATTTTGTACTTCGGGGAAATCGTTTCAAGCCGTTGATTTGGGAAACAATGAGTCAGCAACAAAGGGAGATGACTCGCTCTATTTTGTGCGGCAAGCGCGCAAATATGCAAGGCCCCTATAACGTCCTCTTACATAGCCCAGAGGTTGGGCAACTGGCCCAAGAGTTTGGCGCGCACACACGTTTTAATTCATCGCTTCCCCTCGCGTTTAATGAGTTAGCCATTTTGATAGTCGCGCGGGACTGGACTTCACAATTTGTTTGGTGGGCACACAGGAGGATAGCTGAAGAGGAAGGTGTGCCTGTTGATTTAGTAAATGCCATTGCAACCCAATCAACACCCCCGGTTAATTTAAGCAAGGAATTCGAGGCTGTTTATCATTTTTGCAGCGAATTAATACAGCGTCGAGCAGTGAGTGATTTTAACTTTGAGAGAATTCGGACCCTATTTGGGGAACGCGGCGCAGTCGATCTCATGGCCACGCTGAGCTATTACACCTTGGTTTGCATGTCTCTAAATGTGGATGACTATCCTTTGCCAGAGGGGGTAAAACCAGAGCTAGCGCCAAAGGCATAAAAGCTACAGGGGATAGGTGTCACCTACGTAATTAAGAAGTCTTTTTTCAATAAACTACACGTACTTCCAATACATAATTGAATTATTAGAGCCACTAGGCGCAGTCAAGTCACCTCAAAAAGAGGGTTACTTGAAATAAAAAAAGAATTTTAAAGATGCAATCAAGCAAAAAAATTCTCAAAGATATATTTGGATTCAGTGAGTTTCGAGGCTTACAAGAGGCTATCGTTAACGAGGTGGTCTTAGGTGGAGACGCCTTGGTACTGATGCCAACTGGTGCGGGAAAATCTTTGTGCTATCAAATACCCTGTCTTGTGCGCGCGGGGGGTGGAATCGTTGTGTCACCGCTTATTGCGTTGATGCAAGACCAGGTCGATACTTTGACCCAGTTAGGCGTGAAGGCGGCCTTCTTAAACTCTAGTATGGATGCGGACCAAGCACAGCAGACAATTCAACAGCTACTCGCTGGCAAACTGAGTTTAATGTATGTAGCGCCCGAGCGTTTACTGAGCCCCAGTTTTTTAGGGGTACTGGAGAGGCTGTACGCTCAGTCTCAGATAGCGCTTTTTGCAATTGATGAAGCCCACTGTGTGTCACAGTGGGGGCATGACTTTCGCCCCGAATACCGCCAATTAACTCAGCTGCATGAGAGGTTTCCGAGTGTGCCCCGTATTGCTTTGACTGCGACTGCAGACGCTGCAACTCGAGTGGAGATTATTGAGCGTTTGTCCCTAGAGTCCGCTAAAGAGTTTGTCTCAAGCTTTGACCGAGTCAACATCAAGTACAAAATCGTACTTAAAGATGGTGCTAAAAATCAACTCGAAGAATTTCTAAAATCCGAGCACCCTAATGATGCCGGGATTGTGTATTGTCTCTCGCGCAAAAGCGTGGAGACTACAGCAGAGTGGCTAAAAGGCAGGGGATGGGATGCATTGCCTTATCACGCGGGGCTTACGGCTGAGACGCGCAACAAAAATCAACGTCGATTTTTAAGGGAAGAAGGCGTCATTATGGTGGCGACCGTTGCTTTTGGGATGGGGATTGATAAGCCCAACGTGAGGTTTGTAGCGCACTTAGATTTACCCAAAAGCATGGAGGGCTATTACCAAGAGACGGGTAGAGCGGGAAGGGACGGGTTGGCAGCAGATGCGTGGATGGCGTACAGCCTTGGGGACGTTGTTAACCTGCGGCAAATGGTTAATGCGGGGGATGCACCGGAGGACAGAAAACGCGTGGAACTCCAAAAACTTAACGCATTACTCGGCTTTTGCGAATCTACTGGGTGCAGACACCAAACCATACTCAGGTACTTTGGAGAGGAGCACCCAGGAGGCTGCGCTAACTGTGATAACTGTTTGGAGCCTGTTGAGGCTTGGGACGCGACGCTAGAGGCACAAAAAGCGCTTTCTTGCGTGTACCGCACGGGTCAGATGTTTGGTGTTGCCCATTTAATTGACGTACTGATGGGTAAATTAACGCCCAGGATTTCTAAATTTAACCACGACAAACTTAAAACGTACGGGGTGGGTGCGCAGCTGGACGTTTCCCAGTGGAGCAGCATCTACCGACAACTCGTGGCCGGGGGATACTTAGATGCGGATATCAAGATGTATGGGGGTTTAAAGTTAGCTGAGAAAGCTCGCGCGGTGCTCAAAGGCGAGGAGCAGGTGTGGTTGCGCCGGGACATCGGGCAGGCAAAGAAAGACATGCCCAAGCCCCATGCTTTTAAGAAGACGAGTCCAAAATTTACGGATCCGGGTGAGGAGGCTCTTTGGAACGCGCTTAAGGAGATGCGCAGGAAATTAGCCCTTGAGCAGGGTGTGCCCCCGTACGTCATTTTTCATGATAGCACGTTGCAAGAGATCCTTAAAACAGAGCCGACCAGTTTAGATGATTTTAAGGACGTTGCGGGGGTGGGTAAAGTGAAGTTGGAGCGTTACGCGGACTACTTTATTGAGGTGATTCAAGAGCACCTAGGCAGTTAAAGACGCCCCAAAAAAAGAATAGCCCTTTAGGGGTTGTGTCCTTGCAACGCAGGCGCCTCGCGCACGCATAAAACTCAAAGCGGCGAGTTTATCAATTTCTTCTGGCATCAATGAGCACGAATGCAATTCTTGCGGGTTTGTCTGAGCGATTTGCCCATGCGTGATTGGTCCCGCGCTGAATCAGGATATCACCAGCTCTAATAACTTTTTCTTCTCCCTCAAGGATTGCTGTGATCTCTCCCTCCAACATGATTGCGTAGTCGATTGTGTCTGTTTTATGCATCCCTGGATGGTCCCCGTCCTTTAAGGTGTGATCAGCATCTGGGTATAGGCTTGCAAACGTAGCTGCTTGCATAGCAGCTATCTCTTTTGGATCTTTGGGCTCGGGTGGATAATCAATCACACGAATTACGGTTCCGTGCTCTGGAGGCAGAACTCCTTTTTGATGGCTGATGCTATCAGATGCGTAAATCCCTGAGGGCGTGGCATGCGTACGCCAAATATTGGTGACTCTGTAGCCAGGCCGCTCTGGCACGACTTTTACTGCAGGCGAGGGACCATCTTCAATAAATACGGCCCTCCCCTGTTCGTTCTCTCCTGTAATCAATCGTCTAATGGGGGATAATAATTGACTCATAAAGACCTCTTTAAAAAATGTAGGATTACGGCTTTATAAACAGTACTCAAATCGATCTTGGTTGCTATTTCGATTAAAGCGGTTACGCACTTCTTTATCTCAAGTGTAAACTTTGAATCCTTAAAAACCTGGACTGTTAAGCCTTGGATTTTTGTGTTTTAAAAAAACTATCCAATTCATGTACAAATTTGCTTCTTCTTGAACATTTGTAGCAGGATTTTAATTTGGGAGAATTTATGGGACTACCCGTTCGAATCGACAGCGATCTTTACGATCAAGCAAAATCTCACGCTAACGCTCAGGCTGAGCGCAGGACTATTTCTGGATAAATTGAATTTTGGGCAACTATTGGCAAAGCAGCTTTAGATAACCCAGACCTACCTATCGACTTTGTACGCGATCTAATGATTGCAAAAGGTGAAGGTAAATCTTTAGCCACACCCTCCATTCCCCAAAGCAATCGCTAATGTCCCAACTATTTTGAATCTAATTTGTTTTCAGTATTTTCTCAAATGCATGAGCGAATTGTTCTGCAGGTTGAGCGCCTTGCAACAAAAATTGATTGTTAATAATAATAGACGGAACTGCATGTATGCCCATATCCGTAAACTGGGTTTCCTCTTGTCTGACGTCTTTTTCGTAAGAATTGCTATGTAATATCTTTTTAGCTTCTTCTGTATCAATTCCAGCTCTCTTAACGGCGTCAAGCAAATTGGTTATATCTTCTAGGTCTTGATCTAGGCAAAAATATGTGTTTAGGAGTTCTTTTTTTAAGGAAGCTTGTTTGTCTAGACCCAATGCTTTGCCCGCCCAGTAAAGTAGACGATGGCAATTGAAGGTGTTGGAAACTTTTTTCCGCAGTTCGGGGTGAAATTGAAAACCAGCTTCTAGTGCTTTATCTCTTATGCGGTTTTGATTCGCTTTTATTTGCGTCTCATCCATCTGGTACTTCTGGGTAAGGTGCTCTATAGTGTCTTGACCACCTATTGGCATATTGGGGTTGAGCTCAAAAGCACGAAAATGCACCTCAAAGTCCGCAGTGTTTTTGAACTCCAACATTGCTTTATCAAGATTACCTAAGCCTACCGCACACCAAGGACAGGCAACATCAGATACAAAGTCAATTTTGATTAATGGTTTCATATCAACTAGTGTATTCATATTTTTTCTTTAATTATAGAAAATCAATTTAAACCTTATTTCATTTCCTATTTCTAATCAACCATCAAGAGAAAATTCTTCGTGCGTCTTTGCCGTTTAGCGCGTTGTGCGGCATGCGCCCGGCAATGATGTCGCGGACCTGCTCGATTGCCTCAACCGACTGTTGGTGCAGGGACGGGGTGAGGCCTGCGATGTGAGGGGTTGCGATCACTCTGGGGTGTTTGGCAATGAGGCGGTTAGGCATCTGGTCCTCCTCACGGCCCACGTCCATCGCACAACCCGCAATCAATCCTTTCTCCAGAGCAGCCAAAAGCGCTACTTCATCTACCAAGTTACCACGCGATGGGTTGATAAAAAAAGCGGAGGGCTTCATTTTGCTAAACACGTCTGCGTTGATCAGGTTTTCTGTCTCACGGTTGGCAACGGCGAGACACACAACGTGATCAGACTCTTGGAGTAATCGGTCCATGGATACTTGTTGCACATCTTCGCGTTCAACTCGGGCGTACGGATCGGTGACGAGAACGCGCATCCCAAAGGCGCGCACCAAATCGACCAAGTAACGGCTGATGGCGCCGTAGCCGATGATCCCGATTGTGGCCCCCTTAAGCTCTGGGCCCATTACGGGAGGTGGGACACGCCCGTTGTGGTATTCAGATACGTAATGCGAGAATTTTCGGCCAATATCGATCATTGCCGCAACGCTCCACTCAGCGACCGAGGAGACAAACACACCACTGGCGTTGGTTACAAGTACCCCGTTTTTGCTAGCGGCTTGTAGATCGATGTTTCGAATATCAACGGCAACTCTGACCCAAGCTTTCAACTTGGGCAAGGAGTCAAAGATAAGACCGTCTGCGGGTGTTTCACGGTAATTTACGATGATGTCGCAGTCTTGTGCGCGCTTGATGATTTCCGCGCTTGACCATTCGCTTGCGCCTTCGTTGCAGGTGAGTTGACCCAACTCGGATAAGGCTTTCTCTGAAGACGCGGGGAAGTAATTAGGTTTAACTGGGACGGGATGGGTTAGCAAAATACGGATCATTCAAACTGCTCCTAAGAAAAATGAAAGGCTTTTTCGGTGCTGACGTGGTCATTTCCTAAGCTTTGGGGGTAAAGTCTTGATTGCAAAAAAATCGTGCGCGTGGACGCCGCGTATGGGTTTGACAGACGAACACGGGGCAAGGGATACGGGTTGTGGGGTCTGCGCACGAGTAAAGGGGGACTGTAGCATTGGTTGTTTGCTTTTTGTAAGCGCGCCAAAATCAAATCTAATTTAATCAAAAAACCAACCCTCTTTGCATCTGTAGGGCATCTGTATTGGATCTGTATGCAATCTAATGGTTGCTATTAACAGCAACGAGTTACGAATGAGCGCAATAGTTGAGTCATTTTAAAATTTACGACAGGGTTTCCCCTTAGGGCGTCTTTAACTATGCAGTTTTGAAGAGGGCTTGGCCTTGTAAAGCCAGTGCTTTTGAGCTTTTAAATTTGCATGATTTGAACTGGGATTACCCTTACTTTTTTTAAATCGCTTGCATTTATAGTGGGGTTTTAATTCAATTGATGATGGACACCACGATGAAATCTTATCAAGAGCAAATCACTAAAAGATCTTTACTACAAAGATCTATCTTTGTGAGTGCGTTACTTAGTGCTTTTATTTCTGCCCAATTTGTTTACGCACAAAACATACCCACTGCCAAGCCCGAAAGCGTTGGCATGTCCTCCAAGAAACTGCAGCACATCACCAAGATGTTTCAAATGGAGGTTGACAAGGGAGCAATACCTGGGGCCATCATTCAAATCAACCGCAACGGTAAATTAGTTTATACCTCTGTTGTGGGATTTAAAGACAAGAGCAAAAACGAGCCGCTCACCAAAGACTCCATATTTAGAATTTATTCCATGACAAAGCCCTTGGCTTCTATCGCTGCGATGCAATTGGTTGAGGAGGGTCGGATGCAATTGACCGATCCCATCTCTAAATTCTTGCCCGAATTTAAGGATATGCAGGTCAGCGTTCCTAAAACAGATAGCAAGGGTGAGATTAGCTACGACACAGTACCGGCTTTAAAACCCATTACTGTTCAAGACTTACTCAGACACACCTCAGGCATTGCCTACCCAGAGATCACAAAAAACCCAATCATCAAGAAAGCCTACATAAACGGCGGGTTGTACGTTGCAGAGGGCACAGACTACGACCAAAGGAGGCTTTCTCCTAAAGAGTTCGTGGCGGCTGTGGCAAGCTCGCCTTTATCCACCCAACCCGGCACAAACTGGGAATACAGTATGTCAGTTGATGTGCTCGGGCGTGTCATTGAAGCAGTTTCGGGACAAAGGCTTGGCGAGTACCTGCAAGCCCGCCTCTTTAAGCCTTTGAATATGAAGGACACAGGCTTTAAAGTCCCTGCTGAGAAAGTATCTCGCTTGGCTCAGCCCTTTAGCATTGATCCAAACACTCAACAGCCCATTAAACTCTTAGACGTAACCATTGACCCAGCTAACGACTCTGGTGGCGCCGGGGGCGTCTCGACTGCAGCAGACTACATGAATTTTGTCTCAATGCTCTTAAACGGCGGCGAACTCAACGGACAAAGAATAATATCTCCCACAACACTCAGCCTGATGACCTCAGATCAGTTGGGCACACGCGCCGCTATCCCCCTTAATCCTGGACAATTACTCATGGGCGTGAATGGATACACCTTCGGACTTGGATTCATGGTTCGCCAAGGTCCTGGACTCTCCGAGGTTTCTGGCTCAGAGGGAGAATATATGTGGGCAGGTGCTGCGGGCACGTTTTTCTGGGTTGATCCAAAAGAAAAACTTGGAGTCGTTTTAATGACTCAAGTACCCGGCCCCATTCGCCCCTACTACAGAAGGATGATTAAGCAATTGGTTAGCGCATCTATTGAGCACTAAATATTGATCATCCCGCGCCTTGAGTAAATACCGTGGTTGCCCAGTTAATGCCCTGCCAAGTACAAGTTCAACTACAAGTTCAACTACAAGTACATCTCCAACAAGACTCTACCTTAGTCAGCCAATGCCTTAGTCAGTAAAAATTTAGTGCTGTTAAAAAATTTCAAATGAAAATAACCAGTGTTGAAACCCGCGTTGTCAGCCTACCCTTTACGATGGGGGGGCCGTATAACTATTTTGCTGGACAAAAATGGGATCACTTAGAAATCTTACTCGTCAAAGTTCAAACCGAGGACGGCTTGGTTGGTTGGGGGGAGGCATTTGGACACGCCTGCATTGATTCAACTCGGGTGGCTTTGGAGAGGATTGTTGCCCCATTGGTGATGGGCCAAGATGCAAGAGAAATTAAAGAGCTCAGCCAGCGCGTACTGCGCAGCACTCACCTGCTTGGGCGCAACGGAGCGCATGTCTTTGCTTATTCAGGAATTGAGATTGCGTTATGGGATTTAGCTGGTAAAAGAGCTCAGCAACCGATTTGGAAGTTACTCGGCGGCGTTGAGCAGGCGTCCCTTACAGCCTACGCAAGTTTGCTGACCTACACCGATCCAAGTTTGGTGAGTCAAAACGTGGCACAAGCAGCTCAAGAGGGATACCGGTACATTAAATTACACGAAACAACGCGTGAAGCTACCCAAGCAGCGCTCAACGCGGCGGGCGCACAGGGCGCAAAGATCATGTTGGATGTCAACTGTGCTTGGGCGCCTGCGCAGGCCCGTGAGGTCGCAAACTCTCTTAAAGAGGATGGCCTTTTATGGTTAGAGGAGCCTGTATGGCCGCCTGAGGACTTGAGTGGACTTGCAGGGGTCAGGCGCATTGGCATACCCATTGCAGCGGGAGAAAACGTCGCTGGTGTGCACGGGTTTGAATCCTTAATAGATGCGGGGGCTATTGATATTGCCCAGCCCAGTGTGACAAAGATTGGCGGCATTGGCGAGGTTGTGCAGGTCATTCAATTGGCCAAAGCGCGGGGCATCAAAGTGCAACTGCATTGTCCTTATTTTGGTCCCGGATTAATTGCAAGTATTCACATAGCGGCAGCCCTGATAGAGGACCCTTTGATTGAAATCTTGTGGATGCAAATGAGCGCCAACCCGTTTGATCCTTGGGTACGGGCTGAGGACGGGCGTATAAGGGTGCCAAAACTTGGCGGCCTTGGAGTTGAGCCGGATGAGAAAATCCTAGCCCAGTACACAAGGGGAGAGGTAGTCAAAGTAAGTTGACTCAGTAACGATGAACTTCTTTCTTGTCCCAAGTTTTAAACCACTTTTTTAATGATTTTTCCATAATTGTCAGGCTGTTTAATGAAAATTACCAAAGTAGATACCGATGTGATTCGAATACCGTTAGACAAACCAATCGGTAGCGCGCTTGGAGAAATTAGGGATTTTGGCTGTGTGCTCGTCACTCTAACCACTGAGTCTGGGGTTACGGGGGAGAACCTAATTTTCACGCTCAATAACCGAAGAACTCAAGTGCTTTGTCAAATGGTGAATGAGTTGAGCGATTTAGTGATTGGATGCGACGCAGGACACATTGCTCATTTTTGGGCAAAGGCTTGGAAGGACATTAACTTCTTTGGTCATAAAGGGATCTCCATTATGGGTATCTCTGCGCTTGATGGCGCACTTTGGGATGCTTTTGGGAAAAGCCTTAACGCGCCTCTTTACCGTTTATTGGGTGGCGCTAAAACCCATGTGCCCGCGTATCACAGCGGGGGACTTTGGTTATCCAGGTCAATTCCAGAGCTCGTTGAAGAGGCTGAGTCGTTCGTGGATATGGGATTTAAAGCGATCAAAATGAGACTCGGACTTGACAATCCAAGAGATGATATTGAGCGCGTGAAAGCCGTAAGGCGCGCGATTGGCCCGGGTATTAAACTCATGGCCGACGCCAATCAAGGACAAACCGAGTCCAAAGCGATTCGATTAGGAAGGATGCTTGAGGAGTACGACCTCACATGGTTTGAGGAGCCCTTACCTGCTTGGGATGTGGAGGGGCTCGCTAGAGTTGCTGAGCAATTGGACACGCCAATTGCCAGTGGTGAGACCGAGTACACGAGGTATGGATTTAAAAGAATGCTTGAGTTGCGTTCAGCGGATATTTTGATGCCAGATTTGCAAAGAGTGGGCGGGGTGAGTGAGTTTGTAAAAGTAGCTCACTTGGCTGAGAGCTTTGACATCCCAGTCTCCAGTCACTTGTTCTCAGAGACGAGTCTCCAAGTTCTAGGGGGCTTAAATAATTCAATCTTTTTGGAGTATATGCCTTGGTTTTCCCCCATATATAACGAAAAAATAGATTTTTATAATGGCCAAGCCGTTGTCCCAGAGCGCGCAGGATGGGGCTTCACATTCAATCAAGATTACATCAAGCATCTAAAGCACTCGAGTCACTAACTCCTTAATCTAGACTTTCAACTTCGGATAAGTTGCGCAACATCCCCCCTCCTACCCACAAGAAAACTCTTTCAACTCTTTCAACTCTTTTTTAGTTACGTACCCCGTATTTCGTCAACTTCTAATTTCCCCCTTATTTAAAATAAACGGAGACTCCCTCATGAAAATTTCACGACGTCAACTTCTTGTTAACTCTGCCTCTGGTTTAGGCGTATCCGCCGTAGGTGCTAGCGTGCTTGGGTTTCCCGGTATCGCTGCTGCCCAAAACGAGCCAATTAAGATTGGTTGGTTGGCGGCCCTGACTGGCCCCAGCTCCGCGCCTGCTATCGGTTTTAACCGCGGAGTTCTCTTTGCAGTCGATGCCATCAACGCAAGCGGAGGGGTGAAGGGTCGCAAAATTGAGATCATTACCAGGGATACACAGGGTGACCCCACAAAAGCGGTGAACGCCGTGCAAGAGATGATCAGTCAGGTCAAGGTCAGCGCAGTGTGGGGGCCGACCAATTCGGGGGAGTCTTTGGCGGTGACTCCGCTGATGGCTAGGGCGAAGATGCCTAATTTGCATCCCTGTGTCGTTGATTCATTGATTGATACGACCAAATACCCTACCTCTTTTCGTATAGCTCCCTCCAACTCGCAGTGGGATGATGCGGTGCGCCACTATTGTGTGAATGTCTTAAAGGCTAAAAAAGTTGCAGTTTTGGGTGACACAACAGGCTACGGTGTCTCGGCTCTTAATGCCTCTGTCGCCGCTTTTAAGAAAGAGGGAATTGATGTCGTGTACTCAGCCAATATCGATTCAACTCAGCCCGATATGAACCCTGATATGCTGCGCGCAAAAAGTGCGGGCGCACAGGCAATTGTGTGTTGGACTGTTTCAACCGGGATGTTGGCTAGGCTCTTTAATACACGCGGCTCGATGGGCTGGGACGTGCCGTTTGTAGGTCACCCCTCAATGTCCTCTGGAGAAATTGCAAGCTTGGTGGATAAACCTGCCAATTGGGAGAAGGTTTACGCAGTTGGGTATAAAAGCTGTTCCTACGACTCTGCGGGCAAGTTGCCCGCTCGGTCTCAGGAATTGATGGCGCGTTTAAAGGGGAAAGTTGAGTTGAAAGACACCTTGCTTTGGTGGGTTGCAGCAGGCGTAGACGCCATTACTTTGTTCACAAAAGCCATTGAAAGCACGGGCTCGACTGAGAGTGCTGCAATTACGGGTTACTTGAATAGTCAAAAGAAATACCCCGGCTATTTCGGCACCTACACCTACAGTGAGACTGAACACAACGGCTACCAAACAGAGGAGGTGGTTATGTCAATCGCCAGTTCTGCTAAGGACGGGACTTTTGCGTTAGCTCCCGGCTATATTTAAGATCCGCCCCCCATGTTTGGAACTATTTTTGTTTCTGGTCTTGCTATGGGCGCTATATATGCACTCGTAGGCATTTCCTACAACACCATGTTTTCAACCTCCCGGGTGATGAGCTTTACTGCTGGCCAAGTGGGGATGTTGGGCGGGGTGTTGGGATCTTTGTACATGATCGCATGGGGCTTGCCACTTTGGGTTGGTCTGCCGTTGGTGCTTTTGAGTTGCGCATTGATTGGCGTTGTCACTGAGTATGTAGCGGTTCGCCCAGTCTTAAAGAGTTTGGATCAGCATCTATATGTTCTCTCGACTTTGGCGTTGGCCTTGATGATCCAACAAGTCACTGCAATTAAATGGGGAACTGAGCCCAAAGCGTTTCCTCGTCTATTTAACGTAGGCTCGGATATTTGGGATGAAAAGTTTTGGATTCCCGTCATAGCCTGTGGCTTGACTATCGCAGCGCTTGAGTATGTGTATCGCTACACATTGGTGGGAAGAGCCTTTGTGGCTATTGCGGAAGATAATATGGCTGCTCAGGCGCTTGGACTTCCGGAGCGTAATTTGCGAATCGCAAGCTATGCCTTGGCGGGCGCAATAGGGGGTATGGCAGGGTTTTCTGGGGGTGAGCTTATGCTCGCCTTTTTTGCAAACGGAGCGCTGCTAAATTTTTACGGTTTTGTGCCCGTTGCTTTGGGGGGGCTGGGAAACAACAAGGGCGCCGTATTGGGTGGACTGGCTCTGGGATTGTTTCAACAAGCGGCTAATTTCTTAGTGGGCGGAATTTTTGCGTCAGTGGCTGTTTTTACACTTTTTATTGTGGTCTTACTTTTTGCCCCCCAGGGTCTATTTAGCTCCACTTTAATGAGGAGAGTGTGATGCAAAACGTGGCATCTGAGGGTAAGAGAAGGACGTCAATCGTTGAGGATTATGTAAGTCGATTCGCTCAGTTTGGTAATACGGGATTTATCGCCATACTCGTCTTATGCGGGGTGCTACCCTTTGTGAGCAATGACTACTGGGCGTTAATTGCAACGAGGGCTGCTATTTACTGGGTATTGGTATCGGGACTAAATCTGGTTGTGGGGTACGCGGGTCAGTTGGCCATTGGTTATGTCGCCCTTTTAACGCTTGGCGCTTACACCACCAGTGTTTTAGCAGCAGGCAACGTCTTACCTGCGCTGCCCTCATTTATTGCGCTCCTCATTGCCGGGGGTGTGGGCTCTGTGTTTGGGGTCATCGTAGGTTTACCTGCGCTACGGCTAAGAACATTTTATTTTGCGATGAGCACTCTGGGGTTTGCCACCATCGTGACTCAGATCGCATTGGCTTGGCAAAATGTGACGGGTGGAGGTATTGGGATTGTTGGCCCCGAGTTTCCCGCACCATTTAATACGCCGTGGGGGTTTTACGCGCTATGTATATTGATCGCTATTTTTAGCACGTGGGTCACGCACAATATTGCACATAGTCAACACGGAAGAGCTTTAGTGGCTATCCGGGACGCGGAGGTGGCGGCAGAGGCTTGTGGAATTTACAAACCGTATGCGTTGATAAAAGTTTTCATCGTTGCTGGAATGCTGGCCGGGGTATCGGGTGGGTTGTTTGCCACTTTACAAACCTACATCACCCCAGATGCCTTTACGTTTGAGTTATCCGTACTATTTTTTATATCCATATTGATTGGCGGCAGAGGCTCCATCTTAGGTCCAATGCTGGGGACTATTATTTTGACACTACTACCAGAGGTAGCCGCTCCTCTTGCTGCTTGGTCTAATTTCTTATACGCGGTTTTACTTCTTATTATTGTTTTAGTCGTTCCGGGTGGAATTGGGGCGTTGATTGATTTTAAAAATAAAAGACCCCTTGGTTCAGATCGTGAAATTGTTCCCCAAATCAATTTTTTGAATAATCTTGGACTGAGCTTGTCAAGCAAAGGCTCTTTGGTTTTAAAAGATATAGATCTCCGGTTTGGTGCTTTGTATGCCATCAATGGTTTGAGTTTGGAGGTACATAGCGGGCAAGTACACGGATTGATTGGTCCTAACGGAAGTGGGAAAACAACCACTCTAAACGCTATTTCTGGTTATTACGCGCCCAACAAAGGAGAGATGAAATTTTGGGGGGCTGAATTAGTGCCAGGTCTGTCGCACCTTAGAACCGGCTCTGGGATTGCTCGAACTTTTCAGACCCCTAAAATCGTTGGAGAAGCTTCGGTTATTGATAATGTGATGATCGGAGCGGTTAAATTCAATGAGGCAAGTTTTATTGAAGTTGCCTTAGCACTCCCTAGACACAAAAGAGACGAGGCGAGGTTGCGCGCCATGGCTTTGGACATATTGAGCGCGGTGGGTTTAAGAGAATTAGCATATGTCAGAGCAGACCGATTGCAGCACAGTGAGTTGCGGTTTGTGGAGATTGCACGGGCTTTGATTAGCAGGCCTAAATTGTTGATGCTAGATGAGCCGGCTGCGGGATTATCCGTGGCTGAGATTGGTCGGTTGGGGGAAATGATCAAAGCGATCTCTAAGACGGGAGTTGCGGTTTTACTTGTTGAACATCATGCAGATCTAATTTTCGATATTTGTGACTATGTAACAGTGCTAAATTTTGGTAAAGCTTTAGCCAGTGGTTCTCCCGACGCCGTTCGCTCTAACAAGGAGGTCGTCAGTGCATACCTGGGTTCCTGAAAATTTATTGCAAGTCAAAGGCGTTTGTGCAGGTTACGGCAAATTAAATGTGCTGAAGGATATCTCTATCCGAGTTGGGGCGGGTGAAATAGTCTCTTTACTGGGACCCAACGGCGCGGGGAAAACCACACTGCTCAAATCCCTCTCTGGACTTATATCATTGCAATCGGGTGAGATTGAATTTGCAGGGCAATCCATGGGTTCTCAATCGGCTCGAAATTTTGTGCGCGCAGGATTAGTCCACGTGATTGATGGACACCGGATATTTACTCAAATATCAGTTTATGATAATTTGCTGTTGGCAGGATATAACTTGGCCCCCATTGTTAGACGCGAAAAAGTTGAGGAAGCGCTTCATTTCTTCCCTGAAATAGCAGAAAAAAAATCAGAGTTGGGAGGCTCTCTCAGCGGTGGGCAACGTCAAATGCTCGCCGTTGCACAGGGGTTGGTTAGAAGCCCAAAGCTTATGATGTTAGATGAGCCCTCCGCTGGCCTATCTCCCGTCTTAGTAGACCGCGTGCTGGGTGTGCTGAGTGAGTTAAAAAATAAAGGCGTAGCCATTTTGTTGGTTGAGCAATTAATTGAGAAGGCACTTTCTGTCTCAAACCGAGTTTATGCACTCACGCAGGGAAAAATCGTACTAGAAGCGGATGCACAGGAGGAGGGTTTAGTCGCTAAACTTGAGGCCGCTTATTTAGGTGCTCGAGCATCAAATTAAAACTGCCTTATCTCCCCCTCCTGAAGAACCAGCATCTTCTAGCCACCAAACATGAATTTGCACCATGAGACCCTCATAATTAAGAGTCGGCTCAAACAGATTTTTAAGATATTCTTGATTTGATTTTCAGAGCTTGTAAATATTTTTGTGCATCAAACTTTCATTTCAAAGATAAGCACAAGATGTAAACATACCAAGCATCAGTTCGCGCACATGTCAAGTCACTCAACAGCCAGTTCAACTTTGCACCCTACGCGCGAGGCCAAAGTGATGAGCATATCGAGGCTGAACTTTTCGGTCTTACCGCTCAAAAGATCACTCACCCTGCTTTGAGCTACGCCAAAGCGTTCAGCAACTTCAGCTTGAGTCCAACCTTCAGATTGGACAACAAGGCGAACGTGGTCTATCAACTCTGCTCGCATCTCCATAACCTTGGCATGCGCTAAATCACCCACCCACCAACTCCATAGCCAACTCGCGTGGGTTATCCGTGCGTTCGCTCACATCTAGCATTTCAATGCCAAGCACTTTGCCTTCGACGTCATAGTCAAACACAACACCGGGTCGAATTTCTTCACTCTCTGCCACATTGCCTGCACGTAAGCGTATATACATGGCATCGGCTTGCTGATCGTATTCAATTTTCATATTGAAACTCCATACTTTTGAAATTTGCTAGTTGCTATTACAGTGACGACCAACACAACGACGTGACCTTCACTTATAACTCGAAGTAACTGTTTGTTGCCAGATCTTTCAATGAAACCTTGCGACTCAATTCGACCATGATCGACAGGTATTTGACGAAAAGGATTTTTCAGCGTCGCCTCAACTTCCTGTTGACCAATACCTCTTTCAGCCATGCGCGCTAGAGCATGTTGTGTGTAAGTGATTGTCATTTCTCTTATTATATAACTACTTTAATAATATTGTACCAAAATTAGGATCTTTCCAATTTACATTGACTCAACGTTTAGCCATCTAGAATCCACACGATCTTTGGAAAGATGGAGATAAAGGTGGATAAAGTAGCACCCGCACCCAAAGTGACCAATAAAGCAGGGATGGCGTAACAGATTAAAGTGCTGGAACTGGCAAATAGAGTGAAAACGCTGGTTAGTAAATTACTCTTAGGCGCAATGATTTTTTCTAAGGTCATTTGTTTGACGCCAATTCTGCTTTAGGTTCGGCAACACTTTTTGGGTCTGACTCTACTTTTACAATTAAAATTTCTCATGAGTTCCCCGAGCACAGTGCCACTTAAATAGCGGAAACGGTAAAACAGGATTTGGCATCCTGATATTTAGATTAGAAGTTCTGGGAGTAGACTAGCAACGCTGGCTTTAGGTGAGAAAAGCCATCAATTACTTTTAGATAAACTGAAAAGAAAATAGCCCAGCATGTAGGCTATTGTGAATCTTGGTGGCTAGGGACGGACTCTACCAGAGCCTTAGATGAATCATCCATTTCAAATACTTACTTCATATGTTCCGCATGATCTACTGACATTTCATGATTCATTTCCATTGATTGCGGAGCTTTATATCCCAAAATACTTGGGTTAATCATTCCTGAATGATCAGTGTCGCTAAATTCGACTCTACCAACATCATTTATTTCTTAAACGCAATGCATTGGTGATTACAGAGACTGAGCTAAAGCTCATAGCCAATGCGGCAATTAATGGCGATAGCAGCCAACCTGTTAGTGGATAAAGAACTCCAGCAGCAATAGGAATGCCCAGCGAGTTGTAGAGAAATGCAAATGCTAAATTCTGCTTCATATTGTCAACTGTAGCTTTAGATATTGAAAAAGCAATTGCGATACCTCTCAAATCCCCCTTGACTAAAGTAATCTGGGCGCTATTCATGGCAACATCAGTGCCGGTTCCCATAGCAATGCCGATATTTGCCTTAGCTAAAGCCGGTGCATCATTAATGCCATCGCCTGCCATTGCCACAATACAACCTTCATTTTGTAACCGAGTGACTAACTCTAACTTATCAATAGGTTTCACTTCGCCGTAAACTTCTTCGATTCCAAGGCGTTGTCCCACTGATTTCGCAGTTGTCAAACCATCACCCGTAGCCATAACAATTCGTAAACCCAAATCTCTTAGCCTTTGCAGGGCCTCGGAACTCGTAGCTTTAATAGGATCAGAGACTGCCAATAATCCAGCTAATTTTTGATTAACTGCCAAATACATTACGCTAGCACTTTCAGATCGTAATTGTTCGGCTTGCACTCTTAAGCTATCAACCGATATGCCCAGTTTCTCCATTAAAGTCGTATTACCCAGAGTTAAATGAAGTGTGCCAATATTACCTTTCACTCCCATACCTGAAATGGCTTCAAAGTGCTCTGGTTTATCTAGTGTTAGATGTCGTACTCTTGCCGCATACACAATAGCATCGGCGAGTGGATGTTCGCTTCCTTGATCAAGGCTTGCCGCCAATCGCAAAATCTCATCAACCTCAAAACCTACGGTTGCTATAGCTTTATCAAATACAGGCTTGCCTTCAGTCAAAGTGCCAGTTTTATCAATAATTAAGGTGTTGACTTTGTGTAAGTTTTCAATTGCCGTGGCATTACGAAATAAGATGCCTTTCCTTGCTCCTTTGCCCGTGGCAACCATAATGGACATCGGCGTAGCCAGCCCTAAAGCACATGGACAAGCAATAATCAAAACGGACACGGCGTTGATTAAGCCAAATACCCAGCTAGGCTGAGGGCCAAAAAATCCCCATGTAAAAAATGAAATCAAGGCTACTGAAACGACAGCAAGGACAAAATATCCAGCAACCACATCAGCCATTCTTTGCATCGGAGCCCTTGAACGCTGTGCTTGTGCAACCATCTGAACAATTTGTGCCAAAATTGTCGAAGAACCCACATGCTCTGCCCGAATAATTAATGCACCGTTGGTATTGATTGTTGCGCCAATTACTTTATCACCCAGCTTTTTACTCACAGGCAATGACTCGCCAGTGAGCATCGACTCATCGATTGCACTAGATCCCTCAATAACCACTCCATCAACAGGAACCTTTTCTCCCGGACGTACTCGGAGCAAATCGCCGATGTGGACATTGGCTAATGGAGTGTCTTCCTCAGTGCCACCATCATTAATTCTTCTGACGGTCCTAGGCGCCAATCCTAATAATAATTTGATTGCCCCAGACGTTTGCGAACGCGCTTTAAGTTCCAATAATTGCCCAAGTAGCGTTAAAGAAATAATTCCTGCTGAAGCTTCAAAGTAAACGCTAACTCTGCCCATCGACATAAATGATACGGGAAAGAGTTGTGGTGCAATAGTTGCCGCTAAACTATAAATAAACGCGGCACTGGTGCCAAGTCCAATCAAAGTCCACATATTGGGACTACGGTTGATAACAGATTCAACGCCGCGCTGGAAAAATGGCCATCCCGCCCAAAGCACAATTGGCAAAGAAAGAAATAACTCTAACCAAGTTTGGGATCTAATATCCATCAAATGGAGTTCATGGCCAAACATGGCTAATGTTGTGACTACTACTGTAAACGGCAGAGTCCACCAAAAGCGCCTTTGAAAACTCAATAGCTCAGGGTTTTCTTCCTCCTCCTCCACTAATTGAGGCATTAATGGCTCCAAAGACATGCCACAAAGTGGACAAGGGCCAGGATGATCTTGCTCAATTTGAGGATGCATAGGACACGTATAAATTACTCCTGCTGCAAGAGTTGCCGTTACTGTATCGCTTGAGTGCTTATCAAGGTATTTGTTAGGCGAGCTAATAAATTTTTCTTTACATCCAGAGCTACAAAAATAATACGATACCCCATTAAGAGAGCAGGTATGGTTTGACGCTGTTGTTACGGTCATGCCGCATACAAGATCTTTTAACTTACTGGGCACTTCGGCATTTTGGCAACAACTATCACTCATATACATCCTTATTTTCCAATTTGAAAGATACTTTAACAATCACAAATATTTGAGTGATTAATTTGAGCTGTGAAATATTTTTTTACTCAAAGCAATAATTGAAAGAACTAGGACTACTAAAACCAAAATCTCAATTAGACTCATGCTACCCATTATTAAACCACCTATCATTTGTTAAGCATTAACTCCATAGGAAAGAAACACTTGCTTTATTTAGAGCTTCTAATCTAGCGCTAATTTAGAAAATATCTATTGATATAGATCAAATATTCTTATCATTTATGAAAAGGATATTTCATGCGATGGGTACCCTAAGCACGACCACTTGCATAGTAGAAATGGTTCATCTGGAACCGTCATCGCCGAGTGTAAGGGCAGCACTCTTAAACTAGACAAGCTAAGTTAAAAGCAAGGATATAAAATATCCTGCCAATCCAAGAGAAAATGTACCCCCACAAAGCAGGGCATTATTTGATTTTGGTGGCTCGGGGTGGAAACGAGCCACTGCCTCAGGAGTTCTTTACTACTAGAAGTTATTACTACCAATACAAGGGATAAGAATAATGCTTGTATTTTCGTATCAATTATGAAAAATTGGATACAACAATAACCCTAAAAGAGCGGCCGCTACTACAACGACTGGTTCAGTCAGCTTTTTATATTTCCATAACAAGGCTGTAGTCACAATCGCTAATGTAGCCGTTGGAATATCCACAATCGAACGCTGAGCAATCACAATAACTGAACCTGTAATTGCTCCAACTGCGGCGGATGTTACTCCATCAATGAAGGCAATAAGACTAGGGTTCTTGCCGTATTTCTTAAAGTAAGGTGCAGGAATTATTGTAAAAAGATAACAAGGAATAAAGGTGGCCAATGAGGCTACACTGGCACCAGTAAAGCCAGCAATCAGATAGCCAATAAAGCCAACTGTAATCACCACAGGCCCGGGAGTAATCATCGCAACAGCTACAGCATCTACAAACTGTTTCTCCGTTAGCCATTGATGCTCTGCCACTACACCACCATATAAGAATGGAACGATGGCCAATCCCGAACCAAATACAAAGGCGCCTGCTTTAGTAAAGAAAATGGCTATTTGACTAAGTAAGGATAAGTCAAAGCTACCCCAAATGCTCGAAAATGCTGGTACTTGAGCAATAGCAAGACTATTCAATCCACCACTCTTAAACCAGTTTGGCGGTGCCTTAACAAACAAAGTAATAAAGCCCGCGGCAAATACCAGTGAAGCAATTTCAGATTGAGTGATAACGGTACTCACCACCATTACTAAGAATATTGCCCAAAGCAACTTGTCTTTGCCAATGGTTTTCTTAGTGAGTTTTTGAGCACTGATTGCAATAATACCAATGACTGCCGCACCCACTCCGTAAAAGACTGCCTGCATCCAAGCCAAGTCCCCATAAGCGACATAAGCCCAGCCAAGAGCAACAACCATTAAAAAGGATGGAACGACAAAAGCAATGCCCGCTAAACTAGCTCCAAGAACTCGATAATGAACATAACCAAGATAGATGGCTAACTGGGCCGCCATTGGGCCCGGAGCCATTTGGGCTAGGGCCATGCCTTCTTTGTAGTCCGCTTCAGTAATCCAGTGTTGTTTTTCAACTAGATCACGATTCATATATCCAGCTAATGCTACAGGACCACCAAAGCCCCAAGTGCCTAACTTGAGCATATAGATAACTAACTGCCAAAGACTATAAGAGGGCTTCGAATTAAACTGGATTTTCTCCATAATTATCTTTCGGGCTTTTTAATCAAACATCATACGCCATTTTTTTGTCTTTTTAAACGGCATTACAAGTTAAGAGGCTTCAATAACCGACGCTTAAATAGACGCTCATATAAAATTAAGCCTTATCAATTCGTTAAAATTGGCTGAACAAAAGGAAACCAGCCCCTATTAATAAAGTAATAAGCTAAGACCATAAACCATTGAAGAAACTTTACGAGTCCTCATACAGGCATTTCTTGATACTGGATCGGTTGGGCATGGCGCAAATCTTCCGCGCCATTGCATATAGCCACTAATGCTCAGCATCACTCCAGAAAAAATAAACACTTCAACCTTGTGCTCATTAATCCACTCGATCTTTGGAAAGAGGGAGATAAAGGTGGATAAAGAAGCACCCGCACACAAAGTGATCAATAAAGCAGGGATGGCGCAACAGATTAAAGTGCTGGAACTGGCAAATAGAGCGACAACGCTGGTTAGTAAATTACTCTTAGGCGCAATGATTTTTTCTAAGATCATTTGTTTGACGTCAATTCTGCTTTAGGTTCGGCAACACTTTTTGGGACTGACTCTACTTTTACAATTTCATAGCCTGTATCTTTGAGTTCTTCATTGATGGTTTTTTGATTCAAAGTCATTCCCTCTAAAGGCTAAACGACAACTGTTTTCTGTTTTAGGTCTACATAAACAGCCATGGTTGCTGAAATTTTAGAGATGCGCTATTCAATACCTTGAGTCAATTATCAGACCTATTTCCGTTTTGAAAGAAATCTTTCAATCCTATTTAATTAAAAATTATAGTTATAAATTTATATTAAGTAAATTTATACTTAACAAGAAATCTAAATGGTTTTGTCAATAACGAGTGGTTTATCACAGACAATACAAAACCTTGCATGAACTGTCTTGTACCGCTATCATATGGCCAACGACACCTTATACAAAACAGTTGAACACTAACTAGATAGGAAACATTTGTGAAGCCATTGACTATCATAATGAACACTCGAGACAACGTCGCGATTGTCGCCAACAATGGCGGCCTTTCTGTAGGCACAGAACTTTCCAGCGGTTTAATTTTACGAGATCAAGTGCCGCAGGGGCACAAGGTTGCTTTGATCGACATTCCAACTGACGGACCTATTGTGCGTTATGGAATTCCGATTGGGTTTGCGCTAAAAGACATTGCGGCGGGTAGCTGGGTGCATGAGCGACTCATAAAAATGCCATCTGCTCGCGAACTCGACAACTTACCTATAGCAACAGTTAAACCCAGCCCCCTACCCCCACTTGAGGGCTACACCTTCGAGGGCTACCGCAATGCAGATGGCTCAGTAGGAACAAGAAATATCTTGGCAATTACAACAACAGTGCAATGCGTATCGGGTGTTGTTGAATTCGCCGTTGAACGCATCAAATCAGAATTGCTGCCAAAGTTTCCTAATGTGGACGATGTAGTGGGTCTGGAGCACACCTATGGCTGTGGAGTTGCCATTGATGCAGATGGGGCGGAAATTCCAATTCGCACACTTCGCAATATCAGCCTCAACCCTAACTTTGGGGGTGAGGTGATGGTTGTTAGCTTAGGTTGCGAAAAATTGCAACCCGAGCGCCTGATGCCCCCAGGGGCTATACCCATCAACGATCAACGCGGTGAAGCTCTTGACGTTGTTTGCCTTCAAGATGAAGCTCACGTTGGCTTCATGTCCATGATTGATTCCATCATGAAGACAGCAGAGCAACACCTGAAACGACTCAACCAACGACGTCGGGAAACAGTTCCTGCAAGCGAGCTAGTCGTTGGCGTTCAGTGCGGCGGCAGTGATGCTTTCTCAGGTGTAACTGCAAATCCAGCTGTGGGCTATTGCACAGATTTATTAGTGCGAGCTGGTGCGAGCGTGATGTTCTCCGAAGTTACGGAAGTTCGAGACGGCATTGATCAACTTACTTCGCGCGCAACTACACCAGAAGTTGCTGAAGCCATGATTCGTGAGATGGCTTGGTATGACGCATACCTTGCGCGTGGCCGAGCTGATCGAAGCGCAAACACCACCCCAGGTAACAAAAAAGGTGGGCTTTCCAACATTGTTGAAAAAGCAATGGGCTCAATCGTAAAATCCGGTTCGGCTCCTATTTCCGGTGTCTTATCGCCAGGCGAAAAGCTAAAACAAAAAGGCCTGATCTACGCAGCTACACCGGCCAGTGACTTTATTTGCGGCACGCTTCAATTGGCTGCGGGAATGAACCTTCACGTTTTCACTACTGGTCGCGGCACTCCTTACGGCTTAGCCGAAGTTCCTGTCATCAAAGTAGCAACGCGCTCAGACTTAGCACGACGTTGGCACGACATTATGGACATCAATGCTGGCACTATCGCCGATGGGACCAAAACGATTGAGGAGGTGGGCATGCAAATGTTCCAGCTAATGCTTGAAGTCGCAAGTGGTCGTAAAAAAACATGGGCAGAACACTGGAAATTGCACAATGCATTAGTGCTCTTTAACCCAGCGCCAGTAACCTAAACTAAATGCGAATAAATCTGCGCATCCTTAAGTTTGCTGGACTGCCAGAAATAATATTATCAAAGTTTTACAGCAATTAGAATTTACAGTAACTCGGCAAGGAAGTCACATCGTGATGAAACGTGAGAGATATGGGTGCATAGGTACCGAATCACAAAGATTTCAAAGCGGGAACAATCAATGGAATACTTCGTCAGGCAAATCTCAGTCCTGACGAATTTCAAAAGTTTGTTTAATAATTAACGTTCTTAGGATGTCCTTAATTTAATTTTCTACAAAATATCTTCTTTGGGGAAAATAATTTACTTTTTGCTCAGATTCAAATCACTTCCCTCCTCCAGTTTGAACAAGGATGATATAAACGCGCAATTGCACGAACAACTACACAGTGACTTTTTTATCCAAAAGACATTGATTTGGAGCAACTTTTAAGCATGAAAGGTTTCTGTTGAATCATTTCCACAAAGTACATTTAGATTGGGATTTATTTGCGAAGGCCTGATCTCCGCCAACAGTCTCAACAAGTTTGTAATAATCCCAGGGATACTTAGACTCTGATGGTTGTTTTACTTGCATCAAATACATATCGTGGATCATTCGACCATCAGCTCGTATGTACCCCCCTTTCGCGAACATATCATTAATCTTGGCAGATTTTAGTTCCGCCATCACTTTGTCTGGATTATCAGTGCCCGTTGCTTTAACGGCCTTAAGATAGGTTAGTGTTGCAGAATAATCCGCTGCTTGAGTGGAGGAAGGCTCTTTTTTCATGATTTGAAAATAACGTTTAGCCCACGCCCGAGTTTCTGCGTTTGTATCCCAATACCATGCGTCGGCAAGGTACATGTTTTTCGTTAAATCTAGACCCAACGCATGAATGTCTGTTATGAACAAAAGTAATCCTGCTAATTGCATCGTTTTAGTGATTCCAAATTCATTAGCGGCTTTTATCGAGTTGATGGTGTCCCCGCCAGAATTGGCTAAGCCGAGAATTTTAGCTTTAGAGGTCTGGGCCTGCAGTAAAAAAGAAGAAAAATCTGATGAGCCTAAAGGTGCCCGCACACTGCCCAAGACTTTGCCTCCTTCAGCATTGATAACCGATGTCGCATCATTTTGCAAAGCAGTGCCAAAGGCGTAGTCAGCTGTTAAGAAAAACCAAGTATCTCCGCCTTGCTTCACAATGGCAGAACCAGCTACTTTTGATAAAGCAATCGTGTCATACGAATAGTGCACTGTATAGGGCGTGCAATCCTCATTGGTCAACCGTGATGACCCCGCAGAAACAGCTATGATGGGTCGTTTTTTCTCTGATGCTATTTTATTCATAGCCAAAACAACTCCTGAATTTGTGCCCCCAATGAGCATATCAACTTCTTGTTGGTCAATCCACTCACGCGCTTTAGCAGCAGCAACTTCTGGCTTATTTTGGTGGTCTGCCGTTAGTAGCTCAATTTTTTTACCATTCACCGATCCGCCAAAGTCAGCAATAGCCATTTTGATAGCCTCAATACCCCCCTGCCCATCTATGTCGCCGTATAAACCAGAGATGTCGGTTATGAAGCCAATCTTGACTGTATCGCCCGATATTTGCGCATGGCTGCCCACTGTAAAAGCGAGGGTAACAAAAGCAACAGAAAATTTAAGCACTGACATAATAATTTTTCCCATACTCGTCTCCTTAATAATTAAATTCTTAGGTATTGACATCGACAACCACCCGTCCACGAACCTCACCTCTCAAAATACGACCGCCTTCGTTAATCGCGTTCTCCAAATTAACGACTTGAACAATCGAGCTAATCGCAGATGTAGGTAAGGCGTCGGCTAAGCGCTTCCACGCTGCCTCCCTAACGGCTCGGTTAGCCATAACGCTATCAATTCCGATCAAACTAATTCCCCGCAAAATGAACGGCGCAACGGACAAAGGTAGATCCATGCCCTGGGCTAAGCCACAGGCGGTGACGACCCCGCCGTACTTAGTGCTAGCACAAGCGTTTGCGAGGGTGTGTGATCCCACTGAATCTACGACCCCGCCCCACCGCTCTTTTTGCATGGGTTTGCCAGGCTCTGACAAAGACTCTCGGGTGATGACTTCATGGGCACCCAAACTCTTAAGGTACTCGTGTTGTGAGGTTTTACCAGTCGAAGCTGTAATCCTGTATCCTAATTTGGATAACAACAGTACAGCAAAGGAGCCAACTCCACCACTGGCACCCGTAACTAAAATTTCCCCCATTTGTGGTGTCACACCGGCTTTCTCAAGTGCCATCACGCAAAGCATTGCGGTGTATCCTGCCGTGCCTATTGACATACAGTCCAAAGGAGTGAACGAATCTGGTTTTTTGATTAACCAATCCCCTGATACACAAGCCATTTGAGCAAGCCCACCCCAGTGGGACTCCCCCACTCCCCATCCATTTAATATCACCTTGTCGCCGTTCTTCCAGCGGGCATCGAGACTTGATTTGACGATCCCACAAAAGTCAATCCCCGGTACCATTGGGAATTTTCTGACCACCGGAGACTTACCCGTAATTGCCAATCCATCCTTATAGTTAATCGTTGAATAATCGATATCAACGGTTACTCCATTTTGCTCAAATGTTGGCAAATCAGAGGGGTCCAATTTTTTAATAACTGCCTCAGTTTTCCCGTCTACAGATTTTGTTAAATAAATAGCACGCATCGTAAAATTTCCTTTGTTAATTTTTATTTACTGGTTGAAGTAACTCTGAGATAAACAATTTTCCAACCGTCTTCATGGGTTGAGTTGATAGTTCTAGTTTTGCGCATAAAACGGCACCTTCCCATGCGCACCAAAAGAAATTTGATAAATCGGTGGAATCTACTTTAGTTTTAATTTCCCCGGCTAACTTAGCCAGATCAATGCAATTTTTAACTTGTGTTCGCCAATCGGTAAAAACATTTAAAAGTTCTACCCTAAAGTTTTCCTCTAAGCTGGCCATCTCTTGGCCTAAGTTGCCAATTAAACAGCCACGTTTAAAGTTGTACCTCTCGACCCCCTTTTGTGCTTCTTGGGTAAAGTTCTTTAAACGTTCTAAGGGTGATTTATTGGTGTTATTTAAAATTCTTTGTAATTTATTTGAAAAATAAATGCCGTAGTTTTTTATAACCTCCATGGCGTAATCATCTTTACTTTTAAAGTAATAATAAAAAGAACCCTTAGGGACCTCAGCAATTGCAACGATTTCATCTAGACTCGTGATGCTGAATCCCTTTTGAGTAAAAATTACCGTTCCAATATTTATTAAAGCAGCCCTTTTTTCATTTCTCTCTTTGGGGCGTAGCGCAGATTGAACAACTTTAGTCACGTCATTGTTTCCTTATATTTAAATGGGTTACTGAGCTGATTTTGATGACAAAAGTGTTCTCATAAACGACAGTCCAAAAATCGGCCCCGGCAACAATATCCAAGCAACCTTATCTCCTACGTAGGGGAGTGCAAAGGTGACAATTGAGATCGACAATACAGTAATTAAAAATCCGATGCTATTTTGAATCGTTAAGGCTGTCCCAACTAACTCTGGTGGACATGCTTTGGCCGACATTGCAGAAAATTGAGGCGAGTCTGCAACAACAGCGAATCCCCACACCAATAAACTGATCAATTTAAAAAATGGTGATGCTTGTTCAAGAAAGGGATAAATAAAACAAATCAATCCGGAGGTTAATAACGCAGTCCAAGCCACTCGAGCACTTCCTAGGCGTTGACTTGCCACTCCACCGAGTATGCAACCTAAGGCACCGACCCCAATAATTACAAATGCAAGGCCAGAAACGTAAGACGCAGGTAAAAGGTCATCGGAGGAAACAATGGGCAACAACAGTAACGGTAGTATCGTCCAAAATGCATACAACTCCCACATATGTCCGAAGTAGCCCATTGCTGATAGTCTAAACTCACGAACCCTAAAAGCTTGGAGTACATTGGAAAACGCAATGCGGGGTCGGTTGGTGAGACTTTTTAAATGTGGTCCATCGCCTAAAAGTGAGACGGCTAATGCAGCCAGTAGCGCAAGACAAGAGGAGCTTAGGATTATCAATTGCCAGGATAAATCAGCACCTAACCAACGAACGCCGTGGGGCAAAGCTGTGCCAAGAGTGAGCATACCTACTAAAAGCCCTAAACTCTTACCCGCAGTCTTTGGATCCCAGCTTACTATTAGTTTCATCCCTAAGGGGTAGATACCCGCCAATGACAGGCCAACAACAAATCGAAATGCACTCGCCGAAGTAAGCCCTTCACTAAAGATAGCAAATAAAGCATTAAATACTGCACCCAAAATACTGCTGAGGGCAAAAATCTTGCTTGAAGAATATTTATCTGCCCAGCCACTAAGCGAAAAAAATAGAGTTCCAACAATAAACCCAATTTGAACAGAATTGGTTAAAAACCCAATATCAGAGGGCGTCAATCCCCATAGTTTGGTTAGACTGTCGGACGCGCTGTTCGCACTAAACCACAACGAAGTAGAGAAGAGTTCTGCAATAACCACAACCCAAATTTGCTTAACCATTGACTTGGGTACCTGCAAAACGGGCGTCACGCCAAGCTATTGCCTCTCGCATACCTCGCTCCCGGGCAACCTGCATGAATTGTTTTTTATCGGGTGACCCAATCGACTCAATTTGGTGATCAATATCTAATGCAAGCTTAAGGGCTTTGTGGATTCCTTGAATCTCATAGGTACCGTTCATAGCCTTTTTAGTTCCCATAACAACCTTAGGATCCACTAAGGCAATCGATCTGGCTATTTGCATTGCTACTTCAATATGTGAGCCTGTTTTTACAACTCTACTGATAATTCCCATTTGAAGAGCGCTTGTAGCATCTATCCTGTCTTGACCCGTAAAGATAATGTCTTTAGCCTTTTTAGGGCCAACGATCCAGGGCAGTAATAGGGTCACAATTCCTGCCCCAAATTTAAGTTCGGGCTCGCCAAAAATCGCCTCTTCACTTGCGATTGCAATATCACAGGATAGAGCAAACTCAAATGCGCCAGCCATACAGGCTCCGTGGACGGCAGCTACAGTGGGCTTTGGACTATTCCAAAATCTCATGGTGGTATTGAAATCAAGATCTAAAATTTCACGCCAGGCTTTCTCTCCCGATGGATTGGCCTGCATTTGGGCTTTAAGATCAAAACCTGAGGAGAAGGCGCGCCCTGAGCCACTTAAAACGATGACACGAACGTTTTGATCTGCCTCTGCCAAATCCATGGCTGTATTTATTTCGATTAAAGTGTCTTTATCTAAAGCGTTTAACCGCTCAGGTCTATTCAAAGTTATATGAGCTATATTATTTTCATATTGAAACAAGATTGATTTAAAGTTTTGCATTTTTTTATTTCTAAGTAATAGAAATTGGGTTTAAGGAATGTGACAGAATTTTATTTTTAAATTGGCCTCGATCCGCTTTGCCTGTTCTTCCTAAAGGTAGCTCAGACAATAAATAGAAAACATCGGGTTGCTTGTATTTCTCTAATTTTTGGTTTAAAAAAGAACGCATATTCAATGCTTCTTGATTAGCGCCGACTTTAAGTACTAAGAGCACATGGATTCGTTCGCCCAAAATATCATCAGGAAGGCCAACAGCCATGGCGGCGGCGATATCCGGATGAGCGCAAATTACTTGTTCGATTTCGCCGGGCGTAATTTTATTTCCACCCCGACTTATTAGCTCTTTACTGCGACCCATTAATTCGACCACCGATTTGTCAACTTCTCGGGCTAAATCGCCAGTCTTAAACCATTTGTTATTAAAAGCAATTTCTGTCAGATGGGGGTCGTCTAGATAGCCGTTCATCAAAAATGGACTATAGATCTGAAGCTCCCCTATTTCCCCAAGAGCTAATGGCTCCTCGTTTTTATCAACTATACGAAATTGAACTTCTCCTGAGGGTCGGCCAATACAACCTGGATAATTGACAAAGTCTTTAGGGAATAGAAAAAAATCACAAGTGGCGGTCTCTGTTGATCCGTAAATATCGATCAAATGAGAATTTGAGAATTGCTTTCTAATTGATTGTGCTAAAGATGTACCTAAAGATTCGCCCCCGATCAATATTTGCTTTAATGAACTCTGTTGGTTAATTTTTCCAACTTCTTCGCTTAATTCGACTTTAGAGAATATAGTTCTCATCATGGTAGGGACCATCCCTACACGATTAATTTGCTGAGCTTGTAGGAGGTTAAGAAAGGCCAGGGGTTCAAATTTTTCCTGCATTACCAATCGCCCACCGGTGAGCAAAGTAAGAAGACACACCCACAATCCAAAACTAAAATTGATATTTAGTACGAGTAATGTGGATTCATGGTTTTCAAAGTTTAGGAGTCGGTTAATCTCAGTGATTTTAGAGAGAAAGGATGCGTGTGAAACTACGACCCCTTTGGGCTCTCCAGTTGACCCAGAAGTGAAAATTACAAATGCTGCACCACCCAAGATCTCTCTTTTAGGGGGTATGATTTCAGACACAATGTGAACGATCCCGTTAATGTGAAACCGTGCTTTTGTTTTATGTTGTAACCCATTTATCACGTCTGGTGGGGAGCTTCTGTGGACGGGGACAATTACTGCGTGCGCTAGCCACACTGCTAAAACAGCAATTACGTCGGCTACTTGATTAGATACTGAAACGATTACGGGCTCATCAGCCTCGATACCAAGCTCATTTAAGCGGTTTGCTAGAACTATTGCTTTGTTGTACAGCTCTTGATAACTGACTTCGAATTCAGCCGAGCGCAAAGCTATCTGTTGCCCGTGTTTCAGACACGCATTTGATAGGGAAGCGCCGAGGTTATGGTTCAAAATTACCCCTTCAGAACTTAAAAAAACCAGGTGTTTAGACCTCTTGGGTTTCAATGTATTGGGTACTAGACGAACGGTCAACTAGTAAATTCCCTTTAATACATTCCCTTAGGAGAGATTTTCACCTCTTGTAATTTACTTTTACGTAACTCGTTGTTGTTTCCCGTTCAATCCGTTCGCGCGTAAACCGAAACAGTTTTCATAGTCTGAAGCAAGGCCATATGAGCAATCGCTGGGTCATGATTAGGGCTAAGAGACGCAACTTGGTTGATATGTATCAAAGCTTGATACGGCTTGGCTGAGCATCTCTTTAGATATAAAGTGTCTGCGCCGTAGGACTAAGCCCATAGCTACCCTTTCATATTTAGGTCATTTATATAAACACTAATAATTACAAAATTGTCATAAGTTAACTAAAAGAACATCAATTAAAATGTTGTATATTAAACTTTTCTTTAAACATGACCATTATGAATACTTTAATCAAACTAACAGTATTACTTTCTCTAACTTTAGGTCCTTTATTTGCATCAGCAGGAACGGTTCAGCCCAAGGATCTTAAATCCATTACTTTTGTAGACAAGAATAAGGTCAAGTGCAAACTCTTTCTAATGGGGAAAATAAAAGAGGGCACTGCATGGCAGCAAGATTGTGAGGATGGATCTTCAGCAGGGTATTTAGAGAAAAAAAGAACAAATACGTATGTGTTTTTGGAAGGACTTATTACAGATGTAGAAATTAATTTAGTTTCTAACAAGCTGATGATGAAAGATGAAAACAAAGTGCAACTTGCTTATGCAATCACACCATCTGATTCGGCACCCTCTGGCACTTCTCCCGCAACTTCTCCCGCAACTTCCCCGCCACCTCCCCCAAAGTCTTCTCCCGAAACTCCCCCGCCACCTCCTTCAAAGTCTTCTCCAGTAGTTAAAGCAGACAACGTAAATTACGTATCCTACAAATTCCAAGGTGTTGTGACCGAACTTAAATTTGTTAGCGGCAAGAAATGGTCTGAGAAATGGAAGGGTGAAACGCTTACCTATTTAGAAGAATCACATGACGAGTGGTCTGTGTATTTATACAATGAAGAATCCGATGCTCATTTGCAAATTGACTTGTTTCGCAAACTTGTTATTTACGAAGAGGACGGCCAAAAAATCAAATCTCCCATCATTAAAGCCCTAAGCAAATAAAGCGGTACTGAGCTTTTTTTGAGTCTTTAATTTTTAAACCTTGAGAAACTAGCTTCAGGTAATCGCTTAAATTTATCTCCTCGCAGATGAACAAAGACGGGGTAGCTTTACGCAAAGATACCCCCCCCCGTTAATACGGCTAATTAGATTATTTGGTCAATACTCGTTATGAGGCAATTGTCCTTTTTTTGGGCCTGCAGGCACGTGGGGTACTGGAGTTGCTGGACTGCGATTAAGTCGTCCCATTCTTTGTGAAATCTCTTTAAATCGATCGGGTGTAGGCCTGATAAAAAAGCAGCGGCCTCAATTTCATCAGCGGAACTGTTGAGCAAGTTACAGCTTACCCCGTACTTGGACAAATCCTCATTGAAAAGATTTGCAAGTACTCTCTCGCCTAAGAGACCATCATTGTCTTTGTTCCCTAGCCACTCTAAGAACCAAAGATCGATGTCGTTGAATTTGTTGGCCGCTGAGGTGCCGCCCACGGAGTCGATTTTCTCTCTCAAGGTGATGTCGCCTGGATATTGAGGAAAGCTTGGTTTGACCATATTTGATGCCCTCTTAAGTTAAAACGTGGAGTACTCTGCTGGATTAAAACTGGATTAAGGTAAATGGTTATTAACCGCAGTGTTGTACTTTGTTGAAGTGCCTCATTGTAAACCCTGGGTATAAAAATAGATATACCCAAGGTATAATTTAAATTAAATAAATATTACCCCTCCACCGCCATGATCGATCCAAATACAAAGGCACTCATTAAGCTTTGCAACTCAGTACCTGGGGGATACAGGGCGGTTGCAGACAAAATACAAGCACACCCGATGACCCTATACCAAGTTATAAAGGGCATCAAACATAGTTCGGGGCGTGTAAGGACTTTAGGCTCAGACGTGAGGGAGCGCTTAATCAAGGCCTATCCAGATTGGCATCATTTCCCCTCTGAGGGGGAGTTAATTGTGTCTACACTGATACCAGACTTGGCAAAAATATTGATGAAGGTACCAGACGCTAAAAGACCCGAGATGGAGCGTTTATTGGCCAATTTAGCCCGTGCACCTGATTCCTCGATACTTTTGAAAACTTTAGTAAAGCTTTTAGCTGTGTATGAAAGGCGTAAATAGCCTATACAATGGGCATAATTCCCTAAGATTCAACGCCCTAAATGTCCCGTGCTCCCCAAGTCAAGCCCTTAACCTTAAAACAAAAGGACCTCGTTCAAAAGGCTTGGGCTTTGGGGTACAACGACAAGCTCATTTCTGCACACCCTAGGATCAATGCGGAGTACTTAGCCGTTCACCGGTTCCGCCATGAGATGGGGATTGCAACAGCGACTATTTCCGAGAACAGGTACGACGCGTGGGTCCGGGCTGTCATGTCTGCGGGGGACGTAGTCGCCGTTATCGAGAAGTTAGCTGAGAGCTACAACGTAACCCCTTACTCCATCCGTTTACTTCTTTGGAGACACCGGGGAATCAGTTTTAGGAAGATTCAAGAAGATAAGCTCAAACAATTAGATATAGAGCGCAAGTTAAAGCTAAAGAAAGAAAACAATCCTTTTCTTGTTTAGAGCGTTTGCCCTGTAACTGGTACTTGAGTTACGAAGTCTAAACCAAAGATAGCAAACAAGTGAGAGAGGGACGAGCTGCACGCTCGTTGCGCTATCCACCACCGGTCAATAACGCCGGTGTATCTCGCGAACGAAAATGATGAAAATTTCTATTAAAACATGTCTCCTGTCATTACTGATATTGAACGGGATTGCTCACGCTGCAGAAATAGAATTAGATTCATTTGCGTCTAGGGTTGAGATTAGACCATTTACTTCCCTAACGTTGAGCGACGAACAGTTCCTGCGTGGTGATAAAAACGGGCCAACAGTAACGCTTGGCGCAGAGCTGAGATTTCCCAGGGAAAGCAGTAGTGGCAAATTGCCTGCGGTAATAATTATGCACGGCTCTGGAGGCATCAACGCTGCCAATCAAAGTTGGGCTTATGAATTAAACAAAGCTGGTATGGCCTCATTTGTTGTTGACAGCTTTTCTGGACGAAACCTAACACAAGTAGCTTCAGATCAAGCAAAGCTTGGAAGATTTGCTGGCGTGTTGGACGCATTTAGGGCTTATGAGGAATTGGCCCGTCACCCCCGAATCGACCCAAATCGAATTGCTCTAATTGGTACTTCTCGAGGCGGAACTGCTGTCATTTATACAGCCATGCGAAGATTTCAAAAAACTTGGTCGCCTGAGTTTCATGCACTTGCAACATTTCCACTCTACCCGTCATGCTTTGATGAGCTAGATCAAGATGAAGATATCTCGATGCCCATACATGCTTTTCACGGTGATATTGACGACTACGCCTCTAAAGAGCAATGTAAGGCTTGGCTAAACCGTCTAAATAAATCTGGAAAGAGCGTGACAAGCGTGGAGTACAAAAATGCACCGCATAGTTTTGATAACTTGCTGGGCAGCGCTTCACCCGTAGTTAGCAAAGGGGCTCAAAGCACTAGCCAGTGTCACATAAGTGAGAAATCAGGTGCCCTTGTGAATACGGATGAAAACAAGTTATTCAGTTATGGCGACAAGTGTGTAACGTACGGTCCCAAAACTGGATACGAACCAAGCGCTGCTAATGCAGTTCATAAAGCTGTAATTGAAGAATTAAAAGTGCTTATTAAATAGCGTTTAGACCTTGGGATTAGCCGACTGGAGAAGGATTTATTTATTTAGACAAAAGTCAGGAAGTTTCCTAATTCAAAACTTCTACCTGGGCAGTAACTGCGTTTGAATTCTTTATTGCTGAGGACATGAGTGGATAAAAGATATCTGATTCCACAATATTAAAGGGCAAATAGGGAACTGGCCAAGAGTAGTGAACCCGGTTTAAAGCTCTGAGCTGCTTAAGATTGAGGACCTCTGCGTTGACTGAAGCTATAACACTCGTCACTGCCAAAGAGGCCCTCATTTTGGTTAGAGGGTCCTGCATGTTGCCTTTGAAATAAGTAGCGATACAAGAAGTCGCATCCGTCCTTATGCCTTTAGGGGACTCGGATACGAGGCCTAAATACGTATTGAATATGTGCCACGTACAGTAGGGGTAGTTATCGTCTTTTGCGGGTGCTTCTTTTGATACTTTCTCAAGTAAAGCAAACCCCTCGTTGGCGCCTGTTTCGGAGAAAAAACGCAGTGCTCTGATTTTATCTGCCGTAGTCATTGACAACGAGCTTACTTTTGCAAGATTAGAGAGCGGACTGTCGCAGTTGATTGAGTTCTCAATGGCTAAGTCCATTTTGTTGGACTGATAGTTTACAAAGGAGGCCATTCCGCAAGTGCGCAAATGGTCAACCCCTTTGCTCATCTGTGCAGATCTTGTTAGAAGCGTTCTTGCGTTTTGATCAGACCCCACCCCCCCTTTTGCATAAAACATCACCAACCCAAGGTTAAAGACGGCTGGGGGATAGTCCTTTGAGGCAGCAGCTTTGTAAAAGGCAGTTGCCCGCTCTATATTGCGACTTGTCCCAAAAAGACCTATCTCATAGGCGAGCCCTATAAAGTTTTGTGCCTCAGGTGTGCCTAGTCGAGCAGACTCGGAGATTGAACTCAAAAGCTCTGCCCTACTCTTACCTGTGTGGGTCGCCAAAGCCCTTATTTGGTCAATGACTTGTTCACCGTTTTTTGATACGGTGATGTGGGGCCCGAACTTTACCTCGTTTACGATGCGCGGTAGCTGAGCTTTCACTCTATCCATCAAATTATTACCAAACTCTACTACTTTGAGCGTCTCTTTGGATTTATCCCTTTCTTGAGTAATTGCACCATTGATGGCGGCGGACTCTGTCATCAAGCCCAGCGGCATCACAAAGGGGCCAACGGTTGAGGGCAAGGCGCTCAGGGTTTTCTGGGCCCTGATTTTAAAGTCTACGGTGGCATCCGATACCGCATCAGACACCGCATCCGATACCGCATTCGATGCGGGATCTGACATAGCGGTTTTCGCCCCAGAGGCTGAAACAAGGCAGAGCAACGAGAGCAGTAACGTTTTTTGCACACACGACATATAAAAACCTATAAAGAGATAGGTATTATGAATCATATTATACAATATGCATAATTTATTAACTATGCTACATGAATACTAACCTAATAGACAACCCTCTATTCTCGAGGGTCTCGGATTACTTTAATTCGCTCAGTGAGGTTGAGGCCAACAAGATACTGTTGGTAAACGTGACGCGAAAGAATGAGGCGTTGCTGCGAAAAATCATTATCTACACAATCATCCGAGGCTACAGTGACATTCACATTGAGATAGAAGTGTGCGCAGGCGCACACGAAACCCACATATTCATTCGAGACGGGGAGGACTTTCAATCGGTTGAGAACTTGGTCGACAAAGGCAAAGAAATTAAGGAGCGGGTCTTTAGTTTGTGTAACTTCATGGGTGGAGCCGTAGAGGGGGTCAACTGGTCCGCTGGTTTTAAGGTGCAGTTGCCCGAGGATTTTGCGCTTGAGTTTGGATTAAAGCCCCTGCCCAGTCTCCCCTACTGCGTTAATTTTAGGGTTGAGTATATTGAGACCTTCTCAGGGCTTGCGTTCACGTGTCGCCTTATTGACCCACAAACCACACCAAAATTTGAAAACCTTAAACTGCCCCATTTACTCAGCAGCACCATTATGCAAATATGCAGGGCGCCGAGCGGTTTTGTGGTGATTAGCGGACCTACGGGATCTGGTAAATCAACCCTTCTCAACGCGGTCTTTCAATGCCTTAACGATGGCTCCAAATCCGTTGTCACTATTGAAAACCCGGTTGAGTTCAAGATCTTCAAGAAAGGGGCTCCCGTCAAACAGATTCAGGTCAGGGGTGAGATCACCTTTGCCACGGCTTTGCGAGCAACGCTGCGGCTCGACCCCCAATTGATCTTGGTGGGTGAGATCAGGGACAAGGAGACGATGGACGCAGCGATTGAGGCCGCCAACACGGGGCATCTGGTCTTTGCCACCGTCCACGCCAATGACGCCCACAATACGCTTCAACGTATGAGCCAGTTAAAAGCGGATGCATTTAGGCTCTCCGAGAGTTTGACCCTTGTACTGGCTCAAAGACTACTCAACACGTATGAGGGACCCGCAGTCAAACGAGAGTTGACTTTAGATGAAAGATCGTGGCTTTCAAAGAACGGGATTTACATGGATCACATCACGGAGAATGTAGGCCCTAAAAATGGCAAAGTGCCCGTAGTAGAGGCCATCGTGGTGGATCCCGCAGTCAAGGGTCAGATTCGAGCGGCAGAGCGCATCGATACCTTGTCCATTTATAAAGTAGCTAGACACCAACACACTTATGAATCCATGGTCTCGTTTGGGGTGAGGTGCGTGATTGAGCACGGCTGTAAGCTCTCCCAAGTGCAACAAAGTTTAGAGCAAAACCCGCACGCCAAAGAGTTCCCCTCATTTAGGCTTGAGATGGCCGGTAAATACGGCGTTAACTTGAGTGAAATATCAATCGCTATTGAGGAGCACTACAGTGAGCACAGAGTCGAGCGGGATCTCTCTTTGGAGGAATCTTTGGACAACCGGTTTGGATACCGAGCTATCAACAGCGCTCCCCTTTTGAGAATTGCGTGAGAACGCAAACACCAACACTCCCCCTCCCCTATGCTTAAAAGAAACTTTTTACTCGCTCTGACCAGCGCTTGCGCACTGCGTGCTGTGGCACAACCAATTAACATTAGTAACCTTAGCAACTCAGGTAACTCACCAAACCTAGGCAACCTCGCTCCAAACGCTTTAAAGCCTTATTTGGAAGTAACTCCCTACAAAGCGGATGAGAATGTGGTGAGAATTTTCTTTTCGCCTAATTGCATTTATTCTAGAAAGTACCTAAGTTTCTTTAAAAATCTAGGTTCAACACTAAGCGCTAAGACCTCAAAAGAAACGCTCTTTACGCCGACGACCAACGTCGTGGACGGGCTTAACTACGCAACCGCGTTTGCAGCCGTGGGAAGATTTCACCCCCATTACGTACAAAACTTCATTGATGCGAGCATGATTGCAGCGCAGGACAAAAGGGTCAACGTATTTAGTTGGGGCGGTATAGACATTGTGGGCTCGGCAGTTGGCTTTGGAAGGTCAAAGCAGTTACCCGAGTCCTTACCTCTTTTGGTATCAAAGAATAGAGATATATTGATACGAGATGTTAAGCAGTACCAGGCGGCTCAACGGGCACTTAGAATTATTGGCACGCCCTCTGTTGCAATAACAGGGACTTACATTATTTCCCCCGAGTTTACGCTCGGGGACGCAGACCGTTTTAGCGAACTGATTAATGCAGTGGTCTCAATGACTTTATAGCCGTGCGGGACGCTGCATTAACGGCTTGTCAGCTGAATTGATAAAGTCGAGCGGGGTTATCAACCAAAATCTTATTTCTAATTTGCTCGCTTGGAACTGCCTGGGCAAATGCGTCTAATAAATAGGAATCATTGGGTTTATTTTCATACCCCTCTGTGGGGTGAGGCCAATCACTTCCCCAAACGCAACGCTCAGGCGCACTTTGCGCGTACGCACTTGCCACTTGAACGCTATCCGCGTAGGACGGTGGGCCGACTTTTGTTTCCATATAAAAACCCGACAACTTGACATAGGCTTTGTCCTTTTGCATTAGGTCTTTGATGAGTGCATAGGTTGGATCATTCAGTGCATTGGGTTGAGCCATGTGGCCTAAATGGTCAAAGACGACGTAAATGGGGAGGTTGCTCCAAATAGATTTGTTGTCCAGTATCACTTTGGCGGGGGCATTGACCTGGAGGTGCCATCCCAACGGGGCAATACGTTTTGCAAGCGAGGGGGCCATATCGGGAGAGGTGACACCGCCTTGTGCTAAGTTAAAACGGATACCTCTGACGCCTGCGGCGTGCATTTGTTTTAACTCTTCATCGGTGACCTGGGTGTTGACGACTGCGACACCTCTGCAGTTTTGCAGTCCAAAGACAGCCATCGCCTCTAAAGTGACGCGGTTGTCGGTGCCGTACGTAGAAGGTTGGACGATGACGTTGCGGGTCAGGCCAAGGCGCTTTTGCAAAGCCCTGTAATCGGCCACAAAAGCGTCTTTGGGTTTGAGGGTCGCAGTTTTATCGGCCGGAAAGCGTGCATCGTAGATGTGGTGGTGACAGTCCGTTGCGTTCACCGGAAGCAGTGTTTTGGGGGGTTCTGTGCCCAAGGAGTAACGCACCTCAGTGGCTTGCCCCATGGGCTGAACTGCACATCCTTGTAGGCTTTGAAGACCTGCGGCCCCGACCGCTGAGGCGCCGATTACGTGAAGCATATCTCTGCGAGTTTGATTTGGTTTGGTAGTCATTTAGTTGCCTAAGCTCTTTAGTTCAGTGATAAGCCAATCTCTAGGCTTATGCTGAAAGAGATGTTAGCTCAAGACCTCTGGTAGGCCTCATAGAGGTATCCCTAAATTGGGACGCCCCACAAACAATTTGATAATCTGTCATAAAATTTAGCCCCCTATGAGTAAACCTTTAATCCAAATTATTACGCCCGCCCAGCGGGGGAGTTTGCACGGAAACCGCATGACTGCTCTACGCTGGGCTGGTTTTATTGAGCAACTGGGGTACAGTGCTCACATTCATGAAGAGTGGTCCGCAGAGCCAGTAGATTGTTTGATTGCTCTTCATGCTAAGCGCAGTCACGCATCAATCAAAAAATTTAAACAAACTTTCCCTCTTACCCCCGTAGTACTGATCATGACAGGGACGGATATATACAGAGATCAGGGTGAGTTTGCACAAGTAATTGAGTCCATGCAACTTGCAAACGAGATTGTGGTTTTGCAACAAGATGCCGTTCAAGATTTACCAGCGCAATTTCACAAAAAGACACGGGTAATCTATCAGTCGCATAAAGCGACTCAAAGACAGTCTGCTTTGCAGCCAGATTTTGAGGTTTGCGTGATTGGGCACCTTCGCCCAGAGAAGGACCCCTTTCGCGCAGCGCGGGCACTCCAAGGGCTTGCAAAAGAGAGCAACATAAAAGTGATTCACCTGGGTAAATCAATGAGCGAAGAGATGACTGCTCAGGCAGAGTTTTTTAACGCAAACGAGCCCAGATACCACTGGTACGGGGAAGTCTCGCACAGCGTGGCCATGCAGTATTTGTCGCGCTCAAGGTTGATGGTGATCTCCAGTTTAATGGAAGGGGGTGCCCACGTCGTGTCCGAGGCCATTGCAATCGGTGTGCCTGTGATTGCGTCCAATATTGCGGGTAACCGGGGACTCTTAGGAGCGGATTATTCAGGTTATTACGAAGTGGGGGACACAGCAGCCCTGCAGCAGGTTCTTCAAAAGGCAGAAGAGCAGCCTCATTTTTATGATCAGTTGGTGAAAGAGGTGAGCGCTCGCTCAAGTTTGATTCAACCGGAGCGCGAGATGCAGTCCATTGGCGAACTGCTAAGAACTCTGGTTTAAAAGAAAAGGCGTTTTCAGCCCTGGGTGTGCATTTGCACCAAACGCAGCTTATTGCTGATGAAGTCTACCAATACAACGAGTATGAGCATGGCAATGATTATGCTTGCTGCACGGGGTTCACGCAGTAGGGAGAGTTCGTAGTAGAGCATTTGACCCAGCCCACCCGCCCCTACAAAACCGAGGATAGTTGCCATACGGATATTCATCTCCCAGCGGTACAAGGCGTAGGAGACGAACTGGGCGGTGACTCCGGGTAGGGTCCCGTACAAAAAGGCCTGCGCGCCGCTTGAGCCGTTGAGTAAAAGTGCTTGAGCATTTTTGGGGGGATGATTTTCTAGGGCCTCCCCAAATAACCTACCAAGGACACCTGTGGTGTGCAGCATCAACGCTAAGGTGCCAGCAAAAGGGCCGAGCCCGACTGCGAGCACTAAAATGGTTGCGAAGACTAACTCTGGGACAGAGCGTAAAAAATTAAAGAAAAAGCGTGTCACCTCTTTGGTCTTTTTGCCGTATTTACCAGCGGCGGGTACAGCCAAGAGCAAGCTGATGACGGTTGCCAACAAAGTAGCTATTGCAGAAATGGCAATCGTCTCAAACGTTGCTTTTAAAATTTTCAGTAAAAATGCACTGTGAACATCTGGTGGGAAAAACCGTTTTGCATAGAGCGCCAATTGAGACGCAGACTCGGGGGTAAAAAAACTAAATGGGTTAAATGATAGGTAAGCAAAACTCCACCCTACCGCCAATATCAGACAGGCAAGATTGATGAGGCATTTGAAACAAAATTGGCGTGCGGGTTGAATGTTCATTCGAGTTGCTTTCTCACGTACCAACTTAAATAATCAGCGAACAACACAAGCACCAAAAATACGATCAAGATTGTTGAAACCTCGCTGCCGTTGAGCATTTTCATGGACTGGTCCATGAGTTGGCCAAGACCCCCTGCTCCCACAAATCCCATGATAACGGAGGCCCTAACAGCCGCCTCCCAGCGGTAGACCGTATAGGACGCAAGCTCCTGCGCCGAGCCGGGCAAGAGTCCGTATAAAAATGCACTGCCTCGCCCACTCCCCGCGAGTATTAAAGCGCGGGACACTTGGCTGTTGCTTGACTCTAAAATCTCTGCATACACTTTAGCTAACATACCGCCGTACGTAATCGAAATAGCCGTGACCCCGGCGACAGCCCCTAATCCAAACACGCGCACAAATAGCAACGCCCAAACGATCTCTGGGATCCCGCGCAAAACCACCATCAAGAGCCTGGCAATGCTGCGTACGAATTTCTTCACCCCGTGGCCATCAGCAGGCCCAAGGCGCGAAATCGATAAGCTGTACGTCATTGCCAGCCCAAGAGGCACCGCAATCAAGAGTGCAAGCGCAGTCCCAGCCGTTGCCATTGCCAAGGTCTCAAGGGTTGCTTTGAAAACAAGTTGTAAAAAACCGGGCTCAACGTTTGGCGGGAAAAACTGGTTCAAAAAGTTCCCCATCACCTCCAGATTAGACCTATCAAAGAAGGCTAAGGGATTGAATTGAGCCAGTTGCAGCAGTGGCCACAAACAAGTCAACGCTAAAGCGAAATAGAGGAACCGTTTTTTAGCGTCCGGATCGTGTATGGAGCCGTTTATGGTTTGTCGCATGTCAAAGCTTGGATGACTTTTGTAACACGGCCGTGGATTGGGCGGACCTATTAAGATCGGGGGCGTCCATCTCTGAGGCGTACAACTCTTGCAAGAGTTTTTGAGTAACTTTTGGGGTTGGTAGATCAAACATGATTTTCCCCTCCCGCAGCCCAATCATTCGAGGAAACCACTTAAGGGCTATTTCAATATCGTGCAAACTAGCCAAGAACGTTACCCCTTTTTCGCTCGCGTATTGTGTCAATCTTTTGATCGTCAAATCCGATAACACGGGGTCCATAGCAGAGACGGGTTCATCTGCCAACATGAGCTCTGGCTCTTGGTATAGGACTCTTGCAATCCCAACGCGCTGGAGTTGGCCCCCAGATAGCTGATCGCACCGATCAAAGAGTCGCTCGCCCAAATCGAGTTGCGCCAAACTGTTGTAGGCACCTGTGATGTCCACTGGATAAAGGAGCGAGATAATGGATTTAAGCGTAGACCACTGTCCAAGCTTACCGGCGAGAACAGCAGTGACCACGCGTTGTTTGGGCGGCAGTGGTGGGGCTTGGTGGATTAAGCCGATCTTGGAGCGAAGCTTTTTGAGCTCCACGCTGGAGAGCTCCCAGGGTCTTTTGCCGAGGATTTCGATTTGGCCAACCAGGGGCCGGGTGCCGGTTGCTAGGATATTTAAAAAGGTCGTTTTCCCAGCCCCAGACGGCCCAACGATGGCCATTTGCTCGCCTGGGTTTGCGCTGAGTTCAATGCCCTGTAGAGCGACTTTGCCCTTAGAGTGCGAATAGCCCAGTTTTTCAAAAGAAAAACCTAAACCCATTATTTAATCAATCCAGCTGCTTTACCTGCTTTTTCGAT
Source organism: uncultured Burkholderiales bacterium (assembly GCA_903871545.1). GTDB lineage: Bacteria > Pseudomonadota > Gammaproteobacteria > Burkholderiales > Burkholderiaceae_C > Limnohabitans. Next base: position 7,637 of record CAIQHG010000068.1, on the reverse strand, counting down.
ATTGTCGTAGTTGGACGACTTTGTCTCTATGTATTTGGTGGTTCTTTGTAAGTCCATCAACTCTTTGTATTCTGGATTACTTGCATCTAGCTTTAAGAATGCGTCGGTAATTTTTTTAACAACAGCGGGATCAAGGTCTCCTCGAACGGTCCAGTTGTAATCAAAAAACGGCGGGGTTGTTGCAAGCACTCTGACTTTTAGGGCGTTGGGGTTTTGGGCTTCGGTTAATTTATCCAACACGGACGCGTTGAGTGCGCCTGCCTCTGCTTTACCGCTGGCAACAAAAGCGATGGTTGCGTCGTGGGCACCTGAAAAGGCAATATTCTTAAAGTCTTCATCAGGATTCAAGCCATTTTGCATCATAAAGGAGCGCGGCATTAAATGACCTGAGGTGGAGGACGGCGAGCCAAAGGCGAATACTTTGCCTTTTAAATCACTGAGAGATTTAATTGAACTGGTTTGCGGAACGATAATTTTAGATGTAAAGGTCGCATCCTCTTTGCGCTGAATAATGGGTTTGGCTGTCCCGTTGGTTCTTTGCTTGGCCTGGATGTAGGTAAATCCACCCAACCATGCCATATCAATTTTGCTGGTAGCGAGTGCCTCTACGACTGCGGCGTAGTCGGTGACGGGGGTGAACTCTACTTTTAAGCCGGTTTCTTTTGTTAAGTATTCGCCGAGTGGTTTAAATTTGCGTTGCAGCTCAGTGGGTGCCTCGTCTGGGATAGAGGAGACGCGTAACACATTTTGTGAATGCGCCCAAAAAGATACCCCAACTAGCAAGAGCGCGAGCACGTTTTTAAAAACAGTATTTTTCATGATTTAAAGATAATTAGAGTGAAAGGGTTGGAGGATTAAATTAAATAACCGATAAACCTTGGCCAGGGCGAAAGCTACCAATTTTCTGTGCATGGGGGAAGCCCGCGTCGTGCAGTATTTTTAGCACTTGGCGCTCTTCCTCAGGCGCGCAGGACACCAAGAGTCCACCACTGGTTTGGGGGTCCGAGAGAAGATTTTTTTGCCAATCAGCTATTGCCTCAGATGTCTGAATTTCCTCTGCGTAGCCTGACCAATTGCGAGCTGAGGCACCGGTATAAACACCCTCTTTAACTAGCCTTACCGCCTCTTCAATGACGGGTATGTGCGACCACTCAATTTGGGCTTGTAACTTAGCACCCCGGCACAGCTCAAGCAGGTGGCCGGCCAAACCAAAACCGGTGATATCGGTTAATGCGTGAACACCGCCGAGTTGAGACAACTCGATACCGGGTTTATTGAGTTGGGTTGTATAAGCAATCATTTGTTTGTAGCCGTTGTCTGAGAGTTTGTCGCTTTTGAGGGCAGCAGACAATATACCGACCCCCAAAGGTTTGCTGACAATGATGCTGTCACCGGCTTTTGCAGCGTTGTTGCGTTTGAGTCTTTTCGGGTCCACGATACCGATCGCAACCAACCCGTAAATAGGCTCGACTGTATCAATTGAGTGTCCACCTGCAATCATGATACCTGCCTCGGCACAAACCGATTCTCCCCCCATTGTTATTTTTTGGATGACATCTAGGGGCAACGTATTTATTGGCATACCCAAAATAGCCAAAGCAAACAAAGGCTTTGCTCCCATGGCATAAATGTCTGAAATAGCATTGGTTGCAGCGATGCGACCAAATTCGTATGGATCGTCCACGATTGGCATAAAGAAGTCAGTGGTCGCAACGATTGCTTGGTTCTCGTTGATTTGGTAAACCGCGGCGTCCTCATTGTTTTCGGTTCCAGCGAGTAATTCTGGTGGAATGATGCGAATGGGGGTGGACTTTAAGATATCGCTTAAGATGGCGGGGGCTATTTTGCAGCCGCATCCCCCGCCGTGGGACAGGGAGGTGAGTTTTCCGTTATAGGTCATGGTCTGCTTTCTTCTTGTTTATCTGGGTTTTAGGAATTAACTTTTACGATACTAAATTTCTTTTAGACAGGTTCTAAACCCACAAAACGGATCGGAGCGAGTGGGTAGATAAAAATTTCTAAATTGAGGACGTCTTAGTCGCTTGGGGGTGAAGCGACTGTAACCTTTCAATACCCTGTAACTCCCCCCAAACCAGGGCTGAGAATAATCAAGGTACGGGTCGGGCTGAAATCCCTCAAACGGTAAAAACGAACTACTTGTCCACTCCCACAAATCAGAGGCTTGCCACTCGGCGGGATCTGACTCTAGGAGCGCTAACATTTCGAACTCACTGGGTAGGCGCTCGTTTCTCCATTCACAGTATTTTTGAGCTTCCTCAAAGGAGACATGAATAAGCGGATTGTCTAGGGGAAGCTCAATCCATTGATGAAATTCAAATAAATACCAACGATTATTTTCGCGCCTCCAGTGTTTTGGTTTCTCTACCTCCAAGTTTGCCTGCAGGTATTCTAAATACTCTTGATTGCTGACGGGTAACTTTGAAACAGAGAAGGCTTTAATATTTAACGGAAATTGCCATTTTTCATTGTCGAAAATAAAAAAGCCATCTTTTTGAGATCCAACTTGCAGGGTTTGTTGGGGGAAATTTAGATATTTCCCTGTTGCTGAAAAGTCTTTTGCAACGTATCCAATCACCGAAGAATTCTGGGGGCATGGGTATTGAAGTGTTTGACACATGTAGGCGAAGGCCTCGTTGTGCATATCTTGGTGATAAATGGATAGCTCTAAAAAATATTTTTGTTCTGCACTGAGTTTGTCTGCTTGCAACAAATCAAAACTTAGTTGCATGACCCGGTTAAAGTATCTCTTCAGATCCTCTTTGGGAGGTATTTTCGCTCTCCATCTATCAGAGTGCGTGATGAGGGAGGAGTTAAATAGCTCATCCGCATTTTGAAAACAGCTAGGAGTAGAGGCACGGCCGAGTCGGTGGACCCAAAACTCGTGAAACCAAGTCAAATGGCCCAACTCCCAAGTTGGGAGATTGACAATGTCTAGGACAGGAGTGTGCCACTGCGTGTCTGATAAAGAATCAATATTTTGCTGGGTTTGCTTAACCGAGTCGTATAACCAATCATGCAAGACGGGGGATTCCCTGGTTTTGTAATTTAAATAATCAGTATGGCTGAGGCTCATGTTTAGAATGCACTGTGCCCTGTTCGTTGTTAACCAGTTCGTTGTTATCCACTGGCGCTGAAAACAACATGATCTATTAGAGCCTAATTGTACCAATATGCATCAATCAATAATGCATTCAATACATTCAATATATTCAATACTTGCAATGATCACAGGGATGACATTTTTATGACGCTCATGCGTTGCCTAACCTTTAAGACCCCCGCTAATCGTAATGGGCCAAACAAACAGAAGATAAATTGGGACCCATTTCGTAACTAAGAAATTACCAGTCTTTTAATTAAACGTAACTAAAATAAAAATTACGAAGTTTGATTTTTATTCAACCCATGACAAAGCTGATTTATTAAAGTTTTTTATAGTAAAAATCAGTTAAAAATTTTATAAATAAATGGGATTGCTAATGAGCCCAGTATGCCGTGAAGGCCCATAGCTAAACTCGCGTAAGTCCCGGCCTGCGCATTGATGCTGAACGCCCTTGATGCTCCGATTCCATGAGATGCAACTCCAATGGGAAACCCCCTTTGCCACCACGGATTGATATTCAATAAGTTCAGAATAAATGGCGCCAAGATTGCACCCAGTATTCCAGTGCAAACGGCAAAAATAGCTGTCAATGTAGGTGATGTTCCAATTCTCTCCGCTATTCCCATTGCAATCGGTGCTGTGACAGACTTGGAATAAAAAGCACCAATGATATTTTGATCTGCGCCTAAAACAGTTGAAATACCAACTGCGCTTGCAATTGACATAGCAGCGCCTGTCAGTAATGCAGCAATGAGTGGGATGAACCTGTTTTTTAAACTCCCCAGTCCACGATAAATTGGAATTGCCAAGCCTACGGTAGCTGAGCCTAGTAAAAAGTGGATGAACTGGGCTCCTTGAAAATACTTGTCGTATGGCATGTCAATTAATTGAATAAAGCAAGCCACCAAGATGACGGCTATTGCAACTGGATTGATTAATGGATTTTGTTTGGTTTTTTGGTAAGCAATTAATCCAATCTGATAAGCGAGCAAAGTGGTAAATAGGGCAATTAATGGACTGCCTGAAAGATATACCCAGATTTCAACGATTGAATTTGGCTTAATCATTTTTTTCTGAACCCAATAATCTTAAAACCAAAGCACTTGCTGTTATTGTAAGAACAACACTTCCAATCAATGTGCAGGCAATAGCAGCTGCATTTTCTTTTAATTGAGGTAAAAATAAAACAACTCCAACGGCTGCGGGAACAAACAATAAGCCTAAGTATTGACTCAACGAGTCACTAACCAAGGCCAAAGAGGGATTGACTTGCTTCTTAATAATTAACCAACATAAAAGAAGAACTAGCCCAATAACAGGCCCGGGCAATGATTGCAAAAAAAGTTTTGAAATCAATTCCCCCAAACTTTGGAAAAAAAGTATTTGTATAAATCCTGATAACATGGTTGATTGTACTTCGGGTGTTTTCAAAAAAAGAACAATGAGGAGGTGCAGTACTACTGCGACGAATATTTTTGGCACAGTGCTAAAAGCTATCAAACCACTGTAAAAGTCAGTTGCCAAAGATGTTTTCGTTTCAATTCTATAATTTTATCATTAAGATACAAATTTAAAATTGTCATTTTCTGCGGACTAACTATGCAATAACTGCGCAATAACTGTGCAATTAGTAGAAATGTTTTTACGCGTAAAATCTCAAGCGATTTTTTATACGCTATTTTGAAGATTTTCCTCTTTTTGCAATTAAATAGCTTACCAGGCTCTAGAAAGATTTTCAAAAATCATATAGTTACGTTGATAAATGGAAATTGTGTAATAAACTGTGTGGCAACTATTTTGTATCATAATAATACAAACTTGACAAAACAAAGTTTTTACTCGAGGTGAACTGACTATCACGCCCAACCTCAAAACCTGTTTTCTAGTCCAACTGAATGATGCAGGTGTTTTTTGTTTTCGCAAGGGCCTTCAGGGGCTAAAGTGGCTCCATTAGGGGTGACATTTGTAGACTCTTTTGATACGAATTAAGTAAATACCGACCAATATTAGATCCAAAATGGGCTGTAAGGTTGCATAATGAAGTCGAGAGTTAGTACGCAACAAAAATCGATTGTTAATTTAGAACATAGGTACTATTAAATGGAAGAAATAAACGGTAGTTTTCAAGTAGACATTGAGCATCTACACAGACTCGGTGTAGTTGATCCAAACTCAAGCCAGAGTTTGGAAATTTATCGATCTGGAAAATTAAACAGCAATGAAAGACTATATTTCAGCTTGTGGGGGTGTAAGGATCTCAATTCAACTATGTTTGATTCAAAGCAGAAAATAATACAAAAGGGCGACGATATTACGTCCGCTTACTTCATTGTTTCTGGGACCGCACTAGGCTTGGATGGACGTTTAGTAGAACGCTTAGGACCTGGATCAATTATTGGATTAGCAGAGGGAATTATTGGAATTAGTGCAAGTAAAACTATAATCTGCGTGACCCCTATCCAAGCTCGTATATTGCCGATCAACAAGATCATCCATGCTATACCTAAGCTACCGAGTGTTATCCAAAAAATTATTATGAATTTAGCAAATAGATCACTTAATTTACCCATTTAATTCATTAACAATGGCTACCTTTAAAGAAAACAGTTTTCAACCCGGTCATATCGTGTTTACGGTTGGTGAGCTAGCTGACAAACTGTACTTTGTTAAACAAGGAAAGTTGCAGATTTTAGATGAAAGTGGTGGATTGATTTCCACTATCAGTAAAGGGCAATCTTTTGGAGAACAAGCCTTTCTAATAGGCGGTATCAGGGGTGCAACTGTCAAAGCGGTAGACGAGGCTATTTGTATAGAAATATCAAGCGAAGACGCAAATTCTTTGCTTGGTGCTACATCAAATCTATTGATACCAATTTTTGAAGCACTACTGTTGCAACAAAATATGACCAATGAACTGGCTAAATGTAGAAAAACAAATATCGATGACGCACCTGATTGATCGGTCCAAGTATCTAAACGTTTCAACAAATAATAATTGGAACAATATTTTAAATACCTCTTTGGGGTTTTTAAGGGACTCTTGGCGCAGCAGTTGGATAGGATTAGACCAAGTCTTAGAAGAATGTATTGACGCAGTATTTTCAGATACTCATCTGAGTAATAGTGTATTAAATTTATTAAATTGTGCTCGTGAAGTTGCACTAAAAATCGAAAAAAATGTAGCTCTGACTTGGGAACCTCCGTACCACAACCGACTACATTTCTCAGATGTACTTACTTGTATGAGTATATTACTCTTGATAGAAAAGGAGAAAAAAGGGGTCATTGATGAGTATTGGACTGCTTTGCTATTGTTAACTGTTATTTGCCATGACTACAGACATCCGGGCGGGATCAATAACACGGTCATGGAAATTGAAAATCTAACGATCTCACATCTAAAAGAAATTTGGAATGAGTGTTCGGTTGAGATGAAAAACCAGCTAGATATGATTTATTTAATTCAAAATACGGACCCCGAAGTGGTTAATCTCAATCACAGATTAGTAGAAAATTTAGAGTTCAAACTTGACAAGCTTTGGGCGACAGTTATTCTAAATGAGGCTGATATATTGGCAAGTTGCACCTCTAAATACGGAGCGGATTTAAGCAATCAGTTGGCAGAGGAATGGCGAATCAAAGGAATTCAGAAGCAAGCTTTTATTGCTACTCCCAAGGGCAGAAGAAGCTTCTTAGAGTCAGCCAAATTTTCATCCCCTGCAAGCCAAAAGTTAAAAATCTCCGAGGAAATAGATAAGCAAATTACACAATTGTCCGTTTAAAATTAAACGTTTATAAATTTACAAATAAAACACTTGGGATTTGTAAATAAAACCCTCGGGTTAAGAGCCTTGCATTTGATTTAAGTGAATTTCTTTATTGTCGTGTGTGTTGTTTGAAAAAAAATCGTCAAAAGCATTTATCTTTTTGAATCCTACTTACTCAAAATCAAAGAGAACAGACGCTAGCTCAATACGGTGCAGGGTCTTAGTAACAGATTTATCAGTTCCTTCTTTGTCCGCGTGATCACGCTGACACGCCGAGGATATTTCCAAGGCAGTTAACGCGGCAAGCAAGTTCTTATTTCGTCGCCTGAGCGCGTCATCGTTAACTTTTTAGAAATTTTTTCTTAATTCATTGCATTCCAAGCGTTAAGTGGATTAGACTGTGCAAATTAACACTTCAAGTTACTGCATTTCATGCTCAAATTTTTAAAAAAATTCCTAATTTTGAGTATCTGGCTGGTATCCATCAGTGTAGTTTCTTTGCCATCGTCCGCCTATACGATTACTGATTCATCTCAAGTTTCTTTCAAAATACCCAGTGGAGAAATAAGCGGTGTAGAAGATACTGAAGGTAATATAAATTTTGAACAGCTAAAAAACGATAGATCGTTATTTAAACCGCTTTCTTCGATAAATTTTTTAAAGACCAGCAATCAGTATTGGATGGTTACAAAGCTTGAAAACAAGAGCTCAATAGACAAGCAGTTAATCTTCGATAAATTACCCAA